>SCVA01000053.1 GCA_004297005.1 Nevskiaceae bacterium
TCCAATCCTTTTGGCCAGGAGCGTCTGGAGACGCATGGAGCGAAATCGTGTTGCCTAACCAGCGCTTCCATCCGACGTCCCACTCGCTCCGCTCGTGGGCCGCGGCTGAAGCTGGGCGTTAATGCGGTCAATGCTCCGCATACTCCTCGCCACGTTTGCAGGCGCGATGACCGCAGTTGTCGTCATCACCATCATCGCCGTGTTTGTGTGGCCCTTGGTCGGGGGCCGCGAGAACACCATTTCGGTTGCCGTTCACTTCGTCGTCTTTGGCGCTGCCATTGCCTTCCCGATCGCGTTTATTGGCGGCATTCCTCTCTATTACTTTTTCAAGTGGCGTGGCTGGCTCACCCCAGGTTCGGTTTTAGCCGGCGGGGTGGGCCTATCCCTTGTTTTCCCGCTGCACACCTCACTGCAGAATCCGCCTGGCTTCGTCTCGTTCTGGCACTTCTGCATCTGTGCCATCGCAGGCGTCGCCGCCTCCACGGTTTTTATCCGCATCTCCAGACTATCCGGCCCGCAGCCACAGACGGGGATCAAAGGCGAGCAGTGCATGAAGCTGCCCGATGACGTAACACGCTTTGTCGAGCGCAGCTTTTCGCCGGAGCACCTGGAAGAGGCGCTCTCCATCCTCAGCCAGGCAAAAATCGAGGACGGCACCACACCTGACCCTCGTCTGCTTCGGTGCGCCGCTTTTGCAAGCCACGGCAGCTTGCCGCGCCTGCGGCGCCTCGCGTCGATGCTGGCCATCGATTGGCGAGATGTGGTCATGGCGGGCGAGTACGAATTGCGAGACAAAACGACCGTGCAGGTGCGCGACCTCAGCCGGCCGCTGTAGCCAGCAAGCCAAGGCAGGCACCAAAATTTGGCGCCTTTAGGCAAATCGAAGCGTGCCCACGTAGATCGCGCGAGAAAATGACGCGTGGGCTGAAGCCCACCCTACGGGGCGGGGCTGCGGTTCTGGATTTGGACTTAGGCCGAATCGCCGCGCAGAGCGGCGACGCGCTGTTGCAGTTCCGCCGCCTTGAGGGTTTCGCCGGCGATGGGCGCATCGGCGATCAGCTCGATCCTTGCCCGTAGGCGACGCGGCAAGCGCATGCGACGCAGGCGAGAGTCGCGGCGGCTCCACATGCTTTCCCACAGGCCGCGCAGGGCGAAGGGCACCACCGGCACCGGAGTGCGGGCGAGGATGCGCTCGATGCCGGCCTTGAACTCCTGGATGCTGCCGTCCGGCGTCAGCCCACCCTCGGGGAAGATGCCGACCACCTCGCCGTTCTTGAGCGCGGCGTCGATGTCCTCGTAGGCCTTTTTGAGCAAAGCCTCGTCTTCCTTGGCCGGGGCGATGGGGATGGCGCGGGCGGTGCGGAAGATGAAGTTGAGCACCGGGATCTTGAAGATCTTGTGGTACATCACGAAACGCACCGGCCGGCGGATGCTGCCGCCGACGATCAGCGCATCCACGAAGCTGATGTGGTTGCCGGCGACGATCACCGCGCCCTCTTCGGGGATGTGCTGCAAGCCGCGCGCGCGGATGCGATACAGCGTGTTGATGAGCATCCACACCAGGAAGCGCATCAAAAATTCCGGCACCAGGCGGTAGATGAACAAGGCCACCGCCGCGTTCATCAGCGCCGTCACCAGCAGCAGCTGCGGGATGCTCAGGCCGGCCTTGAGAAAGACGATGGCGAGCGCCGCTGCCGCCACCATGAAGGCGGCGTTGAGGATGTTGTTGCCGGCGATGATCCGCGAGCGGTGGCCGGCCTCGCTGCGGGTCTGGATCAGGGCGTAGAGCGGCACGATGTAGAAGCCGCCGAACAAGCCGATCAGCAGCAGATCCCAGAGCACGCGGTGGTTGCCGGCCTCGGCCAAAAATTGCCCGGCGCTCAGCGCACTGGCGGCGGCCACGCCGGGGGCGGCGAAGTAGAGATCGACCCCGAACCAGGTGAGACCGATGGAACCCAGCGGCACCAGGCCGATCTCCACCTTGTGGCCGGACAGCCGCTCGCAGAGCAGCGAGCCCAGACCGATACCCAGCGAGAACACGGTGAGCAGCAGGGTGACGACCTGCTCGCCGCCGCCCAGCGTGGTCTTGGTATAGGCCGGCAGTTGCGAGAGGAACATCGCGCCGTAGAACCAGAACCAGGAGATGCCCAGCACCGACAGGAACACGGTCTGGTTGCCGCGCATAAAGCGGATGTTGCGGATGGTTTCGGTGATCGGGTTCCACTGGATCTGCAACTGCGGCGCGGCGGCCGGCGCCAGTGGCACCGCGCGGCTGCTGAAGTAGCCCAACAGCGCGACCGCGATCACCACGCCGCCCACCCAATGCGCGCCGCCCGGCTGCGCCACCAGCCAGCCGCCGAGCATGGTGCCGAGCAGGATGGCGAGAAAGGTCGCGGCCTCCACCAGCGCGTTGCCGCCCACCAGTTCTTCCTCGCGCAGATGCTGCGGCAGGATGGCGTACTTCACCGGCCCGAACAGCGTGGACTGCAAGCCGAGCAGGAACAGCACGCCGAGCAGAAAGCCCACGCTCTGCATGGCGAGACCGGCGGCGGCGAGCAGGGCGATGCCCACTTCCATCAGCTTGATGCCACGGATCAGCGCCGACTTCTCGTACTTCTCGGCGAGCTGGCCGGCAAAGGCGGAGAACAGGAAGAACGGCAGGATGAACAAGCCGGCGGCGAGGTTGACGTAGAGCGCGCGTTGGCCCTCGCTCAGGCCGGCGATGCCGAAGGTCACCAGGATGATCAGCGCGTTCTTGAACACATTGTCGTTGAACGCGCCCAGCGCCTGGGTGATGAAGAAAGGCGCGAAGCGGCGGGCCTTCAACAGGCCGAACTGGCTGTGCTCGGTACTGGCGGTTTCGCTCATGAGACTCGCTGGCTGTCGTGGAATTGCAGAAAGGCGTCGAGCACCGCCTGCGGCGCCTCGACCTGGGGATAGTGGCCGATGCCGGGCAGGCTCACCACGTCAGGATCGGCGATCAGCTCGCGGTAGCGCGCCACCATGTGCGCGCCGGAAACCGGATCGACCGGGCCGTTGATGAGGCGCATCGGCACCGCGGTCCGCTGCATCGCCGACAGCCAGCGCTCGCGGTGCTGGCGACGGTCGAGGATGTAGCGGATCAGCTCGTGCATGATGCGGCCGCCGTCGTTGTAGGCGACCAGTTGCCAGAAGGCAGCCAGCTCGGACTCGCTGGGCTTGGTATCGGGGCCGAACACGGCGGAAAAACTCTTGCGGAAGCCGCGCTCGTTGAACAGGCGGCTGACCAGCGGCCCCAGTGGCGACAACAGCAGCTTCTGGATGGGCCGGGGGCGATGGGTTTCTGGGAACAGGCCGCCGTTGAGGAAGGCGATGGAGCGCAGCTTCAATACGCCTCCCCCTGCTTGCGGGGGAGGGAGCAAAGCGGCTTCGTGCCGAGCCAGCAGCTCCTGCGCCACCGAAACTCCGTAGTCGTGCGCCAGCACATGTGCTTCGCTCACGCCCAGACGCGCGCACAGCGCCGCGTGCAGATCGGCCTGGTCGTGGATCGAATAGCCCCAGCCGCGCGGCTTGGCGGAAAAGCCGAAGCCGATCATGTCCGGCGCGATCAGGCGGAAGCGCTCGGCAAGCGGTGCCCAGAGGTCGTGCCAGTCCCAGGAGGCGCTGGGAAAGCCGTGGATCAGCAGCAGCGCCGGCTTCGCCGACACACCACTGTCGCGGTAGTAGATGCGCTGGCCGCGGTAGTCGAAGTAAGCGCCGGCGGCGCGCCAGGCCTCAGGCGACGGCGGCGGGAGTTTCGGGTTTGCGCTCATTGCCCAGCTCCAGCAGGTTGACCGCGAACAGTTTGCCGGAACGCGCCCAGACGCCGGCGACGATGGACAAGGTCATGCCGGCGCCGAACACCACGCTCGGCACCGCGCCCATCAGCCGCGCCGCCAGGCCGCTCTCGAAGGCGCCGATCTCGTTGGAGCAGGACAGGAACACGCTGTTGACCGACTGCACCCGGCCGCGCAGATGGTCGGGCGGCATGACCTGCAGGATGGTGGAGCGGATCACCACGCTCACCGAGTCGAAGGCGCCGGTGAGGAACAGCGCGAACATCGACAGCCAGAAGCTCTTCGACAGCGCGAACACCAGGGTCGCCAGGCCGAAGCCGGCGATCACCCACAGGAGATTGCGCCAGGCGCGACGGGTGGGCGGGAACCAGGCGCAGAGCAGCAGGGTGAGCACCGCGCCGACGCTGGAAGCGGCGCGCATCAGGCCGACCTCGGTGGCACCGACGTGGAGCACGTCCTCGGCGAACACCGGCAGGATCGCCACCACGCCGCCGAACAGCACGCTGAACAGATCGAGAGTGATGGCGTAGAGGATGATCGGCGTGTTGCGGACGAAGGCCAGGCCTTCCTTCAGCGAAGCCCAGAGGTCGTCGCCGCCCTCGCTCGCTGCCGGCACACCGCGCTTGCGGATGCCCGCGACCAGAGCGGCGGACGCGGCCAGCAGGGCCATCACCACCATCAGCGTGCCTTCCAGACCAAAGGCCGCGTAGAGCAGGCCGCCGCTGACCGGGCCAAGGATGGCACCCACCTGCCAGCCGGCCGAGGACCAGGTGGCGCCGTTGCCATAAATCTCGCGCGGCACCAGAAAGGCCTTCAGCGAACTGGCCGAAGGCGAGAAGATGCCGCGTGCGAAGCCGATGAGCACGATGGCGCCGTAGATCGCCAGCAGCCAGGGTGTCTGCGCGAGCGCGGCGCGGCTGGCATCCAGCGACAGCGCCAGCAGCCAGGTCGAGGCGACGAAGATCGCCAGCAGCGCGCCGAGGATCAGATTGCGCTTCTCGCGCCGGTCGGCGAGATGGCCGCCGACCAGGGCCAGGGCGATGAAGGGAACGGCCTCGGCGAGCCCTAAAAAGCCCAGCGTCAGCGGATCGCGGGTGAGCACGTACAGCTCGTAGCCCAGCGCCACTTCCTGCGCCAACAGCGCCAGCGTCAGCAGAAAGCTGCCGGCGACTAGGCGGCGGAACTCGGGGTAGCGCAGGGCGGCGTAGGGATCGTGCGAACTTGCGGCGGCGGGCGCGGCCATGGCGGCGGAGACGGAGATGGATGCGGGTGGCGGCGCAAATGGGGCCGAGCGCAAGCACCTTGCCGCAGCCGGTCGGCGCGGGCAAGCCGCCCACCGCGCTGGCGGCGACGGCGCACATGCAGTCAAATCGCCGACAGGCAGACCAGATCCTCACGGCCCAAGCAAATGACCACAACCGAAGTCCCGGCGCCGTCCAAGCTGCTGCTGGTCGCCACCCAGCACTGGCCGTTCTCAGCCCGGCTGGCGAACGCCTTCGCCGCCGCCGGCTGGCAGGTGGAGGCGGTCGCCCCGCGCGGCCATGTGCTGGGCGCCAGCGCCGCCGTGCAACGCCTGCATCCCTACAGCCTGCTCAATCCGCTGGCGGCGCTGATCGCCGCCATCGAGCAGGGCGCGCCGGACTACATCATCCCCTGCGACGACAGCGCGGTGGTGCGCCTGCACCGGGTGGCGCAGCAGCGGCCGGCGCTAGGCGCGCTGATCGCGCACTCGCTGGGCAATCCGGACGCCTGCCTGGAGGCCACCCGCCGCGAGGCGCTGATGGAGGCGGCGCGGGCCGAGCAGGTGCGTATTCCGGAGACCGCGGAAATCCGCAGCCTGGCCGACCTTCAGGCCTGGCAGCGGCGGCAGCCGGGCTGGCCGCTGGTGCTCAAGGCCGACGGCACCTTCGGCGGCACCGGCGTGGCGATCATCCGCAATGCGGAGGAGCTGGAACCGGCCTACCGCGCGGTATCGGCCAGGCCCAGCGCGCTGCGCATCCTCAAGCGCCTGCTGGTGAATCACGATCACTTCCTGCTCGACCAGCTGCGCGACCGCCAGAGCCAGGGCCTGATCGCCCAGCAGTACATCGCCGGCCGCCCGGCCAACCGCGCGGTCGCCTGCTGGCAGGGCGAGGTGCTGGCTGGCGGCAGCGTCGAGGCGCTGGCCACGCTCAATGCCACCGGCGCGGCGACGCTGATCCAGCCGATCGAGCATGCGGAGATGGAGCAGGCGGCAAGCCGCCTGGTGCGGCGCCTGGGCCTCTCTGGCTTCTGCGGCTTCGACTTCATGCTGGAGGCCGGCAGCGGCCGGGCCTATCTGATCGAGGTGAATCCGCGCGCGACGCCGGTGAGCGCGCTGGCGCTGGGGCCGGGCTGCGATCTGGTAGCGGCGCTCAGCCGCCAGTTGCTGGGCCGCGCGGTCGCCGACCGGCCCGCGCTCACCACCCGCGGCCAGATCGCGATGTTCCCCGGCACCTGGCTGAAGAATCCCGACGATCCGGCGCTGGCGAGCGCGCACCACGACGTGCCCTGGGAGCAGCCGGCGCTGGTGCAGGCCTGCATCGACTTCGACTACGCCGGCACGCCGTTCTGGCAGCGCTGGGCGCAGCGGCGGAGTCGGGGCGATACCGTGCCAGAACTGCGGGCGCCGGACGGGCGCGTGTACCGCCGCTCGCGCTGAGCGCGGGCCTGGCTACCAGCGCACCGTCGAATAGCTGCTGGCGTTGTTGGCGGCGCGGCGGTCGCGCGGGTTGTGCCAGGGGATGAAGCGCACCTTCGCCTCGGCCTGCTGCACGAACTGATCGAGTACGTAGATGCCCTGCTCGGTGGCGCGCAGGAAGATCGCCGCGTGTTTGTTGCCGCGTCGACGGGTCTGCGGATAGCGGCCGTTGACGAAGGTGGCGATGGCGGTGCCGGGCTGGATTTCGTCGGCGTGGGCCTTGAGCTTGCGGCCCTCCTGCCACTGCCGGGTGCTGGGCGCGTCGAGCAGGACCTTGATCAGCTCCACGCACTCGGTACGGCCAGCGCTGTTGGCAAAACCGGGGTAGGCCACTTCAGTGCCCTCAGCGGGCAACAGACCCTGGTAAACCCGCTCGGGCGTCAGGCCGGAATGACCGTCGATGCTGCGGTCGGCAAGATTGCCGGCAGAGGCAGAGGCGGTCGCGGGAAGCTTGTGCGCCACCGCAGGCCGCGCCTGAGCGATTCGTTTGGCGGACGACTTGGTTTTGTTTTTTTTCGACGCCGCGGAAACTTTTTTTTGCGGCGCCTGGCTCACACTCGGGCGCGAATGCGCAGCACCCGTAGCTGCTGGGGCAGCCAGTGCAAAGCTGGTCAAACTAAGGCCGAGAAAGAGGCTCCCGACCAGGGAGAAAACTCGCATCTTTGATCTCCAAAGCCGCGCTGAGGCCAGACACCAGCTCGTTTTCGCAAGAATGGTGCCGGACCTTAATGGCCACCTGCATTCCTGGTCAAGGATTTATCAGGAATAGTTTGTTTTTACGGGCTAGTAAATTTTGCCAGTCTCCGGACCAAGTTCCCTCTCGCCCGGGCGTTCACTAGCCCGTTTCAGGCGCCCCGCCACCCAGTTGCAAAGCCAATTCATACAAGGCCTTGCGCTTGGCGCCGGTGAGTTCGGCGGCGAGCCGCGCGGCGCGCGAGGGCGGCAGTTCCTTGAGCAGCAGCCGCAGCGTCTGCTCGGCGGAAACCGCGCTCGCCGCCTCGCCCGCCGGCGCACCGGCCACCACCAGCACGAATTCGCCGCGCTGATGGTTGTCGTCGGCCTTGAGCCACTCCGCCAACTCGCCGGCCGGCATCCGCACGCTCTGCTCGAAGCGCTTGGTCAGCTCGCGCGCCAGGCAGACCAGCCGTCCGGCGCCCAGCTCGCTGGCCAGGTCTTCGGCGCATTCGACGATGCGATGCGGCGCCTCGTAGAACACCAGGGTGGCGGTCTCGGCCGCCAGCGAGCGCAGGCGCTCGCGGCGGGCGGCGGGCTTGGCCGGCAGAAAGCCGGCGAAACGGAATTCGTCGGTGGGCAGACCGGCCACCGACAGCGCCGCGATCAGCGCGCTCGGGCCGGGGATGGCACGCAGCTCCCCGCCGGCCTCGCGCACGGCCTTGACCAGTGCGTAGCCGGGATCGGAAACCAGCGGCGTGCCGGCATCGCTGACCAGGGCCAGGGTCTTGCCAGCGGCGAGATCGGCAACGACCCGGGCCGCGATGCGCTCCTCGTTGTGTTCGTGCAGGGCCAGCCACGACTGGTGGATGCCGAACTGCGCCAGCAACTGGCCGCTGGTGCGGGTGTCTTCGGCGCAGATGCCATCGACACGCGCCAGCACCGAGCGCGCTCTGGGCGAGAGATCGCCGAGATTGCCGATCGGCGTCGCCACCACGTACAGGCAGCCGGGCAGCAGCGGTTCTTCGACGGTGGTCACAGGCGGGGAGGTCTTAAGGGAGCGTGCGATACTTTAGCGATGAACACCGCGTTCCACCGCGCCGCTCTGCTGGCCCTGCTCCTGCACGCCTCCCTGCCCGCCCTGGCCGAGAGTCCGGCGGCCGCCGCCGAGGCCGCAGCCGCAAGCGGCGATTACCGCGAGGCCGCCCGGCTGTATCAGGAGGCCGCCAGCCAAGCCAAAGGCGGCGCCAGCGCCGACTACAGCCTGGCCGCCGCCGAAGCCCTGATGGCGGCCGGCAGTCCGGCAGGCGTCGATCCGCTGTTGCAGAAACTGCCGCCGGCCTCGTTGGACGGCCGGCAATTCCAGCGCGCCGGGCTGTTGCGCGCCCGGGCGCGCTTGCTGCAGGGCGACGCCCGTGGTGCCCTGCAGGCGCTGCCGGCCAGCTTCGATGCGCCGCTGGCGGCGGAAGGCCTGGCCCTGCGTGCCCAGGCGCAGTTCGCCATCGGCGACGTCGTCGGTGGTACCGCCAGCCGGGTCGCCCGCGATTCGCTGCTGAGCGCCGAGGCACGCGAGGCCAATCAGCAAGCCCTGTGGGCGGAACTCAGCCGCGCGACCCTGCCGGAAGGCGAGGTCGGCGGCGGCAATCCCCTGGTCGGCGGCTGGATCGAGCTGGCCCAGTTGGCTCGCGGCGGTGCGCCCCTGGTGGCGCTGGAAGCCTGGCAGGCCAACCACCCGGGGCACCCGGGGCAGAGCCAGTTGCCAGCGCTGTTCCTGCCCGACAGCCCGGTGCCGCCGCCCGTGGCCGGCGGCCGCGACTTCGCGCTGCTGCTGCCGCTCAGCGGACCGCTGGCCAGCGCCGCGCAGGCGGTGCGCGCCGGCGCCGAGGCCGCGCGCCAGCGGGCCGGCGCGGAGGCGCCGGCGTTGAGCGTGCAGGACACGGCGCCAGGCCTCGAAGCCGCGCAGCAGGCGGCCATCGCCGCCGGAGCCGGCCTGCTGATCGGCCCCCTGCGCAAGGAAGACGTCGCCACCCTCGCCAGCTCGCCACTGCGGCTGCCGACGCTGGCGCTCAACTATCTGGACGCCGGCCGTAGCCCGCCAACCGGCCTCACCCCCTTCGGCCTGGCGCCAGAGGACGAGGCGCGCGCCGCCGCCGAGGACGCCGCCAGTGCCGGGCAGTTACGTGCCCTGATCCTCAGTCAGCAGGGCGACTGGGGCGAGCGCGTGGCCCAGGCCTTCCGCAGCCAGTTGGAGGCGCGCGGTGGCCGGGTGCTGGCGGAAGCGCGCTTCGCGCCCTCGACGGTGGACTTCTCCGCCAGCCTCAAGCAACTGCTGGCCCTGGAGGCTTCCGAGCAGCGCGCCAAGCAACTCGCCACCATCGGCATCCGCGCCGAGTCCGCCGCACGGCCGCGCGGTGACATCGACGTGATCTTCATCGGCGCCCGCGCCGCCCAAGCCAAGCTGATCTGGCCTCAACTCCGCTACTTCCGCGCCGGGCGCATCGCCACCTACGCCCCGGCG
Organism: Nevskiaceae bacterium; assembly: GCA_004297005.1. Lineage (GTDB taxonomy): Bacteria > Pseudomonadota > Gammaproteobacteria > Nevskiales > Nevskiaceae > Stagnimonas. The sequence goes on from SCVA01000053.1 coordinate 9,725, forward strand.
GCGGCGGCCGATGCCGGCCCGGCCGATCTTGGCGGCCTGCGCGTCTGCGACGCGCCCTGGCGGCTGGAGACCACCGGCCCGCTCGCCGATCTGCGCGGCACGCTGGCAACGGTGAACCCGCGCAGCCCCGACGCCCAGCGGCTGTTCGCACTTGGCTACGACGCTTACAACCTCGCCTGGCGGATGCGGAGCGAGGGTCTGGACCCAGGCAGTGCCGTCCCCGGCCTCACCGGCGAGTTGGTGATCGAGGCCGACGCTGCCCTGCACCGGCGGCTGAGCTGCACCACGTTGGTGGCACCGAATCCGGTCGGCGACGAGGGTGGCGAGTGATCGCCGCGCTCAAGGCCAGGCTGGCGGCGGCGCGCGGCCAGGATGCCGAGCGCGAAGCCGAGCACTATCTGCTGAGCCGTGGCCTGCGCACGCTGGAACGCAACTGGCGCTGCCCGCGCGGCGAGCTGGACCTCCTGATGCAGGACGGCGACACCCTGGTGGTGGTCGAGGTGCGTCAGCGCGGCCACGCCGGATACGGTGGCGCCGCCGGCTCGGTGGACCGTCGCAAGCAACGGCGCATTGCCGCCGCCACCCTGGCCTGGCTGCAACAGCATCCGCGCCAGGCCGAAGCGCCGCTGCGCTTCGACGTGCTGGCCTACGAGGCCGACGGCCGTCGCGAGTGGCTGCAAGCCGCCTTTTCCATGGACGATCTCGCATGAGCTCCCTAGAGGACCGCCTGCGCGGTCATTTCGAAGCCAGCCTCGCCGCCAAGCGCGCGACCCTGGATACCGCCCTGCCCGCCATCGCCCGCGCCGCGCGCCTGCTGGCGGCGCGCATCGACGCCGGCCACAAGGTGCTGGCCTGCGGCAACGGCGGCAGCGCCGCCGACGCCCAGCACTTCGCCGCCGAGCTGGTCGGCCGCTACGAGCGCGAGCGGCCGGAGCTCGCCGCCATCGCCCTCACCACCGACAGCTCGCAGCTCACCGCCATCGCCAACGACTACGGCTACGAACAGGTGTTCGCCAAGGCGGTGCGCGGCTTAGGCCGGCCCGGCGATCTGCTGCTCGCGATCTCCACCTCCGGCAACTCGCCCAGCGTGGTCAAGGCCATCGAGGCGGCACAGGCCAAGGGCCTGAGCGTGATCGCGCTGACCGGCAAGGACGGCGGCGCGATGGCGCGGATGCTCAAGGGCGAGGACGTCGAGCTGCGCGCCGCCAGTGCCGTCACCGCCCGCGTGCAGGAAGTGCATCTGCTGTTCCTGCACTGCCTCTGCGACGCCCTGGATGAGCTCCTCTACCCCAGGCCCTGAGCAGCTGCCGGCGGCCTTCGTCGCGGCGCTGCGCGGCTTGCTGGGCGAGCCGGCTCTGCTGACCGATCCCGCCGACTGCCTGAGCTATGGCTACGACAACTCGCGGCGGCTGAGGCTGCCGCAGGCAGTGGCCTTTGCCGAAAGTCACGAGCAGGTATCCGCGGTGGTGCAGCTCTGCCGCCAATACCGCATCCCGCTGACCGCGCGCGGACGCGGCACCAACACCACCGGCGCCAGCGTGCCGCTGGCCGGTGGTCTGGTGCTGTCGCTGGAACGCATGGACCGCATTCTCGAAGTCTCCCCCGGCGACCGCCTGCTGCGCTGCCAGGCCGGCGCGCTTAATGGCGCGGTGCAGGCCGCGGCCGGCCGGCACGGCCTGTTCTGGGCGCCGGACCCGACCAGCGCCGCCTTCAGCACCGTTGGCGGCAACCTCGCCTGCGGCGCCGGCGGGCCGCGCGCGGTGAAGTACGGCACCGCTCGCGACGCGGTGCTCGGCCTCAAGGCGATCACCGGCGAGGGGCGGACGCTCATCACCGGCGCCTACACCAGCAAGAGCGTGGTCGGCTACGACCTGAGCCGTCTGCTGATCGGCAGCGAGGGCACGCTGGCGATCATCACCGAGGCGACACTCAAGCTACTGCCCAAGCCCAGCCAGACCCGTTTGCTGCGCGCCGCCTACGCCGATGTCGCCGCCGCCGCCGAGGCGGTGGCGCGGATCATGGGCCAGCCGGCGATCCCTTCCGCGCTGGAATTTCTCGACGGCGAGGCGGTGCGGCTGGCCGAGGACTACCGGCCCACCGGCATCCCCGCCGGCACTGGCGCCCTGCTGCTGATCGAGGCCGATGGCGAGGCCGAGACGCTGCCGGCGACGGTGCGCGCCATCGAGGCGGCGGCGAGCGGTACCGGGCTGGTCGAGCTGCGCAGCGCCGGCAGCGCCGAGGAGGCGGAGACGCTCTGGGCCTGCCGCAAGGCGCTGTCGCCCAGCCTGCGCAAGCTGGCACCGAAGAAGGTCAACGAGGACGTGGCAGTGCCGGTCACCCAGTTGCCGGCGCTGATCGCGGGTGTGCAGGCGCTGTCCCGCGAGCACGGCCTGCCCATCGTCTGCTTCGGCCACGCCGGCAACGGCAACATCCACGTCAACCTGCTCGCCAACCCGGACGACCCGGCGCAGATGGCGCGCATCGAAGCCTGCCTGGCGGCGCTGTTCCGGCTGGTGCTGTCGCTGCGCGGCACGCTCAGCGGCGAGCACGGCGTCGGCATCGACAAGCGCGACTACGTCGGCTGGGAGGTGGACGCCGACACCCTAGAACAGATGCGCGCGGTCAAGCGGCTGTTCGACCCGCTGGGCATCCTCAATCCCGGCAAGGCGCTGCCGGCGACGCTCGCGCAACGCTAATTGCGGTAGGCGCCGAAGTAATCCCAGAACGCCTCGGTGGCGGAGTAGTCCTGCGCGGTCAGGCCGATGCTGCTGGACAGACCCTGGAAGGTGCCGCCCGGCCAGGCGTGGCCGCCACCATTGATCTTGTAGAAGCGCAGCTCATTGCCTTGAGCGCAGCCGGTGTAGTGAGTGAGATCGGTGGTGGTGCCGTCGAGCGCGGCATTCGGCAGCGCTTCGCTGCTCTCGCCGGTGCAGCCCTGGGCATCGACCCAGTGCGCTACCGAGGTCGCCGCCGAGGAAAAACCGCTGATGCCGTCGAATGCCACCACCGGGTCCAGGGTGCCGAGCATGTAGGCAATCGGCCGCGCCGGGCTGCTGGCGCAGGCGGCGGCGATGCCCGGGCGCAGCACCGCTGCGACCACACCAAAGGCGGCAAAGCTTGCCGGGCTGGCGCAGGCATAGCGCTGGACCATGGCGCCGCCATTGGAAAAGCCGGCGAGATAGAGCTTCTGGCCGTTGACGTTGGGTGTAGCCCGCAGGCGCTGCACCAGCGCGCTGATGAAGCCGACATCGTCGATGCCGCGACTGTCGGCAGGGTCTTCCGACCAGCGGGCGTCCACCGCCTCCGGCAGCACGACCACCGCCTGTCGCGCCGCCACCAGCTCGCTGATCCGGGCGATGTTGGCCATGCCCTGCGGTGTCCCGGAGTTGCCGTGTAGCAGCACCATCACCGGCTGCGCGCTGCTCAGCGACTGCGGCCGAATCACCACGTAGGAGCGGGTCAGCCCACCATGACTGAGGTACTCGAGGCCGGCCTCGGTGCCGCGCGCCAGGGTCAGGTTGCGCCCTTGCAGGCTGACCGTGGCGCTATCGGCGTCGGTCGGGCCACTCACGTAGGTGTTACCAGAGCCACCGCCTGCGCCGGGGACGCTGCCATCGCCACCGCCACCACAGGCGGCCAGCCCCATGGACGCGCACAACAGCCCGGGCAACAGAAATCGCTGAAAGCCGTGTTGGCGCATGACAGTCCTCACGAAAGACGGGCGCTGACCACTCCGCCCGAGTCTAGTCGGTACGCGCGTCCGGTGTCGGCCGGGCACACATCGCGGCGCCTGGCGGCTCGCTACTTGACCACCCGTAGGTGCGCTCGCCCCTTTGGCTTGGGCGGCTCGGGATTGTCGTCTTCCGGCGACAAGGAGCCTTCCACCGGCTCCATTCCGGCCTCGCCAGCGGGAGGTTCCACCTCGCCGAATACCAAGCCCTCGCCGTTCTCACGGGCAAAAATCGCAAGCACTGCCCCAGAGGGAATCACCACTTCGAAGGGTCGGCCGGAAAAGCGCGCCGAGAACCACAGAGGGTCATCGTCGAGGTGCATGGACTGCACCGCCATCGGCGACAGGTTGAGGGTAATGCGCCCCTCCTGCACGTACTGGCGCGGCACTGCCACGCCCGGATAGTCGGCGGCCACCAGCACGTGTGGGGTGTAGCCATTGTCCACGGCCCAGTCGTAGATGGCCTGGATCAGATAAGGACGGCGGGAACGATGGGTTTTCGACACGGGAGCGGATCAGACAGCCTGTAGGTACACCAAGGATAGCCGGCCAGCCCCACGACCGCGCCGGACTTCAGCGACCAGTGAAGAAACGACGTACCGCCGGCCTCTGGGCTAACCGCTCGGCGTAATTGCGCACCGGCTCAGGCGGCTCGATGCCACGGGCGAACACGCCCTGCAGCCAGATCGCCCAGGCGCTATCGACCAGACTGAATTCGGGGCCGAGAAACCAGCCGCGGGCGCTGAAGGAACGGGCGCTGGCGGTGAGCGTCTGGCCGAGTTTGACCCGGGCCGCCTTGCCGGCGGCCTTGTCGCCTGCGGCTTCCGCCAGCAGCGGGAACAACTCCTGCTCGAAACGATCCAGCACCATTCTCGCCCGCGCCCTGCCGGCCGGGTCGGTGGGCATCAGCCTCGGGTGCGGATAGCGCTCTTCGAGGTATTCGGCGATCACCCGCGCTCCGGTGATAAGCAGTTCGCGATCCGCAAGGGCGGGCAGGCGCTGCTCGGGGTTCAGCACCAGCAGATCCTCGTTGGGCGGCGCGCCAGGCTTGAGGCGGTCCACCCGCGCGTCCACCACGTCCTTTTCGGCGAAGACCAGCCGCGTCCAATCACTCCAGGAATCACCGCCGGCGTAAAGCACCAAGCCCGCGACCGGCGCGGGCTTGGTGGGCGGACTGTTGCGCGGACGACGCAGGCTCATGGCGAGGCGGCTCGACTAGCGAGCCGCCGGGCCTTCAGCCCGCGCGGTGAATCTCAATGGACGTCCTTCCAGTATTCCTTCTTCAAGGCGTAGGCCAGCACGAAGAAGACCGATAGGAAAGCCAGGACCTTCCACCCAAAGGCGATGCGGTGATTGCGGCCCGGCTCGGCGGCGTAAACCAGGAAGTTGGTAATGTCACCGACGAACTTCTTGTACTCCTCCGGCGACAGCTTGCCCGGCTGGACCAGCTCGAACGGCTGGGCACCATGCTCACCCTCGGCCGCGGTTTCGCCGCTGTGCTCAACCTTGGCCTGGAGGCCCTGCAGCTCCCACAGCACGTGCGGCATGGAAGCGCCCGGCAGCACGGTGTTGTTGACGCCCAGCGGGCGGCTGGGGTCGAGGTAGAAGCTCTGCAGATAGGTGTAGACCCAGTCGGCGCCGCGGGAACGGGCGGTGAGCGACAGATCCGGCGGCTGCGCGCCGAACCAGTCGGCGCCGTTCTTGGGCATCGCCGAAACGATGACATCGGCCGGCTTGTCGCTGGTGTACATCAGGTTGGCCTTGAGCAGCTCCTCGGGAATCTCGAGGTCCTGCGCCATGCGGTTGTAGCGCAGGTACTTCAGGCCGTGGCAGCCGGAGCAGTAGGCCATGAAGTCGCGCGCGCCGCGCTGCACCGAAGGCAGATTGCCGGTGTCGGCACGGAAGTACTGCAACCCCGGTTCGCCGGACGAAGCCAGGGCCGCGCCGGAGGCGCCGATGCCCGCCAGCGCCAGCAGGCCGGAGGCGAGAATCTTAGTGAGCGTCATGGGTCACGCGCTCCGGTTCGGTCTTGTAGGAGTCCATCTTGGTGTAGACGGGCATGAGGAAAAAGAAGGCGAAGTAGACGATGCTGCCGATCTGCGACACCAGCTTGCCCAACGGGCTGGGCGGCTGCATGCCGTAGTAGGACAGCGCGATGAAGGCGAGCGTGAACAGCGTCAGGGCGATCTTGAACAGCGGGCCCTTGTAGCGGATCGACTTCACCGGCGAGCGGTCGAGCCAGGGCACAAAGAAGATCACCAGCACCGCGCCGAACATGGCGATCACGCCCGGCAGCGCCGAACCGAACAGCGGCGGGGTCGCGCGCAGAATCGCGTAGAAGCTGCCGAAGTACCAGGCCGGCGTGATGTGCGCGGGAGTGTTGATGGCGCTGGCCGGGGTGAAGTTCGGCTTCTCGAGGAAGTAGCCGCCGCCATCCGGCGCCCAGAAGATGATGCCCGCGAAGATCATCAGGAACACGGTGACGCCGACGATGTCCTTCACCGTGTAGTAGGGGTGGAAGGGAATACCGTCGAGCGGGATACCGGTGGCCTTGTCCTTGTGCTTCTTGATCTCGACGCCGTCGGGATTGTTGGAGCCGACCTCGTGCAGCGCGATCAGGTGGGCGACGACCAAGCCGACCAGCACGAAGGGCAGCGCGATCACGTGCAGCGAGAACAGGCGGTTGAGGGTGGCGTCGGCCGGCGAGTAGTCGCCCTGCACCCAGATCACCACGTCAGGACCGATCACCGGGATGGTGCCGAACAGGCTGATGATCACCTGCGCGCCCCAGTAGCTCATGTTGCCCCAGGGCAGCACGTAGCCGCAGAAGGCTTCGGCCATCAGCACCAGGAAGATCAGCGCGCCGAACACCCAGATCAGCTCGCGTGGCTTCTTGTAGCTCCCGTAGAGCAAGCCGCGGTACATGTGCATGAACACGACGATGAAGAACGCCGAGGCGCCGGTCGAGTGCATGTAGCGGATGATGTTGCCCCAGGGCACATCGCGCATGATGTATTCGACCGAGTCGAAGGCGGTTTCGGCACCCGGCTTGTAGTGCATGGTCAGCACGATGCCGGTGATCAGCTGATTGACCAGCACCAGCAGCGCCAGCGAGCCGAAGTAGTACCAGAAGTTGAAGTTCTTCGGCGCGTAGTACTCGGAGAGATGATCCTTCCACAGCTTGGTCAGCGGGAAGCGGTCGTCGATCCAGCCGAGGAAACCGGTGGTCTTGTACGGATTGGGAACAATGGCCATGTCTTTTTAAAACTCGCTCGCGGAACTCAGGCCTGGTCTTCGCCGATCACGACGGTGAGGTCGTTGGCGAAGCGATGCGGCGGGATCACCAGATTGACTGGCGCCGGCGAGCCCTTGTAGACGCGGCCGGCGAGGTCGAACTTGGAGCCGTGGCAGGGGCAGAAGAAGCCACCTTCCCAGTGCGGATGGATGTCCGGCGCGGGGTGCTCGGGACGGAAGGTCGGGATGCAACCCAGATGGGTGCAATTGCCGATGGTGACCAGCACGTCCGGCTTGATCGAGCGGCCCACGCCCTTGACGTAGTCGGGCTGCAGGGAGCTCTTCGACTCGGGGTCGGTAAGGTCGGCGGTGACCTTGTCGAGGCTGGCGACCATCTCGGGGGTACGACGCACCACCCAGACCGCCTTGCCGCGCCAGGTGACACTGATCTTCTGACCCGGCTCGACCGTGGTCAGGTCGATGGTGACCGGCGCGCCGGCGGCCTGCGCCTTGGCGCTGGGCCTCAGGGAGGCCAGGAACGGCCAAACCACGGCGGCGCCGCCCACCACACCCATGCCGGTCGTGGCAAGCGTGAGGAAGCGGCGGCGGCTGGTGTCGACGCCTTCGGTGCTCATGTACGGATACCCTCGCTGGAATTCGAAAACTTGGCTGGGAACTGGCCTGCGGCGGACCTAAACGGGCCGCAATCCCGAAACTCGGCAAGTATAGCGGCGGCGCCGGGGCGACGTCACCGGGCGAGTCCCGCCCCGGACGAGGGCGGGACCCGCTCGAGGCTCAGAACTGGTAACGGACGTAGAGCTGGGCGAAGTCGCGGTCGCGATACATGTTCGACGCGCCCTTGCCGCCGGTGAACCAGGTGTAGCCGGGGTTGATCGACAGCGAGGACTTGTAGCGGATCTCGAAGTTGATCGCCGCGCTCTTGCGGCCCTCGACGAAGTTGGTGTCCAGGGGCTGCGGCGCGGTGCCGTTCATGTCGTGCTGCCAGATGATCTGCGGCTGGAAGCTGATGCCCGGGAACACGCTCTCGTAGCGGATGATGCTGATCAGGCGATAGCCCCAGGAGAATTTGTCCGGGAAGAGATCGAGATCGGCCTGGTGCGGGTTGAAGCGCAGGCCGTCCGGGCCGTAGGAGCAGGTCGGGTTGGTCGAGCAGGCCTGGCGTCGGGTGGCGTCGGTGTAGTAGGAGCCGGAGCCGTCGGCACCGGCGCTGGCATGGGTGAGCGTGCCCGGCGCCTCGAACTGCAGCACGTCCAGCGGCGGCAGGTCCGGCACCCAGGTGGCGCCCACTTCTAGCACGCCCAGAATCTGGTCGGCGCCGATCCAGTTGTCGGTAGCACCCAATACCTGGGTGGCTCCGAAGTTGAATTGATAGACCCCGAGTTGTTCGTAGCCGCGGATGTAGCCGGGATTGTTGTGGTCGTAGGGTCTGGTGATGTCACTGCCGGGATTCTCGCCCACCGCCCCGCCCCGGTAGGGAATGATGAAACTGGGGAAGGAGCGCGAGGAACCGGTCATATGGCCGACCAGTAGATCGAAAGTGTCGTTGTAGGCGCCGGGAGTCCCATTGGCGTCGATGACATAGTCGCTGCTGGGGTAGACGATGAGGTTGCCATTGGCGTCGGTGCCGATGCCGCCGACGGCATTGATGTCGCCACCTAGCGATTCGACCAGAGGTCCCAGCACCGCCTGCAGTTCCGGCGGCAGTGCGCCCAGGGCCAGGCCGGTACCGTTGCCGGTACCGGCGCAGGGGGTGCCACCCACGGTCGGGTTCTGACACAGCGACAGGGTCGGGCCGAAGGCGGCGAACAGCAGATCCTCGAGATCGACCTGCAGCGGCATGTTTGGCCTGTAGGCCACCTCACCCTGAATCGAGTAGTCGCCCAAGGTGGTGTTGAACGACAGACCCAGCATCTGGATGTTCTTCGGATACTCGAACTGCAGCTTGGTGCTGTCGAAGGGCACCGCCGAATAGTCGTTGACCGTCTTCACCTCGCCGGTTGCGGGGTCGATGCGGTAGGAGTCGGGGTCGTTGGGATTGGTCAGGCTGGCCAGCAGCGGAATGCTGGGGCAGTCGGCCAGGAACTGGGTGCTGCTGCGCGAGTAGCGGCCGCAGGAATCGATCGAAGCGTAGGTACTGATGTAGGGCAACTTGGAGTGGTAGTTCATGAAGTACAGGCCCAGCTCGGTGCCGCTGTTGAGCCATTCGGCGTAGTACTTCAGGGAGATGCCGTACTGGTTGCTGAAACCGAATCGGTCCGGCTCGTTGTCCGGCAGGCGCTCGGCGGTAAGGCTGGTGTCGGTCAGGCCGGACAGCGGATTGTCGAGCAGTCGGCCCTTGCCGTCGGCGTCTTCGGCAGCGCCACCGAAACTGATGGTGGCGAAGTTTCCGGCGTTGTCAGTGCCGAGGTCAGCGAACGAGAAATAGGAACTCGGCGCCGGAATCTCCACCGGCTGCCACTCGAACTGGTAGTAGGCCTCGATGGTGGCGTTCTCGAAGGGCTCGAAGCTGCCGAAGGCGGCAGTCTGCGGCGTGAATACCTCCTCCACGGCGAAGCCGGTGCGCAGGAAGTTGTTGGCATTCACCGGCTGCGCCTGGTTGATCGAATTGATCACCAGCAGGGTCGATTCACCCCAGTTGATGGTCTGCCGGCCCAGCTTGTAGGTCAGCTCGCGGTCGAAGGGCAGCGGCGCCTTGCCGTAGAACACCGCGTCCAGCAACTGGAAGTCCTGGCCGATCTGGCTCAGGGTCGCGGAATCGGTGCGCTTGCTGTTCACCTGCCCGCCCGGGCCATAGAGGATGCTGCAGGGAAGACCTGGGGTGGGGTTGCGGTCGCCGCAGGGTTGGGAGTCGGAACGCGGCAAGGGCAGACTGTCGAGCGCCGTCACTACGTTGCCAACCTGCAGGTAGTTGTCCCTGGTGATGCGGTTGGGGTGGTTCTCGGTGAAATCGTTGTTCACCACGTCGTAGAAGTACAGCGCGCGGGCGAAGAAGCCGTAGTCGCCGTAATTGAGCGTCAAGTCCTGCGTGAGCTTGATCGGCGCCTGAGTGATGTCGCCCTTGTCGTAATTGAGATTGCCATCGTCGAAGTTGTTGGAGAACTGCCCCGGCACCTCCGACAGCCGCGCCGCCGCATAGGTCTGGGTACGGAACAAACCCTGGCAGGACTGGTACAGCCCCGTGCCGTCGGCTTGGCGACCGCAGACATTGGGATCGAGATTGGCCTTGCCGACCAGGGCCTGCGAGCGTTCCTGCATGCGCCACTGGGCGCCGGCAGTAATGGTGGAGTTGAGCACTCCAGTGATGCCCTCTTCGCCATAGGGCAGCGAGAACTCGATGGCCTGCGCACTGCCCAGCCAGCCCAACATCGCGAACAGGACCAACAGCGGCCCGGAACGTCCAAGACGGTACCCCATGCTCTCTCCTCCTCAATCTGCCTACGCACTGGTCCGCGTGTGACGGACTCTATGGAATTACGACGCCATGACGTCAGCGTCTGTTTGTTCAGCGAAGGTAGCAGTAGCTTCCGACCAGCCGCAATACAGAAGGCAAAAGAAAAAGGACGCCAGCGGCGTCCTTTTTCGCAAGCGCTTGAGTCACTTTAGAACAGGTACTTGGCAAATACCTGGGCGTAATCGCGATCGCGCAGCAGGTTGTAGCTGCCGCCGCCGGTGAACCAGGTATAGCCGAGGTTGAACGAGAAGCTGGACTTGTAGCGGGTCTCCAGCAGGGCCGAGACGGTCTTGCGACCCTGAACGAAGTTCTCACCAGGCCCCGGCGCGGTGCCGTTGACATCGTGAGCCCAGACCAGGAAGGGTTGCAGCGAAATGCCCGGCAGCACGCTCTCGTACTTGAGGATGGCGATCATCCGGTAGCCCCAGGAGAAGCGGTCGGTATAGCCCTCGGGATCCTGCTGGTGCGGATTGAAGCGCGCGCCGTCGGCTCCGTAGGAGCAGGTCGGGTTGGTGGAGCAGGCCATGCGCCGGGTTTCGTCGGTGAAGTAGCCGCCCGAGCCATCGGCGCCGGCACTCGCGTGCAGGAAGGTGCCCGGCGCCTCGATCTGCAACTGGTCCAGCGGCGGCAGGTCAGGAACCCAGGTGGAACCCAGTTCGGCCAGCAGCAGAACCTGGTCGGCGGCGAACGGATTCTCGGTGGCGCCCAGCACCCGCGTCGCCCCCAGGTTGAACTGGTAGACGCCAAAACGCTCGTAGCCGCGGATGTAACCCGGATTGTTGGGGTCCAGCGCCTTGCTGCGATCCGTGGGCGCGTTTTCGCCGACCACGCCGCCGCGATAGGGAATGATGAAGCTGGGGAAGGAGCGCGCCGAGCCTGGCAGATGGCCGACGCCGAGATCGAAGGTGTCCGGGTAGGGATTGTTGCCGTTGGCGTCGAGGAAATCGCTGGGGCCGTAGAGAGTGCCCAGGTAGGCGCTGTTGGTATCGATGCCCACCGTGGTACCGGCGCAGCCGCTACCGACCGGCAGTACATTGGGCACCCCCACCGGCAGGCCCAGGCCGGACAGCAGGTTGTTGAGCGCGGTGCTGGCGGCGGCAAGGTTCAGGCCCGGCAGCGCCAGGCGCGCCAGATTCTGATCGTGGCAGCGGGTCAGGGTGGGACCGTAGGCGGCGAACACCAGGTCCTCCTGATCCACCTGCAGCGGCAGATTGGGCCGGTAGGCCACCTCGCCCTGTAGCGAGTAATCGCCCAGCGTGGTGTTGAAGGAAATGCCGTAGAGCTGAATGTCCTTCGGGTATTCCAGCATCAGGCTGGCGGTGTCCAGCGGCGCCGCGTCGGAACCCGCGTTGCTCGGGTCCAGCGACAACTGCGGAATGTTCGGACAGGTCGCCAGGAAACTCAGCGGGTCGTAGGCGTCGATGCCCAGGGCGTTGCCCTCGCGACGGGCGCAACTGGCATCGGCGGCGAAGAAGCTCGCGTACGGCAAGCGCGAGTGGTAGTTCATGAAATAGAAGCCGAACTCGCTGCCGGAATTGATGTTCTCGGCGTAGTACTTCAGCGCGACACCGAACTGGCCGGCGGCGTCGGGCTCCAGATCCGGCTGGCGCTGCAGCCGCAGCGTGGTGGGGGTGATGCGCGCCAGCGGGTTGTACTGCAAGGACCCCTGCCCGTCGGGATCTTCCGCGGCACCACCGAAACTGGCGAGCACGTAGTCTCCTGCGTTGTTGGTGCCAACATCGACGGTCGAGAAATAGGTGCCGGGCGTCTGCGCTTCCACCGGCTGCCACTCCAGCTGGTAGAAGGCTTCCAGCGTCGCGTTTTCGAAGGGCTCGAAGCTGGCGAAGGCCATCGCCACCGGGGTGAACACCTCCTCCACCTGGGTGCCGACGCGCATGAAGTTGTTGGCGTTGACCGGCTGCGCCTGATTGATCGAGTTGAGCACCAGCAGGGTGGACTCACCCCAGTTCACGGTCTGGCGGCCAAGCTTGAAGCTCAGCATCTTCTCGTCGCTGAACGGCAGCGGCACCTTGCCGTACACGTAGGCGTCGAGCAGTTGATAGTCCTCGCCAGCCTGACGCAACACCTCCGGATCGGTCCGCTGGTTGCGCACCACCCCGCCCGGCCCGTAGACCCTCGCCCCCGGATAAGGCAGGACAAAGCCCGGATCGAACGACGAGTAGCCGACGCTGGCGGCGTTCTCGGCCGTAATGCGATTGGGGTGGTATTCCTCGAAGTCGTCGTTGACGAAGTCGTGGAAGAACAGGGTGCGCGCGAAGACGCCAAAATCACCGTGGGCCAGGGTCAGATCCTGGGTGACCTTCAGCGGTGCCTGGATGAGGTCGTGCCGGTCGTAGTTGAGATTGCCGTCGTCGGCATTGAGCGAATACTGACCCGGCGCCGCCGCGAGAGTCTGCGCGGGATACAACTGGTCACGGAATACCCCCTGGCAGGACTGGTTGGGAATGCCGCAGACCGCCGGGTTCACATTGGACTTACCAATTAGGGCAGCGCTGCGCTCCTGCATGCGCCAGGCGGCGCCCATGGTGATGACGGTGTTCAGTACCCCTTTCACCTCGTCGTCGCGGTAGGGGACGTTGAATTCGATGGCCTGGGCCGGCAGGGCGGCGGCCAGCAGACTTAAGACGACGCAGCGAGACGACAGTGACACGGGAACTCCCTCTTGGATACCAGTTTTGCGCGACCGCCGCGGCCGGCCAGAGCAGAACCAATCCTGCGCCCAGAGCCGTTATTTACCGCTTGTTCAGCAGCCCGTGCATGGTAAGGCAAGCCTTCGGGGAATGGGCGAAAAATGACTTAGCCGTCATCGAATTCAGGTGCCCCGGCCAAGCCGTGGCAGGCCGCATATCGCGCCGCGCCCAGCGGCGTCCAGGCCGGAGTCTGCTGACGGCAGATCTCGCGCGCGAGCCGGCAACGCGGCGCGAATCCGCAGCCGGCACCCGCCTCGCGCGCGCTGGCCACGGTACCGGGGATTGCCGGCAGAGGTTGACCGAGCGGACTGTCCAGCCGCGGACGGCAGGCGATCAGGCCTTGGGTGTAGGGATGCTGTGGCCGGCCAAGCACCAATGGCACCGGGCCGCGCTCCATCATCCGGCCGCCGTAGAGCACCAGGACTTCGTCGGCGACTTCGGCGATCACGCCCAGGTCGTGGGAGATCATCAGCAGCGCCAGGCCGAACTCGCGGCGCAGTTCCGCCAACAGCCGCAGCACCTCGGCCTGCACGGTGACGTCGAGCGCGGTGGTGGGCTCGTCGGCGATCAGCAGCGCCGGCTTGAGCAGCAGCATCATGGCGATCATCACCCGCTGGCGCATGCCGCCGGAAAACTCGTGTGGGTACTGGCGCAGGCGACGATAGGCGTCGCCGATGCGTACCGCCTCCAACATGCGCAGCGCCTCGGCCTCGGCACTACCCCGCCCCAGGCCGCGATGCACGACCAGCATCTCGGTCAGCTGGCTGCCGATGCGCAGATAGGGATTGAGGCTGCTCATCGGATCTTGAAACACCATGCCGATGGCGCTACCACGCAGCCGGCGGCGCGCAGACTCTTCCAGAGTCAGCAAGTCCCGCCCCTGGAAGCGCAGCGCGCCCTGCACTTTCGCCTGCGCCGGTAACAAGCCCAGCAAGGCCAGCGCACTCTGCGACTTGCCGGATCCGGATTCGCCGACCAGGCCCAGGCAGGCTCCGGCCTCCAGCGTGAAGGACAGGCCATCCACCACCCTGCCACGCGGGTAGTCGATGCTCAGGCCGTCCACTTCCAGCAGCGCCATGGCGTTAGTCCGCACCGCGGTCGAGGGCGTCGCTCAAGGCGTCGCCGACGCGGTTGAGGCAGAGCAATGCGAGAGCCAGCAGGCCGGCCGGGAGCAGCAGCGTCCAGGGCGTGCGCTCCATCTCGCGGGCACCGTCGTTGACCAGCGCGCCCCAGCTGGTGGCCGGCTCCTGCACGCCCAGGCCCAAGAAGCTCAGGAAGGATTCGGTGAGGATCACCTGCGGCACCGTCAGCGTCGCCACCACCGCCACCGTGCCCAGCAGATTGGGCAGGATCTGCCCCCAGAGGATGGAGAAGTCGCCCAGGCCCGAAGCCCGGGCCGCGAGCACGAACTCGCGCTGCTTCAGGGCCAAGGTTTCGCCACGGACGATGCGCGCCATGTCCAACCAGTTGATCGCGCCGATGGCGACGAATACCAGCCAGAACTCGCGGCCGAACAGCACCATCAGCAGGATCACCAGAAACAGGAAGGGCAAGGCGTAGAGGATATCCACGGCACGCATCATCAGCTCGTCGAGCCGCCCGCCGAAGTAGCCGGCGATGGCGCCGTAGGCAACGCCGATCAGGAGCGAAACTGCGGTGGCGGCGATGCCGACCAGCAGCGACACCCGGCCGCCTTCCAGACTGCGCACGAACAGGTCGCGTCCTAGGCCATCGGTGCCGAACCAATGCTGCCCGGCCCACTGCGGTGGCTGTGCCCAGTCGGCGTCGAAGTCGATGCTGTCCACCGCATAGGGCGACAGCAGCGGGCCAAGCAGGATCAGCAGCAACAACAGGCTCAGCAGTACCGCTGCCGCCAGCGCGCCGGAGTCGCGGCGCAGCGCCGACCACAGCCCTCCCGCCGACGCGCTCATGACTGCCGCAGCCTGGGATTGATCAGGCCGTAGAGCAGATCGACCAGAAAGTTGAACAGCACGATCGTCGCGCCATAGAAGAGAACCACGCCCAGCACCAGGGTGTAGTCGCGGTTGAGCGCGCCCTGTACGAAGTAGCGACCGATGCCCGGCAGATCGAAGACCTGCTCGACCACCACCGAGCCAGTGATCAGCCCCGCAGTCGCCGGACCCAGATAGGAGATCACCGGCAGCAACGCCGGCTTCAGGGCATGCACCAGCACTACGCGCGACTCGGGCAGCCCCTTGGCGCGGGCCGTGCGGATGTAGGGCTGGCGCAGCACCTCCAGCATCGAGCCACGCAACAACCGGGCGATCGCAGCGATCTGCGGCAGGGCCAGCGCCACCACCGGCAGCAGCAGATCACTCCAACGCCCCGGCTCCCAGCCGCCGGCCGGCAGCCAGCGCAACAGCACCGCGAACAGCAGTACCAGCAGCGGGCCAACCACATAGCTGGGCACCGAGATGCCGAGCATGGCCAGACTCATCAGGCCCTGATCCAGCGCCCTGCCCGGCCGCAGGCTGGCAGCGATGCCAGCCGCGCCGCCCAGCAGCAAGGCCAGTGCCATCGCACACATTCCCAGGGTCAGCGATACCGGCAAGCCGGCCGCGATCAGCTCCCGCACGCGGAAGCCCTGGTACTGGAAGGAAGGCCCGAGATCACCTCGCAGCAATCCGCCGAGATAGCGCAGGTACTGCCGCGGCAGAGGCTCGTCGAGGTGGAATTCCGCGCGCAGGCTGGCCTCGATTTGCGGCGGCAGGCTGCGCTCGCCATCGAACGGGCCGCCGGGCGCCAGTCGCATCAGGAAAAAACTAAGCGTCACCAGCAGCAGCAAGGTCGGCAGCGCGGTGGCCAGACGCAGCAGCGCGTAGCGGATCACCGCGCCGCCTCGGCGGGACGACCGACGATGCGTAGGTCCTTGCTGTAATGGATGTCGAGCGGATTGTCCTGCCAGCCCTGCACCCAGGGCTTCACCAGATGCTTGGAGGTGTAGGTGTAGATCGGTAGCACGGGTTGATCGCGCAGCAGCAATTGCTCCGCCTGCGCAAGATGCCCGCGGCGCCGACTCGGATCAACCTCTGCAGCGGCCTGAGCCAGCAAGGAGTCGTACTCCGAATTGTTGTAGGCCATGTCGTTCTGGCCGTGATTGGAATGCAGGATGTCGGTAAACGCCGTGGGATCGTCGTAGTCAGCGATCCAGACCGCGCGGAACAACTGCGTGATCTTGCGCAGATTGCGGTTCTGGATAAAGACCTTGAACTCCTCGTTGAGCAGCCTGGTGCGCACGCCCAGCCACTGCTTCCACATCGCCGCCACCACCGTGGCGATGCGCTTGTGGTCCTCGTGGGTGTTGTAGCGCAGCTCGACTTCCAGCGGCCTCTGAGCGGAATAGCCGGCTTCCGCATACAGGCGCCTCGCCTCGGCGAGCCTCTGCTCTCGTGACCAGTCGGCCCACACCGGCCTTTGCGGCGTGTAGCCACTCAAACCCGGCGGCAGCAGGCTGTAGGATGGCAGCGCGAGACCATTCATGACCTTGTCGACGATTACCTGGCGATCCACTGCCAAAGCCAGCGCCCTGCGCAGCTTCGGGTTGTCCTTGAACGGCGGGCGGGAGCAGTTGAAGCCGTAGAAGTAGGTCCCGAGATAGCCAGCGACGTGCAGATCGCGGCCATAGTTCTGGCGCAGCCATGGAGCCTGCTGTAGGGGAATCTCGTAGGTCACATCGAGCTCGCTGGCGCGATAGCGCTTGAGTTCGGTATTACTGTCCTCGGAGGGCCGGTACACGACCGTGTCGATGGCCGTCTGCGCGTCGTTCCAGTAGTAGCGATTGCGCTTCAGCCGGATCGACGACTGTGGCGTCCAGGACTCCAAGGTGTAGGCGCCATTGCTGACCAGACGCCCGGGACGCGCGAAGTCCCTACCCCAGCGCTGCAGGCTGGGACGGTGGATGGGGAAGGTGGATGGGTGGGAGAGCAGACCCAGGAAGTGGGGTGTCGGTACCTGCAGGCGGATATGGAGGGTCTGGGCATCCAGCGCAGCCACCGCCAGTTGCTCAATCGGCTGGCGCTCCGCGATCACTGATTCGGCCCCCGCGATCACGATCAGCATTTGGGCGTAGGCAGATCCGGTGGCTGGATCCACGCTGCGCCGTAGGCCGGCGACAAAGTCCTCAGCCTGCACAGCTTCACCGTTCGACCAGCGTAGCCCTTCTCGCAGCCGGAACAGGTATTCCAGCCCATCGGAGCTAACCTCCCAATTTTTGGCAGCGGCAGGCCGGACGGCGGCCCCGGCTTCAACCGAGGTTAACCCTTCAAACAGGTCACGCACGATGTTGGAAGCACTCACTCCTTCCGCACGATGCGGATCCAGGGTCTCTGGTTCGTTACCGTTGCCTAGCTGTAGTTCGGTGGCGTTCGACAATACGGCAATCAGACATAGAGCCCAGAACAAGCCGTAGCGGATCCGAAACATACTCAATTTGGCACGGCCGACCGTGAATTACACGCCACGTTACGGACGCCTTAGATGGCCGCCCTTTCCGCTCAGAGCATGCTGCAATACGCGCGCGTCGAGCACCAGCATTGTGGGAAGTCCATTGCTCCGCGTCTGCAAACCCTTTGACAAAATCTGAGCTCGTTCTGACAGAGCCCTGACGAGCCGCTGATACTGTTCGATTCCCGCATCCTCATCACCGTACAGTGACCAAAGCTGACGCCAGTCGGCGCGAAAGCTATCAATCAGACCGACAAAGTGGCCTATGGCCGCACTGTCGCCACGTTCGGATATCGTGTCCGCAGTCAGGTCGCGCAACAACTGGTCCATCTCGGCAGGCGGCATAACGCGAAAACTGTTGTAGCGCTCCATGAGAACGGAGACAGGCCGTGCAGATTCGTAAGGCACCAGTCGTGTTGGCTCGCCATTCACACCCGCCTTTACCAGCTGCCAAAAATGCGCACTACCGGTTGTGTCAGCCACCAGGTGAACACGCTCTAGCGGAGTCGCGTTCTGCACCCTGTGATGGCGCCAGTTGTCGAATATCCAAGCCTCGCCTGCGGCCATATGCACGGTTTGACCATCACAGTGGAAATGCACGCCGGGCCTAGTAAAGATTGGGATATGGACCCGCACTCGATGGAACCAGTGGTAGTTCAAATCCGAATGTTCAGGCACCTCCGCACCAGGTCCCAACTTCATCAACCGCGAACGACTCCATACCGTCCCAAAGCTGGCAAGCACCTGTTGCAGATACGGTGATTGATGTAGATGCGGAGTGGCACGCATTTCCCCCCCCACAGCATCGCTTTCCTGCCCGTCGACAGTAATCAAACGCGCCGCACTGTTTCCCTCAAAGCCTGTCGGGTGGCGCACCCAAGCCGAACTCTGCAGAGCGGCCACTTCTGCTTGCATGCGTCCTACATCGAAATGAAGAGGCAGCCTGATGAAGGCTTGGGACAGCTTCATAGACAAATCAGTTTAGAGAGCCAAGGAGGGTTTGTTCGGCATCATGCGATCTATCGTCTCCATGATACTGGTGACTAGCCGCCTTTCTTGAAGACCGAGTCGCGGGCTCCAGATGTCGAAAATTAGAATGCCGCGGATATCACTACTATCGTTCCAAGCTTCGTGCTCAATGGTGTCATCAAAAACCAGCGCCTTCCCCACCTCCCACTGTCGTGTCTGATTGCCAACCCTAAATCCACATCCTGGGGGCACGATGAGCGGAAGATGCACGACTAACCGCACGTTTGCGACGCCGTGGTGCGGCGGTAAACGGGTTCCCGGAGCCAACACAGAAAACATTGCTGCCGGCATGTAATTGACCACCTGCGGCTGCCCCAAGCTTTCCAGAATGGAAACAGTTTGAGGGCAACGCGCGCAGTTTTCGGCATGGCGGTTCCCCTGATGGTAGAAATGAAAGGCGCTCCAGCGGCGCGAGCCATTCAATTCGGCCCACTGATCAACCGGTGTTCCCGGCGGATACTCCACATACGGACGGAACCCTTCATCGCCACCGAGCACTTGCCGCAGTTCAGCCTGCATCACTTCCGTGCCGGCCTCCAACGCCGCAATCCACGGAAACTCCTCCCGCTCGTAAAACTCAATTGCTTGCAGCCCAGGATAATGGTAGTGAGTCGGCTCCTGGCGATAAATTCGCTTGATGCCAAGAAGATGATCGAGGAAGAGCATCGCACGCATCCGCTCCGCATGCGACGCTTCCGAGGAAACATTCGTCAATACCGACGCGACTTGCTCACGGAGTTCCAGCACAAACTTTCGGTTTACCTCACGTGCTCGTTGTACAGCGCGCTGCGTCGCCTGATCAAGTCGCTCCTGTCGAGGAGCTACGCTAAGTGCCTGGCCATAGACTAGGGCAGCTTCTCTGAGCTGACCGTGTGCATCGAGCAGTGAGCCTTTCATCAGCAAGGCGAAAAATAGACGTGGATCAATGCTCAACGCCTTGTCAAGCACAGTAAGCGCGTCAGCAATATCGCCATTGCCGCGCAACGCCGCTGCCAAATTGAGCCACAAAGTGGTATTGCGCGACTCCAGCCCTAGCGCTTGACGCAGTAACTGCGCGGCCGTCGCGTAATCACGCACGGCCAGTGCACGTAAGGCCGCTGCATTGAGGTCAGAAGCCAACTTCGCTTCTGACGCAAGAGTGTCGTTGTTCAAAACATTCCTCCAAAAAAAAGCGGCGGGATTGCTCCCGCCGCTCGGCACAGTTACAAACCTACGCCATATCAGAACTCAACGCGGACACCACCAAACAGGTACATGCCCAGTGAGTCGTAAACCTGGGAGTACGAGTTGCCGTTACCTAGACCCAGCGCATTCAGCGGCGGCTCACGATCCAGAACGTTGTTAATACCAGCTTCCAAGGTCAGATTCTTGATCGGCTTCGTGCTGGCATAAAGATCCAGATAGCTCTGCGTACCCAGCTTCTGATCGCTCGGAGACAG
The DNA here is from genome assembly GCA_004297005.1 of Nevskiaceae bacterium. Taxonomy (GTDB): domain Bacteria; phylum Pseudomonadota; class Gammaproteobacteria; order Nevskiales; family Nevskiaceae; genus Stagnimonas. Next base: position 29,804 of record SCVA01000053.1, read on the forward strand.
ACCGTAGGTCGTCGGCCCACCATCAAAAGTGACGGAGTCGAAGTAGCGCCACTGCACCGACAGCTTCGAATCCATCCACGGCATCCCCCAAGTCGTGCGGAACTTCCCGCGCCACTCCGGAGTAGGCGTACCACATTTGGTGCCGTACGCCCCCGCGCACTCATAGCTTTCGCCATTGGTAATGGGTTGCACAGTGTAGTTGAGCGAGTTAGTAGCCACCAAGTCGAATGTCAGCCGCCCCAAATCCGGCAACCCCAGCTTGGCAAAGGTGGTCTTGTAGCTACTGGTGATGTCCACGCCCTTTACCTGCAACGAGCCGGTATTCAACGTGTAGTCAACCACGTAGCCATTGCCCTGCCACAGAGAACCATTCGACGGGTTGCGCTGAATCAGATCGCAAAACTGACCGGTCGCGTAGCAGGACTCCAGAATGGTGTCTGCGCCGTATTCGCCAATTAGATTCTTGACCTTGATGTCATAGTAGTCAACGGTGAACGCCAAACCCTTGACAAAGGAGGGAGTGAATACCAAACCGTACGTGTAGCTATCTGATTTTTCCTCTGACATATCACCAGGAGTGGTACCGAGCAATCCGTTGTACTGACCGGCTGGGTTAGGAAGAATCTCGGCATTGTCAAACAGCTCAGGCTTGGTCGCGTACAGCGGATCGTTAACGCAGCCCGGGTCGGGGGTATCGCCCGCACAGGGGTCGCTAGACCCGTCCAGAGCCACACGGATCGGCGCAAATGACTCGATAATGTTCGGGGCACGAGTCGCACGGTTGTAGCTGGCACGCAGGGCCACGTCCTTGACTGGCGCATAGTTGATACCAAACTTATAAGTACCAACCGTATCGTTCAACGAGGAGTAGTCAGACCAGCGATAGCCCAACTCAACCGACAATTCCTTGACAAACGGCTTGTCTTGAGCTATCGGCAGGCGCAATTCACTAAACAATTCCTTCACGTAGTACGACCCCCCAGTACCGATGGTGGCCGCACCCTGACCAGCAAGGTCTCCAGTAGTAAAAGATACGTCAGGATCGTAGACCGTTTGTTCGTGCCGGTACTCGGCACCAAAAGCTACGCCGAAAACATCCGAAGCAAACGGACTACCCAACCCAAGATCACCAGAAACCGACGCCGACGCAATGCGCTGCTCGGTATGACCAGTCAAAATGCCGGGCGTCTGCAGATACGCGAGTGCTTCTGGTGTTACGCCACCCGGCGACCAGATATTCCAAGGCACGCAGTTCGGGTCAGTGGCACCTTTGGTTGGATCATCGGGAGCAATTTGACCGTCAACCGCACTACGGCAAACAGCCTGCCCACCGACGTCGATAACATCCAGCGCACGACCAATGCGGACCTTGGAGAAATCGTTCCGATAAATCTCTGCCAGCGTGGACTGCCCGTACTGCATGTAGGCGTCATACGACCAGCTATTGACGATGTCTCCCTTAACGCCTACCACGATACGTTGCGAGGTATGGGTCAAATCGTCGTCACGACCACCACCTTCCACGTTGCGGCGCAAGATGTAGTAGATGGGCGCACTTTCGGTCGAGTCCGGACTTGCGCCACCGAATGGCGCACAGAGCATGTCGAGCTGAGCGCCTGAAATCAGCGGGTTGGAGCCGTTACACGGCACCAGATAGGAGTTTCCAAAGGCACCGCTGGGCGCAATGACCGCATTCGTCTGATCCGCCATGTACATCAGGTCGGTGTAAACGTCCGCGTGCTTGTTGAACTCATAATGAGCAAACGCACCCATCCCATAGCGCTCGTCATTACGCTGATAGTAGTTATATGGGGCGTAATTGAAACGATCACCCGGATCGTCGAAAGCCCGGAAGACGGCTTCGCCGGTCTCGGGGTCCGTATCGACTGTGCCAATGTAGCCAAATTCCTCGAAGCCGTCTGCAATGAAGGCGCCCGTAGCACTGGTTAGCGAGCCGCCACACCGCCTCTTGGAACCACGCACTTCCAACGTGCAATTGCTGTAGTCACGGCCGTCCTGGGTGATCGGATCATTGTTGCGATAGGTTACGTAAGTCGTGGCGTTGCCCTTGCCGTCCGACGTATTGAAGCCCAAGACCCCTGTTAGATCCCATCCCTTGCCATCAAACGTGGATCCGCTAGGGGCCGTAAATCCCCGAGCCGCATTGAGATCTTGCATCTCCTTGTTATCGTTGTTGTGGTAGTAGCCGCTGCGCTGGAGATCCAGGGATACGCCTTCGAAATCACGCTTCATCACGAAGTTGACCACACCAGCAATAGCGTCCGAACCATAAACAGCCGAGGCGCCGCCCGTAGAAACGTCGATGCGATCAACCAATGAACTCGGGATGAAATTAAGGTCAGCTACCGGCTGCGCGGGATCGCCGGGAGGTAGCCGACGTCCGTCGATTAGTACCAGCGTACGCTCCGGCCCCAAACCACGGAGGTCCACGGTCGCAGTACCGGACGCGCCGTTGGAAATCGTCGCGCCTTGGCCAGCAAACACCTGCGGCAAACTGTTGAGCAAGTCCTCAACACGGGTTGTACCTTGGTACTGAATCTCCTGACTATTAACCGTCGTTATCGGACTTGCGCTAGTCAGGTTCGGAGCGCGAATGCGCGTACCTGTAACCTTCACCTTCTCCAACTCAACCGACTTGGCTGCGGGAACCTCTGCCGGGGCAGTAGCCTCTTGAGCCACAGCAGGCCCCGCAACGCTTGCCACACCTGCAGCGAATGCTGCATATACCGCTTGCCGAATGCTACCGTCTACGCTCAGTTTCATTTAGTAACTCCCTGGGGAACAAAGAAGATCAGAGTGACGCTTGTGGGATCAAGATTCAGTGCGCAGCCAACACACAACAACGGCGGCACGACCACACGGTAACTTGACTGTAACGGCAACGTAACGCCACGGCTTTCGTCACGTCAACCTCAGATCAACCGCCGCGATCATTGATCAGCACATTGTGAGTAAGTGAGGCAAGACATATGCCAGGGCGCATCTTAGGTCGCGTTGTCCAGCGCTGTGGACCGGCCAGCCATTTGTACACATCCTGGTTGCCATAATTCACAGCAACGATTGTGGTGCTTATGAGCAGCTATCGGAAATGCGCAGCGGAGTTCAAGACGGAAGCGACGAAGCAGTGACCTTCTGCCCTCGGGTTCTACCCCGTTTTCACGGACGGTTTGGAAAGGGATGAAAACTGCTGATCCCGCTTAGCGACTCTCCGTCGCATGCGAGGGTTGTGGAATCTCTCGATGTAGTCAAACACATCGGC
>SCVA01000054.1 GCA_004297005.1 Nevskiaceae bacterium
TGATCTGGTTGATCAGGACTTCCGGCAACTGTTTGATGCTGGTCATCTTTGCCCAATCCGCCACGGGGCGAAGTCGAAAAGCGCTTGATCATTGCCGTGCAGGCCAGCCTGCACGGGGCCGGCCTTGATCTGGTTGATCAGAACGTCTGGTAGCTGCTTGATCGCCGCAAGCGGCTTGACCAGCACCTCGGGCAACACGGGGTTCGACATGGCGACCGGCAAAAACAAAACGGCGCGCAGGATAACCTGCGCGCCGCATTCAGCCCGGTTGCGATCAGTGTGGGTTCTTGCGCCGCAGGCTCACCGCCACTGGCCCAACCTCAGCCTGCACCACCTGCTGCTGCGGGCGGTAACCGGAGAAATAGCCCTTGATGCCGGCCAGCAGCGAGGCGGCCATGCTGTCCTGGTAGTCGGAGGCAGCCAGCAGACGCTCGTCCTCTGGGTGACTGAGGAAGGCGGTTTCCACCAGCACCGAGGGGATGTCCGGCGCCTTCAGCACTGCGAAGCCGGCCTGCTGCACCTCGGCCTTCTGCAACGGATTGAACTGGCCGATGGACTCCAAGAGCCGCGAGCCGAAGTCGAAGCTGGCCTCGCGCACGGCGGTCTGGGAGATGTCCAGCAGCACCGAGGCGAGATCGTCGTCCTTGCCGGCGATCTCGACACCGCCCACCAGATCGGCGGCGTTTTCCAGGCTGGCCAGCATCTTGGCGTGTTCGCTGGTGGCGCCGCGCTGGCTCAGCACGTACACCGCCGAACCGCGGATGTTCTTGGCCACCGGCAGGGAATTGGCATGGATCGACACGAACAGGTCGGCCTGTGCCTTGCGGGCAATGGTGGTGCGCTGCCGCAGGCCGACGTAGTAGTCGCCGTTGCGGGTCAGTATTGCCTTGTAGCCGGGAGTTTCGTTGACCATGCGCGCCAGCTTGCGGGCGATGCGCAGGCAGACTTCCTTCTCGATCACGCCGTTGCGACCACGCGCCCCCGGATCTTCGCCGCCGTGGCCGGCGTCGATGGCGACGATGATCGGCTTCTGCGCGGGCGCCAGACGCACGCTGGGCGGCGCCGGCTCCGGGCGGGGTTCCGCGCGCGGACTGGGTTTGACCACGGCTGCCGGAGCGGGAGCCGAAATCGGCTCGACGACGGGCGGCGCCGCCGCGACTACCGTCTCCGCCGCCTCCGGCGCAGGCGCCGGCAGGTTCTGTGGCTGGCTACCGTAGAGATCAAAGATCAGCCGGTAGCCGTACTGGCCATTGGGTTCCAGGCCGAAACTCTTGGGGTTGGCCGCCTCGGCGAGGTCGAGCACCACGCGCAGACCGCCGTCACGGGGTCCGGTGCGCACGCTCTTGACCAAGCCCTTGCTCAGGCCGTCGAGCTGCACCGAGCCGGCCAGCTTGGCGTCGGCGATGTCGATCACCAGGCGGCTGGGATTTTCCAGGGTGAAGGACTTGTGGCTGGTATGGGCTTCCAGGTCGAAGACCACGCGGGTGCTTTCCGGGCCGTCCCAGAGGCGCAGGTCACGCAGCTCGTTGGCGTGCGCAAGCGACGCCAGCAAACCCAGAACCATGGCCGTTAGCCCACGCATCACCCCGACTCCCGCAATACCCAGATGGCCGGAAGATAGCGCCGCCGGATTTGGCTTGCAACTTTTTTATTATCCAAATCAGTCATCAAGGCCAACTTCTTAAAGTGCAGAATGGCCTTTCGCCGGCTCCAGCACGGCACTCCATTCGGCCGGCAGCTCCAGTTCGGCGCGGCGGCCCTCGCCGTCACTGGCCAGACGCAGGTGCAGATCTGGCGCCGGCAGCACGCCCTGCCCGCGCTGCGGCCATTCCACCAGCCACCAGGCGGCCGGCGGCGCGTCGTCGAGCACGCCCAGCCCATACAGCTCCTCGGGTTCGGCCAGGCGGTAGAGGTCGAGATGCAGGATGCGCAGGCCGCCCTCCAGCTCATAGGGCTCGACCAGGGTGTAGGTGGGGCTGCGCACCGCGCCCTGCACGCCCAGCGCCCGCAACAGGGCGCGCGCCAGGGTGGTCTTGCCGGCGCCCAGTTCGCCTTCCAGCCAGATCATGCCGCCTGACTGCCGACGCAGCAGCGGCGCCAGTTGCGCACCCAGGGCCTCGGTGGCGGCGCTGTCCGGCAGCGCGCGTACCAGGGTGCGGTTCAGGGTACGGCTCATGGATTCACCAGCGGCCGCAGTTCTGCAATCAGATCAGAAGGCAGCAAGCCACGCGGACCACCTTGGGCGACGGCGGCATCGCCGGCCAGGGCATGGATCAGCACGCCCAGCCGGGCGGCGTCTTCGGCGGCCAGGCCCTGCGCCAGCAGGCCCAGGATCACCCCGGTGAGGGCATCGCCCATGCCGCCCACCGCCATGCCCGGATTGCCGTAGGGGCAGAGCCAGACCTGGCTGCCGGCGACCAGACTGCCGGCGCCCTTGAGCACCACCACCACGCCGTAGCGGTCGCGCAGGGCCTGCACCGCCGCCAGCCGGTCGGCCTGGATCGCGGCGGTGGTGCAGGCCAGCAGGCGCGCGGCCTCGCCGGGATGCGGCGTCAGCACCGTGTTGGCCGGCAGTCGGCGCGGCTGCTCAGCCAGCAGATTGAGCGCATCGGCATCCAGCACCGTCGGCAGCTCGCAACCCGATACCGCCGAGTAGAGCGCGCGGCCCCATGCCCCCTGTCCCAGCCCGGGGCCAAGGGCGACGGCCTTCGTCGCCGCCAGCTTGGCGCGCAGCTCATCGCCGGGCAGCCAGCCGCTCACCATCAGCTCCGGCTGCGCCGCGACCAGGGCGCCGGAATGGCTGGGATGGGTCAGCACGCTGACTAGCCCAGCACCGCTACGCAGGGCGGCACGCCCGGCCATCAGCGCGGCGCCGGCCATGCCGGTATCACCGCCCAGCAGCAGTGCATGTCCGTTAGCCCCCTTGTGCGCCTCGCGCGGGCGCGGCGGCAATGCGGCGCGCAGTTCACCAGGGTTCAGCAGACGGAACAGCGGTGGCTCTTCGGCAAACAGACTGTCCGGCAGGTCCAATCGGTCCAGCCGCAAGACGCCGCAGTAGTCCGGCCCGGCACCGAGGAAGCCACCCGCCTTGTGGCCGATGAAGCTCAGCGTGCGCTGCGCCCGCACCGCCAGGCCCAGAGGCTGGCCGCGGTCGGCGTCGAGACCGCTGGGCAGATCGACCGCCAGCACCCGCGCACCGGCCTCACCGGCGGCGTTGATCGCGGCGATCGCTTCGGCCGCGTCACCCTCGACCGGCCGCGACAGGCCGGTGCCGAAGATCGCATCGGCGATCAGCACCAGCCGGCCGCCACCAGCCACGAGGGCGTCGGCGCACCAGGGCTGCTCGCGGCCGCCGGCCCGATGCCAGTCGGCCAGGGCCTGTACGGCATCGCCACGGCTGGGCGCGGCGCCCACCTGCCAGACCCGCAGCGGCCAGCCGGCGGCCAGCGCCAGCCGCGCCAGCACATAGCCATCGCCGCCGTTGTTGCCGCTGCCGCAGACCACATGCAGGCAGTCCGGCAGCGCACCGCCGGACATTCTCTTGAGCTCCTCCCAGCAGGCCGCGCCGGCGCGCTGCATGAGCGTGTAGCCGGGGACGCCCAGTTGCCGCTGGGCGCGCTCGTCCAGCGACCGCGATTGCCGGGCCGAATACACTGCGCGCGCCATGTCTTCCATGCCGCCATTCTACGAACTACCGCAGCGCATCAAGGCCTGGGCGCAGGAACTGGGTTTCGCCGACGCCGGCATCGCCGAACTGAGCCTGGACGCCGACCGCGAGCACCTGCGGCGCTGGCTGGACGAGGGCCTGCACGGCCAGATGGCGTTCATGGGCCGCGATCTCGAAAAGCGCGTGCATCCCGAGGGCCTGCGCCCCGGCACCCTGTCGGTGATCAGCCTGCGCCTGGACTACCGGCCGCAGGCGGAAGCCGCACAGGCGGTGCTCGACGATGGCGAGCGCGCCTACATCTCCCGCTACGCCCTGGGCCGCGACTACCACAAGCTGATGCGCGGCCGCCTGCTCAAGCTCGGTGCGCGTCTGGAACGGGAAGTGGGACCGCACGGCTACCGGGTACTCACCGACTCCGCGCCGGCGCTGGAAAAGGCACTGGCGCGCAATGCCCGGCTGGGCTGGATCGGCAAGAACACCCTGCTGCTCAACCGCAAGGCCGGCTCCTGGTTCTTTCTCGGCGAGATCTATACCGACCTGCCGCTCGCGGCGAGCGAGCAGGCACTGAGCGGCAACCACTGCGGCAGCTGCACGGCCTGTCTGGACGTCTGCCCCACCAAGGCCTTCGTCGCGCCCTACCGGCTGGATGCACGCAAGTGCATCAGCTATCTGACCATCGAACACCGCGGCGCCTTTCCGCTGGAGCTGCGCGCGGCGATCGGCAACCGGGTGTTCGGCTGCGACGACTGCCAGCTGGTCTGCCCCTGGAACCGCTACGCCCAGCCCACCGCCGAAGCCGACTTCGCGCCGCGCCACGGCCTCGATACCGCCAAGCTGGTGGAGCTGTTCGGCTGGGACGAGGCGACCTGGCTGCGCAACACCGAGGGCATGGCCCTGCGCCGGCTTGATCACGCCCGCTGGCTACGCAATCTCGCCATCGGCCTCGGCAATGCCCCGCGCAGCGCCGAGGTGCGCGGGGCCCTGAACGCCCGCGCCGAGCACCCGGATGAGGCCGTGCGCGAGCACGTGCGCTGGGCGCTGGAGCAGCAGGAGTGCGGTTGAGGCCAGTCTAGGGCTGCACGGCGTCGGGGCAAACCGCAGTCGGCGTCGCGGCAATCTCGGTACGGGTCGCGTCCAGGGCAGCGGCCAGGCTGTTCGGCAGCGTCGGCAGATCCACCTTCGCCAACGCCGCGCGTGCCGCCGTGGCGCAACCGCGCGCCCATTCGACGCTGGCCAGGTTATTGGCATAGGCGGCATTGTCCGGCGCCAGCGCCGCCGCCTGGCGCAAGGCCTGCACCGCGGCCTCCAGATCGCCGGCGGCATAGCGCTCGGAACCCAGTGCCGCCTGCACCAGGGGCTCCTGCGGCCAGCGCTGGACCGCGGCGTGGTAGGCGGTGGCCGCCAGTGCCGGCGCGCTACGTTCCAGTGGCGCCGCGGCAGTGATCCAATCGGCCGGGCGCACCGGCTCGGGGACCTGCTCGGCGCGGCTGACCAGAATCGCCCAGCGTCCGGCCCAGTCCCAACGGCGCAGGAAGGCGCGCCGGCTATAGCGGCTGGACTCGGCCTTGCCATCGTTCAGCAGATAGCCCTGCTCCGGGTCATAGCCAACCACCACGGCGTAATGCCAGACCGGGTAGCTGCGCACGCCGAGATTGAGCAAGACCAGGGGCGGCTGACCGTCACGCAGGGCGGCGATCAGCGCCGACTCTTCGGCTGCCAGCCGCACCGGCAGACGGCCGTGCTGGCGGGTCTGCGCCAGCAACTCCACCTGCAGCGAACCGCCGCGCGCTGGGATGAACAGAGCCGCTTTCAGGGATTCCGGGCTAGCTTCGACACCCGCGGCCTGCAAGGCGCTGGACAACGCCGCCGGCCCGCACTGGAGCTCCTCTTGGGCGTGCGCCGGGACGCCGACCAGTTGCACCGCCTCACCGGCCGGAGACGGCGGCAGGGCGGCACAGCCGGTCAGTGTCAGGCCGAGCGCCAGCCAGAGCGGGCGCAGGCCAGACATCAGATGCGGGTAAAGAAGTTGGTGACGCCAACCAGCTCCAGGATCAGCAACACCACGAACACCAGACCGATCACCCCGAATACGTCGCCGCCCGCAGGCTGCTGGCCAAGGGTGGCGGCGACCCGCTGGATTTCCTCATCGCTCATCGCCGCAGCGCGGCTCTGCGCCTGCGCCGGATCTACGCCCCAAGCGGTGAGCTGCTGCTGCACATCCTCGCGGGACAGGAGGGTTTGCAGGCGGGCCTCGGTATCCGCGCGCTGCGACTGCGCTGCCAGGCGCTCAGTGCCGATCATCGAAGCCGGCGAGACGCCGGGGGTCCCCAGCAGGATCAGGCCCGCGCTCAGCACCACGGCAAGGGGAGATTTGAAGTTCTTCATTAGTCACTCCTAGGAAAGACGGGCTGCCGAGATGACAGCCTAGGCATAGTGCGCTGCGCGGGATGAATTGAACCTGAAAGCCTTCAGCCCGCGAGGCCAAGCCGCGCCAACAGCGTCGCGGTGCTGGCATCGCCGGCGACCGCCTCGCCGTCCATGACTCGCAGGATGCGGCCAGCCAGTTGCTTGCCCAGCTCCACGCCCCATTGATCGAAGGGATTGATCTGCCAGATCACGCTCATCACGAAGGTGCGGTGCTCATAGAGCGCCAGCAGGGCGCCGAGGTGATAGGCATCCAGTCGCGGCAACAGCAGGGTGTTGGAAGGTCGGTTGCCGGCAAACACCCGATGCGGGATCGCCGCCTCCAGCACCTCGCCCTGCGCACCCTTGGCAAGCAGCTCGGCACGCACCTCCTCGGCACTCTTGCCCTGCATCAGCGCGGCCGATTGCGCGAGACCATTGGCCAGCAACAGGCGATTAAGTCCGGCATAGGGATGGTCAGCCTGCCCCACTAGAATGAAATCCACCGGATGCACTGCACTGCCCTGATGGAGCATCTGGAAGTAGGCGTGCTGACTGTTGGTGCCGACATCGCCCCAGAGTGCCGGCGTGGTGGCGTAGTCCACCGGCTCGCCGGCGCGGTTGACGCTCTTGCCGTTGCTCTCCATCTCCAGCTGCTGCAGCCAGGCGACGAATTTGTCGAGCCGCTGCGCGTAGGGCGCGATCACCTGGTCGCCGCTGCCGAGGAAGTTGGTGTTCCAGACCGCGATCAGGCCCAGCAGCACCGGCAGGTTCTGCGCCGGCGGCGCGCTGCGGAAGTGCTCGTCCATGGCGTGGGCGCCGGCGAGCAGGGCATCGAAACGGTCCGGCCCCAGGCCAAGCTGGATACTCAGACCCACCGCGCTCCACAACGAGTAGCGACCACCAACCCAGTCCCAGAAGCCGAACATGTTGTCGGCGGCGATACCGAAACGCCGTACCGCCTCGGCGTTGGTGGAAACCGCTACGAAATGTTTGGGGATGGCCGCCTCGCCCAAGGCCTGCAACAGCCAGTCACGGGCGACGCAGGCATTGGCCATGGTTTCCTGGGTACCAAAGGTCTTGCTGACCACCACGAACAAGGTGGTCTCCGGCCTAAGGCCGGACAGCGCAGCGTGCAACTGGGCGCCATCGACATTGGCGACGAAATGCAGACGAGGGCCGTCGGCGAACGGCGCCAGCGCCTCACAGACCATTCGCGGACCCAGATCGGAACCGCCGATGCCGATGTTCACGACATCGCGGATGGGCTCACCGCCGGCCCCAGTCCAGGCGCCGCCACGCACCGCCTCGGCGAAGGCGCGCATCCGCTCGCGCACGGCGCAGACCTCTGGCATGACATCGCGTCCCGCAACCGCCATCGCTGCCTCGCGCGGTGCCCGTAAGGCCATGTGAAAGGCCGCGCGACCCTCGGTGTGGTTGACCGCCTCGCCGCCGAACAGGCGGGCGATCCAGCCTTCCATGTCCTGCTGGGCAGCCAGTTGCAGCAGCAGCTCGATGGTCTCGCCGCTCAGGCGCTGCTTGGAGTAGTCCAGGTAGAGGCCGACCGCCTCGGCGGAAAGACGCGGCGCACGCCCGGCATCCAGGGCGAACAGCTCGTTCAGAGAAACCTGATTGATGGCCTGGGCATGGGCCTGAAGCGCACGCCAGGCGGCGCTTGCGGTGAGTACGGACATCCCTGATGACTTCCAGACAGTTATTGATCTGTCGCGAGCTTACGCGAGGCGCTACCAGCGCCGGAAGTCACTGCATCCAGTGATAGTTGAAGCTGATGCTCACCCGCTCGGCCGATACCGGGTTGGCCGGCACCTCGTGGCGCAGCCAGCTTTCGAACAGGATCAGCTGACCGGCCTGGGCCGGAACGCTGATGTGCGGCTGCTGCGCCGGATCGGCGTCGGCACGGCGCATCGGCGCCGCCATCAGCCGCGACAGGCGCGGGTCCTCGAACTTGAGTCCGGGGCAGCCGCGCGGCGTCTTCACGTAGTAGGTGCCGCTGATGACCGCCTGTGGATGCAGGTGAAAACTGTGGGCGCAGCCCTTGGGCATGACGTTCACCCAGCAGTCGGTCATCGCCAGCCGCCCGCCGCCCAGCTCCCAAGCCAGGGCCTTGGCGTAGCTGCGCACCTGGCGATCGATGCGCCGCTCCAGGTCCATGAAGCTGGACGAGAACTGGTGCAGGCGGTCCATCGAGCCATAGCTGGTGTAGCCGCCCGGATAGTTCTTCGCCGACCACTGCTGGCCGGCGCGGTCAAACTCGCGCAGCTGAGCGATCTCACGCAGCAGTTCGGCGTTGTAACGGGCGGCACCCTGACGCAGCAGCGGCGCGTGGTGGACCAGGGTCGGGAACCAGCTTTTGATATTGGCCATGGGCGGATAAGAAAACGCCCGCTGGTGAGCGGGCGTTGTAAAGAAGGTTCAGTGGCTCGCCGAGGCCAACAAGCTACACGGCACGGGACCTCAAGCCGGGCAGCCTTCGGCTTGCGCGCTGCTACGCGGCGCGGGGCCTCAGGCTGCCATCTGCACCGGAATGGTGTTGGCGGTGCGGGCGACGCCGTTCTGGTCGTTGCAGTAGATCAGGCGTGGCTTGTAGCTGCGCGCCTGGGCCTCGTCCATGTCGGCATAGATGGCGATGATCGCCTTGTCGCCGACCCGCGCCTTGTGGGCGGCGGCACCGTTCACCGAGATGATGCCGGAGCCTTCCTCGGCACGGATGGCGTAGGTGGTGAAGCGCTCGCCATTGCTGACGTTGTAGATCTGGATCTGCTCGAACTCCAGGATGCCGGCGAGATCCAGCAGCTTGCCGTCGATGGCGCAGGAGCCGTCATAGTCGAGTTCGGAGTGGGTGACGCGGACAGCGTGCAGCTTGCACTTGAGCATGGTGAGACGCATGGCTGGCTTCCTCTTGCCGGGGTCAGCGTCGGCGGCCCACTAAGACATGCGCCTTCGCTGTAACGTTATTCAAGCAAGCGGGCGGCCCACTAAGACATACGCCCGGTTCGTGACGTTGCCGTCGCGAGGTATTCGTGACGCTTCCGTCACGGATTGGAAATTAGTTTAGAACAAATGTGACTTCGTTCAAACCTCGTTGGTCAGCCGGAGGCCACCGTCAGGTTGTCGATCAGACGGGTACGGCCCAGATAGGCCGCCACCAACAGCACCCAGGCGGCATCGGTTTCGGTTGGCAACTGGAGGTTCGGCCGCCGAATGGCGACATATTGCGGACGGAAGCCAGCACGTTGCAGGCTACCGGCAGCTTCGGACTGCAGCGCCAGGTAGTCCCTGCGCCCTTGGCGCAGGCCTTCCGACATGTCCTGTAGCACCCGATGGACGGTCGCCGCCCTACCCCGCTCATCGGCGCTCAGGTACTGGTTGCGGGAAGACAGCGCCAGGCCATCCACATCCCGCAGCGTGGGCACGCCCAGCACCTCGATCGGCAGGCAGAGATCGGCGACCAGCTGCCGGATCACCGCCAGCTGCTGGTAGTCCTTCTGCCCGAACAAGGCCAGATCCGGCTGCACCAGGTTGAACAGGATGCAGACCACGGTCGCCACGCCCTCGAAATGGCCGGGGCGGAACTCGCCCTCCAGCATCTCGGTAACGCCGTGTACCTGCACGGTGCTGTGCCCTACACCCTGCGGATACACCTCTTCGACGCTGGGCGCGAACAGCAGGTCGCAGCCAGCCTCGGTGAGCTTCTCGGTATCGGCCGGCAAGCTGCGCGGATAGCGGCCGTAGTCCTCGTTGGGGCCGAACTGCAAGGGGTTCACGAACACGCTGGCGACCACCCGCCCAGCCCGTAGCCGACCCTGGCGTACCAGCTCGATGTGCCCCGCGTGCAGATTGCCCATGGTCGGCACGAAGGCAATCGCCTCGCCGGCCCGTCGCCACTCGCGGCACTGGCGGCGCAACTCCGCCACCGTATGGACAACGATCATGACTTGGTGCTCGCCGGCATATCGAAGCAGTGCTCCGGCGCCGGATAGGCGCCGGACTTCACCTCGCGCACATAGGCGGCGATGGCCGCCTCGATCAACCCACCCTTCTCGCCACGGGCGACGGCACCCGGCATGTAGTTTTTCACGAAGCGCGGGGTGCGCCCCAGGGTCACCTGCGGCGAGATGCCAAGCAGATCCTGCAAGACCAGGATCTGACCATCGACCCCGGCACCGGCACCGATGCCGATCACCGGTACCGGCGACTCGGCGGTGATGCGCGCGCCCAGCCCGGCCGGGATGCATTCCAGCAGCAGCAAGTCGGCACCGGCCTCGGCCAGCACCTTGGCGTCGTGCAGCATCGCCTCGGCGGCGGCGTCCTCGCGGCCCTGCACCTTGAAGGCGCCCATCTTGTGGATGAATTGCGGTTGCAGGCCCAGGTGGGCGCAGACCGGCACGCCGCGCACCGACAGGTATTCGACGATGGAGGCCTGCTCGCGGCCGCCTTCCAGCTTCACCATCTTGGCGCCGCCCTGCTGCATCAGCCGCTGGCTGGAGTCGAGCGCGCGGTCAAGCGTGGCATAGCTCAAAAACGGCAGGTCGGCGATCAGGAAGGCGCGCTTCAGATGCGGCGCCACCGCCTTGGAGTGGTAGACGATGTCATCCACGGTCACCGGCGTGGTGGTGTTGCCGCCGTGGATGACCATGCCCAGGGAGTCGCCGATCAGCACCACGTCGACGCCGGCGCGGTCTTCGAGCAGGGCGAAGCTGGCGTCGTAGGCGGTCAGACAGGCGATCTTCTCGCCGGCCTCGCGCATCTTGCGCAGCTCGGCAACGTGCAGCGGTTTGATGGATTCCATGCGCGGCGTTCAGGCCCGGGAAAAGCGGGCGCGGACTATAACAAACGGGCCGCGGCCAGCCCTCAGAGCAGCTCGGCCTGGCGCAGACGCGTGTAACCGCGCGGTCGGGCCAGTACCGCGAGCAGCTCCTGATAGAGCTCCGGCTGGGCGACCAGATCCACCTGGGAGACGTCGACCTCGATCACCGGCGCGGCCTGATAGCGGCCAAAAAAACGGGCGTAGCGGGCGCTCAGGTCTTCCAGATAGCGGGCGTCGATGCCAGCCTCGTAGTCGCGGCCACGGCGGGCGATGCGCTCCAGCAGGGTTTCGATAGGGCCGGTGAGGTAGATCACCGCATCCGGCGCGGGGACATCCCAGGCCAGACGCTGGAACAGGGTTTCGTAGAGCGCCAGATCGGCCGGCGACAGGGTCAGCTCGGCGAACAGGCGATCCTTGTCGAACAGGAAGTCGGCGACCCAATGGCGGTCGAACAGATCGCCCTGCTGAAAAGTCTCGACCTGCCCGGCGCGTTGCAGCAGGAAGCCCAACTGCGCCGGCAAGGCACCGCCGACCGGATCGCGGTAGAAGCGCGGCAGGAAGGGATTGTCCTCCGGCTTTTCCAGCAACAGGCGGGCGCCGGTGTCGGCGGCCAGGCGACGCGCCAGCGTGGTCTTGCCGGCGCCGATCGGCCCTTCCACCACCAGGTAGGGCAGACGCGGATTCAGGCCCAAGGCGCGATCTCCCAGGCCGGCAGCGCGGCCAGGCGGGCACCGATCGGGCCATGGCCGGGCAGCTCCAGTGTCGGCGCGATCTCGGCCAGGGGTTGCAGTACAAACACCCGGTTCGCGAGCTCGGGATGCGGCAACTTCAGTCGCTCGTCGTCGATCCGGCTGTCGCCGTGCAGCAAGAGGTCGAGGTCGAGGCGGCGCGCGCCCCAGCGCTCGCCGCGCACGCGGCCGGCGTCCTGCTCGATGGCCTGCATCCGGTCCAGCAGCGCGTGAGGGCCCAGGCCGGTTTCCAGCGCCGCCACCGCATTGCAGTAGTCGGGCTGCCCGGCCGGACCCAGCGGCGCGCTGCGGTACAGGCGCGAACGCACCAGGAGCCGCGTCTGCGGCAACTGGGCCAGGCGATTCAGGGCGGATTCGATCTGCAAGGCCGGCTCGCCGAGGTTGGCCCCCAGCGCGACGTAGGCCTTAAGCATCCGCCGGTGCGCCACCGCGGCGGCGACCGCTGCGGCGGCGACGCTTCTTGGCCGGTGCAGCGCCAGCTACTTCCGGGGCGTTGTCCTCCCCGTCATCCGGCTGTTCCGGCAACACCGCCCCGGATTGCGCCGCCGTCCACCAGCGGGCGATCTGCGGATCGGCATCGCCGGTCTCGGCGCGCAACACCAGGAAGTCGTAGGCGGCCCGGAAGCGAGGATGCGCCAGCAGGCGCTTGGGCTTGTTGCCCTGCAGTTGATCGAAGCGCGGCTGCAGCTCCCAGATCTCCTGCATGGGCATGGAGAAGCGCTTGGGGATGGTCACCTGCTGGCAGGCGCGGGCAATCGCCTCGTTGGAGGCCTGCGCCAAGGCAGCATTGGGGTGATGCCCCTGCTCGGACTGCAGCTGCACGAAGCGCTCGGCCACCACCGGCCAGAGCAGCGCGGCATAGAGAAAGGCCGGCGTCACCGGCATGTCGGCCTCGATGCGCGCGGCGGTATTGGCCAGTGCGCGCTCGACGAAGCCGGCCATCGCCGGATACCGCTGCAAGGTCGCCTCGGCGTCCGGGAACATCTGGCCGTACAGACCGTAGGCGCGCAGGCCGCGGAAATTGGCCACCGCCTCGCGGCTCATCAGCAGCTTGATGATCTCGTCGAACAGGCGCGCCGGCGGAATCTCTCGCAGCAGCGGCGCCAGGCGATGGATCGGCTCGGCGGTATTGGGCTCGATCTCGAAATCCAGCTTGCTGCTGATGCGCACCGCCCGCAGCATGCGCACCGGGTCTTCGCGGTAGCGCAGCTCGGGGTCGCCGATCAGCCGCAGCACGCGGTCCTGCACATCCTCGGCGCCGCCAACATAGTCGACCACCGAGTAGTCGCGGATGTCGTAATAGAGGGCGTTGACGGTGAAATCGCGGCGGAAGGCGTCGGACTCCAGATTGCCGTACTGGTTGTCCGACAGGATGCGGCCGGTCTCGTCGCGCTCGTGACTGTCGGTGATCGCGCCACGGAAGGTGGTGACCTCGATGATCTCGTCGCCGAAGCGGACATGGGCGATCACGAAGCGGCGGCCGATCAGGCGGGCGTTGCGGAACACCCGGCGCATCTCTTCCGGATGCGCGCTGGTGGCGATGTCGAAATCCTTGGGCTCGATGCCGGCCAGGATGTCGCGCACCGCCCCCCCCACCAGATGGGCCTCGTGGCCGGCGTCGCGCAGGCCATACAGCACCTTCAGTGCGGCGGGGGAGATGAGCTTGCGCGAGACCGGGTGGTCTTCGCGAGGAATGCGGCGGGGTTCCAAACGGGATCGACCAGGGTGGTAAACGAAAAAGGTTTGCCGGAGCAAACCTTTTTGGGGACCAGAAACAGCAAAATCTGGCGCTCCTACCGGGATTCGAACCCGGGTTTAAGCCTTGAGAGGGCTCCGTCCTAGGCCTCTAGACGATAGGAGCAAGGCGCGCATTGTAGCGGCGGCGACGCCAATCAGCTACCGGTTTTCGCGAGTTTGGTTTGCCCGGCTTGAATCAGCCTGGCAGCAGAAAGCCCAGGCACACCGGCCCCACCGCTGGGGCCGCGCAGGGTCTTGGGTGACAATAGCCTCAAAGTTCTGGATGCGAGCCTGTTCCGATGACTGACCTGGTATTGCCAGCGCCGCTGTGGCGCCGGCTGGTGGCGCTGAGCTACGACGGCCTGCTGTATGTGGCGCTGTTGATGGCCGGCCTGGTGCTCGCCATCCCCTTCGTCGCCTTCGTGGTGGCAGACGATGCCCGCACGCCGCTGCACAACTATGTGATCCTGCAGGCCTATGGATTTTTGGTCGGCGCTGGCTTCTTCGGCTGGTTCTGGACCCGCGGCGGCCAGACCCTGGGCATGCGCGTCTGGCGCCTGCAGGTACGGCGCCTGGACGGTGCGCCGCTGCGCTGGCCGGTCGCCATCCTGCGCTTCACCGCCGGACTGGTGCCGGTACTGGCCGGACTCTGGCTGGGCAAGCAGTTTGGCCCGCCGGCCTACGGCGCTGCCCTGCTCGGCTACCTGCCCTGCCTGCTGTCCAGCCGCGGCCAAGCTTTCAACGACCTGATCGCCGGGACCGAGGTGGTGGAACTGCCCAAGCCAGTCACCAAACCGGCGGCCTGAGGTGGTTCAGCGCAGCCGGCTGATCCGCCAGCAACCGAGCAGCGCCCAGGCCAGGGTCGGCGTACCGGCGGCCAGCAGCGGTGGCCAGCCGTAGATCTGCCCCAGACTCAGACTGACCCGGTTGACCACGTAGAAGCCCACCCCCAGCAGGATGCCGATCAGCAGACGCTGGCCGGCACCGCTGTCGCGCAGGCCGCCGAAGGCGAATGGCACCGCGAACAGGGCCATGGCCATCACCGTCAGCGGTTCGATCAGCTTGCGCCAGAGCTGAAGACGGTATTGCTGGGCATCGAGCCGGTTGTCGTCGAGATAGCCGATCAGCCGACGCAGCCCTCCCACCGAGATGGCCTGCGCTTCCAGCACATAGAGCTTCAGTACGTTCGGAGTGATCGCACCGCGCCACTCGCTACTGGCCAGGTTCTGGGTCTCGGCCCGGCCAGCTTCCAGCAAGCGCGTTTCGCGCACCCCCGACAATTGCCAGCGGCCGTCGCGGTATTCGGCGCTGTCGGCAGCCAGCACCTGACTGAGGCGGAAGTCCGCCCCCAGACGATAGATCTCAACACCTTCGGCGCGGTCTTCAGCCAACAGGCTGCGGATACGCAGCACTTGGTCGCCATCGCGCAGCCAGACTGCCTTGCCGCCGCCCGCCGGGATGCCGCGCGCCCTGGCCTTGACCGCGTCGGCCGCCCGCTCGCCGGCCGGCGCCAGCACTTCGCTGACCAGCCAACCCACCGCCCCCAGCAGGGCACCGGCCAGCAGCGTGGCCGCCGCGATTCTGGCCACCGAGAAGCCGGCGGCGCGCATGGCGGTCAACTCGCCCTGCCCGGAGAGGATTCCCAGGCCCATCAGGGCGCCAATCATGGCGACGATGGGCATCAGCAGAGACAGACCCGAGGGCAATTGCAGCAGGGTGGTCTGCAGCAACTGCACCACGCCGAAGCCACCCTTGCCGGTCTCGTCGGCCTCGGTCACCAAACTGATGAAGCTGTGGATCGCCAGCATGGCCAGCGCCACCACGGCGGTAGTGCCCAGTACGTGGCGGACGATATGCAGGGTCAGCAGGCGCGGCATGGGCGGGCGGCAGTGGAGCCTTGAAAGGCGGTCATCATCGCCGAATCAGGGGCAGGGGCGCGACCTGCTATCCGCGCCGCCGCAGCGACAGTAAAATTAATGAAATCCACAATTTCAAGCAGGCGTCGCCGTTTTTGCCACCGAATTCCCATTTTCGACGCGCGCCCCTCATCAACCCTGAACCGATTCATTACTTTCCAACCATGGAATATTTCGTCAAGAGCGGCAATCCCGAAAAACAGCGCGTCGCCTGCGTGATCGTCGGCATTTACGACCGTCGCAGCCCCTCCGACCCCGCGGAGGTGATCGACAAGGCCGCCGACGGCCTGATCGGCGGGATCATGCGCCGCGGCGACATGGACGGAAAACTCGGCTCCACCCTGGTGCTGCACAACATTCCTGGCGTATTCGCCGACCGCGTGTTGCTGGTGGGCCTGGGCAAGCAGCGCGACTTCGACGAAACCGCGTTCCGCAAGGCCAACGTCGCCGCCGCCCGCGCCCTGCGCAGCGCCACCGGCGCCATCGACGCGGTCAGCTATCTGACCCACCTGGAGGTCAAGGGCCGCGATTTCCACTGGAACGTGCAGCAGGCCACCCTGGTCACCGAGGACGCCTACTACCGTTTCGACGCCATGAAGGGCGCCCAGGCTCGCGAGGCACTGCCGGCCTACAAGCTGGAACGGCTGACCTTCGACGTGCCGCGCCGCTCCGACCTGCCCTCCGGCGAGAAGGGCCTGGCCGAGGCCCTGGCGATCGCCAAGGGCGTGGCCCTGGCCAAGGATCTCGGCAACCTGCCGGGCAATGTCTGCACCCCCAGCTACCTGGCCGAGACCGGCCTGAAGCTGGCGGCGGAATCGGGCGGCCTGATCAGCACCCGCATTCTTGAAGAAGCCGACATGGAGAAGCTGGGCATGGGCTCGCTGCTGTCGGTGAGCCGCGGCTCGCGCCAGCCGGCCAAGCTGATCGTCATGGAATACCGCCAGGGTCCGGCCGGCGAGAAGCCGGTGGCCCTGGTCGGCAAGGGCCTCACCTTCGACGCCGGTGGCATCAGCCTGAAGCCGGGCGCGAAGATGGACGAGATGAAGTTCGACATGTGCGGCGGTGCCTCGGTGTTCGGCACCTTCAAGGCCCTGAGCCTGCTGAAGCTGGCGATCAATGTGGTGGCGGTGGTCGCCGCCTCCGAGAACCTGCCGGACGGCCAGGCCAGCAAGCCCGGCGACATCGTCACCAGCATGGCCGGCATCACCATCGAGGTGCTCAACACCGACGCCGAGGGCCGGCTGATCCTCTGCGACGCGCTGACCTACACCGAGCGCAGCTTCGACCCGGCGGTGTGCATCGACATGGCCACCCTCACCGGCGCCTGCGTGATGGCCCTGGGCCAGTTCCCCTCCGGCCTGTTCAGCAACACCCCCGGCCTCGCCCGCGCCCTGCTCAACGCCGGCGAGCAGATCGGCGACCGCGCCTGGGAGCTGCCGCTGTGGCCGGAGTACGAGGAGAACATCAAGAGCGAGTTCGCCGACATTGCCAACATCGCCACCAAGGGCGAGGGTGGCGGCGCGATCATCGGCGCCACCTTCCTGCACAAGTTCACCAAGAAGATGAAGTGGGCGCACCTCGACATCGCCGGCACCGCCTGGCTGGGCAAGAAGGGCACCGGCCGGCCGGTGCCGCTGCTCACTCAGTACCTGCTGAATTACGCAGCGAAAGAGGAATAAGCCAGCCGGGCTCCCGCCGCCATGACGCGAGTCGATTTCTACATCCTGCCCGAGCAGGGCGGCAGCGATCCGCTGTCGGCGGCGGTGCGCCTCTGCGACAAGGCGGCGGCGGCCGGGCACCGGCTCTACGTCACCGCCAGCGATCCGGCCCGCCTGGACGCGCTCGGCGACCTGCTCTGGACCCAACGCCAGGGCAGCTTCCTGGCGCACGAGCGCTATCTGCACTCGGCACCGGTGGAGCCGCTGCCGCAAGTGCTGATCGGCGAGCGCGAACCGCCGGAGGGCTGGCAGGACATCCTGCTGACGCTCTGCACCCAGGTGCCTGCCTATTTCAGCCGCTTTGAGCGGGTGCTGGAGATCGTGCCGGGCGATGCCGAGAGCCGCGAGCGCTGTCGCGAGCGCTTCAAGTTCTACCGGGAGCGCGGTTACGAGTTACGCAGTTTCGAGCAGACCGCCGAGGGTGGCTGGAAGCAAAAGGCCTAGGGCAGATTCTCGGCGCCGCCCCGCGGACCACCCGCCCGGAACCAGTCCAGCCGCTCGCGCAGGCGCACCACCTCACCGACGATCAGCAGCGAGGCGCCGCTGGGTGCCAGCGCCGCCACCTTGGCCGGCAGATCGGCGAGCGTGCCAGTGAGCACCCGCTGACTGGGCTGGGTGCCGTCCTCGACCAGGGCGGCCGGCCAGTCCGCTGGCAGGCCATGAGCAATCAGCTCGGCGCAGATGCGCGGCAGCGTCGTCACCCCCATGTAGAACACCACGGTCTGACCGGGCCGCGCCAGCTGATCCCAGTGCAGGCGCAGCTCGCCGTCGGCGCGGGCATGGCCGGTAACGAAGATGCAGGCCTGGGAATAGTCACGGTGCGTCAGCGGAATTCCGGCGTAGGCCGCGCAGCCGGCGGCGGCGGTCACCCCCGGCACCACCTGGAAGGGAACGCCGTGGGCTGCCAGTTCGGCGATTTCCTCGCCACCGCGCCCAAAGATGAAGGGATCGCCGCCCTTGAGCCGCAGCACCCGCTTGCCCTGCCGGGCCAGCCGCACGAGCTCGGCATTGATCTCGTCCTGCGGCACGGTGTGCTGGTTGCGGCGCTTGCCGACGAAGATGCGCTCGGCATCGCGGCGCACCAGGTCGAGGATCGCCGGCGCCACCAGACGGTCGTGCAGTACCACATCGGCCTGCTGCATCAGGCGCAGGGCGCGGAAGGTGAGCAGATCGGGGTCGCCCGGTCCGGCGCCGACCAGATAGACCTCACCGGTCGCCACGCCGGGTGCCGCCGTCAGTAGCTCCGAGAACAGCGCTTCCGCGGCGTCGAGCTGGCCTGAAAGCAGGCGCTCCGGCCCGGCGCCATCGAGAAAGCGCTCCCAGAGATTGCGCCGCTGCGGCAGCGGCAGGGCCTTAACCCGCGGCCGCCGCTGCTCCATGAACTGCGCGATCCGCCCGTAACCGGCGGGCAGGAGGGTCTCTATGCGTTCGCGCAGCCGCCGGGCCAGCACCGGCGCGGCACCGCCAGTGGCGATGGCGACACTGATCGGCGCGCGATCGACAATGGCCGGCGTTATAAAACTGGATGGCGCCGGATCGTCAACGACGTTGACCGGCACTCCCTGCCCGTCAGCAGCGGCGGCGACCTGGCGATTGAAAGCGGCGTCATCGGTGGCAGCAATCACTAGGCGGCAACCCGAGACCTGCGCGGGGTCGAATTCGACGCCCAGATAGTGGAACCGCCCCTGATCCCGGAGCGCCGCTAGCTCTGCGTTGAGTTCCCTGGCCACCAGCTCCAGTCGCGGTGACGCACGCTCCAGCAATCGCAGCTTGCGAGCCGCCACCTCGCCGCCGCCGACGATCAGCACTCTGGCGCCGGAAAGGCGCAGGCTGATCGGGAACCAGGGACTGTCAGTCATCGTCGCCCCCTAGCCTGCCAGCGCCTTGCCAAGGGTCATGACCCCGACCACAACCAGGAGCGCCGAGATCGCGCGTTTGAGACTACGGGCATCCAGGCGAAAACCGATGCGGCTACCGATCCAGATGCCCGGCAGGGCGCCGAACAGCAGTCCGGCCAGCATCTGCCAATCGACGGTCCCCAAGCGGGCGTGGCCCAGACCGGCGATACCGGTGATGATCACCGCATGAGCGAGATCGACGGCGACCAAGCGGATCGGCTCCTGCCGAGGATAGAGCAACATCAGCAACATCATGCCGATGACGCCGGCACCGACCGAGGACACAGTGACCACCGCGCCGATCAGCGCGCCGGAGAGCACTGTGCCGGGCACCTGATGGCGTGCGATGAATGAATTGAAGCCGGACGGCGCGCGCAGATGACGCAGCAGCAGATCCTGCGCCAGGGAGAAGCTGGCAGTCAGAATCACCGCTACCGCCAGGGTCAGCTTGATGACCCGGTCCAGTTCCGGGCTGGCGCCTACCGCCTGAAGCCCCAGCAATGTCAGCAAAGAGGCCGGCACGCTGCCCAGCGCCAGACGACCAACAATTGGCCAATCCAGGGTGCCGCGCCGCTGGTGCAGCACCACCCCCCAAGCCTTGCTGATCGAGGCATAGAGCAAATCGGTACCGACCGCCACTGCCGGACTGATGCCGTAGAACAGAATCAGGATCGGGGTCATCAGCGACCCGCCGCCAACGCCAGTGGCACCCACCGCCGTACCGACTAGCAGGCCCGCCACCGCAAAACCCAATCCGTCCATGCCACCCCACAAGTAAAGGCCGCGTACCGTAGCAGTCCGGACGCTCCCAGGAAACCCAAGACATCTGGAGTTGTTTATACTTTAAACGTCATTTAGATTTTATTCGTTATGAAGATTAGACAGCTTCACTATGTACTGGAAGTCGCCAAGCGCGGACTCAATGTCACCGCCGCGGCGGAGGCCCTGCACACCAGTCAACCCGGCGTCTCCAAACAGGTGAAGTTGCTGGAGGACGAACTGGGCGTCGATATCTTCGTTCGCAACGGCAAGCACCTCGCCGAGGTGACTCCTGCCGGCAAGCGCATCCTCGATTACGCCGAAAAACTGCTGTCAGAAGCCGACAACATCCGCCGGGTCGCCCGCGAGTTCCGCCAGGCGGATGAGGGCGAGCTGACCATCGCCACCACCCATACCCAGGCGCGTTACGCCCTACCCCGGGTAATTCAGGCCTTTCGCAAGCAGTACCCGAAGGTCGCCCTGCACCTCCACCAGGGCTCACCGCCCCAGATCGCCAAGATGGCTGCCGAGGGCGAGGCCGACTTCGCGATCGCTACCGAGGCCATGCACCACTTCGACCAGTTGGTGATGCTGCCCTGCTACCACTGGAACCGCTGCGTCCTGGTACCGCCCAACCACCCGCTGGCCAAGGTGAAGCGCCCAACGCTGAAGCAACTCTCCGAGTTCCCTCTCATCACCTATACCTTCGGGTTCACAGGTCGATCCAAACTCGATCAAGCGTTCGCCGCCCATGGACTGAAACCAGACGTGGTGCTCACGGCCGTCGACGCCGACGTGATCAAGACCTACGTGCGCTCGGGCCTGGGCATCGGCATCGTCGCCAACATGGCCTGGGACGCGCGCGCCGACGCCGATCTGGTCAAGCTCGATGCCGATCATCTGTTCGAGGCCAGCACCACCCATATCGGTTTCCGCCGTAGTCTGTTTTTGCGCGGCTATATGTACGACTTCATCACCACTTTTGCTCCCCACCTGAAACGCGAGCTGGTGGACGAGATCGCCGCCATCGCCGCCCCGGACCTGCGCCAGTCCGAGGTCAACAAGCGGGTGCGGGTCGAGCAAACGCTCTGAGCGGTCAACCAAATTGAATTCGTCTATCGATATGCCCATTGCGAATTGCTACCCTTCGCGCCCGCCGACTCGACGGCCCGGCGGCTGGAGCGCCTAGAGATGTATCGCTACGACCAACACGACCAGCAACTGGTGGACGCCCGCGTCGCCGAGTTCCGCGACCAGACCCGGCGCTATCTCGACGGCTCGCTGCCGGCCGACGAGTTCCGCCACCTGCGGCTGCGCAACGGGCTCTACATCCAGCGCTTCGCGCCGATGCTGCGCATAAGCATCCCCTACGGCCTCTTGTCCTCGCAGCAGATGCGCATGCTGGCGCACATCGCCCGCAAGTACGACAAGGGCTACGGGCACTTCACCACCCGCCAGAACATCCAGTTCAACTGGCCGAAGCTGGAGGAAGTGCCGGACATCCTCGCCGACCTCGCGACCGTACAGATGCACGCGATCCAGACCTCCGGCAACTGCATCCGCAACATCACCAGCGACCCTTTTGCCGGCGCCGCCGCCGATGAACTGGTGGACCCTCGCCCCTACTGCGAACTGACGCGCCAGTGGGCGACGTTCCACCCGGAATTCAACTGGCTGCCACGCAAATTCAAGATTGCGTTCTCGTCCTCGACCAAGGACCGCGCCGCCACCCGGGTGCATGACATCGGCATCCACATCGTCCGCAACGCGGCCGGCGAGCTGGGCTACGAGGTGTATGTCGGCGGCGGCCTGGGCCGTACGCCGATCATCGGCCTGAAGATCCGAGACTTCCTGCCCGAGCCTGATCTGCTCAGTTATTGCGAAGCGATCCTGCGCGTCTACAACCTGCTGGGCCGGCGCGACAACATGTACAAAGCGCGGATCAAGATCCTGGTCAAGGAAATGGGTCTGCCCGCCTTCGCCGAGAAGGTCGAGGCCGAATGGGCGACCATCAAGGATGGCCCGCTCAAACTCAAGGACGGCGACCTGGAGCGCATGAAGGCGCAGTTCAGCCAGTTCGAGTTGGACCCGTCCGCGGCCAAGGATCAAAGTTACGCCCAGAAGCTATCGGAAGACTCCGCCTTCGCGGCCTGGACCCGGCGCAATCTCAAGGACCACCGCGTTCCTGGGCACAAGCTGGTCTTCCTCTCGCTCAAGGCCCGCGGTGTGGCGCCCGGTGACGTCAGCGCCGAACAGATGGACGCCATCGCCGATCTCGCCGACCGTTATGCCTTCGGCGAACTGCGCGCCACCCACGACCAGAATTTGGTGTTCACCGACGTCCGTCAGCAGGACCTCTATCCGCTCTGGCAGGCCTTGAGCGCGCTGGGCCTGGCGACGCCGAACATCGGCCTGCTGACCGACGTGATCTGCTGCCCGGGCCTGGACTTCTGCTCGCTATCGAATGCCAGCTCGATTGCCGTTGCCGAGGAGATCTTCGATAGGTTCGAAGACCTTGACTATCAACATGACATCGGCTCGATCAAGCTCAACATGTCTGGCTGCATGAACGGCTGTGGCCATCACAGCGTCGGTCACATCGGCATTCTTGGCGTCGATAAGAAAGGCGAGGAGTGGTACCAGATCACCCTCGGCGGCAGTTCCGGTAACGACGCCTCCCTGGGGGATCGCACCGGCCCCTCAGTGGAACGCGCCCATATCGCGGACGCGATCCAGAACATCGTCGAGACCTACTTGCAGCAGCGACTCAGCGAAGAGGAGGGTTTCCTCGCCTGCTATCGCCGAGTGGGCATGCCCCCCTTCAAGACACGCTTGTATGCGGAGGAGGCAGCATGAGCCCGCTGCTGAGCAAGGACGGGACCATCCTTACTGACCTCTACCCGCTGCTTCCGGACGACCAGCCTGTCCCAGCGGAAGGGAGATCGGTCCTAGTTCCTCTGAGCCGTTTCACCGAAATCGGCAGGTACTCCGGAATTGGCCTATCGCTGCCAAACACCACAGACGTCCTGAAATTGCCAAGTTCCGTATTGCAGCTCCCCCTGCTGGCACTGGACTTCCCTAGCTTCGGAGACGGGCGCGCCTATTCCCAGGCCCGCTGGCTGAGCGGGCGCCTTGGTTATCGCGGGGAACTCCGAGCCCGAGGACAGGCCGTGGTACTGGATCAACTGGAAATGCTGCGTAGCTGCGGATTCAGCCAATTCGAGCTACGAAACGACCAGAATCTTCAGGCCTGCGCAGACAAACTGGCACATCCAACTGCGGTCAGCCGGCGCCGCTTTCCCTCCCTCGCCTGATCTGGGTAGTGCGGCCGTTTCCCACAAGTGCCAGATGAGAATCGGTTCTCAGGCAAACGCAGAAAACTCTTGTGCAATGCTGCAGGGATAGTTAGAGTCAGATCGGCACAGCAATTTAGTTTATGTGCTCCGCATTCAATATCATTCGCTACAGGACGGGGATTAATCCAATGAATTTGAACAAGAAAGCAGGTCTGGCACTGGTTGGAGTGCTCGCCGCCGCAGCGTTGCCGGTTGAAGCGGCCACGCCCGTTTATCGCCAACAGGTTAGCGGCGTGAATCTGGCCGGCTTGGTGCCGCCGATTGCTACGGCTGCCGCTTCCTTCGGCTCTCCTCTGGCCTTCGGCCCCAGTTGGGGCGAAGCAGGTGCCGGCGTGTTTGTTCAGACCTTGGACGGGGTGGAAGACGATGCCGATGGTGCTGCCGGCCTGGTCTTCGGCTTGGGCAACGCCAAGAAGGCCGTTGGACTGGAAGTGGGCTTGGCCCTTTCTTCACTCATTGACAGCTCCAACGCTCCGGGCGGCTTCGGCGATAACGGTTCGTTCTCCGCCAAACTGCATACTGCTTTGCCTGGCGGCGCGGCGTTTGCCGTCGGCGTTAACTCCTTCGGCCGCTTTGGTGACAGTAACGATGCTGGGAAGTCCAGCATCTATGCAGTGGGAACCAAGGTCGTTGGTTTGCCTGTCGCCGGCACCAAGAAGAACTTAGTCCTGAATCTGGGCATTGGTGACCAAGATTTTGCTGAGCCCGGCGAGGACGGGGTTAACCTGTTCGGGTCGGCGGCCCTCTATTTCACCCAGCAGGTTTCGGCCATTGTTGATTACACCGGTCGTTTCACCAACCTCGGTGTTTCCGTGGCGCCGTTCAAATCGCTCCCGCTGACCGCGACTATTGGCGCCCTCAATGTCGGCGACCGTTACGACGCAGGGACCGAGTACGCCATTTCCGTCGGTTACGGCGTCAAGTTCTGATCCTTTCTGGAGACACAGCCATGCGCATCAAAATTTTTTCCTTCATCGCCGCATCACTTCTAGCGACCGGCGTTTGGGCCCAATCCTCCTCGAGCGGCAACGGCAGCGGCAGCGGATCCACCGGCTTCACGGTTGGCTCCATCGCGGTCACTTCGAATACATCTGCCACCGCACTGTCGTTCACGGTCCCCGTGCAATCTGGCGGCTCGGTGACGATTGGCATCAGCAGCCCAGCCTCGTCGCTTTCGCAGATTGGCGTCACCTTGGGCACGGAAAACAATGGTGCCGGCTATTACGTCATTACCGACGGCACGACCACGATTACCATCCTGGTGGACGAGACCGGCGAGATCTCCTCAATCGGAGAAGGTGACACCGCCCCCAAGGGCTGAAGGTTCACTGAAATAAAAGCCCGCGAAAGCGGGCTTTTATTTGTTGCTCACCCTGGCAACTTCCCAAAGCCTAAAGCCCGAGGTAGGGCTTAAGAACTTCAGGCACATCCCAGCCACCGTCGGCGCGCTGGTAGTTTTCCAGCACCGCCACCAGGGTTCTGCCGACCGCGAGACCGGAACCATTGAGCGTGTGCAGCAACTCGGTCTTTTTGGTTTCCGGGTGGCGGTAGCGGGCCAGCATGCGCCGGGCCTGGAAGTCCTCGAAGTTGGAGCAGGAGCTGATCTCGCGGTATCGCTGCTGCGAGGGCAGCCAGACTTCGATGTCATAGGTCTTGGCGGCATTGGCGCCCATGTCGCCAGCGCACAGCGTCACCACCCGATAAGGCAGTTCCAGCTTCTGGAGAATCGCTTCGGCGTGGGTGGTCAACTGCTCCAACGCCTCGTAGGACTTGCCCGGCTCTACCGCCTGCACCAGTTCCACTTTCTCGAACTGGTGCTGACGGATCATGCCCTTGGTATCACGGCCAGCGGCCCCCGCCTCGGAGCGGAAGCAGGGCGTATGCGCCACCCACTTCTTCGGCAGCTCGCCGGCGTCGAGAATCTCGTCACGCAGCAGATTGGTGACTGGCACCTCGGCGGTGGGAATCAGCCGCCAGTCCTGACCGTCCTCGCTCTTGAGCGCGAACAGGTCCTCGCCGAACTTCGGCAACTGCCCGGTACCGCGCAGCGAGGCGGCGTTGACGATGTAGGGGACGTACAGCTCCTCGTAGCCGTGCTCGCGGGTGTGCACGTCGAGCATGAACTGGGTCAGCGCCCGGTGCAGCCGCGCCAGATCCTTCTTCAACACCACGAAACGCGCGCCGGTGAGCTTGGCGGCAGCGGCGAAATCCATTTGGCCTAGGGCTTCGCCAAGATCGGCGTGATCCTTGACCGGGAAATCGAACACCCGCGGCGTACCGACCCGGCGAATCTCAAGGTTGTCGTGCTCGTCCTTGCCATCCGGGACGCTGCTGTGCGGGATGTTGGGCACCCGCGCCAGGAAGTCGTCAAACTCGGTCTGCAGCGCCGACAGCGCCAGCTCGTTCTCGGCCAGGCGCTGCTTGCTCAGCTCCACCGTCTCGAGCAGGGGCGTCGCGTCCTGACCCTTGGCCTTGGCGAAGCCGATGTCCTTGCTGGCCTTGTTGCGCGCCGCCTGCAGCGCCTCGGTTTCGGTCTGCAACTGCTTGCGACGCGACTCCAGCCGCTCGAAGGTGGCGAGATCAAAGGTGTAGCCACGGCGCGCCAGCTGGGCGGCAATGGCAGCGGCATCGGTGCGCAGGCGCTTGGGATCGAGCATGACGGGGTGCGTAAGACGTGTGAAGGACGCGGATTATGCCAGCGCCGAGCGGGCCAGCCAGAAACCCAGCACACAGGTCGCCAGACTCAGCAGCAGATTGAGGCCGACGTTGACCAGCGCGACCGTGACCGCGCCCTCGCGCCAGAGCAGCAGCGTTTCCAGCGAGAATGCCGAGAAAGTGGTGTAGCCGCCGAGCACACCGGTCATCAGCGCCAGCCGCCACGCCGGCGACCACTCGGGACGCGACAGGGCATAGCCGCCGAGCAGGCCCATGGCGAGGCCGCCGGAGACATTGACGATCAGGGTCGCTGCCGGAAACGCCGGCCACTGCGTCCGCGCCCACAGCCCCACGCCGTAGCGCGCCAAGGTCCCCAGGGCGCCGCCCAGCGCCACCGCCATCCAGACCGGCATCAGCGCTTCCCTCCCTTTGCGGCGCGCAACTGCGCCAGCTTCTCGGCGATCTTGCCTTCCAGCCCACGCGCGGTCGGCTGATAGAACTCGGCGTTGCGCAAGGCATCGGGCAGGAACTGCTGCCCCGCCGCATGAGCGCCCTCCTCTTCGTGGTCGTAGCGGTAGCCGCTGCCGTAGCCGAGATCCTTCATCAGCTTGGTGGGCGCATTGCGGATGTGCAGCGGCACCTCCAGCGAGCCGTGCTGCTCCACCGCCGCCCGCGCGGCGACGTAGGCGGTGTAGACCGCATTGGACTTGGGCGCCACCGCGAGATAGACGATGGCCTCGGCGATCGCCAACTCGGCCTCCGGCGAACCGATGCGCTCGTAGGCCTCCCAGGCGTTAAGCGCCAGTTGCAGGCCGCGCGGATCGGCCAGACCGATGTCCTCGTAAGCCATGCGCGTCACCCGCCGGGCGATGTAGCCGGCATCGACACCGCCGTCGAGCATGCGGCAGTACCAGTACAGCGCCGCGTCGGGATCGCTGCCGCGCACCGATTTGTGCAGGGCCGAAATCTGGTCGTAGAAGTGTTCGCCCTGCTTGTCGAAGCGGCGGAAGCCGCGGCCGATCAGTTTTTCCAGCAAGGCATCGTCCCTGGAACGCTCGGCGCGCGACAGCTCCCAGGCGGTCTCCAGCAGGACCAGGGCCTTGCGGGCGTCGCCATCGGCGGCCTCGGCGATGCGGGCGATCCAGCTTTCCGGCAAGGCTTCGGCACCCGCGCCCAGGCCACGTTCGGCGTCGCTCAGCGCCCGCCGCAGCAGGGCGACGATGGCCGGGGTTTCCAGCGAGCGCAGCACGAAGATCCGCAGCCGCGACAGCAGCGCCCCGTTCAGCTCGAAGCTGGGGTTCTCGGTGGTGGCGCCGATCAGGGTAAGCGTGCCGTCCTCGACGAAGGGCAGCAGCGCATCCTGCTGGCCCTTGTTGAAGCGGTGAATCTCATCGACGAACAGCACCGTGCGCCGGGCGGTAAGTCCGCGTGCCTCCGCATGCGCGCTGGCCACCGCCTCACGGATGTCCTTGACCCCGGCCAGCACCGCCGACAAGGTCAGGAACTGTGCATCGACATGCTGCGCAATCAAGCGCGCCAGCGTGGTCTTGCCGACTCCCGGCGGCCCCCAGAACACCAGCGAAGGCAGCTTGCCGGCCTCCAGCAGCGCGCGCAGCGGCGCGCCTACTCCCAGCACATGCTCCTGCCCCACCACCTCGTCCAGATGCCGCGGGCGCATACGCTCGGCCAGAGGCTGGGCCAAAGCCGCAGACGCCGGCTTCTTCGCCGCTGGCGGAGCACGCTGGTCAGTGAGCAGGTCTGGGGATTCGGCCATCGCCTATCGTAGGCGCTAGCGCCATCCGACCGGAAACTCGGCAGGGCTTAAGGTTGGCTGGCGTCGATCACTTCGACGCCCTTGGGCGCCTGGAACTGGAACAGCGCGGGATCCAGTTTGCCGTTGCTCTTGATCGCGCTGAACTGGATGTCGGTGGCGCCACCCAACTGGTCGCGGAACAGCATGCGCACCGGGGTGCCACCCTTGAGCCAGAGCTCGACCGACTGAAAGTCGCTGTCCTTGCCCTTGGGCTTGAGTTCCAGCTTGCGCACCGCGCCCTCACTGCCGGCGTCGGCGACGCTGAAGGTCTCGGTCAGCGTCTGCCGCTGCGAGAGCAGCGCCGCCGGCGTGCCCTGCAAGGCTTCGGCGGCCGGACGGATGCTGACCTGCTTCAGATCCTGATCGTAGAGCCACAGCCGGCTGCCATCGGTGACGATCAGTTGCGGCGCCGGCAGCAGGTACTCCCAGCGGAACTTGCCCGGGCGCATCAGCGCCATGCGGCCACTGCTGCTGTTCAAGGTCTCGCCGCGTTCGTCGATCTGGGTCTGGCTGAACTCCGCCTGCAAGGTCTGCACGCCGTCGACGAAGCGCGCCAGGGTCTGCTCCGGGGTTTCCGCGCGAGCATTGGTGAACGCAAGCAACAGCAGCGAGAAGAACAGGGTGCGCATGGATTTCCTAGGAATGCTGAGGCGCCCGGAGTCTGGCCAGACGCGGTGAATGGCGCTTGAACGGGAGCTTGGCTAGTCGCGACCGCCGCCAAGGATTTCGCGATTGCCGCCCGGCCCGCTGGGCCCGACCAGCCCGGCGCTTTCCATCGCCTCGACGATGCGCGCGGCGCGGTTGTAGCCGATCTTCAGCCGCCGCTGCACCCAGCTCACCGAGGCCTTGCGAGTCTCCAGCACCAGGGCCACGGCGCTGTCGTAGAGCGGGTCCTTTTCGGCATCGCCGTCACCGTCGTCGGCCTTGGCCTTGAGGTCTTCCTCGTCGGCGAGGATGCCGTCCACGTAGTCCGGCTCACCCACCTGCTTCAGATAGGCCACCACCTTGTGTACCTCGTGGTCGTCGACGAAGGCACCGTGCACGCGCGAGACGCTGGAGGCGCCCACCGGCCGGTACAGCATGTCGCCGTGTCCGAGCAGGGTCTCGGCGCCCATCTGGTCGAGGATGGTGCGGCTGTCGATGCGCGAGGCGACCTGGAAGGCAATGCGCGAGGGGATGTTGGCCTTGATGAGCCCGGTGATGACATCGACGCTGGGCCGCTGGGTGGCGACGATCAGGTGGATGCCGGCGGCGCGCGCCTTCTGGGCGATGCGGGCGATCAGCTCTTCGACCTTCTTGCCGACCACCATCATCATGTCGGCCAGCTCGTCGATCACCACCACGATGTTGGGCAGCGGCTGGAGGTACACCGGCTCGCTGGGGCTGGAGCTGAACAGGTCCGGCGCGGCAGTCATCGGATCGCGGATCGGCGTGCCCAGCGCCTCGGCGTCGAGCAGCTTCTTGTTCATGCCGGCGAGATTGCGCACACCCAGCGCGGTCATCAGCCGGTAGCGGCGCTCCATCTCGGCCACGCACCAGCGCAGCGCGTTGGCGGCGTCCTTCATGTCGGTGACTACCGGCGTCAGCAGGTGGGGTATGCCTTCGTAGACTGACAGCTCCAGCATCTTCGGGTCGATGAAGATGAAGCGCACCTGCTCGGCGGTGGCCTTGTAGAGCATCGACAGGATCATGACGTTGATCGCCACGCTCTTGCCCGAGCCGGTGGTGCCGGCCACCAGGAGGTGCGGCATCTTGGCGAGATCAACCGACGCCGGGTTGCCGGCGATGTCCTTGCCCAGGGCCATGGTCAGCGGCGAGGCGGAATTGCGGTAGGCCGGCGAGTCGATGATCTCGCGCAGCATCACGAACTCGCGCTTGGCGTTGGGAATCTCCAGGCCGACGTAGGGCTTGCCCTCGATCACCTCGATCACCCGCACGCGGTTGACCGACAGCGAGCGCGCCAGATCGTTGCTCAGATTGGTGATCTGCACGCCTTTCACGCCCGGCGCCAGTTGCAGCTCGAAGCGGGTGATGACCGGGCCGGGAATCGCCGCCACCACCTGCGCCTTCACGCCGAAGTCGGCAAGGTGACGCTCGACGCTGCGCGACAAGAGGTCGATCTCCTCCGGCGTGTAGCGGCGGCCCGAGGGCTTGGGTGGATCGAGCAGATCCACCGGCGGGATCGGCTGGTCGGCGTAGGGCGTGGCGCGGTTCTGCGCCGCATAGGGCGAGAGCATCGGTGCCGGCGGCGGCAGGCCGAGATCGGCGGCGGTGCTAGGGGCGACCGCAGGCGCCTGCATCTGCGCCGGTGCGGTACGCACCACCGGCTTCGGCGCCTGGGTCGACGGCGCGGGCGCCAGGGTCGGCGGCAGTTCGGCGGCGAGCAAGGCGGCCACCCGATCCGGCTCGGGCTCAGCGGGCGGCGGCGAAGGCGGGGCGGACGGGGCGGCGGCCAGCTCAGGACGCACCCAGGGCGGCAGCTCGGCGGCCTCGGCGAGCGCCGGTGCCGACAGGGCATCGGCCACTTCCGGCGCCGGCTCGCCGACCGCATGGCCGTGCTCGGCCACCGAGGCGTAAAAATCCTGCAGGTCGGCCGGCCCCGGCGTCTGCGCCTTGGCGGCGGCACTGGTCACCGGCTCCTCCCAGGGATCGGCGGCGCTGCTCGGCGCCAGCGTCGGATCGGCCGCCGCCTCCGCCGCGGTACCCAGCGCGGTGCTGAGCAGATCGACCTGCGGTTCGCGCCGCTCCTGGAGCGGGGCCGCGCCACGCCGGCGCGCCGGCTTGAGGCCGGGCAAGGGCGCCTCGCTGGAGGGCGGAATCAGCTCCTCGGCTTCGTCGGCTTCCGACGCCGGCTTCTGCCAGCGCGCCAGCAAGCGCAGCGTGCGCTCGCCGATGGCGTCGAGCAGATCCAGCCAGGAGAAGATCAGGGCCAACGGCAAGGCTGCCACAAACAAGGTCAGCAGCAGCAGCGCGGCGCCATAGGCACCAAGCAGGGTCGACAGCCATTCGCACAACGCCGCGCCAAACAGGCCGCCGCCGCCCTGAGGCGTCCAGGCGCCCGGCAGCGGCACCTGCAGGCTAAGCAGGCCAGCCAGGGATAGGGTGGCGAAAAGGCCGGCGGCGAGGCGTAGGCCGGCGGGGATCGCCGTAACGCTGGCGGCGCCGCGCAGGCTGCGGTAGCCCACCCAGGCCAGCGCGAACGGCAGCACGAAACTGACGTAGCCGGTCAGACTCAGCAGGCTATTGGACAGCCAGGCGCCGCCCCGCCCCATCCAGTTGTGCAGGCTCTCGCCGGCCCCGGACGAGGACCAGCCGGGGTCATTGGGGTGGTGGCTGACCAGCGACATCAGCAGGAGCACCGCCAGACCGAACAGCAGCAGGCTCAGGGCCTCGCGCGGCAGGCGCACCAACCAACCGGCATCGGTCTGTACCGGCTCGGCGGCGCGGGTCTTGTTGGACAGGCGGGGCAGCTTCATGGAGCGCGCGTGAGACCGCGGCAGGCGCGGCGTGAAAGTTGCGTCGGAGTATACCAGCGGGGTTGCACCCGCCCGGCGCTACCGCCGGTCGGCGTACCTTGAATTACGGTTGGGAACGGCCATTATCAGTTCGTCACTTCCAGCGTCACGGTAGTCACCACACCATGCAAACCAGGCACTTCGTACTTTCTTCCGACGGCAGCATCCGCGAATTTTCAGCGGAGCAGGCGGCGTTGATTGCTTCTGGCGCCGACCGCATCCCCGAGTTCGCCGCCCAGCGCGTGCGCTACCTGCAATTGACGCTCGACGACGCTGCCGAGACCGAGCTGAAGATCCAGACCGCCGGCGCCAGCATCCGCTTTGACGCTGAAGGCCGCATGGCCGAGGCCGGCCCTCCGGCCGATGACGAGACCTTCTCCCGTTTTGAACACGACGCCTGCGTGCAGTGGGCGCTAAAGGACCTACCCGCCGCTCCTGTGACGTTCCACTGAGTGCGCATCCGGCACCTCGCCCGCATCGCCGAGGTTCCGGCCGCGGCCTGGGACGCCCTGTTCCCGGCCGCTTACCCCTTCATCCGCCACGACTGGCTGCGCGCCCTGGAGGAGCACGGCTGCGCCGCGCCCGACTCCGGCTGGACTCCCTGCCATCTGCTGCTGGAAGACGACGCCGGCAATTTGTTGGCCGCCGCGCCGCTCTATCTCAAGGCGCATTCCTGGGGCGAATTCGTGTTCGACTTCGCCTGGGCCGAGGGCGCCCAGCAGGCCGGCATCCGCTACTACCCCAAGCTGCTCAGCGCGGTGCCGTTCACTCCCAGCACCGGCCCACGGCTGGGCGCCCGTGACGAGGCCAGCCGTGCCCAGCTGATCGCCGCCCTGCTGCAACTACCGGAGCACTCCGGCACCTCGTCCTGGCACGGGCTGTTCCTGTCGGCCACCGAGGCCGAGGCCTGTGCCGAACAGGGCGCGCTACGCCGCCACGATCTGCAGTTCCACTGGCACAACCGGCCGGGCGGCGGCTACGCCGATTTCGAGGACTTCCTGGCCGCACTGAGCCACGACAAGCGCAAGAAGATCCGCCAGGAGCGGCGCAAGCTCGCCGGGAGTGGCCTGGGCTTCGACACCCTGCCCGGCGAGGCCTTTGGCGAGGCGCAATGGGCGGAACTGTACGCGCTCTACGCCAACACCTACGAGGAACGCGGCCAGCCACCCTATCTAAGCCTGGAATTCTTCCTCGACTACGCCCGCCGGCCCGGCAGCCCGGTGCGGGTGACCGTAGCCCGCGACGGCGTTCGGACGGTGGCCATGGCCCTGCTCTTGCAAGACGGAAACCGGCTCTACGGCCGGCACTGGGGCGCGGCGGAACGCTATGACGGACTGCACTTCGAGACTTGCTACTATCAGGGCGTACAGCACTGCATCCGCGAAGGGCTGGCGGTCTACGACGCGGGCGCGCAGGGCGAGCACAA
The DNA here is from genome assembly GCA_004297005.1 of Nevskiaceae bacterium. Lineage (GTDB taxonomy): Bacteria > Pseudomonadota > Gammaproteobacteria > Nevskiales > Nevskiaceae > Stagnimonas. The sequence continues at coordinate 32,441 of SCVA01000054.1, forward strand.
ACTGGCGCGTGGATTTGACCCGGTCATGACGCACTCCGTCCACAGCATTTCCGACCCCCGTCTGGCGCAAGCCGTGGCCCACGCGCTGAGTCGCGAGCGCTTGCTGGTGGCGGCACGCCTGGAGCAGTTGCAGGCGCACCGCGCCTACCGGCAGGTGGAGCCGACCCCATGACCGCCCAGAGCCCCATCCGCCTGCAATGGCTGGACCCGCGCCAGCCCGAACAGCCGTTCCCGCCGGCGGAAACCGCCCTGCCCGAGCCCAATGGCCTGCTGGCCGTCGGCGGCGACCTCAGCCCGCGGCGCCTGCTGCGCGCCTACGCGCATGGTGTGTTCCCCTGGTTCAACCCGGACGAGCCCATCCTCTGGTGGAGCCCGAATCCGCGCTGCGTGTTCACCCCCGGCGAGCTGCGCATCTCCCATTCGCTGGCCAAGCGCCTGCGCCAAAACCGTCACGCGCTGAGTTTCGACCTCGCCTTCGACGAGGTGCTGAACGCCTGCGCCAGCGAGCGCCGCGGCAGCCGCGGCACCTGGCTGGGGCCGGACATGCGCCGCGCCTACCGCGATCTGCACCTGCTCGGTCACGCCCACTCGGTGGAGCTGTGGATGGATGGCGAGCTCGCCGGCGGCCTCTACGGCGTCAGCCTGGGCGGCGCCTTCTTCGGCGAAAGCATGTTCAGCCGGCGCAGCGATGCCTCCAAGCTGGCGCTGGTGCATTTCAGCCGTCAGCTGGCGGCCTGGGGCTTCGGCCTGCTGGACTGCCAGGTCGCCTCCGAACACCTGCTCAGCCTGGGCGCACGCAGCCTGCCGCGCGAGGAATTCCTCCATCGTCTTCAGGCCGCCCTGAAGCTGCCGGCACCGCGCGCCTGGCGCTTCGATACCGCACTGGCCGGCAATCCCGCGCATCTGCCGCACACGCTGGAACGGCGGCCATGACCCGCGCCATCCCCCTGCGTCTGCTGCTGGGCGCCGAGCAGCCCTGCGGCTATCTGCCGCGCCGCCTGTCGCGCTCGGCCTTCGTCGCCCCCAACACGCAGCTCGACGGCCAGCTCTACGGCACCCTGATCGCCAACGGCTTCCGCCGCAGTGGCGACTACGCCTATCGCCCGGCCTGTCCGCAGTGCACGGCTTGCGTGCCGGTGCGCCTGCCGGTCGCGGTGTTCAGTCCCAACCGCGCGCAGCGACGCTGCGCCAAGCGCAATGCCGATCTGGTGCTGCGCCGCCTGCGCGAAGTCGGCGAGGAGCATTTCGACCTCTACCGCCGCTATCTGCTCGCTCGCCACCCCTTCGGCGGCATGGACGCCTACGATGCCCGCGCCTTCCACGAATTCCTCGGCTCGCGCTGGGGCGTCACCGAGTTCTGGGAGTACCGCGATCCAGAACAACGCCTGCTGATGGTGGCGGTGGTGGACCGGCTGGCGCACGGCCTGTCGGCGGTCTACACCTTCTTCGACCCGGCCGAGACCGCCCGAGGTCTGGGCACTTATGCGGTGCTCTCGCAGATCGCCGCCGCCCGCGAGGCGGGCCTGCCGCACGTCTACCTGGGCTACTGGGTGGAGAACTCAGAGACTATGGACTACAAGCGCAGCTACCGGCCGCTGGAGCAGTTCGACGGTCTGGTCTGGCGTCCAGGGCCGGCCAGTTGAGTCGGTCAAAAAGCAGCCATTGCCGATGCGGGGTCGCTCACCCATAATGCGCGCCTCACAAATCCGGGCGGACCTGTAAAAAGCGTAATGGCGAAAGAAGATCACATCGAGATGGAAGGCGTGGTGATGGACGTGCTCCCCAACACCATGTTCCGCGTGAAACTGGAAAACGGCCACGTCGTGACCTGCCACATCTCGGGCCGCATGCGCAAGAACTACATCCGCATCCTCGACGGCGACAAGGTGCGCGTCGAGCTGACGCCCTACGACCTGAGCAAGGGTCGCATCACCTTCCGCGACAAGTAAGCGCCGCGGCGCTTACTGGCCGGCCTGCACGGCCTGCTCGAGCTTCGCGGCCTCGGCCTTGAGACCGAGCGCCGCGTAGACCTTCAGTAGTCGCTCGTTCGCCGTCTTCACGAACGGCGACTCTGGCCCCATCGCCGCGAGCAACCGGGGTTTGGCTTCCTCGATCCGCGTCCGCGCCTCGGCGTAGCGCTTCTGCGCCAGCAGGGTTTCGCCGAGATTGCTCGACACCACGCTGTAGTGCGGGTGCGCCTCGCCCATCACCTTGCGGATGATCTCCAGCGTTTCCAGATAGACCTGCTCGGCCTCCCGCAAGCGCCCTGCGCTCGCCAGCAGGCGCGCCAGATTGTTGCGCGCGACCACGGCGTCGCTCTGCTCGCCATGCCCGGTTTCCTCGTGGCTGCGGATGTTGGCGCGGAACATCGCCTCCGCCGCCACCAGCTTGTCCTGCTTGTAGAGTGCGGTGGCCAGATTGCCGCGCGCCGCCAGGGTCTCGGGGTGATTGACACCCAGACGCGCGGTATTGGTATCCACGACCTCTTGGCAGATCTGCTCGGCCTCGGCGTAGCGCCCCTGACGGAGGCGCACCAGTCCCAGCAGGTTGAGGCTGTGCTGGGTCGCGTAATGCGCGCGGCCATAGACCTTATCCAGATCGGCGATCAACGCACTCACCGCCTGTTCCGCCTCCTCGTACTGGCCCTCCTCCTGGGCGATCCAGGCCATCTCGTGGCGGGCCGCGAAGGTTAGCGGATGGTTCTTGCCCAGGGCCGCGTCCTCCTCGGCCAGAAGCTTGCTCGCCGCCGCCTTGCTTTCCTGTCCACGGCCCATGTAGCGCAGCACCGAGACCTCGTCCTGGCCGAGTTGGTAGATCAGCACGTCCTGCCGGGGCAGCACCGCGTGGGCGCGAACGCCGGCCTCCCGAATCAGGGGCAGCGCCTCGTCGTAGCGGGAGAGCTCGGCCAGCAGCGCGGCATGCAGCTTCACCGCCAGCAGGCGCGCGCGCAGCTCGGCGACGGGCGCCTGCGGATCGTCCGGCCAGGTCGCCAGCAAGGCCGCCGAGGCATCCAGCAGCTCGGCGGACTTGCCGACCGCGTACTGCGCGGCGAGATCGGCCCGCTGCAGATCGCGCGCCGCCAGGCTGTCGGCCGGCAGCCCGGCGGCCAGGCGCGTCCGGCCAGCACCGATCAGCGCCGCCGCCGTGGCGTTCTCGCCGATCGCGGTATAGGTGCCACCGATGGCCTCGTAGAGACTGGCGAGAGCGGCGGGCGGCAGGCTGGCATTGGTTTCCAGCGACTGCCGGGCGCCATCCAGCAGCTCGCGCACGGTGAGCTCGCGACCACGGGTACGGAAGGGGTCGGCACCGGTCAGGCTGTCGTGCAGAAAGCCGTTGACTGCCGCCAGCTCCTCGGCCCGCTGCTCGGCCTGCTGACGGGCGCCGTGTTCGGCCAGCGCATAGCGCAGCGAAACCGCCGCGCCGCCGATCACCGCCAGCACCAGCGCCAGGGCCAGGGCCGACACCAGCCGGTGGCGGCGCACGAACAGGCCCAGCAGATAGCCGGGCGTCGGCGGCCGTGCGGCGATGGCGAGGCCGGCCAGATGCCGCTCGATGTCGCTCGCGAACTCGGCGGCGCTGGCGTAGCGCTGGCTGGCTTCCGGGGCCAGCGCCTTCATCACGATGGTCTCGACATCGCCGCGCGCCGCCGGCAGCACCTCGCCGAGCGGTCGCGGCGCGCTGGCGCGCACCCGCCGGATGGCGTCCACCAGCGAGGAGCGCGAAAGGTCGGGATACGGCAGTTGCCCACAGAGCAGCTCGTAGGCGATCACTCCCAGCGAGTAGATGTCGCCACGGGCATCGGCCTGCTCGGCCTCGCCGAACAAGCCTTCCGGCGACATGTAGGCGATGGTGCCCAGCACCTGGCCGGCGGCGGTCATCCGCGTCTCGTCGGCGAGTGCGGCGTGGGCCATGCCGAAGTCGAGCACCTTGGGCTGGCCGTTGGCGTCCACCAGGATGTTGGCGGGCTTGAGGTCACGATGGACCACGCCGCGCACATGGGCGTGGTGGACGGCATGACCGATGGCGGCGATCAGCGTCAGGCGGGCACGCAGGTCGAGCGACTTGGCGTAGTCGGCCAGCGCCTGGCCGCGCACCAGCTCCATGGCGAACCAGGCGACCGTGCCGTCGCTCAACTCCGCCTCGCCGGCGGCGTACAGGCGGGCGATGCCCGGATGCTCCAGGCGCGCCAGCAGTTCGATCTCCCTGCGGAAGCGGTCCTCCTCGATCCGTGTGCCACGGCGCATTACCTTGAGCGCCACCTCGCGCCGTGGGCTGTCCTGCTCGGCGCGGTAAACCCGGCCCTGGCTGCCTTCGCCAAGCACACCGAGGATGCGGAAAGGGCCGATGCGAGTCGGCAGTGCGGAGTCTTGCTCGAGGTTCATTGCTGCCGGTCGGTGGTACGGCTAGTTGCGGAAGACGAAATACACCGCGCCGCAGATGCACAGCGCGGCCCAGAGGAAATCCAGCTTGATCGGCTGCTTCATGTACAGCACCGCGAAGGGTACGAATACCAGCAGGGTGACAACCTCCTGCAGGATCTTCAGTTGCGCCAGCGAGAGTTGCGAGGCGAAGCCGATGCGGTTGGCCGGCACCATGATCGAATATTCGAAGAAGGCAATGCCCCAGGAGCTGAGGATGGCCAGCCATAGCGGCCGGCTGTCGGCCTGCTTCAGGTGCGCATACCAGGCGAAGGTCATGAACACGTTGGACAGCATCAGCAGACCGGCGGTCTGCACTACGGCGGGGATGGGCATTGCGGATTGCGGATTGCGGATTGCGGATTGCGGATTGCGGATTGCGGATTGCGGATTGCGGATTGCGGAGACGATGCCGACTGCTGCCACCATCCGGCAAGCAGCAGGCAAAGGGACGGCTGGTCGCCAGTCCGCCCTCCCCCGCTGCCTAGATTCTGGTAGAGCGCGGGCAGACCACCGGGCCGGCCGGCCAGGCAGCCGAATACCGCATCCGGCAATCCACAGCTTACAAGCTGTTACAGAACCCGCGCGGCCACGACCTGGGACTGGCATGTCAACTGCGTGTCGGCAGCCGAGCTCTCATCAAGTACCTACCATGACCCGCCCTCTGCTGATCGCAGGCTTGCTGGCCGTGACCGCCTGTTCCGCAACGGCGACCGCGGCCGACGTTCATTACGGCTGGCGCGACCTTCCTGAGCCGCTGATTCCTGCCTCCTCGCGGCCGCGCCTGATCCAGCCCAGCCGGCTGCGCAGCCTCGAACTCGATACCGAGGCTCTGGCGCAAAGCCTGCGCGCGGCGCCGAGCGAGTCGACGGATCGGGTCGGTGACCAGGCGCTGTTACTCAGCTTGCCGAGACCGGACGGCGGCAGTTCCCTGTTCCGGGTGCGTCAGAGTTCGGTCATGCATCCGGCGCTGGCGGCCCGTTACCCACAAATCCGCACCTATGCGGGCAGCGGAGTTGACGATCCTCAGGCCAGTCTGCGTCTCGACCTCGGCCCGCGCGGCCTGCACGCCATGGTGCTGTCGCCGCAGGGCAGCTATTACATCGACCCTTACCGGCGCGGCGATACCCGTTACTACCAGAGCTATTTCAAGCGCGATCTGCGCAACCGGCACGTCCTTCCCGACCACGTGCTGAACCCCGATGGCAGCCCCGTTTCCGGTGCCGCCACCCCCCGCCAGGCCAGCAAGGGCGTCAGCATCGCCGGCGAACTGCGAACCTACCGCCTGGCGCTGGCGGCCGACGGCGAGTACTCACGGTACCAGGACCCGCAGGACAGCCCCATGGGCAGTCCCGACAAGGCCGTGGTCTTGGCTGAGTTGGTCAATGTCGTAAACCGCGTGACCGGGGTCTACGAGCGCGATCTGGGCATCCGCCTGGAGCTGATCGCGGACAACGACGCGCTGATCTTCACCAATCGCCTGCTGGATCCCTACCTCGACAATGCCGGCATCCTGATGCTGCAGGTCAATACCGCCGTGATCACCGCGCTTGTAGGCTCCGCGGCCTACGACATCGGCCATGTGGTCAGCACCGGCGGCGGTGGCATCGCCGGACTGGGCGTGGTCTGCTCCGCGAACGCCAAGGGCCAGGGTGTGACCGGACTCAGCGAGCCGATCGGCGACGGCTTTTACATCGACTACGTCGCCCACGAGATGGGCCACCAGTTCGGCGCCAATCACACCTTCAACAGTGAAACCGGCGCCTGCGGCGGCGGCAATCGCAACGCCGGCACGGCGTATGAACCAGGCAGCGGCACCACCATCATGGCCTATGCCGGCATCTGCGACGAGGATGACATCGCGCCGCACAGCGACGACCACTTTCACGCGGTGAGTTTCGATGAAATCCTCGCCTATACCCACGAGGACGGCGGAGCCAACTGCGGCTCGGCCAGCGACAGCGGCAACCATGCTCCGGTGGCCGAAACACCCGCCGGCGACTTCACCATCCCGATGCAGACACCGTTTGAACTGACCGGCCTCGGTAGCGATCCCGACGGCGACAGCCTGCGCTACCACTGGGAGCAGTTCGACCTCGGCGCGGCCGGCGCGCCGGATGCCCCCGATGCGACGGCGCCACTGTTCCGCTCCTTTCCGCCCAGCGCCTCGCCGACCCGGGTGTTTCCGCAGCTCTCCGACATTCTCGGCAATGTCCACACCATCGGCGAAATTCTTCCCGCGGTGAGCAGGGAACTGAACTTCCGGTTCACCGTACGCGACATGCGGATAGCCCCTTCGGCCGGCGGGGTCGCCAGCGCCGATCTGAAATTCAAGGTCACCGACAGCGCCGGACCGTTCAGGATCACTAGTCCCAACGATCCGACATCGCGCCAGGGCGGCGACAGTTTCGCCATCACCTGGGACGTCGCCAACACCAACCAGCCGCCCGTGTCCTGCGCCAAGGTCGATGTGCTGTTGTCGACGGATGGAGGGGAAAGTTTCCCGCTGAACTTGGCGCAAGTGGCCAATGAGGGCAACGTCACCGTCACGCTGCCGAGCACGACTCAGGCCGAGGCGGCGCGACTCAAGCTGAAATGCAGCGACAACGTTTTCTTCGATATTTCCGATGCCGATTTCCCCATCACCGCCAGCAGCAGTGGCTCCTCCAGCGGCGGCAGTTCGGGCTCCGGCAGTAGTTCAGGCAGTAGTTCGGGAAGCAGCAGTGGCGCCAAGCCGGAGGAGACTGGCAGCTCAGGCGGCGGTTCCTCGCCGATGATGATCCTGCTGCTGGCGCTGACCAGCCTGATTCGACGGCGCGGGGCGGCCGCTCGGGACTAGGGCCTTGTCACCTGTTTAGGCGCACTGCGCTAGCAGACGGGCAATGCGCTGATCCTTGTCGGCCCAGAGTTGCCCAACCCAGTCCTGCACGCGCCCGCGGAACACCGGATCGGCCTCGTAGTCGCCGTGGAAGAATTCGGCGGGGATCTGCAACTGGCGCACGTCGACGATCACCCGCTTGACCCGCCCGCAGAGGAAATCCCAGAACTGCTGGGCGCCCTCGGGGTAGACGATGGTGACGTCGAGCATGGCGTGCAGCCGCTCGCCCATAGCCGCCAGGGTGAAGGCGAAGCCGCCCGCCTTGGGCTTGAGCAGGTAGCGATAGGGCGACTGCTGGCGGTCGTGCTTGGCCTGGGTAAAGCGGGTGCCTTCCAGAAAATTGAAGATCGCCACCGGCAGATCGGCGAACTTCTCGCAGGCCTTGCGAGTGGTCTCCACATCCTTGCCGCGCAAGGCCGGATTGCGGGCGATCTGCTCCTGCGTGTAGCGCTTCATGAACGGGAAATCGAGCCCCCACCAGGCCAGTCCCAGCACCGGCACCCAGATCAGCTCCTGCTTCAGGAAGAACTTGAAGAACGGCGCCTTGCCGTGGAAGGTCTTCTGCAGCACATGGATGTCGTTCCAGGTCTGGTGGTTGCTGCAGATGAAGTATTGGCCGCGCAGATTCAGATGCTCCACACCACGCACTTCAAAGCGGGTCGGCAGCAGCCAGTCGGTCAGCACCGAATTGCAGCCCACCCAGGTCTGCGCGGAGAAATCGGCGCAGCGCGCCATCGCCCGCCGCAGCGGGCCTTTCGGGGTCAGCAGCTTGAGCAGGGAGAAGAAGTAGACCGGGATCGACCAGAAGATGGTGTTGAGCGCGAACAGCACTCCGATCAGGGCGCCGGTCAGCGGCGCGGGCAGGAAACCCAGCATGGCGTCTCCTTACTTACTTGGGCGCCAGCGGCGACCAGCTGGCACGCGGCTGATTGTTCTGGTCGACCAGCACCAGCCGGTGGAACTCGGCCTGCCCGGGCAGCGCCACCAGCACGCAGGGGCTGGTGAGCTGCTGGCTGGCCATGCCGGCAGTGGAGGGACTGAGGAAGGTGGCCTTCAGATACAGGGCGTCGTCCTTCACCGCCGCCTTGCGGCTGACCAGCAGGGCGTAGCCACCGGTGTTGCGCTCGCCCATTTCGGCGACCGCGTAGAGCCCAGGCAGCAGCTCGCCGGACTTGGGCGTGAACTGCAGCGCGCGGGCCTCCTCCCAGCCGACCACGGCGGCCGGGCCAGCCAGCATCTCCAGACTGGCTTCACGGCCGCTGCTGTTGCACTGCTGCAGGCGCGCCACTTCCAGAACTTCCACCGACAGCTCCGGGCGCTCGAACACGAACTCGAGAAAATCCACCGTGCCCTCCACTGCCTTGCGTGGCAGCTGCGCCACCCCTTCGGCAACCGGCGTCACCTGCGCGCAGGCGGTCAGGGTCAGGGCGGCGAGCAAGGCGGCACTCGCGGGGGGGAAACCTCTCATCAGCATGTCCTGGATCGTTGGCGCGGGCTTCAGGCGGCGTCGGCCAGGATGGCTTCGGCCCCCTTCTCGGCGATCATGGTGGTAGGCGCATTGGTGTTGCCGCCGATCAGGGTCGGCATGATGGAGGCATCCACCACCCTCAGACCCTCGACGCCGCGCACCTTCAGGCGCAGGTCAACAACCGCCATGTCGTCGACGCCCATCTTACAGGTGCCGACCGGGTGATAGATGGTCTCGGCCTTCTGGCGTATCCACTCGCGCAGGGCTTCCTCGCTCAGCACCCCGTCGCCCGGCATCTGCTCGCGGCCCCGGTGCGGCGCGAACGCCGGCTGCGCCAGGATCTCACGCCCCAGGCGCAGTGCCCGCAGCAGCCGCTGCATCTCGCTCTCATGCTGCAGATAGCGCGCCTCGATCTTCGGGTGCGCCAGTGGGTCGCGGCTGGCCAGGCTGATCCGGCCACGGCTCCTGGGCCGCAGATCGCAGGCCATCAGCGTATAGCCCCAGTAGCGGATGATCGGCATCAAATCCTGACCGTGGTTGGAGTACACGAAGGGCACAAAATGCAGTTGCACGTCGGGGATCGCTTCCTCCGGGCCGCTGCGCAGAAAGCCGCCGGCCTGGGCGAAGTTGCTGGTCATCTCGCCCTGGCGGTGGCGCAGGTACTGCCAGAGCGACTTCAGTGAGCGCGGCAGGCCCAACGGGTTGAGCGAGACCGCGTGGCGGGTCTTTTCCTGCACGGTGATGGCGAGGTCGAGGTGGTCCTGCAGGTTCTCGCCGACGCCGGGCAGCTCCTGCACCAGCGGCACCTCCATCTCCCGCAGATGGGCGGCGGGGCCGATGCCGGAGAGCAGCAGCAACTGCGGCGAGCCGACCGCGCCCGCGCTCAAGATCACCTCGCGCCGGGCCCGCACCTCGCCCGGAGCATTGCGCATCTGCACCGCCACCGCCCGTTTGTCCTCGAAGCGCACACCGGTGACCTGGGCCTCGGTGAGGATGCTGAGATTGGCGCGCGACTTCGCCGGCTCCAGATAGGCGCGGGCGTTGCTGCAGCGCTCGCCGCCCTTCTGCATCACGTCGTAATAGCCCACGCCTTCCTGCGTGGCGCCGTTGAAGTCGGCGCTGAGAGGATGCCCGGCCTGCTGCGCCGCCTGTACGAAGGCCCGCATCAGAGGGTTCAGATAGCGCGCCCGGGCGACGTTGAGCGGGCCGCCGACGCCGTGGTAGGCGTCCGGCTCACCATCGCAGGGCTCGTAGTTTTCCAGGCGCCGGAACACCGGCAGCACGTCGGCGTAGCTCCAACCCTTGCAACCCAGGCTGGCCCAGTGGTCATAGTCCCAGGCGTGGCCACGGATGTAGCACATGGCGTTGATCGAACTGCTGCCGCCCAGGGTGCGGCCGCGCGGCCAGTGCATCGGCCGGTTGCCCATGTTGGGCTCGGGCGCGGTCCAGTACTTCCAGTTGTAGGTGTCGCTGCGGATCACCGGAATGATGCCGGCCGGCATGTGAATGAAAGGACTGGTGTCGGGCGGCCCCGCCTCGATCAGCACCACCTGGAAGCGCCCGTCGGCGCTTAAGCGATTGGCCAGCACACAGCCGGCGGAACCGCCGCCGACGATCACATAGTCCGCTTCCATCGGTACTCCTCCGAACGGGTCAACGGTTTGTTGGTATGGGCCGAGCTTAACCGCGCACCGGGCCGGGTGCTAAGGTTTGGCCATGACCGCCGCCGTCCCCTTACGCCTGAGCCTGCGCTACGTCCTCGACGCCCTGGTCGCTGACGGCTGGCTCAGCCCCGCCCAGGTCGCCAAGCTCCTGGTACGGGTGCCGGAAAACACCCCGCAACCGCCGCTGGCGGTGATCGCCGACGCCGAGTTCAGCCATGCCAGCGAGCCACAGCGCAAGCTGACGCTGGAAGCCCTCGGCCACTGGCTGGCGGCGCGTAGCGGCCTGCCCTATCTGCGCATCGATCCGCTCAGCATCGAGGTCGCCAAGGTCACCCAGCTGATTCCCTACGCCTACGCGGCGCGGGCCAAGATCCTGCCGCTGAAGGTGACGCCCACCGAGGTGGTGATTGCGGTCGCCGATCCCTATGCCCGGGAATGGCTGCAGGAACTGGCGCCGCGCCTGAAGCAGACCATCAGGCCGGTGCTGTCCAGCCCGCGCGACATCGAGCGCTATCTGGTCGAGTTCTACGCGCTCGCCCGCTCGGTGAAAGCCAGCGCCAGCCAGCAGGGCCGCGGCGGCGGCCTGCAGAACCTCGAACAGCTCACCGAACTGGGCAAGCTCGGCACGCTCACCGCCGACGACCAGCACATCGTCGGCATCGTCGACTGGCTGCTGCAATACGCCTTCGACCAGCGCGCCAGCGACATCCACCTGGAGCCGCGCCGCGAGCAGGGCAATGTGCGCTTCCGCATTGACGGCGTGCTGCACGAGGTCTACCAGGTGCCGGCGGCGGTGATGCCGGCGGTGACCTCGCGGCTGAAGATCCTCTCGCGCATGGACCTGGCCGAGAAGCGCAAGCCCCAGGACGGCCGCCTGAAGATCCGCTCGCCCGATGGCCGCGAGGTGGAGTTGCGCGTGTCCAGCCTGCCCACCGCCTTTGGCGAGAAGCTGGTGTTGCGCATCTTCGACCCCGAGGTATTGGTCAAGGACTTCGCCGCGCTCGGCTTCGGCAGCAGCGACGAGGCCAAGTGGCGGACCCTCATCGAACAGCCGCACGGCATCATCCTGGTCACCGGCCCCACCGGCTCGGGCAAGACCACGACGCTGTACTCGACGCTCAAGCTGCTGGCTTCGCCGGAGGTGAACGTCTGCACCATCGAAGACCCGATCGAGATGGTCGAGCCCAGCTTCAACCAAATGCAGGTGCAGGCCAACATCAACCTCGGCTTCGCCGACGGCCTGCGCGCCCTGCTGCGCCAGGACCCGGACATCATCATGGTCGGCGAGATCCGCGATCTCGACACCGCCGAGAACGCCATCCAGGCCGCGCTCACCGGCCATCTGGTGCTCTCCACCCTGCACACCAACGACGCGCCCAGCGCGATCATCCGCATGCTCGACTTGGGCGTGCCGCCGTACCTGATCAAGGCCACCGTGCTGGGGGTGATGGCGCAGCGTCTGGTGCGTCGGCTCTGCCCGCACTGCAAGCGGCCCGCCACGGTCAGCGCCACCGACTGGCAGCGCCTCACCGGCGGCCTCTTGCCCTACCCCGCACCCGGCGCCGTGCAGGAGCCGGTGGGCTGCCTGGAGTGCCGCGAGACCGGCTACCTGGGGCGGGTCGGCCTCTACGAGATTCTCACCATCGACGAGGCGCTGCGCACCGCCATCGATGGCAGCAGCGACAGCCTGGCCTTGCAACGACAGGCGCTGAAGTCAGGAATGGTGCCGCTGCGGCTGGCCGGTGCGCGGAAGGCGATGGAGGGGCTGACTTCGCTGGCGGATGTGGCGGCGTTGACGCCGGAGATTGCCGGGCGGTAGCTGGCGCGTCTGCCGCCTGCCCCGGCGAACGCCATTGCCCATGCACCATCCCAAGTTCCCCTCCCCCTTGTGGGGAGGGGCGTAGGGGAGGGGGAAGGCCGTGGCGGAGTGCAGTGCTTTCGCTTGGAGTTGCTGGTGTGCGGCGGTTTGCGTTCGCGCATTCGCGCTCTGCTAGCTGTGCTGTAGCTGCGAGCTTTCTTTCGCCTCTTGGCGACTCACTTTTCTTTGCTTGTGCAAAGAAAAGTAAGCAAAAGAAAGCACACCCCTGCGTAGCGCCCCCTGCGGGGGTAAACCTGCGATGCTCGGCCCAAAGGGGCCGCTCGCGAAC
>SCVA01000055.1 GCA_004297005.1 Nevskiaceae bacterium
AGGGTAAGTCAACAGCACTCAGGCTCGTCGGCTACGCCGACATCGCGCGAGCGAAGCGCGCGCCTGCGGTTGCTGGTGATGTTGTTGTTGCGGCGGCCAACGGCCGCCGTGCTGTAGATGGTCCGGTCCCCTTCGTAGCGCCGAGAAGCGCAGGACCAAAGGGGGATAACAGCGAGCGCATGTTTGAGGCGCCTATAGGGCGCCGAGTTCGCGAGCGGCCCCTTTGGGCCGAGCATCGCAGGTTTACCCCCGCAGGGGGCGCTACGCAGGGGGGTGCTTTCTTTTGCTTACTTTTCTTTGCACAAGCAAAGAAAAGTGAGTCGCCAAGAGGCGAAAAGAAGACATCAAACAGCACACCGCCAGCAGAGCGCGAACGCGCGAACCACACACACACACGCAGACCAAGACGAAAGCACCGCACCCCGCCACCGCATTCCCCCTCCCCTAGCCTGGCCAGCCATCGGCCCATGCATGGCCGATGGCGTTCGGCGGGGCGAAGTCATGCTTCGCCCATTTCCGCCTCACCCCCGCAAGGGGGAGGGGGACTAAAGATGGAGCATGGCCGACGGCGCTCGTCGCGATGAACCGCGCTCGCTCAGAGCTGCATTGCCAGCCGCCCGAAGGCCTCCGGCGGCAAGGTTTCCGCCCGCAGCCCGGGATCGATACCCGCGGCGCGGATCGCGTCGGCCGGCATCAGGGTCTTGAGGGCGTTCGACAAGGTCTTGCGCCGCTGCGAGAAGGCGGCGGTGACCACCCGGTCGTAGCGGGCGAGATCGCCAAGCGGGAAGGGCGCCGGGCGCGGGTTCACCCGCACCACCGCCGAATCGACCTTGGGTGGCGGATTGAAGCTGCCGGGGCCGACCTTGAACAGCCAGTCGCAGTCGGCGCGCGCCGCCAGCGTCACGGTCAGCCGACCGTAGTCGTCGGTATCGGGCTCGGCGCACATGCGGTCGACCACTTCCTTCTGCAGCATGAAGTGCATGTCGCGGACGCGGTCGGCGTACTGCAGCAGGTGGAACAGCAGCGGCGTGGAGATGTTGTAGGGCAGGTTGCCGACCAGCCGTAGCTGGCCGCCAGCCGACGCCAGCGCGCCGAAGTCGACGCTCAGAGCATCGGCCTCGATCACCGTCAGCTTGCTGGCATGCTCGCCACAGGCGGCGCGCAGCGGGGCTAGCACGTCGCGGTCGAGTTCCACCACGGTCAGCGCCGGCACCCGTGCTATCAGCGGCACGGTGAGCGCGCCCAGGCCGGGGCCGATCTCCACTAGGGCGTCGCCGGGCTGCGGATTGAGCGCCTGGATGATCCGCGCTATCACCCGGCTGTCGTGCAGGAAGTGCTGGCCGAAGTGCTTCTTGGCCTTGTGGCTGCTCATGGTCGGACCTTGAAGGCGAGATTGCGGGCCAGCTCCACCGCCGCGCGTAGAGAACCGAGGTCGGCCTGGCCACTGCCGACCAGGTCGAGGGCGACGCCGTGATCGACGCTGGTGCGGATGATCGGCAGGCCCAGGGTGATGTTCACCGCCTGGCCGAAGCCGGCGTGCTTGAGCACTGGCAGGCCCTGGTCGTGGTACATCGCCAGTACCGCGTCGCCGCGCGCCAGCACCTTGGGCGTGAACAGCGTGTCGGCCGGCAGCGGACCTTCCAGCCGCCAGCCCTGGGCGCGCAGGCGCGCCAATACCGGTTCGATCACCTCGATCTCCTCGCGGCCGAGATGGCCACCTTCGCCGGCATGCGGGTTGAGGCCGCAGACCAGGATGCGCGGCTCTGCGAGACCGAACTTGCTCTGGAGGTCGGCGTGCAGCACCCGCAGCGTCTGCTCCAGGCGCTCGGCGGTGATTGCCGAAGGCACCGCCGCCAGCGGCAGGTGGGTGGTGACCAGGGCCACGCGCAACTGGCCGGCGGCCAGCAGCATCACCGGCAGCGGCGCACCGCTGCGCTCGGCGAGGAATTCGGTGTGGCCGCTGAAGGCCACGCCGGCCTCGTTGATGATGCCCTTGTGCACCGGGCCGGTGACCAGGGCGTCGGCGCTGCCGGCCAGACAGGCGTCGCAGGCCAGGCGCAGGGCCTCCAGCACATGGGCGGCGTTGCGGCGGTCGAGCTGGCCGGGCTGTTCTGGGACGGCCAGCGGCAGGGACCAGTTCCAGAGTTCGCCTGACGACAGTTCCCGGCTGTCGGTGCCGGGCTGCCAGGGCCGCAAGTGCAGCGGCAGGCCCAGGTGCCGGGCGGCGCGCTGCAGGGCGGCGGGGTCAGCGAGGGCGATCAGCGCGGCACCGGGCACCGGTGCCTGCGCCAGCCGCACCACCAGTTCAGGACCGATGCCGGCGGGCTCGCCCGGCGTCAGCAGCAGGCGCGCGGCGGCGGTCACCGATTCAGGACTGCTCGTCGGCGCCGGCCGTCTTGCCGTCGGCGCGGCGCAGCTCGATGTAGGCCTCGTCGCGCAGGCGGCGTACCCAAAGGTCGTACTCCTCGGCGCTCTTGCGGGCGATGATCGCCTGGCGCGCCTTGAGTCGGCGGGTCTCCTCGGTGGTGTCGCGGGTGCGGCGCTCGGTGACGCGGGCGATGTGCCAGCCGAACTGGGTGTGGAAGGGCGCCGAGGTCTCGCCCGGCTGCAACTGGTCCAAGCGGATCTGGAACTCCGGCACGAACACGCCCACCGGCTGGAAGCCGAGATCGCCGCCGGCGTTCTTGGAGCCGGGATCGTCGGAATACTGCTTGGCCAGGGCGTCGAAGTTCTCGCCAGCCTTCAGCCGCTTGGCGAGGTCCTGCGCCTGCGCCAGGGTGGCGTCTTCGTCACGGATGGCATTGGCCTGCAGCAGGATGTGCTGGGCGCGGGTCTCGGTGACGCTCTGCGCCTCACCACCGCCGCGCTTGCCGGCCAGCTTGATCAGGTGATAGCCGCCGGCGGATTCCAGCACCTCGCTCATCTCGCCCTGCTTGAGCTTGCCGACCACGCCGGCGAACAGGCTGGGCAGGTCCGAGCCTTTGCGCCAGTCGAGGTCGCCGCCCTGCAGCGCCTGCTGGCCGTCGGATTCCGCCGCTGCCAGCTGGGCGAAGTCCTCGCCCTTGTTGAGCCGCTCGACCAGCTTCTGGATCTTGGCGCGCGCCGCTTCGCGCTGTTCGGCTGTGGCGCCTTCCGGCAGCGCCACCAGGATGTGCGAGAGGCGGTATTCGGTGTCGTCCACCGCGCTACGGTTGGCGAGGAACAGGTCGATGTCCTGATCGGTGACCACCACCCGGCTCTCGACTTCCTTCTGACGCACGCGGGCGATCAGCACCTCGTCGCGCACCTGTTCGCGCACGGCGAGAAAGTCTAGGCCGTCCTTGCGCACCGCGTCGGCGAAGGCGGCCAGGCTGAGGCCGTTCTGGGCGGCGATGTTGTTGAGCACCTCGTTGAGCTCGCGGTCGTCGATGCGGATGCCGGCCTCGGCGGCCTTCTGCGTCTGCAGGCGGTTGGTGACCAGCCGCTCCATCACCTGGGTGCGCAGCACGTCCTCGCGCGGCGGGGTGATGCCGCGCTCACGCAATTGAGCGGTGCTCATGCCCAGCGCCCGATCCAGCTCGCTTTGCAGGATCACGCCGTCATTGACCACCGCGATGATGCGGTCCAGGGGTTGCGGCGCCGCCTGGGCGCTGGCGGCCAGCAGCAACAGGGAGCCGAGGAACGGGCGCAGGCGGGACAGGAACGGAGCGGACATTGCGCGGATTACGTGGTGAAACCAGGGGGCGGGAAGGGTAGCACGAAGGTCCGGAACGGCCGGACCCGCGGACGGAGAGACTTCAATCGTCTCCCAGTGGACGGTCATCCCCGGGCAGAAGTTCATCGAAGCCGGCGCCGAAGCGGCTTAAGCCCTTCAGCTCCAGTTGCAGGTAGACGCCGCTGTTGAACTCGCCGGCGCTGTTGACCAGATAGCGGCGGTAGGAGCCGCGCACGGCCCAGCAGCAGGTTTCGTATTCGACGCCGGCCAGGGCGTCGAGGCTGCGGCTGTCGCGCAGCGAGCGGCGCAATCGCCCGGCCAGGCGCCAGGCGCTGCTGACTGGCGCCGACAGGCTCAGATCGGTCTGTTCCAACAGGCCTTGGCGGAAGCGGTAGGCGAGGTCGCCGCGCAGGCCGTCGTTGCGGTAGCGCAGGGCCATGCCAGTGCGGTTGAAGCGGCCGCTGTCCGGCGACCATTGCAGGGTGCTGGTGGCCGACAGGCCCTGCATCAGGCGCATTTCCAGACCGGCCAGGTAGTCGCTGCTGCCGGCGTCCAGGCTGCTGGCATCGGGCAGGGTCACCCTCGATTCGTCGAAACGGTAGATCTGTCCGAAGCTCGCCGCCAGGCGGGTGGCGCCGGTGCCGGCGTCGAGCTTGCGCCAGGTCAGCGCGGTGGTCAGCTGGTTGGCGTCGGCGATGCGGTCGAGGCCAGAGAAGCGGTTGCGGGCGAACAGCCTGGGCACGTCGTAGTCGGTCTCGCCGGTGTCGAACACCGGCAGCGCGCTCTGCTCGCGGTAGGGCACGTACAGATAGAACAGTCTTGGCTCCAGCAGCTGCAGGCCGCCGCTGCCGTCGAACTTGTAGAAGCGCAGGCCGGCGTCGGCCGAAAAGATCGGCAGGGTGCGCTCCGGGTTGTCGTCGCCGGTGCTGTTGTTGCTGAGCTGATAGCGGGTGTGGTTGAGGTCGAGCTGGGCGCGGCCGAACATCGCGCCGAGATCGCGGCTGTAGCGCACATAGGGCTGCACGGTCTGGCGCAGGCCCTCGACGGAATCCGGACGAGTGAAGTTGACCGCCTGGGCGGTGATGCCGGCGCGGGTGTCGTGCCAGTCCTCGCGGGTCAGGGCTTCAAAGCGCAGCTCCGGCAGGCGACGGTAGGGATCGTCCACCGCGGTGAAGGCCGAGGCGAGGGGCTGGAAGTCCTGCACCAGCGCCTGGATGCTGTAGGCCCCAGGCGACTGGTAGGTGAGGCGGGCGCTGCGCTCCAGGTGGGTGAGCGAGGAGAAATCCACCACCCGGCTCAAGTCTTCGAAGTAGTTGGGGTCGCTGACTTCGGCGTAGTTGATCTCCAGCGCCAGCCGGCTGCTGAGCAGGCCGTTGTGCACGAACTCACTGCTGCCGCGCGAGCGGCCGAACTGCTGATCGTTCGCCAGGTATTCGAAGCGGCTACGGCCCTCGGCCCTGGGCAGCAGGTAACGGCCGGCCAGCGCCACCTGGTTGCCGCGGTCGCTCATCAACCGAGGCGTGAGGATGGCGTCGTAGTTGGGCGACAGGTTCAGATAGATCGGCCAACTGAAGTCGATGCCAGTCCGGCTGTCGCTGCCCAGCGAGGGGAACAGCAGGCCGCTGCGGCGGCGGTCGTCGATCGGGAATTGCAGATAGGGCGTGTAGAGCACCGGCACGCCGGCGATGCGGATGGTGGCGTTGCGGGCGGTGCCCAGGCCTTCCTCGCGGTTCAGGTGCAGCCGGCCGGCGGTGATGGTCCAGCTGTCGTCGCCGGGCGAGCAGGAGGTGTAGCTGATCTCCTGGGCGCTGGCCTCGCCGGCGCGGCTGAGCTGGATGCTGCGTGCACTGCCGCGCGCGCCGACCTTGCCGAGGGTGAATTCGCTGTTCTCGAACAGGCCGGTCTCGCTGCCGAGGTCGAACTGCGCGCGCTCGGCCTGGATCAGGTAGTCCTCGTTGCGGAACTGCGAGGCCTTGTTGATCTGGATGCGGCGCAGCTCGTCGTTGTATTGCAGCGCGTCGGAGACGAACTCCTTGTCGCCCAGGCGCAGCCGCACCGAGCCGGCGAGATCGGCCAGGCCCTCGCGCTCGGCGCGCAGGCTGTCGGCGGTGAGCACCAGCTTGTCCAGCGGCGAACTCGGCAGCGCGCCCAGCTCCAGCTGTTTGCACATGGCCGGCTCGGGAGCTTCGGTCTGGGCCGGCGCCAGGGTCGGCAGGCCGAGCAGCAGCAGGAGCGGAAGGCGACGGAGCAGGGCCAAGGGGGGCAAGCCAGACGGCGGGAAGGGCGCGCAGTATCCCGCCTCGCCACCTCCGGCGGCAACGGCGCGGGGCAGACTCGAGATGAAGGCTTCAATACACTGCCCGCCTTTACGCACCACCGCCGCACCGCCAGTGACCGCCAATCCGCCCGATGCTCGCGCCGCCGCCGCGCGCCAGTTTGCCCTCACCAGTCTGGGCCTGGACGACGCCCGCTTCGCGCCGGCCTCCGCCGACGCCAGCTTCCGCCGCTACTTCCGTCTGGAAGCCCAGGGCCAGAGCTGGGTGGTGATGGACGCCCCGCCGGAGCGCGAGGACTGCCGGCCGTTTGTGCAGGTCGCACAGCTGATGCTCGACGCCGGCCTCAACGCGCCGCGCATCCTCGGTCAGGATCTGGAGCAGGGCTATCTGCTGCTCTCCGACCTCGGCCGCCAGACCTTTCTGCACGTCATCACCGACGAGAATGCCGACGCCCTGTTCGCCGACGCCATCGCCGCCCTGGTGCAATGGCAGGCGGCCAGCCGCGAGGGCGTGCTGCCGCCTTACGACGCGGCGCTGCTGGAGCGCGAGCTGGCGCTGTTCCCCGATTGGTACCTGGCCCGCCACCTGGGTCGTGAGCTGAGCGCCGAGCAGCAGGACTGGTGGCGCCAGAGCTGCCAGGTGCTGGTCGATGCCGCACTGGCCCAGGCGCGGGTCTATGTGCACCGCGACTACATGCCGCGCAACCTCATGGTCTCGGCGCCCAGCCCCGGCGTGCTGGACTTCCAGGACGCGGTGCACGGCCCGATCAGCTACGACGTGGTGAGCCTGTTCAAGGACGCCTTCCGCTCCTGGCCGGAGCCCCGCGTCGAGACCTGGCGTAGGCAGTACTGGCAGGCCGCGCGCGCCGCCGGCCTGCCGGTGCCGGCCGAGCTGGCTGCCTTCGAGCGCGACTTCGACCTGATGGGCCTGCAGCGCCATCTCAAGGTGCTGGGCATCTTCGCCCGCATCAACTACCGCGACGGCAAGCCGCACTACCTCGCCGACACCCCGCGCTTCATCGCCTACGTGCGTCCGGTGGCGGCGCGCTACCCGGAGCTGGCGCCGCTGCTCAAGCTGTTCGACTCGCTGGGCCTGGAGGCCTGAGCGGGTGAAAGCCTTCGTACTTGCTGCCGGACGGGGCGAACGCATGCGTCCGCTTACCGACCAGCATCCCAAGCCGCTGCTGCCGGTGGCCGGCAAGCCGCTGATCGAATGGCATCTGGAAAAGCTGGCGGCGGCCGGGCTGCGCGAGGTGGTCATCAACCTCGGCTGGCTGGGCGCGCAGATTCCGGCGGCGCTGGGCGATGGCTCCCGCCTGGGCCTGCGGCTGCGCTATTCGGACGAAGGCTGGCCGGCGCTGGAGACCGGCGGCGGGATCTTCCGCGCGCTGCCGCTCCTGGGCGAGGCGCCCTTCCTGCTGGTCAATGGCGATGTCTGGACCGACTACGACTTCGCCGCACTACGCGCGCGCGGCCTGGTGGCCGGCGAGCTGGCGCATCTGCTGCTGGTGCCCAACCCGCCCCAGCACCCCGGCGGTGACTTCTCACTACGTGATGGCCGGGTCGGCGAGGGCGAGCCGCGGCTCACCTACAGCGGCATCGCCCTGCTGCATCCGCAGTTGTTCGCCGGCTGCGCCGACGGCGCCTTTCCGCTGGCGCCGCTGCTGCGGCGGGCGATGGCGCAGGGCCGGGTTTCGGGGGCGCTGCATACCGGGCAATGGGCGGACATCGGCACGCCTGAGCGCCTGGCCGCGATCAGCGCCTGAGGCCGCCAGGGCGATAAGCTCTGAGCCCCGTCTATCCCATCCCCCGGAGTTTCGATGATCAGCGTACGCAAGGCGCCGCAAGGCAAGCTCGCCCACCAGATCAGTGTCGGCAGTCACCAGTTCATTACCGACGTCGGCCTGGCCGAGGGTGGTGATGGCCTGGGCCCGGACCCGCACGATCTGCTCGACTCCGCGCTGGGTGCCTGCACCGCGCTGACGGTGATGATGGTGGCGCGGCGCAAGCAGATGCCGCTGGAAGACGTGCAGGTGACCATCAGCCATGTCGACGCCGACGGCCTGTACCGGCTCAACCGCCAGATCCGCTTCGTCGGCGCGCTCAGCGCCGAGCAGCGCGACTACCTCTTGGCCATCGCCAACAAATGCCCGATCCACCGGGCCCTGCACGGGCGCTTCGAGGTGGAGACGGTGCTGGCTGCCGGTTAGCCACGCCGGGTTCATCTGCGCCGCCCTAAGATGCGCGGGCAGGGAAGCGGCGAACCAGGGAGAGCGCAATGCGCGTGCTGACGGCGGTGTGGACGGTGGTGCTGGGGATCTTCGCGGGCCTCAGGGATTTTCTCGGCACCGTGCTCGGAGGCTTTTTCGGCGAGCTGGCCTGGCAGCCGCCGGCCTGGCTGCAAGCCTTGCTCGACGCGCTGCTGCCCCGGCTGCGCGCGGCTCGTGACTGGCTGCGCGCCCACCCGCGTGAATCCGGCCTCGCCCTGGCGGTGGCGCTGCTGCTGCTCGCCGCCGGCCTGGGCGGCTGGCGTTGGTGGCAGTCGCGGCCGCAGCCACAGACCCTGACGTTCAGCGTCGAGGCGCCGGCGCTCACCTGCTATGCCTGCGAGGCACCCAACGACGCGCCCAAGCCGCTGGTGCTGCGCTTCAGCGCCTCGGCGGCGGCGCTGGATCTGGTCGAGAAGGAGATCGCTCCCGCCAGTGATCTGATCCGGATGAGCCCGGCCCAGCCCGGCCAGTGGCGCTGGAGCGACGACAAGACCCTGCAATTCACCCCCAGCCAGGACTGGCCGGTGGGCGCCCACTACCGGGTCGATTTCCAGCGCAAGGGCCTGATCGCCGCGCATCTCACGCTCAAGGACTACGGCTTCGAGTTCGACAGCAAGCCCTTCACCGTCAGCATTGCCGAGGCGAGCTTCGACCAGGACCCGGTGAACCCCGCCAACAAGACCGCGATTCTGGGCCTGCGCTTCAGCCATCCGGTGAATCCGGACTCGCTGCAAGACCGCATCAGCCTCGCCTATTTCGACCGCCTCACCGATGAAAAAGAGGTCGAGCGCGAGCGGCCGCTGACCACACTCAACTTCGACGCCAAGCGCCTCAACGCCTATGTACGCACCGCCGCGCTGGCGACACCGGCCAAGTCTGGCCGCCTGCACTTCGTGGTCGCGCCCGGCATCGCCAGCAGCCTGCCGGGGCCGGCGGCGCAGGCCGAGCTGGCGGCGGATGTCAGCGTGCCCGGCCGCTACGCCTTGCAGGTCGGCGAGCTGGCGACGCGCATCGCCCGCGATGTCGATGACAACCCGGTGCAGTTGCTGACCCTCTCGCTTTCACATTCCAGCACCGAGGCCGAGGTGCAGAGCCATGTCCAAGCCTGGCTGCTGCCGCTGCGCCACCCGGATGCCGCCAAGCAGAAGGAGTGGGAGAAGAACTTCGAGACATTCACTGGCCAGCCCTATCCCTGGGGGCAGGAGAACATCGGCACCACGGCGCCGGCCGGCAGCGAGCCCCTGAAGCTCGACCACAATCCGCTGGAGACCGAGCACGCGCAGGAGCACAGCTTCGGCCACGCCGCCGAGCCCGGCCGCTGGCTGCTGGTGCGGGTGGCGGCGGGCATGAAGTCCTTCGGCGGCTACGAGCTGGAGAAGTCCAGCCAGCTGGCCCTGCAGGTGCCGGACTATCCGCCCGAGCTGCGGGTGATGGGCAAGGGCGCGCTGCTGGCGATGGGCGGTCCGAAGAAGCTCAGCGTGTTCAGCCGCGACCTGCCCGGGCTGCGGGTGGAAGTCGGCCGCCTGCTGCCGCGCCAGTTGCAGCATCTGGTCACCCAGTCCGGTGGCGAGCTGGCCACGCCCTACTGGAACAACTGGCAGTTCGACGAGAGCAACATCAGCGAGCGCCTGGAAAAGGTGCTGACGCTGCCGGCGCTGCCGCACGGTACGCCGCAGTACACCGCGCTCGACCTCGCGCCGTTCCTGGCCGAGGGCCAGGAGAGCAAGCGCGGCATCTTCTTCCTGCGCGTCCACGGCCATGACCCGGTCAGCCACAACGACATCTCGGTGGCCGGCGACGAGGGCAGCGGCGAGGGCTACGAGGCGCGCGTCACCGACACCCGGCTGATCGTGGTCACCGATCTCGGCCTGGTGCTCAAGCGCAACAAGGACGGCAGCCGCGAGGTGTTCGTGCAGTCCATCCTCAGCGGCCAGCCGCTGGCTGGCGTCAGCGTCGAGGTGATCGGCAAGAACGGCGAGCCGGTGCTGAGCCGCGACACCGACGAGCAGGGCCATGCCCGCCTGCCCGATCTGCGCGACTACCAGCGCGAGCGCCAGCCGGTGCTGCTGCTGGCCCGCAAGGGCGGCGACCAGTCCTTCCTGCCGCTGGACGGGCGGGTCTCCTCGCTGGACCTGTCGCGCTTCGATGTCGGCGGCGTTTCCCAGGCCACCGAGCCGGGCGCGCTGTCGGCCTTCCTGTTCAGCGACCGTGGCCTGTACCGGCCGGGCGAGCGCGCCGAGCTGGGCGTGATCGTGCGCGCCGCCGACTTCGACCATCCACTGCCGCGCACGCCGCTGCGCTACACCATCACCGACCCGCGCGGCAGCGTAGTGCTGGACCAGCGCCGACCGCTGCCGGAAGACGGCTTCGACAGCCTCGCCTACACCAGCCGCCCGAGCTCGGCGACCGGCGAGTACAACCTGAGCGTCTACCTGCCGCAGCCGCGCGGGCAGCGGCTGTTGGGCAGCTTCGGGTTCAAGGTCCGCGAGTTCGAGCCGGATAGGCTGAAGATGCGCCTGGATTTCGAGCCGGCGCGTGCGCAGGGCTGGGTGTCGCCGGAGGCGCTCGCCGCCCGCGTCGATCTGCAAAATCTGTTCGGCACTCCGGCGCAGTCGCGGCGCATCAGCGCGGAGATGAACCTCACGCCCTGGCTGCCGGCCTTCGCCGGTTTTGAGGACTACCGCTTCAACGACCCGCAGGCGGCGCGCGAGGGTTTCACCGAGGCGCTGGCCGATACCCAGACCGACGAGCAGGGCCAGGCCACCTTGGCGCTGGATCTGAAGCGCTTCGCGCGCGCGACCTACCGCGTGCATCTCACCGCCCGCGGCTTTGAGCCCGACGGCGGTCGTGGGGTCACCGCCGAGGCGGCGCAGATCGTCTCCGGCCTGCCCTATCTGATCGGCTGGAAGGCCGACGGTGATCTCGACTACGTCAGCCAGAGCGTGCCGCGCAGCGTCAAGCTCCAGGCGCTGGACCCGCAGGCGCAGCGCACCGCGGTGAAGGAGTTGCAGCTCAAGCGCTACCAGCGCAAGTACGTCAACGTGCTGGTGCGTAGGCCCAATGGCAGCTACCAGTACGAGTCGCGGCAGAAGGATGTGCTGCTGTCGGCGCAGGCCTACGCGCTGCCGGCGGGTGGCGCCGAGCTGAAGCTGGAGGCCAGCGAGCCGGGCAGCTATTTCTATCTGCTGGTCGATGCCGAGGGCCAGAGCTACGCCAACATCCCCTACCGGGTCGCCGGCGCCGGCGATGTCAGCCGCAGCCTGGAGAAGAACGCCGAGTTGCAGATGGTGCTGTCGAAGAAGGACTACGCGCCCGGCGAGGAGATCGAGCTGAGCCTGGTCGCGCCCTATGTCGGCAGCGGCCTGATCACCATCGAGCGCGAGAAGGTGCTGAGCTGGCAGTGGTTCCAGGCCGAGACCACCGCCAGCGTGCAGCGCATCCGGGTGCCGGCCGATCTGATCGGCTCGGCCTATGTGCATGTGATCTTCCTGCGCGACCCCGGCAGTGCCGAGATCCACGCCTCGCCGATGAGCCACGGCGTGCAGCCGTTCTCGGTGTCCATCGACGCGCGCCGCAACGGCCTGAGCCTGAAGGCGCCGGCCAAGCTCAAGCCGGGCGAGACCCTGCGCATGCAGCTGAGCGCCCAGCGCCCCGGCCGCGCGGTGGTCTATGCGGTGGACGAGGGCATCCTGCAGGTGGCGCGCTACCAGACGCCGCAGCCGCTGGAGTACTTCTTCCAGAAGCGCAGCCTGGATGTCGACACCTTGCAGATTCTCGATCTGGTGCTGCCCTCGTTCCGCGCGCTGATGCCGGGCGCGGCGCCCGGCGGCGACGCCGATGGCGCGCTCGGCAAGCATCTGAATCCGTTCCGGCGCAAGACCGATCCGCCGGTGGCCTGGTGGAGCGGCATCGTCGCGGTCGGCCCTGAGCCACGCAGCCTGGAATGGACGGTGCCGGAGAGTTTCAACGGCAGCCTGCGGCTGATGGCGGTGGGCGTCGATGCCCAGGGCATGGGCCAGGCCGAAGCGCGGGCTACCGTGCGCGGTGACTTCACCCTGCTGCCCAATGCGCCGCTGGCGGTGGCGCCGGGTGACGAGTTCGAGGTCAGCACTGGCGTCGCCTTCAACGTCGAGGAGGCCA
This sequence comes from Nevskiaceae bacterium, assembly GCA_004297005.1. Lineage (GTDB taxonomy): Bacteria > Pseudomonadota > Gammaproteobacteria > Nevskiales > Nevskiaceae > Stagnimonas. The sequence goes on from SCVA01000055.1 coordinate 12,380, forward strand.
AGGGCGAAACCGCGGTGCAGGTGCAGTTGCAGCCTTCGGCCAATCTGGAAGTGCTGGGCGCGACGCAGCAGTCGCTGGGCATGAAGCCGCTCAGCGAGGCGGTGGTGCGCTACCGCCTGCGCGCCAAGGACGAACCCGGCCCGGCGGAGCTGCGCTTCAGCGTCAAGGGCGGCGCCTACAGCGCCAAGCTGGGCGCGACGCTGTCGGTGCGTCCGGCCACGCCCTACCGGGTGCAGCTCGATGCCGCCAGCGTGCCGGCGGGCAAGAGCGTCGAGCTGCCGCTCACTCGCAGCCTGTATCCGCAGCACCGCGAGCTGGAGGTGAGCGTTTCGCCGCTGCCTCTGGCGCTGGCGCACGGACTGGCCGCCTGGCTGGGCAACTACGCGCATGCCTGCACCGAGCAACTGGTGAGCATGGCGATGCCGGCGCTGGTGCTGTCCGCGCGGCCGGAGTTCGGCGCGCTGAAGACCGCCAAGGGCGGCGATCTCGACGGCAGCTACGCCGAGCTGGCCAGCCGGCAGACGCCGGACGGTGGCTACCGCCTGTGGCCGAACGGCGCCGAGGCGGAGTTCGTATCGGTCTACGTCCAGCACTTCCTGCTGGAGGCTGCCGAGCGCGGCCGCCCGGCGCCGGGCGAGCTGATCGAGGCCGGCAACCGCTACCTGCTGCGGCTGGCGCGCCGCGACGGCGACAACCTCGAACAGGAGCGCAACGCCGCCTACGCGATCTACCTGCTGACGCGCCAGGGCCAGGTGATGAGCGCCGAGGCCGATGCCCTGCGCGGCCGCCTGGAGGCGAACTGGAAGAGCCGCTGGGAGAGCGACGCCACCGCCGCCTGGCTGGCCGCCGCCTACCAGCGCATGCAGCAGCAGGCATTGGCGGACAAGCTCATCGCCCGGGTCAAGCTCGGCCGCCAGGCCGGGCATTACTACGACCGCTATCACAGCGCGATGGCGACCGACGCCGAGCTGTTCTACGTGCTGGCCAAGCATTTCCCCAAGCGCCTCGCGGCCTATGGGCCGGAGTTCGTCGCCAATCTGGTCGCCGAGCTGCGCGACAACCGCTACCAGTCGCTGTCCGCCGCCACCAGCATCCTGGCGCTGGACGCCTACGCGCAGGCGGCGGAAGCCAGCGCCACCATGCCCAGCCTCAAGGCCCTGCTGAAAACCGGTGGCGAGCAGGCACTGAGCCTGCCGCCGGGGCTGTTCCCGCGACTGCCGGTCAGCGAGGCGACCAAGGCGCTGCGGGTGACCAGCCCGGGTCCGCTGCCGGCCTACGCGCTGCTGAGTCAGGCCGGTTTCGACCGCCAGCCGCCGCCGCCCGCCAGCCAGGGTATGGAGATCCTGCGCAGCTACACCGATCTCGCCGGCAAGCCGGTGAGCCAGGTGCGGCTGGGCGAGGAGATCGAGGTGCATCTGAAGTTCCGCAGCACCGAGCGCGACTGGCTCGGCGATGTCGCCCTGGTCGATCTGCTGCCGGGCGGCTTCGAGATCGTGCAGCCCAGCGGCGCGCCTGCCGAGCAGGTGATGCAGCAGGTGGTGCCGGAGGAGGCCTCAGAGGGCGAAGGCGAAAGCGAGGGCGGCGAGGACGCCGGCAATTTCGGCTGCGGCTGCAACTGGCTGAGCTGGCTCTCCGGGGCGCGGCCGACCTATGCCGACTACCGCGAGGATCGCGCCGTGCTCTACGTCGATTTCGGCAAGGACGTCAGCGAGCTCAAATACCGGATCAAGGCCACCGCCGCCGGGCGCTTCCAGATTCCGCCGGCTTACGGCGAGGCGATGTACGAGCCCAGCATCTACGCGCGTGCCGCCGCCGGGCAGATCGAGGTGATCCGGCCTTGAGTCCGGCGGGGCAGGGCAGGCCTTGAGCCGCGCTCGCCTCGCGGCGCTGTCGCTGCTGGCGCTGGCGGCGCTGCTGCTGGCGCTGCGGTTGTGGCCACGGCCGCCGCTGGCGGCACGCATCCCGCTGTCGACCGCGGTGCTCGACAGCCGGGGCGAGTTGCTACGCCTGCGGCTGGCCAGCGATGGCCAGTTGCGGCTCTGGCAGCCGCTGTCGGAAATGCCGCCGGCGCTGATCGAAGCGGTGCTGCTGCACGAGGACCGCCACTTCTACTGGCATCCCGGCGTGAATCCGCCAGCGCTGCTGCGCGCGGCGCTGGTCACCGCCAGCGGCGGCGCGCGCCAGGGCGGCTCGACCCTGAGCATGCAGTTGGCGCGCCTGCTGGAGCGCCGCCACACCCGCAGTCTGGCCGGCAAGCTGGGCCAGATCGGCGCCGCGCTGTGGCTGGAGGCGCGCTATTCCAAGCGCGAGATTCTCGAGGCCTACCTCAACCTCGCGCCCTACGGCGGCAATGTGCAGGGCGTGGGCGCGGCCGCGCGGCTGTATTTCGGCAAGCGCCCGCGCGAACTCGATCTGGCGCAGACGCTGGCGCTGGCGGTGCTGCCGCAGGCACCCAATGCGCGCGCGCCGGGCACTGGCGAAACCGCCAGCCTGCGCGCCGCCCGCCTGCGCCTGTACGCGCGCTGGCGGCAGGTGCATCCCGAGGCGGCCGAGCAGCGCGCGCTGATCGAGGCGCCGCTGCGCTTCCAGCGCCGGCCAGCGCCGTTCCGCGCGCCGCACTTCAGCGGCGCGCTGCTCGCCGAAGTCGGCGAGACGCCGCCGGCGGAGCTCAAGACCACGCTGGACCTGCGCCTGCAAAACCTGCTGGAGCAGCGCCTGCGCCAGCACCTGGCGCCGCTGGCGCGCCTGGGCATCGACAACGCCGCGGTGCTGCTGGTCGACAGCCGCGATCTCGGCGTGCGCGGCTGGATCGGCTCGGCCGACTGGTTCAATGCCGGCATCCACGGCCAGGTCGATGGCGTCAGCGCCCGCCGCTCGCCGGGCTCCACGCTCAAGCCCTTGCTCTATGCGCTGGCGATGGACCAGGGCCTGATCCATCCGCTCAGCGTGCTCAAGGACGCGCCGACCTATTTCGGCCCCTACGCGCCGGAGAACAACGACGGCGCCTTCCTCGGCCCGATCAGCGCCCACGACGCGCTGATCCGCTCGCGCAATGTGCCGGCGGTGCAGCTCTCAGCGCAGTTGCGCGAGCCCAGCCTGTATCGCTTCCTGAAGAACGCCGGGGTGGCGCTGCCGCGCAGCGAGCGCCACTACGGCCTGGCGCTGACCCTGGGCGGGGGCGAGGTGTCGATGGTCGAGCTGGCGCAGCTCTACGCCATGCTCGCCAACCGAGGTCTCTGGCGGCCGCTGCGCCGGCTCGCCGAGGAGCCACAGGTGCCGGGTGAGCGACTGCTGTCGGCCGACGCCAGTTTCATGGTGATGGACATCCTGCGCGACAACCCGCGCCCCGACGAGGCGGTGTGGCGGCCGGCGCGCAACCGGCTGACGCCGGCCTGGAAGACCGGCACCAGCTGGGGCTTCCGCGATGCCTGGACCGCCGGCGTGTTCGGCCCCTATGTGCTGGTGGTCTGGCTGGGCAATTTCGATGGCCGCAGCAATCCCGCCCTGGTCGGCATCCGCAGCGCCGCGCCCCTGTTCTTCGATCTCGCCGACGCCCTCCGCGTCGCCGAACCGGAGCTGGTCGAGCCGGCGTTTCCGCAGCCGCCACGGCTGGCGCGGGTGGAGGTCTGCACCGCCTCCGGCGACCTGCCCAATGCCGACTGCCCGCAGCGCAGCCAGACCTGGTACATCCCCGGCGTCTCGCCGATCCGCCTTAGCAACGTGCACCGGCGCCTGCGCGTCGATAGCCGCAGCGGCCGGTTGGCCTGCCCGGACACGCCGGCGAGCGTCGTCCGCGAAGAGGTCTACGAGTTCTGGCCCAGTGAGCTGATGCGGCTCTACGCGCAGGCCGGCATGCCGCGCCGCGCGCCGCCGCCGCCCGGCGACTGCGGCCTGCTGGCGACCACGCCGGCGGGCGAGGCGCCGAGCATCCGTTCGCCGCTGGCGGGTGTGGAATACGCGCTGCGCCCCGAGCAGCTGGGCCAGCAGGTGATCCCTCTGCTGGCCCACGCCGATGGCGCGGTGCGGACGCTCTACTGGTTTGTCGACGGCAGCTATCTGGGCAGCGCCGCCCCCGGCGTGGCCTATGCCTACCGGCCGACGCAGACCGGCCGTCACCAGCTCAGCGTCAGCGACGACGCCGGCCGCAGCAGCGCCCGCGAGCTGCGCTTGCGGCTCAGTGACTGATGGCGACTACATCCATCAGCCGGGTGCGGATTTCCAGAAAGGCGTCGATATTGGCGAGCAGCAGATCGACCAGCTTGGGGTCGAACTGCTTCCCCCGCTGCTCGCGGATCAGCACCAGGATGTCCTCCAGTGGCCAGGCGCTCTTGTAGCAGCGCTCGCTACCGAGCGCGTCGAAGACATCCGACAGGGCGCTGATGCGGCCGTAGAGGTGGATGTCCTCGCCACGCAGGCCGCCGGGATAGCCGCGGCCGTCCCAGCGCTCGTGGTGCTGCGCGGCGATGATCTTGGCGGCGCTGAACACCGGCAGATCCTGGCTGCTGAACATGCGGCCACCGATCTCGGCGTGCGTGCGCATCACCTTGGATTCGTCCTCGGTGTGGCCGCCGGGTTTCTTCAGGATGGCGTCGGGGATGGCGATCTTGCCGACGTCGTGCAGCGGCGCCGCCAGCAGCAGCACTTCGGCTTCGTCCTCGCGCAGGCCGCTGAGCTGGCCGAGCAGGCGCGAGTATTCGCCGACCCGGCGGGCGTGGTTGCCGGTCTCCTGCGAGCGGATCTCCACCGCCTCGCTGAGCATGTAGATCAGCTCGCGCTGGGTGCGGCCGAGCTGCTGGTGCAGCAGGGCATTGTCCAGCGACAGCGTGGCGTTGCGGCAGTACACGTCGAGGATGTGCGCCTCGGGCGTTTGCAGCGGCGTGTCGCTCTCCAGATACAGCGTGAGCTGCTGGCGCTGCTGGCCGACGAGTCTGGCGATGAAGCTGTGGGCGTCGGCGTGCCAACTGCCATTGCGGGGGATCTGGTACTGGCGGGCATCGAGCTGCGGCAGCGCCCCCCGCGCCAGCACTTGGCCGCCCAGCTCAAGGTGGCGGCCACTGCCGGCCAGCACCTTGGCGACGCCGTCCTTGCCCTGTTCCACCAGCAGGCCGCCATAGCCGGGTGGCCGCTGGCTGTGATCGACACCGAGCAGATTGCCGAGCAGCTGCAGGAGGCCATGCCCCAGGCGGTCGGGCTGCTTGCGGCGGAAGACGGTGACCCCGGCATCGACCAGCCGCTCCATCTCGCGACGGCTGCGGTCCAGGCGCAGGATGTCGCGGTACTGACCCAGCGCGGTGTAGACCAGGGTGAACAGCTTCTTGGCGGTGAGCTCGGTCTTTTCCTTGTAGTCGTTGATGTCGTAGCGCATTACCACCTCGCGCTCCGGCGCTTGGCCCGGCTGGCCGGTGCGCAGCACGATGCGGATCATGCGGTTGTGCAGGCGGTTGCGGATGGCATCGACGGCGTCGAGTCCGGCGGTCTCGCGCTCCATCACCACATCGAGCAGCAGCAGGGCAATGTCCGGTGTCTGCTCGACCTGCTCCACCGCCTCGCGGCCAGAGCCGGCGTGCAGGAACTGCAGCGGCTGGCCGTTGAAGCGCAGGCCGTCGAGAGCCAGCTTGGTGACCTCGTGCACCTCCGGATCATCGTCGGCGATCAGGATCTTCCAGTACTCGCCCGACTCCTCGCTGGCCGCCGGGCCTTCGGGCGCGAACAGCAGTTCGTCGTCCTCGCCGCTGACTTCGCTCATGCGTGCTCTCCAGGGTGCTTGTCGGTGTCGCCGCCGGCTGGGATTTCCAGCGGCAGGTCCAGATGGAATTCGGTGCCCTGACCGGGCGTCGAGCGGGCTTCGATGCTGCCCTGCAATTGCTGATGCACCAGGCCGAAGACGATGTGCAGGCCCAGCCCGGTGCCACCGGCGCCGCGCTTGGTGGTGAAGAAGGGGTCGAAGATCTGCGGCAGGATCTCGGCAGGTATGCCGCAGCCATCGTCGCGATAGACCAGCTTCAGGCGCTGGCCCTGCTTGCGCGCCTCGATGTCGATATGTCCGGCCTCGTCCTCGCCATAGGCATGGCTCAGCGAGTTGAGCACCAGGTTGGTGATGATCTGCGAGATGGCGCCGGGCAGGGTGTCGATCTCCAGCGTCGGATCGCAGTCGATGCGGATCTGGTGCGCGGTCTTCTTCAGCTGCGGGCTCAAGCTGGTGATGATTTCTTCCAGATACTCGCGGAAGTGCAGGCGGCGGCGTTCCTCGCTGGTCTGGTCCACCGCCACCCGCTTGAAGCTCTGGATCAGATCGGCGGCGCGCCGGGCATTGCCCAGCACCAGCTTGGCGCTCTGCTGGAAGGTCTGCACGAAGCTGCTCAACTGCGAGCGCTTGAGGCTGTTGTCGGCTACCGCCGCCTCCAGCCGCAGCGCCTCGTCGTGCAGGTGCGAGGCGGCGGTAAGGGTGATGCCGATGGGCGTGTTGATCTCGTGAGCGACGCCGGCCACCAGGCCACCCAGCGAGGCCAGGCGCTCGGCCCGCACCAGCTCGCGCTGGGTCTGCTGCAACTGCTCCAGAGCCTGGCGGGTGGCTTCCACCTGGGCGCGCAGCGAGTCGTTGAGCTGGTGCAGTGCCTGCTCGAACTGCTTGCGCTCGGAGATGTCGCGGATCACCGCCGCACCGTGGCGGCGGCCTTCGAGGTCGAGCACGCCGATCGACACCTCCACCGCCAGCTCGCTGCCGTCCGCACGCAGTGCCAGGCGCTCGCGCACCCTGCGGCCCTCGGGGCCGGCGTCGAGGCGGTCGAGCTGGCCCAGGTCGCTGTCGCCTTCGGCGCGCGCCGGCAGCAGCTCGGCGATGGGATGGCCCAGCACCTCGGCGGCGCTGCGGCCGAACATGCGTTCGGCGCCGGCATTGAAGGTCTGGATCAAGCCGCCAGCGCCGAAAGTCAGGATCGCGTCGGGCACCGTGCCCTGCAGCAGCAGGCCGCGGATCTGGTCGTTGCCGGGGCTGGCGCTGCCGGTGGGCGATGTGCCGCTGGTGACGGCCGGTTGGCCGGATTCGGCGGCGAGCTCGGTCCAGCGGTCGAAGATGTCGAGACTGAGGCGTTCCAGCAGATGCTCGGTCTGCTCGCGCTTGGCCTGCTCGCGGGCCAGGCGCTCGGCGCGCAACTGCTCTTCGTCGAAATTGAGCAGCGGCAGGGGCTCGGGCTCGAACGGCTCGGGCGAGTCTGCGGGCGCGGCCACGGCAGCCTCGAGGGCCTTCAACGCTCTCAGGCGATCCGTCTTGACGACCACCCCGCACCTCCGCTGGCTGCTCAGCCGGCTCCAAGCCGTGAGCGATGCTAGCCCGAACCCGTGGCCAGGCGGATCGGCGGGATCAGTGGCCGGCGGTGGCCGACCGGCGTCGGACTGCGGGACAGGTCCTAGTCGAGCACTTCGGCGTTGAGGTCGTGGGCGTCGGCCTGCACCACCTCGGCGCGGACGATCTGGCCCGGCTTCAGCGCGCTCTCGGAGGAGAGGTAGACCTTGCCGTCGATTTCCGGCGCGTCGGCCCAGGAGCGGCCGGTGACGATGCCTTCCTCGTCGATCTCGTCGACCATCACCTCGATGACGCTGCCGATCTTCTTCTTGAGCTTGGCCTTGCTGATGCGCGCCTGGGTCTGCATGAACTTCTTCAGCCGCGCTTGGGCGACCTCTTCCGGCACCGCGTTCGGCAGCAGATTGGCGGTGGCGCCTTCCACCGGCGAGTAGACGAAGCAGCCGGCGCGGTCGATCTTGGCTTCCTTGAGCCAGCTCAGCAGCTCCTCGAACTCCGCATCGGTCTCACCCGGGAAGCCGACGATGAAGGTGCTGCGGATGGTGATGTCCGGGCAGATCTTCCGCCAGGCTTCCAGCCGCCGCAGGGTGTTTTCGGCGAAGGCCGGGCGCTTCATGCGCTTCAACACCGTCGGCGAGCCGTGCTGGAAGGGGATGTCGAGGTAGGGGAGGATCTTTCGCTCCGCCATCAGCGGAATGATCTCGTCGACATGCGGGTAGGGGTAGACGTAGTGCAGGCGCACCCAGATGCCCAGCTCGGAGAGGCCCTTGCAGAGATCAAGCATCGAGCTCTGGTATTCCTGCTCGCGCCAGACGCCGCCGGCGTACTTGAGGTCGGCGCCGTAGGCGCTGGTGTCCTGCGAGATCACCAGCAGTTCCTTGACCCCGGCCTTGGCCAGGCGCTCGGCCTCGCGCAGCACCTCGTCCACCTTGCGCGAGGCGAGCTTGCCGCGCATCGAGGGGATGATGCAGAAGCTGCACTTGTGATTGCAGCCCTCGGAAATCTTCAGATAGGCGTAGTGCTTGGGCGTGAGCTTGATGCCTGGCGCCGGCAGCAGGTCGAAGCGGGGATCGTGCTTGGGCGGCACCGCCTTGTGCACGGCGGTCATCACCGAGGCGTAGTCCTGCGGGCCGCTGATCGACAGCACGTCGGGGAACTGTTCGAGGATGGTTTCCTTCTTCGCGCCCAGGCAGCCGGTGACGATCACCTTGCCGTTTTCGGCCATGGCCTCGCCGATGGCGTCCAGAGATTCCTGCACGGCCGAGTCGATGAATCCGCAGGTATTGACGATCACCACGTCGGCGGCGTCGTAGCTGGGCGAGGTGACATAACCCTCGGCGCGCAACTGGGTGAGGATGCGCTCGGAGTCGACCAGGGCTTTCGGGCAGCCCAGGGAAACGATGCCGACTTTCGGCGAGGCGGAGGCGCGGGCGGAGGACATGGCTGGCGGCCAGAGGGGTAAAAGAGGCGCGCAGTTTACTTGATGCCGCCAATCGGCCCCCGGGTCTGTCGGTCCGGCGGACGGCTGGGGTTCAGTCTGCGCGGCTACACTCAACACCCGCCCTTTGCCCTACGCACCGGATCGTCCGATGGCCAAGCCGCTCAAGTTCCTCCTCGTCTTCCTGGCCGGCCTGCTGCTTTTGCTGGCCGCGGCGATCGTCGCGCTGCCCTTCCTGTTTGATCCCAACGACTTCCGCGGCAAGCTCTCGGAGGCGGTAAAAAAGGAGACCGGCCGCGAGTTCTCGGTGGGCGAGATCCGGCTCAGCGTCTTCCCCTGGATCAGGGTGGAGATCGCCGACGCGGTGCTTGGCAATGCCGCCGGCTTTGGCAGCGAGCCCATGCTGCGGCTGAAGTCTGCCGAGCTGGGGGTCAAGCTGATGCCCTTGCTGCGTGAGGGCCGGGTGGAGGCCAGCGAACTGAAGCTTTCCGGCCTGCGCGCGGTGCTGGCGGTGAACGCCGAGGGCCTGAGCAACTGGGCCGATCTGCTGGCCCTGCAGAAGCAGAAGAAGGAAGAACCGGAGGCGGCCGACGCGGGTGGCGGTGGCCTGACCGACCTCGACATTGCCGGAGTGGAGCTGGAGGACGTGGCGCTCAGCTATGCCGACGCCCAGGCCGGCAAGGACTACGCGCTGGAAAACCTGCGGCTCAAGCTCGGCCGCTTACGCCCGGGCGAGACGCTGCCTTTCGAGGGAGCGCTCACGCTTAACTCCGGGGCGCCCAAGGCGCGCGCGGGGCTGGAGTTCGAGGGCGATCTGCGTTTCGAGGCCGACAGCGGTTCCGCCCAGGTCTCCGACTTGAAGCTGAAGCTGGACGGCCTGAAAGAGGGCGCGACGCCCGCCGAGAGCCTGGCCGCCAAGCTGCAACTGGAAGCCCCCGCGCTCGGCTATGACGGCAAGAGCCGGGTGCTGACGGTGGCGCCGTTCAAGCTCCTGATCGAGCAGTTGCTGGCGGGCACCCCCGAGCAGCCCCGGCTGAGCGCCAAGGGCACGCTGGCGGCCAGCCTCAAGGCCGATCTGGCGCAGCGTCTGCATCAGGTTCAGGGCCTGGACCTCGCTCTGGAGACCGCCGGTAGCGCCATCCCCGGGGGCAAGGCGCAGACCCTCAAGCTGAACGGCGCGGCCAGTGCCGATCTGGCCGAGGACAGCGCCCGCATCGACGGCCTGCAACTGGAATTCGCCGGCCTCAAGGCCAGCGCCAAGCAGCTGCTGGTGGCCGGGCTCACTGGCGAGCTGCCGACCGCCAGCGGCGATCTGACCGTGGCGCCGTTCTCGCCGCGCGGCCTGCTGACCAGCCTGGACATCAAGCTGCCGGAGATGGCCGACGCCAAGACCTTGCAAACCGCCAGCCTGAGCGCCGCGCTGAGCGCCAATGCCAAGAGCGCGGCGTTCAAGAACCTGCTGCTGAAGCTCGACGACAGCACGCTCAGCGGCGAGCTGGCGGTGCGCGACTACAGCAGCCAGGCGCTGGCCTTCGCGCTCAAGCTCGATGCCATAGACGCCGATCGCTACCTGCCGCCCAAGGCCGCAGCCGCGCCTGCCACCGGCACCGAGGCCGCCAAGACCAATCTCAACGACACGCCCTTGCCGGTGGAGATGCTCGACAAGCTCAATGCCGAGGGCACGCTCGCCATCGGTAAGCTCAAGCTGAAGGGCGTGACGCTCAGCGATGTGCGGCTGAAGCTGGACGCGCCCAAGAGCGGCAACAAGCGCCAGCAGCTCAGCGCTCAGCTCTACGGCGGCAACGCCAATCTGGCGCTGGATGTCAGCCCCGGCGCCAAGCCTGGCTACGCGCTCAAGACCACGCTCAGCGGCATCAGCGCCGGGCCGCTGCTCAAGGACTTTCTCGGCAAGGACTACGTCAGCGGCAAGGGTTCGGTGAACCTCGATCTGCACAGCGGCGGCCGCACGGTCGGCGAAGTGCGGCGCGCGCTCAATGGCGATGTCGCCTTCAACTTCGTCGATGGCGCGGTCAAGGGTTTCAATCTGGGCAAGACCATCCGCGACGGCCAGGCCCTGCTCAGCGTCGCCCAGGGTGGCGCGGCGCCGGCGGCAGCGGCGAGCAGCGAGCCGCAGTCCACCGATTTTGCCGAGCTGCGCGGCGCCGGCAAGATTGTCAACGGCGTGCTCAAGTCCGACCAGCTGTCGGCGAAGAATCCACTGTTTCGCCTCGAAGGCGCCGGCGAGCTCGACCTCGCCAACGAGACCATCAACTACCTCGCCAAGCCGACCCTGGTCGGCACCGCCAAGGGGCAGGGCGGCAAGGAGCTGGCCGAGCTGCAGGGCGTGGTGGTGCCGATCCGCCTGACTGGCAATCTGTTCAAGCCCAAGGTGCAGATCGACTGGCAGGCCGCCTTGCAGCAGAAGGCCGCCGACAAGCTGCGCGGCCAGTACGAGGCGAAGAAGGAAGAGCTGCAGGAGCACCGCGAGGAGATCAAGCAGAAGGCGGTGGACGAACTCAACAAGGGCCTGATGAAGCTGTTCGGCGGCAACAAGAAGCCGCCCGCCGAACCGGCACCGGGCAGCACGCCGCAGCCCTGAGGCGGGATGCGCTGCCTACTGCTGGCGGCTGGTTTTCTCGCGGCGCCGGCCTACCCCTACGACTTGCGCGAGCTGAGCATCGGCCACCAGGGCGCGGACTACCGGGTGAGCCTGGTTGCCGAGCTGGCCGCGCCTGCCGCCGCGGTCTACGCGCGCCTGGCCGACTTCGCCGCGCTGTCTGCCCTGAACCCCTCATTGCAGGTGCAGGCGCTGTCGCCCCCGACCGCCGACGGGCGCCAGCATCTGGTCAGCCAGGCCGAGTTCTGCGTGCTGCGCCTGTGCCAGGTGCTGCGCCACAGCCAGCAGGTGCACAGCCTGTGGAGCGGGCAGGGCGGCAGCATCGTTGCGGTTACCGAGCCGCCGCCGGCTAGCGACTTCCAGAGCGGTGAGTCGGACTGGACCGTGAGCGCCGTCGGAGAAGGCCGCAGCCGGCTGCGCTTCGAGTCCAGGCTGCGCCCGGACTTCTGGCTGGCGCCGGTGCTCGGCCCCTGGATGCTGGAACGACGCCTGCGCGAGGAAACCCTGATCACCGTGCAGCGCCTGGAGTCACAGGCGCAGGAACGCGTGCCATGAGCTTGCCTGGGCCGGATGCCGGCAGCTTCGCCAGCCGCCTGCTCGCTTGGTTTGACCAGCATGGCCGCCACGACCTGCCCTGGCAGCATCCGCGCAGCGCCTACCGCGTCTGGCTCTCGGAGGTGATGCTGCAACAGACCCAGGTGGCGGCGGTGATCCCGTACTTCGAGCGCTTCCTGGGCCGCTTTCCCGACCTGCGCAGCCTGGCCGAGGCGCCCGGCGAGGAGGTGATGCGCTACTGGGCGGGCCTCGGCTATTACGCCCGCGCCCGCAACCTGCACGCCGCTGCCAGGGCGGTGGTCGAGCGTCACGGCGGCGAGTTCCCCAGCGACTACGCGGCGGTGCTGGCGCTGCCGGGCATCGGCCGCTCCACCGCCGGCGCGATCCTGGCGCAGGCCCACGGCCAGCGCCACGCCATCCTCGACGGCAATGTGAAGCGGGTGCTCTCGCGCTGGGCCGGCATCGCCGGCTGGCCGGGCGAGGCGGCGGTGGCCGAGCAGCTCTGGGCCTGCTCCGAGCGCCTGCTGCCCGAGACCCGGCTGGCCGACTACACCCAGGCGCTGATGGATCTCGGCGCCAGCCTGTGCAGCGCCCGCAAGCCGCGCTGCGGTGACTGTCCGCTGGCCGCCGACTGCCGCGCCAGGCTCGAAGGCCGCACCGCCGAACTGCCGGGGGCCAAGCCCAAAGCCAAGAAGAAGGCGCGGCCGCAGCGCGAGGCCTGGCTGATCGTCGCCAGCGACGAGCAGGGCCGCTGGCTCTTGGAGCAACGGCCGGGCGCCGGCATCTGGGGCGGGCTCTGGTGCCCGCCGGTGGTGGACCTCGCCGAAGACTGGGCGGCGGCGCTGCAGCAGCGTCACGGCCTGCGCCTGGAGGCGGTGCAGACCGACACGCCGATCGACCACGCCTTCAGTCACTACGACCTGCGCCTGCATCCCCTGCGTGGCCGTCTGGTCGCACCTGCGGCTGCCGCCGCCCTGCGCGAATCTGTCCCGCAGGCCTGGCACCACCCGGCCGAGTTGAGCGCCGGCGTGGTGGCCCTGCCGGCGCCGATCGCCCGCTACGCCGAGCGCCAGGCCGCGCCCACCGACTTGCTGGGGCAGACTGCCCTTGCTAGCGTCCGCCGCCCGCGTCGCCGCGCGACCCCAAAATCACCGAGCCCCGCCTCATGACCCGCACTGTTCACTGCATCAAGCTCGGCCGAGACGCCGAGGGCCTGGACCGCCCGCCGCTGCCCGGTGCGCTCGGCCAGCGCCTCTACGAGCAGGTGTCGAAAGACGCCTGGCGCGAGTGGATCGCGCATCAGACCCGGCTGATCAACGAATACCGCCTGACGCTCGCCGACCCCAAGGCCCGCAAGTTTCTCAGCGAGGAGCTGGAGACCTATTTCTTTGGCAGCGGCGAGCTGACCAAGACCGGTTACGTGCCGCCCAGCCAGGCTTAAGCCGCCGGTTTTCCTTGACGGGGGCGGGCCTCGCCGCTTTAATACGCGGCCTCGCGGCTACCGACAGCCGCCGCGAGCGCTAGCAGCACAGGTTGGCCGGGTAGCTCAGTCGGTAGAGCAGGGGATTGAAAATCCCCGTGTCGGCGGTTCGATTCCGTCCCCGGCCACCATTCTTGCGTGGTGCCAGTTCCGCAGCTTCGATGACCGCCGGCCAGGCGGTTTTTTTGTGCCCCCCGATCACCCGCCCGTTATCCGCTGTGCGCGGCGCTGATCTGTGTCATCGACATTCCCCTCCTCCGGGGTGAGCCTTTCCGGCAGGATCGCGGGCTGGTGGCTGTTTCAGTCGTGCCGCGAAATTCGATCAAAAGGGGTTTTGTCCACCAAGGACGGCAACGCATGGAAAAAAAGCGCGACTGGCAGTTGAGTCTGGGTGCCTTGGGGATCGTGTTCGGTGACATCGGCACCAGTCCGATCTACGCCCTGCGCGAGTGCTTCAGCCCGGCGCATGGCATCCAGCCGGAGGTCGGTAATGTTCTGGGGCTGCTGTCGCTGATCGTCTGGGCGCTGATCCTGGTGGTTTCGGTCAAGTACCTGGCCTTCGTGCTGCGGGCGGACAACAAGGGCGAGGGCGGCATTGCCGCGATGGTGGCGCTGCTCAACCCCTGGAACGCGCAGCGCGGCTCGGGCCGGTACCTGCTGATGCTCATGGGCCTGTTCGGCGCCGCCCTGCTGTATGGCGATGGCACGCTGACGCCGGCGATCTCGGTGCTGAGCGCCGTCGAAGGCCTCAACGTCGCGGCCCCGGGGCTGGAGCACTATGTCGTGCCGATCACGCTGGCGATCCTGGTGGGGTTGTTCTGGATCCAGAAGCGCGGCACCGCCGGCATCGGCGCGCTGTTCGGGCCGATCATCGTCGTCTGGTTTCTGGCGCTCGCCGCCATCGGCATCCGCGGCATCGTCGCCAATCCCACCGTGCTGCTGGCGGTGAATCCGGTTTACGGCCTCGAGTTCCTGCTGCATCACGGCGGCGCCGGCTTTCTGGTGCTGGGTTCGGTGTTTCTGGCGGTGACCGGCGGCGAGGCCTTGTATGCGGACATGGGCCACTTCGGGCGCCGGCCGATCCGCCTCGCCTGGTTCGTGCTGGTGCTGCCGGCGCTGCTGCTCAACTATTTCGGCCAGGGTGCCCTGTATCTCGGCTCGGCCGCGACGGTGTCGGACCCGTTCTATCAGTCCGCTCCCAGCTTCGCGCTGTATCCCCTGATTGGTCTGGCGACGCTGGCCACCATCATTGCCTCGCAGGCGGTCATCTCCGGCACCTTTTCGCTGACACGCCAGTTGATCCAGCTCGGGCAGATGCCGCGTGCGCGGGTGGTGCAGACCTCGGCCGAGGAGCAGGGGCAGGTCTACATGCCCTTCGTCAACTGGGCGCTGATGCTGGCGACCATCGGACTGGTGCTGGGCTTCGGCAACTCCAGCGCGCTGGCTTCCGCGTATGGCATCGCGGTGGCGACCACCATGGTGATCACCACCATCCTCGCCTTCTTCGTTGCCCGCCGCTTCGGCTGGCCGCTGCTGCTGACCGCCGCGCTGGCCGCGTTCTTCCTGGTCATCGACGGCGCGTTCTTCGTGGCCAACCTGTTCAAGATCGAAGACGGCGGCTGGTATCCGGTGACGGTGGCCCTGCTGATGTTCATCGTGATGACCACCTGGTCGCGGGGGCGCCAGTTGCTGCTGAAGCACTGGGGCCGCGATGCCCGGCCGGTGACGGAACTGAAGCAATGGCTGGCCGGCCGCGAGATGCATCGCATCGCCGGCACGGCGGTTTTCTTCACGCCCTCGGGCCTGGTGCCGCCGCACATGCTGCGTCACCTGCAGCGCCATCACGTGCTGCAGGAGAAGGTCATCCTGCTCACCGTGGCCTACACCGCCGAGCCGCGCGTCGCCGACGAGCAGCGCGCGAAGTTCGTCGAGGTGTCCTCCGACTTGAAACAGGTGGTGCTCAGCTACGGCTTCACCGAGCAGCCGGACATCCCCGCCGGCCTGCGTCTCTGCGCGCAAAACGGGCTGGACATCGACCTCGAAAAGGTCACCTACTACGTTGGCCGCGAGACGGTGATTCCGGATCGCGCGGTCGAGGGCATGGCGTTCTGGCGCGAAATCCTGTTTGCCTTCCTGCTGCGCAATGCCATGCGCGCCACGACCTTCTTCCGGCTGCCGACCGACGATGTCGTCGAACTGGGCTTCTTCGTCGTGATCTAGGACCGCTGCCGAGGAGCCACCGACGACTAGGTTTCGAACGGCCTTGGAGGCCCTGGGCTCAATGGCCCAGTGATCGCAGCAGCGTCAGCGGGCGGCCGCGTTGGTGTGCCAGGCTCAAGGCCGCCGCCAGTAGCGCCAGGGCAAAGCACAGCAAAGCGGCGGAACCCAGCCAGGAAGCTGCGTCGGTCTCGCGCGGAGGCTGCCAGTTGGGCGCCGTGGTGGTGCCGACGACGCTGGCTTCCGCAGCAGGTGTGTCCAGGGAGGCGAGGGCAGGCGCGGTCTCGGGGGGAGGTAGTTCCCAGTGGGCATCAACGGCGGGAGAAAACATGGCGGGCCTGCGAGGTGACGATGAACCTGGCAAGCAGGCTATTGGCCCTGCCGGGCTGTGCCATTGACCAGGGTCAATCGCCGGTTCGTCCCCCGCCGGAGCGGTCTTCTAGGCCTGAAGCCACTGAGCGATTTCCGCCACGCTGGGGATGCGGCCGCTGCTGACCAGCTTCTCGTTGATGACCAGCCCCGGCGAGGACATCAGGTCATAGGCCAGCATGGCCTTCATGTCGGTCACCTTGACGAAGTCCGCTTCCACGCCGGCCTGGGCAGCGGCCTGGCGGGCGGTGGCTTCGAGCTTGCGGCAGTTGGCGCAGCCGGAGCCCAGAATCTTGACGGTGAGCATGAGCATTCTCCTTGCAGTGAGATCAAAAAGATCAGGCCGGCAATAGCGCCTGCTGACGCCGCCGCAGCCAGGCCAGCGCGGTGGCCAGCACCGCCAGCAGCAAGCCCAGCACGCTGACCAGGCTCGGCCAGCCCAGACCATCCACCCAGGCGCCGTAGAGCAGGCCGGCGCCGATGCTGAACAGGGTCACCAGGCCGACATAGGCGGCGGTCTTGGTGCGGCCGATGACCGCCGCCACCATCAGGAGGCTCTGCAGGCTCAGTTCGGGGTCGGCCATGAGATAGGCCAACAGTGGGCCGGGGTGCATGCCGAGGTCGAGGAACATCCGGGCCACCGGCACCTCGACGAGGGTGGGGAAGTACATGAACACGCCAAAGCCGACGGCGACCGCATTGGCTTGCAGACTGTTGCTGCCGGCCAGGCTTTCTATCCACTCCGGGCGGATGATCTGGCGGACCATCCCGACCACGAACACGCCGGCCACCAGCAGCACAAAGATCTGTTTCACGAAGCGCCAGGCTTCCCACAGCCAGGCGCGCCAATCCTCGGCGGGCAGTTGCCGCGCGTAGTGGATGACCGCGCCCAGGGCCAGTGCCACCGCCAGCGCACGGCCGGTCAGGACCACTTCCAGCGCGCCGGCGACCGGGTTCAGGCGCAGGGCGGCCACCAGCAGCGTGGCGGCGCTGAGGCCCAGCGTCAGCCAGGTCCAGCGGTTGCTGGTTTCGAGGATGTCTTCCAGACCCTGCCAGGCGGTGGCGGCGATCAGCAGCAGCAGGCCGATCAGCAGCGAGCCCTGAAAGCTCACGCCCTCCTCGCCCTTGGCGGCGTCGAACGGCAGCCAGCGGAACAGCGTCGCCTGCCAGCTCTGGGCCCAGCCCAGCGGCAGCTCGAAGCTGGGGAGGCTGGCGGTGAGTGGCCAGAGCTTGAGCGTGCCGGCGATCAGCAGCGCCACCAGCGACAGCAGCAGGCCCAGCGCCGCCGGCGCCATGCGCGCCTGATCGGCGAACAGGCGGTCGGTCTGCGCGTCGTGGCTGGCGTCGTCGCGCCAGAACAACAGCGCCATCAGCACGCCGATGCCGATGCCGAACAGCAGGCACATCAGCAGCCGCGCGAGGGCAAATTCCACGCCCAGGATGCTGCCGGTGTAGGCCAGCGCCATGATGTTGCCGGCCGGCGCGAAGAACAGGAAGGTGACCGCCGGACCGAGGCCGGCGCCCTTGCGGTAGATGCCGGCGAACAGCGGCACGATGGTGCAGGAGCAGACGGCGATCAGCGAGCCGGCCAGGGCGGCGGCCGGGTAGGACAGCTGCGCCGGTGTGTTGCGGCCCAGCCAGCGGGTGACGCTGGCCTTGGGGATCAGCGCGGTCATCGCGCCGGCGATGAAGAAGGCTGGCAGCAGGCACAGCAGGACGTGCGCGGCGAGATAGGACGCCAGACTGCCGGCGCCACCGGCGAGCAGCCTCAGCGTGTACTCCATCCCGACCTCCTCGCAGTGCCACAGGCGGAGCAGACCGATTGCCTGCCCCGAATGCCGTGCAGCCTAGAGGCCCCGACTGCTGGCACCATTGATCAGGGTCAACCGGCCTGGAGGGCCGCCCGCTGAAACTGAGCGCAATGAATAGCGAACCTGCTGCATTGTTGGCGCCGCCGACGGACTGGCGGCCGATCTGTTCCGGGCAGCAATCGCTGAGCTTGGCGCTGGTGCGCGCCGCCGGTCAGCCGGCCCTGCGACTGGACTACGATTTTCGCGGCCAGGGTGGCTTCGTGGTGGCGCGTTGCGACTGGCGGCGGCCGATGCCCTCGCGCTACGCGCTGCGCTTCCGCCTGCGTGGCAGTGGCGCCGCCAATGATCTGGAAGTGAAGCTGGTCGACGCCAGCAAGCACAACGTCTGGCGGCGGGTGCTCAAGGCCCAGCAGCCCTCGGCGCGTGGGCGTCGCTACCAGCTCGCGAGCCACGAGCTGGACTACGGCTGGGGACCGGCGGGCGGTGGCAACCTCGGCGAGTTGGGTGCCATCGAGATCGCGCTGGTGGCGGGCGAGGGCGGCTCCGGGCGCCTCTGGCTCAGCGAGCTGGAAATCATCGACACCAGCGCACCCGAGCCCTGGCTGGTGGAATGCTCCAGCGCCGAGGCCGGCCACGCCGGAGCCCAGGTTCTGGAGCCGGCCGGCTGGTGGCCCAGTCCAGGCGATGCACGGCCCTGGGTGCAGCTCGACGCCGGGGCGACGCGGCCGCTGGGGGGCGTGAGGATCGACTGGCTGGAGCGGGCGCCCGCCAGCGGTTTCCGCCTGCTGGGCTCGCGCAGCGGGCAACGCTGGGTGCGCCTGCATGTCGCTCGCAAGGCCGGCGGGCGCTACAGCCAGCTCTATCTGCCGAACGCGCGGCTGCGCTATCTGCGGCTGGAACTCGACGAGGCCTGCGCCGGCCTGCGCCTGCAAGCCTTGCCGCCGGACCATGCGCGCTCCATCGACGACTACTGGCATCGCCGCGCCCAGGCCGAGCCCCGTGGCCGGTTTCCGCGCTGGCTGCTGCGCGAGCAAAGCCTGTGGACGCCCATCGGCAGCGGGCGGGGTCGCCATTGCGCCCTGGTCAACGAGGAGGGGCTGGTGGAGCTGGATGCCGGCTCCTGCACCGTCGAAGCCATGCTCTGGCTGCGCGGCCGTCTCTACACCTGGGCCGATGTCCATGTTCATCAGAGCCTCAAGGATGGCTGGCAGCCGCGGCCGGCGGTGACCTGGAGCGCCGAGGACTGGCGTCTGCACCTGGAGCTGGAGATGCAGGCTCAAGGTCGGCTGCGACTGTCCTACCAGTTCGACAATCTCGGCAGCGAGTTGCTGGCGGCGCGGCTGTTTCTGCTGCTGCGGCCGTATCAGGTGACGCCGCCCTGGCAGCGCTTCCGTGGTCTGGGCGGAGTCAGCCCGATCCGCAAGCTGGACTGGCGGCGCGGGGTGATCTCCGTGAACGGCCGGCCGCGCCTGCGCGTGGTGCAGCGGCCCATCGGTTTTGGCGTGCTGAGCTTCGACGAGGGCCTAATCACCGACATGCTGGCGCAGGGCCAGTTGCCGGCGGACGACCGTGTCCTGGATCCCACCGGCTATGCCAATGGCGCCCTGCGCTACGACCTGCAGGTGCTTGCGCATGGCAGCGCCAAGGTCGAGGTGCTGGGACTGCCGGCCAGCGAGGAGGAGGCCGGGCAGGGCGCGACCGACTGGGCCGACAAGCTGGGCCGCCAGCCCTGGCAGGCCGCGGGCTGGGGCGCGGAGGCGATCCGCGTCGCCCGCACCGCCTGCGCCCATGTGCTGATCTGCCGCGATGGCCCGGCACTGCAGGCCGGGCCGCGCCGCTACACGCGCTCCTGGATCCGCGACGGCGCGACCATGAGCGCGGCCCTGCTGCGCATGGGCTGCGTCGCCGAGGTGGGCGAGTTCATCCGCTGGTACGCGCCCTACCAGCGCGCCGATGGCTTCGTGCCCTGCTGCGTCGACCGCGATGGCCCGGACTGGCTGGTCGAGCACGACAGCCACGGCCAGTGGCTGGCCTTGATCGCCGACCACCAGCGCCACGGCGGCGAGGCCGCCTTGCTCGAAGAACTCTGGCCGGCGGTGCGGCGCACCGTGGACTGCATCGCCGGCCTGCTCGACGGCACCGGCCTCCTGCCGATCTCGGCCAGCCACGAGGGCTATCTGGCGCAGCCGGTGCATTCCTACTGGGACGACTTCTGGGCGCTGCGCGGCCTGGGCGATGCGGTGTATCTCGCCGAGCGTCGTGGCGATGCCGCGCTGACGCAGCGCTGGCAGGCCTTGCAGGCGCGTTTCGCCCACAACCTCTACGCCTCGCTGGCGCATGCCCGCGTCGAGCGCGGCCTCGACTACCTGCCGGCCAGCCTGGAGCTGGCCGATTTCGACCCCACCGCCACCGCCAATGCGGTGCAGCTGCTGGGCGTGCCGGAGGCGCTGGACCGGGCGGCGCTGGAGCAGACCTTCGACCGCTACCTGCAAGGCTGGCGGCGCCAGCGCGATGGCCAGCAGGACGGCGCCAACTACTCGCCCTACCAGATCCGCATCATCAGCGCCCTGGTGCGCATGGGCCGGCGCGCGCAGGCGCTGGAACTGCTGCGCTACTTCCTCGCCGAGCGCCAGCCCACCGCCTGGAACCAGTGGCCGGAGATCATCTGGCGCGATCCCCGCTCGCCCGGCCACTTGGGCGATCTGCCCCATGCCTGGATCGCCGCCGAATACCTGCTGGCCCTGCGCAGCCTCTACGTCTACGAACAGCCCGATGACCAGGGCCTGGTGCTGGCCGCCGGCCTGGCGCCGGAATGGCTGGACGGCGAGGGCGTGCGGTTTGGCCCGGCGCCGACCGTCTGCGGTCCGCTGCACTACGCCTTGCGACGCACGGGCCCGCATTGCCTGGAGTTCGAGATCGAGGCCAGCGGCAGTCTCTGCCTGCGGCCGCCGCTGTCCGGGGCCATCCACGCCGTCTGGGTCGATGGCGCGGTATGGCGCGAGCACGACCACGAGTCGGTACGGCTCGACCACTACACCAGCCCCTGCCGCGTGCGCATCGAAACCACGCCCGGAGATTCCCAATGAACCCCAGCCCCGAACAGCTCGCCGCGCAGACACTGCGCGCAGGCGACTACCAGTTGCAGCTCAGCGCCGCCGGTGGCGGCCTTTCCGAGTGGCGCGGCCTGGCGCTCAACCGCTGGCCGGGCGACGCGCTGGAAGACGCGCACGGCAGCTTCATCTACCTGCGCGACGCCGACAGCGGCGCGCTGTGGTCGGCGGCGCAGCAGCCGGTGCCGGGCGCGCCTAGCCACTACGCCCTTCGGGCCGAGGTCGGGCGCCTGTGCATAGAGCGCGAGGAGCAGGGCATCGCCAGCCGCCTCTCGGTCGAGCTGGCCGCCGACGGCAGCCATGAGCGGCGGCGTTTGAGTCTGCACAACCGCTCCGCGCAACCACGGCGCATCGAGGTCACCAGCTATATCGAGATTGCGCTGGCGCCACGCCTGGCCGATCTCGGCCACCCGGCCTTCCTGAAGCTGTTCGTGCAGACCGAGCTGGGCGAGGGCGGCCGCCTGCTGCTGGCTCGGCGGCGCCCGCGTGGGCAGGGTGAAACCTGGCCGACGCTCTTCCATGCGCTCCTGGGCGCACCGGTCCAGCGCTGGGAGACCGACCGCTGCCGCTTTCTCGGTCGCGGCCGAGATGTCGCGGCGCCGGCGCTGGAGCTGCGTGGCACCGTCGGCAATGTGCTGGACCCGGTGTTCAGCCTCGCCACCACGCTGGAACTGGCACCCGGCGAGACGCGCGAGCTGGAGTTCCTGTTCGGTGTCGCCGGGTCGCCGGAGCAAATGGCCGCCATCGCCGCGCAGGTGCAACTCGCGCCGGCCTGGCTGCCGCCGCCTGCCGAAGACCTGCCGCTGCGCTCCGGCCTGAGCGCCGACGGCAGCGAGTACCACATTCATCTGCCCTGGCGCGGCGAGGGTCTGCAACTGCCGCCCATGCCCTGGATCAATGTGCTGGCCAACGAGCAGTTTGGCGGCCTGGTCAGCGAGACCGGCGCCGGCGCGACCTGGGCGCGCAACAGCCAGGCCAACCGCCTCACGCCCTGGTCCAACGACCCGGTCTCCGATCCGCACGGCGAGGCCCTGTACCTGCGCGACGAGAGCGACGGGCGCTACTGGTCGCCGTTGCCCGGCCCGGTACCGGCGGCCTGCGACTACGAGGTCGCGCACGGCTTTGGCTACAGCCGCTACCAGTCGCGCCTCGGGGACTTGGAGCAGACCGTCACCGCCTTCGTGGCGCGCCAGGCGCCGCTGAAGTGCTTGCGCCTGCAACTGCGCAACCACGGCAAGGTCGCGCGAGAACTCTCGCTGTTCGGCTATCAGCAACTGGTCCTGGGTACGCTGGCGCCGGCGGCCGGGGCGATCCGCAGCTGGCCGGCCGGCGACTGGTTGTGCGCGGCGCAGACCGGCAGCGGCGCCTTTGCCGGTGCCGTGGTCTACGCCGGCCTGCTCGCCGAGGGCGTGACCGTGCAGGCGCGCGATTCGACCTGCGAGCGCGCGAGCTTCATCGGACCCCTGGGCAGCGCGCGCCGGCCGCAGGCCTTGCGCGCGCCGATTCTCGATGGCCGTCATGGCGAGGGCCTGGATGCCTGCTTCGCGCAGCGCCTGCGCTTTCGCCTGGACGCCGGCCAGAGCGCCGAGTTCTGCCTGCTGCTGGGCGAGGCCGCCGACGCCGAGGCCTTCGAGACGCTGACCGCCAGCTATGGCACGCCCGCCGCGCTGCGCGCCGCCGAGGACGAGGTGCGCGCCTGGTGGCGCCAGAGTCTTTCCGGCCTCACGGTGCAGACGCCCTCGCCGGAGATCGACCACCTGGTCAATGGCTGGCTGCCCTACCAGGCGCTGGCCTGCCGCATCTGGGGACGCACGGCCTACTACCAGTCCAGCGGCGCCTACGGCTTCCGCGACCAGTTGCAGGACGCCGGCAACCTCAGCCTGCTGTGGCCGGAGCTGACCCGCAGCCAGATCCTGCTGCACGCCCGCCAGCAATTCGTCGAGGGCGATGTGCTGCACTGGTGGCACGAGCCGCCGCTCGCCTCCGGTCTGCGTACCCGTTTCGCCGACGACCTGCTCTGGCTGCCGCAGGTCACCGCCGGCTATCTGCGCGCGACCGGCGATGCCGCCGTGCTCGACGAGCCCTGCCGGTTGCTGCAGGCGCCGCCACTGAAGCCGGGCGAGGACGAGCACTACCTCGCGCCCGGCGAGGCCGGCGACGCCAGCCTCTACGAGCATTGCTGCCGGGCGCTGGACCGCTCGCTGGCGGTCGGTGCCCACGGCCTGCCGCTGATGGGCACCGGCGACTGGAACGACGGCATGAACCGCGTCGGCCGCGAGGGCCGCGGCGAGAGCGTGTGGATGGGCTTCTTCCTGTACGCCATCCTCGGCGAGTTCGCGCCGCTCGCCGCATCGCGTGGCGATACCGCCCGCGCGGCCCGCTACCACGCGCATCGCGCGGCGCTGCAGGCGGCGGTCAACGCGGCCGGCTGGGATGGCGGCTGGTATCGGCGCGCCTACTACGACAACGGCAGCGTGATGGGCAGCCACGATGCTGCCGAATGCCGCATCGACGGCCTGGCGCAGGCCTGGGCGGTGCTCTCCGGCGCGGCGCCGGCAGCGCGTGCGGCGCAGGCCATGGACGCCGCCGAGGCGCAGCTGATCGACGAGGAGGCCGGCCTGCTGCGCTTGCTGACGCCGCCCTTCGTCGATACCCCGGAAGACCCGGGCTACATCAAGGGCTATGTCGCCGGCGTACGCGAGAACGGCGGCCAGTACACCCACGCCGCCTGCTGGATGGTGGCCGCACTCGCCAAGCTCGGTCGCCGCGAGCGCGCCGCGCTACTGCTCATCCGCCTGAGTCCGCTCTGGCACAGCCGCGACCCCGCCGCGCAGGCGCGCTACCGGGTCGAGCCCTATGTGATCGCCGCCGACATCTACGGTGCCGAGCCGCACATCGGCCGTGGCGGCTGGACCTGGTACACCGGCTCCGCCGGCTGGGCCTGGCGGGTGGCGGTGGAGTCGGTGCTGGGCCTGAGCGTCGAACAGGGCCAATGGCTGCGGTTCGCGCCCTGTGTGCCGGACGAATGGCCGGGCTACACGCTGGACTATCGGCACCCGGCTAGCGGCGGCGAGTACCACATCACGGTGGAAAACCCGGAGCGCTGCGCCGAGGCGCTGGTCGCCGCCGAACTCGACGGCGAGCCACTGCCGCTGACGGCCGATGGCCTGCGCCTGCGGCTCGCCAGCGGCGGCCAGCATCGGCTGCGGCTCCGGTTGGGGGCTAAGCCCTAGACCGGCGCGGGGCTCGCCACCGCCACGGCCGCCAGCTCGCTGGGTCCTTGCAGGCTCCAGCTTCCATCCACGGCGATGTCGAGTCCGGCATCGAACTGGTCGAGCGCATCGCCGGGCTTGCCCAGCAGCAGGTAGCCGATACCGTATTCGTGCAGCAGGTCGAGTACCCGCCGCTGCTCGGCGAAGTCCAGGCTGACCCGCAGGCGGTCGAGAAACACCAGGGCCGGACGCGCCAGCAGCACGCGCGCCAGCACCAGCCGCAGTTGCTCGCCCAGACCCAGGTGGTTGAGCCAGTCCCGCTCGCTGTCGAGACCAGCTCCGGCCTGCGCCAGGTGTTCCAGCCGCAGGCGCGCCAGCAGGCTCAGGATGCTGGCGTCGTCGGGGGCGACGGCCGGTGGCACCGGCAACAGCAGCTGGCGCAGCGTGCCGTGCGGCAGGTAGGGGCGCTCCGGCACGAACATCAATTGGTCGGCGCAGGGCCGCTGGATGCGTCCGGCGCCGGCCTCGATCAAGCCAGCGGTGGCGCGGAACAGCGCGATCTTGGCGTGGCCGGAACTGGCGCGGACCAACAGCCGGGTGCCTGGAGCGAGTTCTAGGCTCAGCGAGCTGAGAAGGGGCGCGCCATCCGGACGGTACAGGCTCAGGCCCTGATAGGCGAGGCCGCGACGCCCCGGTTCGCAGTACACCGCCACCGGCGCCGGCTCCGGTGCGTCGGCCTGATCGAAGGCCTCCAGCAGCTTGCCCAGCCGCGCCGCCACCGCCGCATAGGTGGAGATCGACTGGAACTGGGTGACCAGCAGCGAGAAGGCGCCCATCAGGAAGGAGAAAGCCACCGCCGACTGGGTGACCACGCCAAAGCTGACCTCACCGTTCATGAACATCGGCGCGACGATCAGCGCCGGGATGATCTGGATCAGGTAGTTATAGCCATTGGTGAAGAAGCCGAGATTGCGGTTCACCGAAATCATCTGCCGGCTGTTGGCGACCAGTTGATCCAGCCTTCCGAGCAGACGCCGGTGCAACAGCTCCTCGCGATGCTGCAGGGCCACCGGCTCGGCGTTCTCGCGCAGGTGCAACAGTTCCGCTCGGAGGTTGGCCTCCTTGTCCAATTGCAGGCTGTTGAGGCCGATCAGCCGCCGGCCGAGCAGGGTGGCAACGCCGGAGCCGAATACCGCGTAGGCGACGGCGATGCCGAACAGTCTGGGGCTGATTGACCACAGCACGCTGGAGAAGGCGAACACGGTGATCAGGGCGTTGAGCGTCATCAGCACGAAGGACAGTGTGCTGGTGGTGAAGCTGCGCACGTCCTCGGAGATGCGCTGGTCGGGATTGGCCAGGACCCCGCCTTCCTCGATGTGGAAATAGGCGCGGTTGCGCAGGTAGCGCTCCAGCAGCCGGCTGGTCTGCTGGCTACGCCAGAGCAGGCCCAGGCGTTCTTCCAGGTAGCGGTAGAGCACCGCGGTGACGGTGGAGATCGCGAACATGCCTACATACAGCCAGGCCTCGCGGAGGAATCGGGCGGAATCCCGCTTCTCGATCGCCGACATGAAGTCGCGGCCGACGTAGCTCATCAGCACATTGAGCGCACTGATCGCCGCCAGGAAGGCGATCAGCAGCACGAACATCCACACCGCCTTGGCGCCCTCGCGCGAGTCGAGCAGGGCCTGCATCTCGCGGCGGATGCGTTTCCAGTTGTCCCGGTTGGCGCTCGGGTCCGCGGCGTTCATGAGGCAGGCACTCGGGTTGGAACCGGTAGGGCAGCCCAGCCGGCGGTGCCGATGATTCTAGAGGCTCGCATTGGCGGCCTGCAGAACCCTTGCCGGCTTGTGGGGGCGTGTGACTCCCGTCGTCTTGCCCCAATCGGCGACGGGCCCACGGACGCTAGGCGGCGCTGGACTCCAGCAGTTCTTCATAGGCGGCCAGCGCGTCGGCGGCGTACATCAGCGAGGGGCCGCCGCCCATGTACACCGCCATGCCCAAGGCCTCTTCGAGCTCGATGCGCTTGACCCCCAGGCGGATCAGCGCCTGCACGTGAAAGCCTATGCAGGCGTCGCAATGGGCGGCCACGCCGAGAGCCAGGGCGATCAACTCCTTGGTCTTGCCGTCGAGGGCGCCGTCGCGGGTCGCCGCGCGCGCCAGTGCGCTGAAGCCGTTGGTGACATCCGGGATGTCGGCCCGCAGCTTGGCCAGCGAGGCCGAGACCGAACGGGTGATTTCGCGGTAGTTCTTGCTCATGGGCGCGGATTCGTTTTCGGGTGTTGAGAAAATAACCAAGGGTGGGGCCTGACTGGCCCCCTTTGACGACAGCATGCGGCCCCGGCTGCGTTCGGACATTGACCGGAATCAATCGCGCCCACCGGGTACGGGGATTGCCCGAGCCCGTGCCGCTGGCACATCCTCGGATCACCAGCGCCGGCTGCCGCGCCCTGCCCAGAACATTCCATGTCGCCGACCGCAGAATTCCCTCCCGACCCGATTCGCCCTTGCCGCCCGTTCGGCCGGTCTGCTGCGATGAGGCGCGACGGTACCGCTAGGCGCGGACAGGCCGCGCGAATGGTGGCCGGGAAGACGCCATGATCTGGCTGGCTCTGGCCATCGCCGCCCTGGCGGCGGTGCTGGCCTGGCGCTGGTGGCCACGCGCGCTGCCGCCGCCGACGCCAATGGCGAACCAGGAAGCGGCGCTGGCCGCCGAGCGTCAGCGCATCTACCAGGATCTGCACGACGATCTCGGCGCCAAGCTGCTGAGCTTGATCCATCGCGCGCCCGATGCCACCACCGCCGATGTCGCCCGCAGTGCCTTGCAGGATCTGCGTGACGTGGTCAGCCGCACCCGGGGCGAGCCCGGCAGCCTGCTCGACAGTCTGGGTGAGATCGAGTGCGAGGCGCGCCAGCGATTGGAGGCCAGCGGCGGCGTGCTGCTCTGGGAACAGGAGGACGGCATCGCCGATCCTCGGCTCGATCATGCCCAGGCCCTGCAGCTCTATCGCATCGTGCGCGAAGCCATCAGCAATGCCCTGCGGCATGCGCAGGCGCGGCATGTACGTATCCGCGTGCGTCAGCGCGGCGCGACGCTTTATCTCGACGTTACCGATGATGGTCCCGGCCTCGCTGCCGAGGCCGCTCGTGGTCAGGGTCTTGCCGGCATGCGCCAGCGCGCCGGTGAACTCGGTGGCGCCATCGACTGGACTGCGGGCAGCGTCGGCGGCACCAAGGTGCTCTTGCAATTTCCGCTGCCAGCTTGATCTGCGGCGCGCTGTGTTTTCGCGCGTGAATCGCGTCGGCGATTGATCTGGATTAATGCGCGGCGACTTCGGCTGTGTTCAAGGGCATTTTCCCTAGCATTAGTTGACCTAGGTCAGTTCTCGCACCGGTCACTATCCCTAGTGTGCTGCTCCGGACAACGTAGTCCTGACACGAGTCGGAGTAAAAGCGATGAACACAAATAAACTGAAAATGCTGGCCCTGGCCGGTCTGGTGATCAGCGGCGCGGCGCAGGCCGAAACGATGGTCCGCGTGCGTGCCATCGACATCCTCCCGGATGCCGAGTCCAGCCCGGTGACTGGCGTTGATGTCGAGAACAAGATCGCGCCGGACATCGACCTCAACTGGTTCTACACCAAGAACATCGCGGTGGAACTGCTGCTCACCATCCCGCAGGAGCACGAGGTCACCCTCAACGGCGCCAGCCTCGGCAAGGTCAGCCATCTGCCGCCGGCCCTGCTGCTGCAATACCACTATCCGGTGGGCGAGACCTTCCGCCCCTATGTCGGCGCCGGCATCAACTACACCTTCTTCACCGACCGCGATCTCGACGGCGGCCTGAAGCTGGAGAACGGCAGCTTCGGCCCCGCCATCCAGGCCGGCATGGACGTGGCGCTGCAGGGCAACTGGTACTTCAACGTCGACGTCAAGAAGATCTGGATCGATTCCGACGTCACCGACGGCTCGGGTGCCTATGTCACCCATGTCGAGATCAATCCGCTGATCGTCGGCGCTGGTATCGGCTACGCCTTCCGCTAAATCACGGGCGTAAGCATCAAAGCCCCTGTCCGCGCGAGCGGGCGGGGGTTTTTCTTTGCGCGCTACTGCACCAGCCCCAGGCGGTTGGCGACCAGTGCCGCCTCGGCGCGCGAGCTGATCGCCAGCTTGCGGTAGACGGTCTTGATGTAGGTGGCGGCGGAAGTGCGGGTGATGCCCAGGGCTTCGGCGACTTCCGGCAGCTTGTAGCCCTTGCCGATCAGCATCAGGGTTTCGCGCTCGCGCGGCGAGAGGTGCGCGTCCTCGTCGGGCTCCTGCGCCGGCGCCGCTTCGGCGAAGGTGCGCAGTACCCGGCGGGCGATGGAGGGTGATAGCGGCGGCTCGCCGGCGAGGATGCCGCGCAAGGCAGACTCCAGCCGCTCGCGCGTCTCGTCCTTGAGCAGATAGCCGGCGGCGCCGGCGCGCAGCGCCGGGAACAGATGGGCGTCGTCGGCGTAGATGGTGGTGACCACCGCGATGCAGCCGGGCGCTGTCGCGGGCAGGGCGCGCAGCAGGTCCAGGCCGGAGCCGTCGGGCAGGCCCAAGTCGATCAGGGCGATGTCGGGGCGGTAGCCTTCGCGCAGCTGTTGCAGCGCCGCTTCCAGGCCGTTGACCAGGCGCAGGGCGATGCCCGGAAAGGCGCCTTGCAGCGCCGCCGCGAGGCCGAGGGCCACGTCCGGGTGGTCTTCGACGATCCAGCCGCTGTGCATGCTGATGGCAACCCTCCCCAGATGGGGACTGATGGAACTCCGTGCCGGGATTAGATCATCGCGCAGCGCTTCCGCCAATCACCGCTGCCACGGAGTTCCGACCATGCGTCTCAGATTTTCCACTCTTCTGCTGGCGGCGCTGCTGGTGCCGCGACTGGCCTTGGCCGACCAGGGTCATCTGCTGCTCGACTTCGAGCGCAAGGACAACGCGGTCTACGAGCTGCTGCCGACCGGCGACCAGGGCTTCTACGCCTTCGGCCTCACCGGTACCGGCTTGAGCGTCAGCCGCCATCAGAGCGATGGCAGCCTGGTGGCCAGCTTCGGCAGCGGCGGCCAGCTCAGCAGCACGGCGCTCTCAGGCAGCCTCGGTCAGGTGTTGCTGTCCGACGGTGGCTTCGCCGCCTGCGGCACCGGCTTCGTGCTGGCGCGCTACGACGCGGTGGGCGCGCAGAAGGCGCTGTCCGCCGCCGCGGTGCCGGGTGGCTCCTCGGCCTGCAAGACCCTGCTGGCGCAGACCGACGGCAAGTTCCTGCTGCTGGGATCCTCCGGCAGCAGCTCGCGGGTGGTGCGGTTGAACGCCGACGGCAGCAAGGACGCCGGCTTCGCCAGCGGCGGCATCGCTTCCGCCGAGATCGGCGTGATCCATGACGGCCTGCTGCTCGCCGACGGCAGTGTGCTGGCGCTGAGTTCCGGCAGCCTGCTCAAGCTCGGCGCCAACGGTCAGGCCGACGCGACATTCGGCAGTGCCGGCATCGTCGCGCTGCCCACCACCGGCACCGGCCTGAGCCTGCTGGCGCAGCCGGACGGCTTCCTGGTGCTGACTGTCGCCAACGACGGCAGCGCCGATCTGCAGCTGTTGCGCTACCTCGCCAATGGCGCCCTGGACGAGAGCTATGGCAATGCCGGGGTGCTGGGCACCGGACTGTTCGACAGTTCCGATGCCTTCCTGCAATTCCGCGCCCTGCAGTCCGATGGCAAGGGCGGCTACTACCTGCTGGGCCGGGACTCTCCGTTCTCGCCGCGCAATCTCGGCGTGCGTCATTTCAGTGCCGAAGGCGTGGCGGACAAGAGCTTCGGTGACCAGGGGCTGGCGCTGATGCCCAGCACCGGCGTGCTGGCGAATCAGCGTGCCCTGGCGCTGGCGGTCGATGCCCAGGGCGGCCTGCTGGTGGGCGGCGGCGCCCGCAACCAGACCGAGGACTTCGTGATCTACCGCCTGAGCAGCGCCGGCCAGATCGACACCGCCTTCGGCGCCAGCCTGCCGGACCCGGATACCAGCGCCGATGCCTTCGATTTCAGCGACGTCGTCGACGCCGTGGCGGGCAGCCTGGTGATGTCCAATGTGGTCACCGTCAGCGGCATCAACCAGCCGGCCGAGGTGTTCTCGCAGAACCAGGCGCAGGGTGCGAGCCTGCAGCCGGAGATCAGCATCAACGGTGGTGAATGGGTTTCCGGCCGCGTCTATCCGCGTCGCAGCGTCAACAATGGCGACCGCGTGCAGCTAAGGGTGACGGCGCCGGCGGCCAAGACCAGCATCCAGATGTCGGCCTTCATCGGCAGCACCTTCGATCTCTGGAACGTGACCAGCGGCGACGGCAGCACGCCGCCGGCCGACACCACGCCGGATGCCTTCAGCTTCGCGCCGGTGAGCGGGGCGGCGCTGGACAGCCTGGTGGAGTCCGAAACCGTCACCATCAGTGGCATCAACACTACGGTGCCGGTGACGGCGCAGGATCTCGAATACAGCCTCAACGGCGGCGCCTACACCGCCGCCGCCGGGCAGTTGCAGTCTGGCGACCGCCTGCGGGTGCGCCTGCGCAGTGCCTCGACGCCGGCAACCAGCCGCAGCGGCCGGCTGATCGTCGACAGCACCGAGAGCGCCGATCTGGTCGCCGAGTTCAGCGTCACCACCGCCGAGCCGCCGCCGGCCGATACCACGCCCGATCCGATCAGCTTCGCGCCGCGCACCGGCGTCGAGCCGGGCGCGCTGGTGGAGAGCGAGGTGGTGAACATCAGCGGCATCAATGCCGCCACCGCGATCGGCGTGCAGTTCGGCGAGTTCCGCATCAACGGCGGCGACTACCGTAGCGAGGCCGCCAGCGTGCAGTCCGGCGACACCG
Source organism: Nevskiaceae bacterium (assembly GCA_004297005.1). Lineage (GTDB taxonomy): Bacteria > Pseudomonadota > Gammaproteobacteria > Nevskiales > Nevskiaceae > Stagnimonas. The sequence continues at coordinate 43,357 of SCVA01000055.1, forward strand.
TGCAACTGCGGCACACCGCCAGCCTGATGTTCAACTCCTCGGTCAGCACTCTGCTGACGGTGGGCGATGTCGCCACCAGTTTCACCAGCACCACCCGGGCCCAGCAGCCGCCGGTGACCGACACCACGCCGGATGCCTTCCAGTTCCTGCCGCAGAGTGGTGCGGCGGCGGGTGCGCTGGTGGTCTCCAACCGCATCACCGTCAGCGGCATCAATGCGCCGGCGGCGATCAGTGTGGGCGGCGGCGAATACCAGATCGGCGACGCCGCCTACACCAGCGCGGCGGGCCAGATCAGCAATGGCGAGACCGTGCAGCTGCGGCTCACCGCCGCCGCCGCCGGTGGCAGCGCCGAGGCGGTGCTCAACATTGGCGGGGTCAGCGCCACGTTCACGGTGAGCAGCGCCGCCGAGCCGCCGCCCAGCGGCGGTTCGCAGGCGCAGGTCATGGACAGCAGCAACCGCGCCGTGCGGATCGAGACCGACCGCGGCCAGTTGCGCAATGTCCGCAGCCTGGCGCCGGCCCCGGATGCGCCCGGCAATCTGCGCTTCCGCAACGGCATGTTCGCCTTCGACATCGAGAACCTCGCGGCGGGTGAACTGGTGCAGGTGACGCTGCGGCTGCCGGCGGGTTCCGCGCCCAATCACTACTACAAGTTCGGCCCCGAAACGGGCCTGCCCATCGACCACTACTACCGCTTCGATTTCGACCCGGCCACCGGCACCGGCGCGCGCATCGAGGGCGACACGGTGACGCTCTACCTGCGCGACAACGGCCGCGGTGACCACGACCCGACGCCGGGACGCATCGCAGATCCGGGTGCGCCGGTGTTCGAGACCGCGGCGGTCAGCGCCGAGGCCAGTGGTGGCGGCGCACTGGGGTTGTGGAGCCTGCTGCTGGTGCTGCCGGCACTGCGCCGGCGTCAGCCGCGCGGATAGAGGTACTGCAGCCAGGCCTGTGCCGGGCCGAGCTGCTCGGCCAGGCCGATCCAGGCCGGGTCCAGGCGCGACGCCAGCTGGTAGGTCCGGCTGGCGTTTTCCGGTTGCCACAGGCCGTCGTAGCCGGGCAGGCCGGCGGCCTGGCGGCGGCGGTCGAAGTCCACGGTGGTGTGGGCGAATTCCTGGTGCTGCTTGCGGCCCTGCGCGTAGTCGGCGAGCCAGACCAGGGCATTGTTGAGGCTGGCGCCGCCCTGGCTCTGGAACCAGTACCAATCTTCGCCGTGGGCGCGCGCCACCAGGGCGGCGGTCAGCAGCGGTTCCAGGCCGTAGGTGACATAGCGCAGGGCGTCGCGTTCGCGGAAGTCGTAGAGAGTGCCGTCGGCCTCGATGTTGCGCGCGACCTGATGGCGGAAGGCCACCCGGCTGCGCTGGATCAGCCCGGCGTCGTCGAGGGCAAAGGCCAGCAGGCTGGCGAGCTTCACCCGGTGGCTCTGCCAGTTGTTGCGGCCGGTGGGCCTGGGGTCTTCGGCATTGAGATAGCCCTCGGCCATGGTCCGGAACAGGGCTTCGGTGCGCTGCCGCAGCGGCTCGGCGAGAAACGGCCGGCCGCGCTCGTAGGCGAAGATCAGGTAGGCGAAGTCGGTTTCGTCGATGGGGTTGAGGCTGGGCTGGTACAGCCCCACCCAAGCCTCGAAGTACTCGTTGAGCTTCTGCCGGTAACGGGGATCGGGGCGGTTTTCGGCGGCGATCGCCAGCGCCAGGCTGGCAAACCAGTCGGCCTTGGCCTGCTTGCTGCGCTGGTAGACCGGCGAGTCCGGCAGCAGACCCTCGGTATGGACGCTGGCCAGAGCCTGTGGCGGCCGCGCCAGAGCGGTGTCGGCGGCCTGAAAGAGCTCCGGCAGGGCCGCCGCCCGGAGGGCAGTGGCGGAAGTGTCTGGAACGGCGCCGACACTGGGTGGCGCCGGAACCGAGGTACAGGCGGCGCAGCAGAGAGCGAGCAGCAGGCCGGCCCGGCCCAGGGTGGGACCAAACGAGGCCGGCAATCGGCGGGTGGTCATGACAGTCGGTGCGGCTTTTTTCAGCATTGCGTATCATCCGCCAAGTCGCGGCACCTGGCCGCAGTTTTCCCAGAGGTCTGCCATGCGTAGCCTGCTTGTATTGACCCTTAGTCTTGTTCCCATGCTGGGTTACGCAGCGAGCGTGGGTCGCGTGGTCGAAGCCCGTGGCGAGGCTGCGGGTGAACAGAGCGGCATCGTCACGCCGCTGAAGCCCGGCAGCCTGATCGAGTTGCAGCAGTCCCTCGACATCCCGGCGCGCTCCTTCGCGGTGCTGCGCATGGACGATGACGAGGTCGTCTCGCTGGGCGAGAACAGCCGCTTTGAAGTGCTGCACTACCAGTTCGACACCCGGGTTTCGACCGGCAATGCCGCCCGCTATCGCCTGGAGGCTGGGTCGGCGCGGCTGATGTCCGGCGTCATCGCCCGGCAGAAGCCGGGCTCGGTGGTGCTGGAGACTCCTTACGGTGAGATCACCACGGTGGGGACCGACTACAGCACGCGGCTTTGCGCCGCCGGCGCGGACTGTGGCCCGGCCGGGCTGTATGTCACGGTCAAGGAAGGCAGGGTCAATGTCGTTGGCGCCAAGGGTAGCCAGGAAGGCGCCGCCGGGCAGATCATTTATGTAGCCAGCGACACCGGTGTGCCGACGCTGCTGTCCGCGCTCCCCGGAGGCGCGCTGTCTCCGCCGGACCCCGAGCCCTTCCTGCTCGCGGCCGGTGTCAGCGTCGGTCCGGTGCGCATCGAGATCACCGGCAGCGTCTGCGATCCCGCTGCCAGTCCCTCAACGCCGGAGTGCTCCTCCGGCCGCTGAGTGCGTTAAGCCTGCCGAAGGCGGGATGGACCGGGCGCCATGCCCGGTGTTCGCGCTGGAATCTGTCACCTCCCTGCCGTAGCGAACCCCTTGCGCGACAAGACCGAGATTCTGATAACTCCGGAAGGCGGCCGCCTTCGGGCCTATGTCGCCTCGCTGCCGGCCTTCCATGAACTGCTGGCCTTCCTGGTCTGGAAAGACCTGAAGGTGCAGGTGGCGCAGACCACGCTGGGCTTTGGCTGGCTGGTGCTTCGCCCCATGCTCAATGTGCTGGTGATGAGCCTGGTCTTTGGCAAGCTGGCGCGACTGCCTAGCGATGGCCATCCATATCTTCTGTTCCTGCTGAGCGCCTGGCTGCCCTGGAGCTATTTCAGCGGTGTCAGCTCCAAGGCCACCAGCAGCCTGCTGGGCAATTCCTCGCTGGTGACCAAGGTTTATTTCCCGCGTCTGCTGCTGCCCACTTCCCTGGTGCTGGGCGGACTGCTGGAGTTTCTGATCGTCTTCCTGGTTTTCGTGGCGCTATCGCTGGCGATGACCGGCGGCCTGCCGCTGGCCGGTCTGCTCTGGCTGCCGTTGCCTCTTGCGCTGTTGCTGCTCACCACCGCCGGTGCCAGCTATTGGCTGGCGGCGCTGGCGGCGCAGTTCCGTGACGTGCGCAATGCCGCCAGCTATCTACTGCAGTTGCTGATGTTCCTGGCGCCGGTGATCTGGCCGCTGAGCCTGCTGCCGCAACGTTTCGGCGCCAGCGCCGAGAGCCATTGGTTCACCACGCTCTACGGTCTCTATCCCATGGTTGGTGTGGTCGAGGGCTTCCGCCGCGCCCTGCTCGGGGGCGGCGAGATCCCCTGGCAGCTGCTAGGTCTGGGTTTCATCTCCGCCACGGTGCTGTTCATCACCGGCTTGGTGCATTTCCAGCGCAGCGAAAAGCGCCTGGCCGACGAGCTTTGATGTCATGACGACCGATTTCGCGCTCAAGGCCGAAGGCCTCTCCAAGTGTTTCCGGATCGGGGCCGTCAAGAAAAAGCGGCAGCAGACCCTGGTTGCCCAGGCGGCGGAAGCCGGGGTCCACGCGCTGCGGCGCCTGACCGGACGCATCAGCGCCGAGGAGAAGGCCGCCAGCGAACACTGGGCGCTGCGCGACCTCAATCTGGAGGTGAAGGAGGGCGAGGTGGTCGGCGTGATCGGCCACAACGGCTCCGGCAAGAGCACTCTGCTGAAGATCCTCTCGCGGATCACCGCGCCCACCACCGGCAGCGTGCGGGTGCGCGGCCGCATGGCCAGCCTGCTGGAGGTCGGCACCGGATTCCATCCCGATCTCAGTGGTCGTGAGAACGTCTTTCTCAATGCCGCCATCCTCGGCCTGCGCCGCGAGGAAACCCGTCGCCGCTTCGACGACATCGTCGATTTCTCCGGCGTCGGCGCCTTCATCGACACGCCGGTGCGCAATTATTCCTCGGGCATGAAGGTGCGCCTGGGCTTCTCGGTGGCAGCGCATCTGGACCCCGATGTGCTGCTGGTCGACGAGGTTCTGGCGGTGGGCGACGCCGCTTTCCAGGCGCGCTGCCTGCAGCGCATCGAGGACATCGGCGCCAGTGGCCGCACCATCCTCTACGTTTCGCACGACCTGCGCAGCGTCGCCCGGCTCTCACAGCGCAGCGTGGTGCTCGATCACGGTCGGCTGGTGTTCGACGGGCGCACGCTAGACGCCATCCGTCATTACGAAGAGAACATGAGCGGCTTCCGCTCGCGGCGCACCTGGGACGCCGCCGATGCCCCCGGCGATCAGGTGGTGAGGCTGCGCGAGCTGGAACTGACCAGTGGCGGCGCGCCGGTCACCGGTCCGGCCGACGTGCGCCGGCCGCTGGAACTGCGCATCCGCTACGAGGTGCTGCAGGCCGGGCTGCCGATCATGCCCAGCTTGCACCTCTACGATTTTGGCGGCACGCCGGTGCTCAGCGGCGTGGACCTGCACCCGGAGTGGCATGGTCAGGCGCGCGGTAGCGGGGTCTACGAGACGGTGGTGGTGATCCCCGGCAACCTGTTCCACGAGGGCAATTTCCAACTGGCGGTGGCGCTCTCGACCATGGAGCCCTTCCACTGCCATGTGTACGTGCACAACGCCCTGGCGTTCTGGGTCTACGACCCGCTGGAAGGCGACAGCACCCGTGGGCAGTTCCGCGGTGATCTCAAGGGCTATTTCCGGCCCGAGATGGACTGGCAGACCGAGCGCGTTGGCGGCTAGGGACTGTTAACGCCGCGCCTGCCGCGTTAACGGGGCCTAGCGTCCGCGTCGGATCGCGAGGGTATCGCCGCCCCGGCGGCGCAGTTCATAACCCTGTCCGGCGAGCAGTGCGCGCGCCGCTTGCTGCTGGTCTTCCGGCAGATGCTTGTGCTCGTAGAGCACCACCCTGGGCCGGTAGCGGGCGAGGTCGAACTGCTTGAGCACCTGGTAGTCGTAGCCCTCGGTGTCGATGTGCAGCAGATCGACCCGCTCGGCGTGGTTGCGGTCGAGCACCGCCTGCAAGGGTAGGCAGGCCAGCTCGGCCTCGACGATGTAGGGTTCCAGCCGGCCTTCCAGGTGCTTGAGGATGTGGCCGCGGTCGAAGGAGCCGAGCTGGTCGTACCAATAGGGCAGTTCCTCGCCCAGGCCCTCTTTGGCACGGTCGGAGACGTAGTAGAAGCGTGCCGTGCCGGCTTTTTCGCCGATGGCGACGTTCTCGAACACGAAGCGGCTGGCCGCGCCGTAATTGGCCTTGAGCCGCGCATGCAGGTAGGGCACCGGCTCGATGAAGATGCCGCGCCAGCGGCGGTGGCGGCGGATCAGACGGTGTATCGGGTCGCCCTGGGCGCCGTCGTTGGAGCCGACCTGCACGAAGTACACGCGGCTTAAGCCGCGCAGCGCCGCCTCGATCTGCGCCTCCAGTGGATGCGGCGCCGGCACCAGCCGGCGATAGCCGCGCTGCAGGGGGCGATAGAGCCAGGGCAGGCGGCGCAGCGGTGCGGCGAGGCGCTCGCGCAGGGCGGTGGTCAGGGACACGGGGCGGGGCTCCATCAGGCGTGGGCGGCTAGACGCTGGCGCAGGCCGCGCACGCGGGCGCGCAGTCGCGGCCAGTCCAGCCGGGTCAGCAGGTTTTCCAGATCCAGCAGGGTCCAGGGCGTGTGCGTCACCGGCCAGGGCAGGCGACGCGCGTAGCGGGCGTGCAGGCGGCCGTAAGGGTGCTTGCTGGGATCGACCCAGGGCTTGGTGCTGCCTTCGAAGTGGATGATCGCCGGATGGCGGATCGCCTCGTGCAGTTCCTCGGCGCTGAAGATCACCCGGCTCTGGTCGGCCATCATCAGCATGCGCATCGCGTTCCAGCGCGGCGCCAGCGGCAGGCGCGCGGCGTGCAGCACCGCTACCAGCGAATCCTGGTCGCCGAAGCGGGTCCAGTCGGCATTGGCCAGCCCGTGGGCGATCACCTTGCCGGTGATGTCCTCGCGCCGCCACCAGTCGAGGTTGAGCAGCATGACGCCGGAGTTGAAGTAGTCCTCGCGCCGCTCCAGGCCGCAGCGGCTGGCCCAGGCGAGTTCCGCCGGGCTGTCCCAGAAGGGGTTGGTCACCGCCGCCAGCGCCTTGCCGGCTAGCGCGGTGCGCCACAGCGGCTTCAGGCTGCCGACCACCAGGATGTCGCAGTCCAGGTAGAGGATCTTCGGCTCGTCCGGCAGCAGCCGGGGCAGGAACACCCGGTACCACATCACCGGCCGGATCTCGCCGGCCTTCATGGTCTTGAACAGCGGCAGGCCGGCGACCAGCGCGTCCGGCACCGGGATGAAGTTCAGCTCCAGCCTTGCCTCGAATGCCCGCAGCGATTGCCGGATCAGCGCCTGGCTGCGCGCCGAGAAATCCGGAGTGCATAGGTAGTGCACGCGAAAGCGCGCGCCTCGGGTGTTCTCCAGCGCGCTCAGCAGCATGGTGGTGGCGTAGGGCGCGTAGCCCTCGTCGCTGGCGCAGGTGAGGACGATGCTGTCGTCGCCGCTCATGCGCTGGCTCCGGCCGGCCGCTGCAGGGGCGCGTAGGGTGGGCGCGAGCGCACGATCAGCGCCGCTCGCAACTGCTCGCGCCGCGCCGCGCCTGGGCGGTTGTCGCTGAGCGAGTGGCGGTTGTTGTAGACGTAGAGCACCTCGTCGAGATAGCGCCAGTGCCGCGCTGTCGCCATCTCTAGCATCGGCCACATGGTGGCGGCGTCGGCGCCGGAGCGCAGGTAGCCGCCATCGCTGTCGCGCAGATCCTCGTCGCGGATCGCGTCCCAGAGGAAGCGCCGGTAGCTGCGCAGGTGCGCGGCGATGAAATCGTAGTAGCGGTAATAGCCCAGCTCGCTGACCACCTCGGGATAGCGGTAAACCTTGCCGCGCACCGATTTGCGCAGCCAGCGGTCGCGGCGGCGCGGCGGGTAGGCCAGCTCGTGGCTGCCGTAGGTCAGCCAGACCTCGGGGTCGGCATACACCGCCGCCAGCCGCTCCAGCACCTGCGGGTGCTTGAGCCAGTCGTCGCCGTCGAGCACCACGATCACTTCTTCCGGCGCGCCGGCGACGGAGCGGATGGCGTGCACGAAATTGGCCACCGCTAATTGCCGCTCCGGCCGGGCGATGCGCAGGAAGCGCGGGTCGTCGCCGGTGCAGCTTGCCGCTACCTCCAGGGTGCCGTCGCTGGAGGCATCGTCGATCAGCACATGGCGGAAGTGCGGATAGCTCTGGGCCTTCAGCGAACGCAGGCTGCGCTCCACCCAGGGCGCGCACTGATAGCTAGGGCTCACCACCAGGAAGCGTGTAGGGGCGGCAGCGGCCTCGGGTTTGGCGGACATGGTGGGTTCAGCTAAGGAGACGGCGACACTAACGCGGTTGGCAGGTATCCGCCGACGGTATCCGCCGACCGGGCATTTTTCACTATCCCAGTGCCAGTTGTCTGGTGGCGCCGAGGCGGTCTTTCAGCCGCAGCGCCGGGGCTTCCACCAGCCGGTGCAGCAATAGCGCCAGCGCCACCGAGACCAGCACTCCGCAGGCGGCCAGCAGTATGGCGCCGAGGTTGCCGGCAAACACTGCCGGCCAGCGCGGCCGCAGCAGCAGCAACACCAGACTGGCGGCGGCGAAATGCACCAGATAGATGCCGTAGGAATAGCGGCCGAAGAAGCCCAGCCAACGGACCTGCAAGGCGCGCCGCAGCCAGCTCCGGGGTGGGCTGAGCAGCGTCTGGTAGAGCAGGCCGCCGAACAGCAGCGGGGTGGCCGAGGTCAGTAGCGCGCCCAGACCGGCTTGCTCTCGGTGCGGCAGGCTGCGCTGGCTCAGGAAAACCGCGAGCAGGAACAGTCCGGCCAGGACCGGCGCCAGCGCGTAGCGACGCGGCAGGCGCAACTCGCCCCGGCAGAGCCGGGCGGCGAGGAAGCCGCCCACCGCGAAGCCATCCATGCGGGTCAGGGTGAAGTAGTAGATGCTCATGGCTTCGGCGCCGGATAGCCACAGCGCCAGCTTGCAGGCCCAGCAGAACGCCAGCACCGCCAGGCAAGCATCGGCCAATCGTGCCGGACGTAGCCACCACACCAGCCAGGGCCAGAGCAGGTAGAACTGCTCTTCCACCGCCAGCGACCATAAGTGGCGCAGCTCGCGCAGCGCCGTTTCGCCCAGCCAGGCGCTGCCCAGGTTCTGGCCGAACAGCATTAGGCCGGGCAGGTGGCGGCGGGTGTCGGCGAGCGCGGTGGCATCTTCCACCAGACTGAAGATCAGCAGCAGGCTGACGCCCAGGTAGGCGTAATAGGCTGGCAGGATGCGCAGCGCGCGGCGGCCGTAGAACGTCTGCGCCCGCCCGGGCTCCTCGCGCAGGCCCACCAGGATGCGGGTGATCAGAAAGCCGGACAGCACGAAGAACAGGTCCACGCCGATCCAGCCGGCCCGCGCAAGGGCGTGGATCCATTGCGAAAGCGGCCCCGTGGCCTTCAGGTGCAGAAAATGGGTGGCGAGCACCAGCAGGATGGCGATGCCGCGTAGGCCGTCCAAGGCCTTGTCCCTAGCTTCCATTCCGTCCTCCCTCCTGGAGGCGCTTGCCGCTGTACACATCCTTGTGTCGGCCGGTTCCAGGGGCAGTGCGTTGGAACTCGTTCTGTCGCCAGTCTAGCCGCAGGTGCTCGCTTGCGGCGATGATCCCCACTCCACGACCTCTCTCAACGCCTCCCGATGGACGCCAGTCAATTCAACGCCATGCCCCGCGTCGGCAGCGCCCTACCGCCCCGCAGTCACTGGCGTTGGTACACCCTGGTGCAGTTGCGCGAGGGCATCCGCTCCGCCTTGCAGAAGTCCGGGCTGGGGCCGGGCAAGCTGGCGGTGGAGCTGGGCTGCGGCAACTGCCCCTATGAGGGCATCGTGCTGGCCACCGGTGCGACCTACGAGGGCGCCGATCTGAAGGGCAACAAGCACGCCGACCGCATCATCGGTGACGACGGCAAGGTGCCGGTGCCCGACGCGCATTACGATCTGGTGCTCTCCGCCCAGGTGCTGGAGCATGTGCCGGACCCGGCCGCCTATCTCGCCGAGGCGCGCCGCCTGCTCAAGCCGGACGGCCGTCTGGTGCTGTCCACCCATGGCATCTGGATCTACCACCCGGAGCCCAATGACTACTGGCGCTGGACCGCCACCGGCCTGCGCAAGACGGTGGAGGATGCCGGTTTCGAGGTCGAGTCCTTCCAGGGCTTGATCGGCTTGATCCCCACCGGCCTGCATCTGGTGCAGGACCACCTCTACAAGCGGCTGGCGCTGCGCAAGCGCTGGTTCGGCAAGGGCTTTGTCTGGCTGATGCAGAGCCTGATCGCCTTCACCGACCGCCATCTGCACGGCGAGATGGGCCGCGCCCGCGACGCGATGATCTACGTGGTGCTGGCCAAGCCCAAGTCTTCGTCCTGAGCCGGCCCGGGTTCAGGCCTTGCGGCCGGCCTGCAGGCGCTGGTCGATCAGCTTGTAGAGAATGTGCGCCAGCAACACGCTGGTGAACAGCATGGCCGCCTGCACCAGCAGGAAAGGAGTCTGTGCCAGCCCCAGCTTGGCAAACAGCGCCGGCAGGTACTTGGGGAACAGACTGGTGATCGGGAAGTGCACCAGATACAGCGGGTAGCTGATGACTCCCAGGTAGACCAGGGGCGGCCAGCGCAGCGGGGCCAGAATCCGGGCGTTGCGGTTGATCGCCAGCAGGCTGATCCAGGCCACCGCCATGTAGATGCCGGCGGTCGCCGCCCAGGGCTCGTACTTGTCGATCTCCAGGCCGGCGACACTGGCGTGGTAGTTCTCGAAGACATAGGGCAGAAAACCGGCCAGCCCGGCCAGGAACAGCACGCCCAGCAGCCAGTTGACGCGCGCCTTGTTGGCCTCCATCCAGGACATACCCAGCGCCATCAGGCTGCCCAGCGCGAAGGCATCGATGTGATTGCTGATCAGCACCATGTGGGTGTTGACCAGCCGCTCGTGCACGGCCAGCGGAATGGTCGCCAGCAAGAGGACGATCCAGAGCGGGCGCGGCAGGTAGCGCAGCGCCAGCACCAGGATCGGCAGCAGGATGTAGAACTGCTCCTCCACCGCCAGTGACCACAGGTGGCGGATGAAGTAGATGTCCTTGTACATCGGGCTGTCGGTATAGAGCAGCTCGGAGTACTGCGAGAAGGTGAAGTAGCGCCAGAACTGCTCGATCTGATAGGCCCGGTCGGGGTTGGCGGGACTCAGCGCCAGCGACAGCAGCAGCAGTGCCCAGACGGTGAGCAGGTAGAGCGGCCAGATGCGCTCGATGCGCCGGCCCCAGAAGGCCAGCAGGCCGCGCAGGTTGACGACCTGCTTGATGACGATGCGGGTGATCAGCAGGCTCGACACCACGAAGAACATGTCCATGAACACCCAGGCCCAGAACAGCGGCTTGGCGTTCATGTGCGCCAGGATCACCATCGTCGCACCGAAGCCGCGCATGCCGTCGATCTCGAAGAAGCGGATCGGCGCGGATCGTTTCGGCGCGGTGGTGGCCGTGGGCGCGGTCATGTCAGGGAGGCTCCTCTTGAAGGGGGGCAGAGTCGGAATTCCGGACTGCGTTTGTTATGGCGCGAAGGTTAGCAAGCTTGCAGTTGCCGCGTGACCCCGGAAAACTCCTGCTCCGTGCCGGACTCGCCGGCCGCGCATGCCTGAGAGGAATCGCTTTTGGCCGTCGTTCCCAAGCTGTTGTTGTGCAGCCACGCCGGCTCGCCGTTGGAGCCGCGCACTTGGTCGGGCACGCCCTACAAGCTCTATAGCGCGCTGCGCGAACAGGCGCTGCTGGAGCCGGTGGGCTGGGCCAGCCAGCCCACCGAGCGCTGGCAGCCGCGCCTGCGCAAGCTTGATCGCCTGCTGGGTCTGCAACACGGCTTCATCCACGGCCCGGCGCGCCGCGCCGGCGCCGCTCTGGGCGCGACCGCCGCCGCCCGCGCCGCCGGCTGCTCGGCCTTGCTGCATCTGGGCACCTACGACCTGCTGCCGCTGCCCAGCCGGCTGCCGCACTACGTCTACGTCGACAGTTGCTACGACTTCTGGGAGCGCAACGCGTTGGCAGCCCGCCAGCTCGGCCGCTACCAGCGCGAGGCCTTTCGCCTGCTGGAGCGGCAGACCCTGCGCGCGGCGCGGCGGGTGTTCACCGCCGGCGAGCACGTCGCCGCCGAGATGGTCGAGCGCTACGGCCTGGACCCGGCGCGGCTGCGGGCGGTAGGCACCGGCCTGGGCGACATCCGGCCTTTGCAGACGGCCAAGGACTACCGCAGCAAACAGCTGTTGATCGTGGCCAAGCTGCGCCCGGCCGATAAGGGCCTGCCGCTGCTGCTGCGGGCGCTGGAGATCGCGCGGCTTAGCGACCCCGAGATCAGCCTGACGGTGATCGGCGGCGCCAAGTACCCGGAGCTGCAGGGGCTCGTCGGCGTGCGCGGCACCGGCTGGATTAGCGCCGAGGAGCTGCAGGACATCTTCGACCGCGCCGCCCTGTACGTGATGCCGGCCGGCTACGAACCCTGGGGCCTGGCCTATCTCGAAGCCCTGGCCTGCCGCACGCCCATCGTCGGCTTGAACCGCGGCGCCTTTCCGGAACTCAGCGGCCAGGGCCGCTACGGCTTCGTGCTGGAACAGCAGACGCCGGAAGCGCTGGCCGCGCTGCTGCTGGCCGCGCTGGCCGACCCGCAGCGCTTGGCACGCATGGGAGAAGAGGGGCAGGCACATTGCCTGGCGCACTACAGCTGGCAGAGGGTGGCGCGCGAGATCGGCAGCGGCATTCTGGAAGACCTTTCGTCGGACAGCGGGAGGGGCTAGGGCAGACGGTTCGGGCTGAGTTGACCGAGGATCGCATCTGCGATCAGTGCCTGGCCTAGTGCGTTGGGGTGAATGTTGTCGCGGTAGGGTTGTTCTCCCCGCTGCTGCGCTGAACGGAAGGGCTCCGCCAGCGAGAAAGTCGGGACTCTGAGAGCCGCGCAGACCTCGCGAATTTTTCGGTTGCCGATACTCTCGATCCCGCGAGCCAATTCCTTCTGTTCCCAATGCTGAAAGACCAAGACCTGCGAGGACTGGGATTGGGCTAGCACCAGGAAGTCGTGCAAATCAGCCAAGCTCCGTCGAATGTCCTCTTCGCGGTCGCGAGGTGGCAGCGGTGGGGCGGAATCAGCGGTGAGCTTTCTTGCCATGAACTTGGGTAAGTATCGCGGCAGATAGCGTTCCATGCCCTCGACCAGGGCCGATACTGGGGCCTGGGTCGGATGGGTTGTGGGATCCAACGGACCAAACGTCGGGACATCCTCGTAGTCGTGCGTCGAAATGACCAGGATCACGGCGTCGGCTTGGAAGAACCCAAATTCTCGCGCGTAGGCCAACCAGTTGCCCGGCCCCCAACTGCCGGCGGAGACATTGCCGACTACAACTGGCCCGGGTCGATCAATGCGGAGCTGCCTGGCGATCCTTGTGGTGGCTAGCTGATCTTGATCAGTGAGGGCGCCGCCATTGATTACGGAATCCCCGAAGATCATCAGCCGGTATCCACCAACCGCCTTGTCTGCGGAGAAGTCCTCGCTACGCATGCCATAGCGGTTGGTGAGGTAGCGATTGCCAAAGCGGCGTACGTCCTGGGACGGTAGGCTGAGATACTCAATGCTCGGATGCGCGATGACCAAGGGCGGGCTGCCCAAGCCGAAGCCATATCGCGCGAGTAGTTCCCCCGCCAACAAGATCAGAGCCAGAGCGACCGCCCAAAGGAAATAACGCCGGAGGACCGATCGCATGGCTTACGCGGTGCTCGGTGGGAGGCCAGCCAGCCAGAGATCGACCAGGGCCAGCTCCTTTTCGGGAATCACGCCCAGCGTTACCAGCGCCTGGTAGCAGCGACGCAGGTCGCCGCGTACCTCGCCTTTCAGTTCGCAGGCGTCGAGCGCGCTAACGATGCGCTCGTTGTTGAGATAGCCGGGCACCTCGTCGGCGAAGTCGCGTAGCAGGTTGTGCTCGTTGCGCTCCTGGCGGACGCTGGGGGCGGTGAAGATCAGCCGCTCACCCAGCGCCCAGAGGCAGCGCTGCGCCACGAAGCTGCGCCAGATGTCGGTCATCCGGAAGCTGCAGTACGAGGGCAGGTAGCAGAGTGCGGCGACGTCGCGGCGGAACCAGGTGTTCTGGCTGTTGAACGGGCACCAGAGGCCGGACTCCAGCGAGATCGCCGCCGCCTGGCGGTCGAAGTTCACC
>SCVA01000056.1 GCA_004297005.1 Nevskiaceae bacterium
AGAGGTCGTACTGCTGCATGAAGGCATCCAGCGGCGACTGCTCGTTCTTCAGCCGCCGCACCCGCTCCACCCAGCCGGCGGCCTGGCGCACCACCAGGTTGCCGTGCTCAGGTGGCAGGGTGGCGAGGCCGAGCAGCTTGTTGACCAGCGCGGTCTCGTCGGCGAGATAGGCGGCGGAGATGGCGCGGCGCGGGGCGTCGCGCTCGGGTGCGGTGCTGGCGTAGACGTAGGAGCTGGTCATGGCGGTAGCCGGCGTCGCCGGCGGAAAGGCGGAATTGCCGCCAGTTTAGGGCCTGTCACCCATTGGAACCTCGCTGCGGAGGAAGGCGCACTCGGCTTAACGCGGCTGGCCGCAGGCAAGCCGCGCCGAGGCCAAGTGCTTGGGGCAGTGCAAGGAAGCAAGAGTGCGCAATAGCGGGCTTATTGAAACTCTTGCTGACGCGGCAATGCCCCAAAACCGTCCGGCGCTGACACGGTGTTTGCGCAGCAAGGGGTGCGGGAGGCGCCGGAGGGGCTCGCTCCCGCACCCACCTCGCTACGCTCGGGCACCGTGTCGCGAGCCCGCCCCTAGGGGTTGCTGGCCAAAAGCGCGTCATGCCGCCTTGCCCGCCCAGCGAAGGCAACCAGCCTTCGCGTCGGCAGGCGCCTTGCCTGACGCGCTTTTGACCGGCAACGCAGCGACGTTCCAATGGGTGACAGGCCCTAAGTCGCCGCCTGTGCCGCGAGTGTGGTCAGGGCGTCGCCGCTCACCCGGTAGATGGTCCACTCGCTCTGGGCCTGGGCGCCCAGGCTCTCGTAGAAGCGGATCGCCGGGCTGTTCCAGTCCAGCACGCTCCACTCGAAGCGGCCACAGCCGCGCTCCAGCGCGAGTGCGGCCAAACGCGCCAGCAGCGCCTTGCCGATGCCGAGTTTGCGGGCGCTCGGGCGCACATAGAGGTCTTCGAGATAGAGGCCGGGTTTGGCGAGAAAGGTGGAGTAGTTGTGGAAGTACAGGGCAAAGCCGACGCCCCGGCCTTGCTGTTCGGCGATCAGGCATTCCGCCCAGGGCCGCGCTCCGAACAGGGATTCCCGCAGGGCTTCCGGCGTGGCCTGGCACTGATCCAGCAGTTTCTCGTACTCGGCGAGTTCGCGGATCAGGTCGACGATCAACTGGCAGTCGTCGGGGCGGGCGGGGCGGATCTGGATGGACATGACGGGTCTCGGTGGCTGCTGCATTGTGCCGCTATGCTTCGCCGCAATCCGCAATCCGCAATCCGCAATCCGCAATCCGCAATCCGCAATCCGCATGTCCGCGATCCTGGTCCTGATCACTGCTCCCGCCGAGGCCGCGCCGGCCTTGGCACGCGCGCTGGTGGAGGCCAGGCTGGCTGCCTGCGTCAACCTGATGCCGGGCCTGCGCTCGGTGTACCGCTGGCAGGGCGAGGTCTGCGAAGAGCCTGAGACTCTGCTGATCGCCAAGACCGCTGGCGAGCGCTTCACAGCCCTGCGTGACGAGGTCTTGCGGCGGCATCCCTACGAACTTCCCGAGATCGTCGCGGTCAAGCTCGACGACGCCCATCCTCCCTACCTGCAATGGCTGCTCTCCCAGGTTTCCGATTCTCCCTCGCCCTGAGCGGCGCCCTGCTGCTGGCGCTGCCGGCCTTGGCTGGCGACAGCCTGTTCAAGCCCAAGCCCCGGGCCGATGCGCTGTTGCCGGTCGATCAGGCCTTCCAGTTCCAGGGCGCGCGCCGCGAGGGCGGCGCCTTGAAGCTGCAATGGACGGTGGCGCCCGGCTATTACCTGTACCGCCACATGCTGAAAGTCAGCGTCGACAGTCCCGCCAAACTCAGCCTGGCGCCGCTGCAGTTGCCCAAGGGCGAGGGCAAGCAGGATCCCGAATTCGGTGCCGTCGAGATCTATCGCGGCCAACTGCTGGCGCACATTCCGCTGGCGGCGGACGTCCCGCTGCCGCGCACCTTGCGCGTGCGCTACCAGGGCTGCGCCGACATTGGCGTCTGCTATCCGCCGCAGACCAAGCTGGTCGCGGTTCCTTGAGCGCGGTCCTGTCCCGGCAGGCGCTGGGCGCCCTGTTGATCGCCGTGGTCGCCGCCAGCGGCGGCTACTGGGTGGCGCGGCATTTCCAGCCGGCAGAGCCGGTCATTCCCGAAGGGGTGCCGAGGGTGCCAGCCGCCAACGGCGCGCTGGAAGGCCAGCCGGCTCCGGAGGTCGTGGTCAATGATCTCGATGGCAAGCCGCGCAAGCTGTCCGAATGGCGGGGGCGCTGGCTGCTGGTCAATTTCTGGGCGACCTGGTGCGGGCCCTGCATGGAGGAGATCCCCCTGCTGATCCGTGCTCAGTCCGAGCAGGGCGCGCGCGGTCTGCAGGTGCTGGGCGTGGCGATGGACGAGTCCGACGCGGTCCGCAAGGCGGTCAGCGAGATGGGGTTCAACTATCCGACCCTGGTCGGCGACGAGGCGGTGCTGACCGCCATGGAGAGCCTGGGAAACAGCCTGGGAGCGATTCCCTACACGGTGCTGATTGGCCCTGACGGGGTGATCCGGTACCTGGAAATGGGTGGAATCGACGCCACCAAACTGCAAACGCTGCTGAACCGCTTCCTGCCCGCATCGGGCTGATGGCCGGTTCACAAAGTGGTCATCAAAATCCGCTAAGTGGCGCCCATCTCCGTTGATTTGCTTCCCGACTCGCCCTTGGGGCAGACTCAGGCCATCTTCGTGAACCGCGTCACGCTGCCTTGAGCCACCTGCTGCTGGTCAACGGTCCCAATCTCAACCTGCTCGGCAACCGAGAGCCGGGGATTTACGGCCACCAGAGCCTCGCCGCCATTGAGGCGGCGCTGACCGGCGAGGCGGTGATCCTTGGTCACCGCTTGACCTGCTTCCAGTCCAACCACGAAGGCGCCCTGGTGGACCGCATCCAGCAGGCGGCGGTCGAGGCAGTGGACGCCATCATCATCAACCCGGGTGCCTACACCCACACCAGCATCGCCCTGCGCGATGCCCTGGTGGCGGTGAATCTGCCGTTCGTGGAAGTGCACCTGTCCAACGTCTACGCCCGCGAGCCTTTCCGCCAGCATTCCTACCTGTCGGACAAGGCAACGGGCGTGATCGTCGGTTTTGGTCCGGCCGGCTACCGGCTGGCCCTGCAGGCGCTGCACGAGCGGCTGCGCCCGGCACTCTGAAACCCATTCTTCCTTTCTCATCCCGGTCAACGGCAACGCACCGCTGATCCTCCCTTGGAGCCTCCCCCGTCATGGACCTGCGCAAGATCAAGACGCTTATCGACCTGGTAGAAGAGTCCGGCATCGCCGAGTTGGAAGTGAAGGAGGGCGAGGAAAGCGTGCGCATCAGCCGCTATCCCACTGGCGGCCTCGCCCAGCAGGTGATGCTGCCGCCGGCGGCCTATGGGCAGTACCCGCAGCCGCCGGCTCCCGCCGCGGTCGCCGCGCCGGCCGCCGCCCCCGCGGCACCGGCGCCCGTCGCGCCGGCCAGCAACCAGCACATCGTGAAGTCGCCGATGGTGGGCACCTTCTACCGTTCGCCCTCGCCGGGCGCGAAATCGTTCGTGGAAGTGGGCCAGACGGTGAAGGCCGGGCAGGTTCTTTGCATCATCGAAGCCATGAAGATGCTCAACCAGATCGAGGCCGACAAGAACGGCGTGATTGCCGCCGTGCTCGCCGAAAACGAGAAGCCGGTGGAGTTCGATCAGCCGCTGTTCGCCATCGATCCCGCCTAAGGGGCGCCACGCGCCATGTTCAACAAGATCCTGATCGCCAACCGCGGCGAAATCGCCTTGCGCATCCAACGTGCCTGTCGCGAGATGGGCATCAAGACGGTGGCGGTGTATTCCACGGCAGACCGCGACCTCAAGCATGTGCTGCTGGCCGATGAGTCGGTGTGTATCGGCCCGGCGGCGGCCTCCGGGAGTTACCTCAACATGGCGGCGATCATCTCCGCCGCCGAGGTCACCCAGGCCGACGCCATCCATCCCGGTTACGGCTTTCTCTCGGAGAACGCCGACTTCGCCGAGAGTGTCGAGAAGTCGGGCTTCGTGTTCATCGGCCCGCGTTCAGAAACCATCCGCCTGATGGGCGGCAAGACCAGCGCCAAGGCCGAGATGATCGCCGCCGGCGTGCCCTGCGTGCCCGGCTCCGAGGGCGTGCTGCCCGACGACGAGGCGAAGTGCCGCGAAATCGCCCAGAAAGTCGGCTACCCGGTGCTGATCAAGGCCGCCGCCGGTGGTGGTGGTCGTGGCATGCACGTGGTGCGCGAGGAGGGCGAGCTGATCAACAAGATCCAGCTCGCCCGTACCGAGGCGCTCAATGCCTTCAAGGACGGTTCGGTATTCCTGGAGAAATTCCTCGAAGAGCCGCGCCACATCGAGATCCAGGTGCTGGCCGATGGCCACGGCAACTGCGTGCACCTGGGCGAGCGCGACTGCTCGATGCAGCGCCGCAACCAGAAGGTGATCGAGGAAAGCCCGGCGCCCGGCATCACCGCCGCCCAGCGCGCCGAGATCGGCGCACTTTGTGTCGAGGCCTGCAAGCGCATCGGTTATCGCGGCGCCGGCACCATGGAGTTCCTGTACGCCAAGGGTCGCTTCTACTTCATCGAGATGAACACCCGCATCCAGGTCGAGCATCCGGTGACCGAACTGGTGACCGGCATCGACCTGATCCAGGCGCAGATCCGAGTCGCCCAGGGCGAAACGCTGTGGATCGACCAGAGTCAGGTGGTGCCGCGCGGACACGCCATCGAGTGCCGCATCAACGCCGAGAACCCCAAGACCTTCGTGCCCTCGCCGGGTGAGATCAAGCGTTACCACGTGCCCGGCGGTCCTGGCGTGCGCATCGACTCGCACTGCTACGCCGGCTACAAGGTGCCGCCCAATTACGACTCGATGATCGGCAAGCTCATCACCTATGGTGTCACCCGCGAGTCGGCGATGGCGCGCATGCGCATCGCGCTCTCGGAGATGGCGATCGACGGCATCCAGACCAACATCCCGCTGCAGCGGCGCATTCTCGACGACGCCACCTTCGTCGCCGGCGAGCACCACATCCATTACCTCGGGCAGATGCTGGAGCGCGGCGAGGGTTGAGCGGCGGCCTGGCGCCGACGGACGGCGTCAGGCGGAATCAAGGCAGGGCAGGGCCGGGCCGATGTAAAGGGGGACAACCCGCCGCCCGGTTCCGCCATGCTCGCCACGCCCGCCAACCTGATGTCCCGCGTTCACACCCTGCCGGCGGTACCGAAGGTGGTGCAGGAACTGATCGCTACCTTCGACCAGACGCAGATCGACCTGACGCGCATCGCCCGGCTGGTGAATACCGACCCGGTGATCGCCGCCAAGGTTCTGCGCCTCGCCAATTCCGCCTACTACCGGCGCAGTCGCACCGTCACCAGCGTCAACGACGCCATTGTCTTCATGGGGCTGGATGCCTTGCGCATGCTGGTGGTCGGCGCCGGCTTCGCCGCCAGCGTCAAGGTGCCGGCGTCGCTGGGGCGCGACTTGTTTTGGCGCTACTGTCTGCACACGGCGGTCAGCGCCCGCTACTTCGCCGGCCAGTGTGGCGAGGACGCGCAGGCGGCGTTCACTGCTGGCCTGCTGCATGCCATCGGCGAGCCGCTCATGGTCATGGCGATGGAGGAGGAACTCCGCGAGGTGGAGCGCCAGACCCGCTTCTTCGATCGCGAACGCGCGGTCTGCGAGCGTGCCCAGGTGGGCTTCGCCTATTCCGATCTCGGCGCCGAACTGGCCGAGAGCTGGCGCTTCCCGCCCGGCATGGTCGACGCCATCCGCCATGCGCCGGAGCCGCTCTATGCAGAGGACTTCTCGCGACCGGCGGCCTGCGTCTACCTGGGCAGCCATTTCGCCGCCGGCTATGAGCGCCATGACGCTGTCGACATCAGCCTGATGACCCTGGATGTCCGCGTGCTCGACCTGCTCGGCTTGGAACTATCGGTGGCCGAGAAGATGCCGCCGGTCGACAAGCTCGCCAGCGGACTGGAGGAATTGGTGGCCTGAACCAAGCCACGGCGACGGCGGCGCGCTACCCTAGGCGCCCCGTCGATTCCGCTGAACTCCCATGGCCTGGCTGCAGTTGCGCGTATTTACCCGCACCCCCGATTTCGCCGAGGAGTTGCTGAGTGCCCATGAGGCCGCGGCGGTGAGTTTCATCGACGCCGCCGACAGTCCGATCCTGGAGCCCATGCCGGGCGAGACGCCGTTCTGGCCGGACACCATCACCCAGGCCTACTTCAAGGAAGACCACGACCTCGCACCGGTGCTCGCGGCGCTGCGCGAGGCTCTGCCGGAAGCCGAGGCCTTGCGCACCGAGACGCTGCTGATCGAGGACCGCGACTGGGTGCGGGTCTGGCTGGAGCATTGGCCGGTACAGCGCATCGCCGAGAAATTCTGGGTGGTGCCGCGCGCCAAGCGCCATGAGGTCACCGAGGCCGATGCCACCGTGCTGCTGCTCGATCCGGGCCTCGCCTTCGGCACCGGCACCCATCCCTCGACCTACCTCTGCCTGGAATGGCTGGCGCAGACCGATCTCAAGGGCCGTACCGTGCTCGACTTCGGCTGCGGCAGCGGCATTCTCGCCATCGCCGCGCTGCTGCTCGGCGCCGAGCGGGCGGTGTGCGTGGATATCGACCCGCAGGCCTTGACCGCCACCCGTGACAACGCCGAGGTGAATGGCGTCGCGGATCGGGTGACCACCTTGCTGGCCGAGGACTTCCAACCCGCCCCGCACGGGGTACTGGTGGCCAACATCCTGGCCAATCCGCTGATCCAACTGGCGCCGCTGCTGGCTGCTTGCGCAGAGCCGGGCGCGCCGTTCGCGCTGGCCGGTCTGCTGGAGCGCCAAGCCGAGGAAGTACGGGCGGCCTACGCGCCCTGGTTCGTGTTCGCGCCGGACGGCCAGCGCGAAGGCTGGAACCGCATCAACGGCTGGCGACAATAAGGCTGTCACAAAAATCCGGCGTACTGAACGCTTTTTAACCGCCGGTCTTGGGGGTATCATTGCCGCCCTTTTCGCTGCGCACGGACGCCCAAGCGTTCGTATGACCCATGTCGTTCAAGCCCTACGAGCGTGATACCAAGCCGCTCAGCCATGCCGTCTCCGACAGCCTCAACGATTACTTCCGGGCGCTGAACGGCCACGCGCCGGAAAACCTTTATGACGTGATCCTGGCGCAGGTCGAGCCGCCGCTGCTGCGCGCCACTCTGGCGTATTGCCGTGGCAATCAGTCGAAGGCCGCCGACATGCTGGGCCTGAACCGCGCGACCCTGCGCAAGAAGCTGGGTCAGTACAAGATCAGCGCCAAGGCCACTGCCGGCGCGCTGGCCGCCGCTCGGGGCGAAGGCCTGTCCGAGCGTCGCCTGTGAGCATCGTCGCCGCGCAAGTCGCGCCCACCACGCTCGCCAAAATCCGCCGCGCCCTGCTGTCGGTCTCCGACAAGGCCGGAGTGCTGGAGCTGGCCCAGGGCCTGCAACAGCGGGGCGTCGAGCTGCTCTCTACCGGCGGTACCTGCAAGCTGCTGCGCGACGCCGGCCTGAAGGTCACCGAAGTCGGCGAGCACACCGGCTTCCCTGAGATCATGGACGGCCGGGTCAAGACCCTGCATCCCAAGATCCACGGTGGCCTGCTCGGCCGTCGCGGCCACGACGACGCGGTGATGGCCGAGCACGGCATCGCGCCGATTGATCTGTTGGTGGTCAACCTCTATCCCTTCGAGCAGACCGTCGCCAAGCCCGGCGTCGCCGACGCCGACGCCATCGAGAACATCGACATCGGCGGCCCGGCGATGCTGCGCGCCACCGCCAAGAACCACGCCCATGTCGGCGTGCTGGTCGACCCCGCCGACTACGCTGCGCTGCTGGCGGAACTCGATGCCCAGGGCGGGCTGACGCTCGCCACCCGCCGCCGGCTGGCGCTCAAGGCCTTCGCGCTCACCGCCCGCTACGACGCGGCGGTCGCGGCCTATCTTTCCAGCGTCGCCGAAGACGGCAGCCGCGACCCCTTCCCGGCGGTGTTCGGCCTGCAGCTCAACAAGGTGCAGTCGCTGCGGTACGGCGAAAACCCGCACCAGCGCGCCGCCTTCTACACCGAAGCGAATCCGCCCGCCGGTTCGCTTGCGGCGGCCAAGCAGTTGCAGGGCAAGGAACTGAGCTACAACAACCTTGCCGACGCCGATGCGGCGCTGGCCTGCGTACAGGCTTTCGTGAAGCCGGCCTGCGTGATCGTCAAGCACGCCAATCCCTGTGGCGTGGCGGTGTCGCTGGACGGCATCCGCGCCGCCTACGAGTTGGCCTACCAGACCGATCCCACCAGCGCCTTCGGCGGCATCATCGCCTTCAACCGGCCGCTCGATGGCGCCACCGCGCAGTTGATCGTCGGCCGCCAGTTCGTCGAGGTGATCATCGCCCCCAGCGCCGACATCGAGGCGGTGGCGGCGGTGGCGGCCAAGCCCAATGTGCGCCTGCTGGTGACTGGCGAGTGGCCGTCACAGCCGGCCGCCAGCTTCGACTGGAAGCGCGTCGGTGGCGGCCTCTTGGTGCAGGACGCCGATCTCGCCCTGCCCAGCGAAGCGGGCCTGAAGGTGGTGACCAAGCGCGCACCCAGCGAGTCCGAGATCCACGACCTGATCTTCGCCGCCAAGGTGGCGAAGTTCGTGAAGAGCAATGCCATCGTCTACGCGCGCAACCGCCAGACCATCGGCGTCGGCGCCGGCCAGATGAGCCGCGTCTACTCGGCGAAGATCGCTGGCATCAAGGCCGCCGACGAGAAGCTCACCGTCGCCGGCAGCGTGATGGCCTCGGATGCTTTCTTCCCGTTCCGTGACGGCATCGATGCCGCCGCTGCCGCCGGTATCAGTGCGGTGATCCAGCCGGGTGGCTCGATGCGCGATAGTGAGGTGATCGCGGCTGCCGACGAGCACGGCATGGCGATGGTGTTCACCGGCGTGCGCCACTTCCGGCACTGAAGCTCGCGCGCCCAAAGAAAAGCCCGGCTCCGGCCGGGCTTTTTTGTGCCTGCGACGAATCAGCGATGGTGACCGCCATGGCGATGGTCGTCGTTGCCGCGCCAGTCGCCACGGTCGTCGTGACGGCAGTGACGGCCGTGTTCGTGACGACCCCAGTCGCGGTCGTAGTAATAGACCGGCGCGGGGCGGTAGTAGACCACCGGTTCCGAGTAATAGCGGGGCGGCGGATAGTGATGATGGCGTGGTGATTCGATCACCACCGCAGGTGGGTAGGGCAGGCCGATGCCGACGAAGACCCGGGTATCGGCCAGGGCCGCGGTCGGCAGCAGACTGAGGCTGGTCAGGCCGGCCAACAGACCACAGACGATGCGCTTGTTCATGGGGTGTGCCTCGAATAAGGACGGACCAGGGAGTAGGCCGCAGCGGCAGCCTCGCGCCAGCGCCTGAACCGGCTCTGAACTGGCATCGAAGGCGCTCGCGTCACGCAATCGTCACGCGCCGGCCGGAAAATCCGTGCTCATGAAAAGAGCCCGTCCCAGCAGCAAGGCCATCAGCGCCAAGCCCGGCAAGGCCCAGGTTGAAGCCGGCAAGACCCACTACCGCACGGTCTGGATCTCCGACGTGCATCTCGGCACGCCCGGCTGCAAGGCCGAGCATCTGGTCGAGTTCCTGAAGAGCCACACCTGCGACACGCTCTATCTGGTCGGCGACATCATCGACGGCTGGAAGCTCAAGAACAATTTCTACTGGCCCCAGGAACACACCAATGTCGTGCGCAAGGTGCTGACCAAGGCCAAGCGCGGCACGCGGGTCTACTACGTGACCGGCAACCACGACGAGTTCCTGCGCAAGTTCGTCGGCTTCCGGCTGGAGCTGGGCAACATCAAGTTCGTCAACGAACTGGTGCACCAGACCGCCGATGGTCGCAAGCTGCTGATCACTCACGGCGACGCCTTCGACGTCATCACCCGCTACCACGCCTGGATCGCGATGGCCGGTGACACGCTCTACGAAGGCACCATGCGCTTCAACTACTGGTTCAACCGCGCGCGCAGCATGCTGGGTATGGGCTACTGGAGTCTGTCGGCCTTCGCCAAGCAGCACGTCAAGACTGCGGTGAACGTGGTCTCCACCTTCGAGGAATCGGTGGCTCACGAGTGCCGCCGACGTGGTCTCGACGGCGTGGTCTGTGGTCACATCCACCACGCCGAGATGCGCGACATCGGCGGCGTCACCTACCACAACTGCGGTGACTGGGTGGAAAGCTGTACCGCGCTGGTCGAGCACCTGGACGGTCGTATCGAGGTACTGCGCTGGGTGAAGCTCGATCACCTCAATCAGGGTCGCAAGCCGGGCAAGCAGGCGATGCCCGTGGCCGAGGCCGCCTGAGGGCCTGTCAGCCTAGGCGAGGAACAGCGCCAGTTGGGAGACCAGCTCGCGCACCGCGTCGGCGGACTTCTCGTATCGGCGGTCCTGCAACCCGGAGGCGCGGATCCAGATGCCGTCCGGCGCCTTGTCGCGCTGGTCCGGATGGCCCCAGGTCAACGACAGCAGGCGATTGGGCTGCCCCTCGCTGCGCACCACCCGTAGCACGATCTCGTGCCGGCGTTCAGAAACCTCGAAGTAGCGGATACGGCCCTCGCTCGCCAGCCGGGCCTTCATCGCCTCGGCGTAGGCCAGGGTGGTGCGCCACTCGCGCAACAGCTCAGCCTGCCGTTGGCGCTGGGCGTCTTCCTCCTGCTCACGGAAACTGCGGATCGAGCCGAGCAGTCGATCAAGTTCCTGCAGATCGGGACTCCCATCGTCGGCCATCTGCGGGCGGCCATCCGCGTCCGGCGGCAATTGCGGGACTTCCGGTTCGGCGTTGGCCGCCAGCGCCGGCCGGGGGATGGTGGCCGCGAACTTTGGCTCCACCGCCGTAGCCACTTCGTCGATAAAGCGCATCGACACCCGGCCAAAGGCGACGGTGTCGCCATGCACCAGTTCCTGGCTGCTGATGCGGCTGCCGTTGACCCAGGTGCCGTTGCTGGAGTTCAGGTCGTGGATGGTTACCCGGCCCTCGCGCACGAACAGCGCCGCGTGCCGGGCGCTGACGGCGGGCTCCGGCAAACGTAGGTCGTTGCCAGCGTCGCGCCCCACCGAAATCCGTTCGTGCCGCAGGGGAAATGCGAGCGGTGCCTGTCCCGGCACCTGCCAGACCAGCTTCGCCATGATGTCTTTAGAGTCGTTCCCGCGTGGAATTCTTGTCCGGCTCTAGCCTGACCCAGCAAGCGGCCGGCCCGCAAGAGCCAGCGGGTCCACTATCATCGCCGCCCGGATATTCAGGGCAGCGCCTCCATGTGGTTCAAGAATCTGCAGATCTACCGCCTCGCCAACGGCTGGGCCATGACTCCCGGTGGCCTGGAGGCGGTGCTTGCCAAGCAGCCGCTGATGCCGTGCAGCGGCCTCAGCCTGCAGACCCGTGGCTGGGTGCCGCCGGTGTCCGGCGAGGGCGCGGCCGGTCTGGTGGCCTCGCAGGGCAAGCACCTGCTGATCGCCATGGGCAGCGAACAGAAGATCCTACCCGCCAGCGTGGTCAATCAGGAGGCCCTGGAACGTGCTGCCGAGTTGGAACAGAAGCAGGGCTACAAGCCCGGCCGCAAGCAGTTGCGTGATCTGAAAGAGCGCGTGACCGCCGAGCTGTTGCCGCGCGCCTTCGCCAAGCGCCGCCTCACGCGCGCCTGGATCGACCCCGACGCGCGCTGGCTGGTGGTCGATGCTTCCAGCCCGGCGCGCGCCGAGGAGCTGCTGGAACAGTTGCGCAACAGCCTGGGCGAGCTGCCGGTGACGCGCCTGGAAACCGAGATGTCGCCACAGGGCGCGATGACCCAGTGGCTGACGCTGGGCAAGGCGACACGCGACTTCGCGCTCGACAGCGAGTGCGAGCTCAAGGGCACCGGCGAGGACGGTGCCACAGTGCGCTATCTGCGCCACGACCTGTCGGTGAAGGAGATCCGCGAGCACATCAGTGGCGGCAAGCTCGCCACCCGCGTCGGCCTGGTCTGGCGCGAGCGCCTGAGCCTGCTGCTGGTCGAACCCTTCCAGGTGAAGCGGCTGAAATTCCTGGAGATGGACAAGAACGGCGACGAATCCAGCTTCGCCACGCCCGAGCAGCAGTTCGAGGCCGACTTCACGCTGATGACCGGCACACTCTCGGCCTTGCTCGCCGATCTGGTCGAAGCCCTGGGCGGCGAAAAGGCTTAGGCAGGGCGACAGAAGCTCCTTCCTCCGCTCGCGGGGGAAGGCTGGGATGGGGGCGATTCTTTGCTTGGGCCAAACGCCCCCACCCTAACCCTCCCCCGCAGGCGGGGGAGGGGATTGAGGGTGCTAGACCTCGACCTGGAAGCCCAGCTCGACATCGCAGGCCGCCTGCCCGCCACGGATCCCCCAGTTCTGCCGAGGCAACTCGCGCAGCAGCACCTTGACGTGATCGCGCGGGATGCCGAGCGGCTCCAGCCCGGAAACGATGGCCTGGTAGAGCGCGCGCTTGGCGTCCAGCGAGCGGCCAGCGAAGGCGTCGATGCTCACCAGCGTGAAGCGTTCCGGCTGGCTCAGCTTCGGCGAGCAGGCCATGCGCTGCGGGGAGTGCACCAGCAGCCGCACGGTCTTGTCGGCTTCTGGAATGCGGAAGGCGGTGACCAGCGCCGTATGCACGGCGTCGATCAGGCGGGTTTCCTCGTCGGGCGTATAGGCGCGGCGGACTTCGATCAGGCTGGCGGGCATTTTCCGTTCTCGTTCTTAGGTTTCGGTATCGACCAGCTCGGAGCCGATGGCTTCCAGGTTGGAGCGCCCCGGCACCACCATCGGCAGCACCTGGCGGTCGGCATCCACCGGCACCCGGATCAGCGCCGGGCCGGCGCTGTGGAAGGCCTCTTCCAGCGCCGCGCGCGGTTCGCTCAGGCGGCCGAGATCGTAGGCGGGGATGCCGAAGGCCTCGGCCACCTTCGCGAAGTCGGTAGGGGTGACGTAGTGCGAGGCGACATGGCGCTGCTTGTAGAACAGCGTCTGCTGCTGGCGCACCAGGCCCAGCGCGGCGTTGTCGAGCAGCACGATCTTCACCGGCAGGTCCAGCTCGGCGAGGGTCGCCAGCTCCTGCAGGTTCATCAGCAGGCTGCCGTCGCCGGTGAAGCAGACATTGGGCAGGTCCGGCCGCGCCAGCGCCGCGCCGATGGCGGCCGGCAGGCCGAAGCCCATGGTGCCCAGGCCGCCGGAGGTCAGCCAGCGGTCCGGCCGCGCGAACGGGTAGTGCTGCGCCACCCACATCTGGTGCTGGCCGACATCGGTGCTGATCAGCGCCTCCGGGCCGGCGAGCGCGGCCACGGCGGCGATCAGGCCGCTGGGGTCCTGCAGGCTGTCGCGGGTGGGCTCGGCGGGGAAGGCCGCGCGCAGGGCGGCGATGCGCGCCAGCCAGCCCGGCCGGCTCTGCGCGCGCAGGCGCGGCAGCAGGGTTTCCAGCGCCTGGCGGGCGTCGGCCTGCAAGGCCAGGGTCGGGGTCTTGATCTTGCCGAACTCGCGGGCGTCGAGATCGATGTGGATGATCTGCGCCTGGGGGCAGAAGCCGCTGGGCTGGCCGGTGGCACGGTCGTCAAAGCGCGCGCCCACTGCGATCAGCAGATCGCATTCGTCGAGCACATGGTTGGTGGCCTTGGCGCCGTGCATGCCGAGCATGCCCAGCGCCAGCGGGTGACCGGCGGGCAGGCTGCCCAGAGCCATCAGGCTGGTGGTGGTCGGCAGCCCGGCCTTCTCGGCCAGCGCCCGCGCCGCTTCCCAGGCGCGCGCCTTGACCACGCCGCCGCCCAGGTAGAGCACCGGCTTCTGCGCGGCATTGATCATTGCGGCGGCGGTTGCCCAGGCAGTGTTGGTGGGCTGGCGGCGCTCCTCGGCGGTCTCGCTCAGGCAGGGAGGCGGCGGCAGCGGCAGGGCGATGCGCTGCAACTGCACGTCCTTGGGCACGTCCACCAGCACCGGGCCGGGGCGGCCGGACTCGGCAATGCGGAAGGCCTCGGGGATCATCCACAGCAGGTCTTCCACCGAGCGGGCGAAGAAGTTGGCCTTGGTGATGGAGTCCACCAGATGCCCGGTCTTCACTTCCTGGAAGGCATCGGTGCCGATCAGGTGCTGCGGCACCTGGCCGGTGATGCAGACCAGCGGCACCGAGTCGAGCTTGGCGTCGGCGATGGCGGTGAGCAGATTGGTCACTCCCGGCCCGGAAGTCGCCAGGCAGACACCCGCCTTGCCGCTCACCCGCGCCATGCCCTGGGCGATGAAGCCCGCGGCCTGCTCGTGGCGCGCCAGCACATGGCGCACGCGGGTGTCGCCGCCGAGCGCTTCATAGAGCGGCAGGATGGCGCCACCGGGTATGCCGGCGACCAGGTCTACGCCCTGGCGTTCCAGCAAGTGCACGATCAGTTCTGCGCCGGTGAAGTGGTTCATAGCTACGTCCTAGGTAAAGACCCTGGACGAGAAACCGGCGGGTGAAGCTCAAAGAAAAACCCCCGCCGATTTCGCGTCGGCGGGGGTTGGTTGATTCAGCAGCTCCCCTACGACGCGTCGGTAACGACGGCGACGACGAGAATGGCTTTGAGGGCGCGGGAGAGCTTCATGGCGGCGGATTATGGCGACTTGGATCGCGGATTGAAAGCTGTCGCCACATTCACCTGGCCGGCGCCGGCCCTCGGCACCTGCGCGTCTGCGCAGTGTGGGTAGACCCTTTAGCTGTGCCTCCCCTGCTTGGCGGGGGAGGTGGCGCCGAAGGCGACGGAGGGGGCGTCGCTTGCCGCTACTGCGCCTCCGGCAGCACCGCCTTGGGGCCACGCTCCTGGCGGATCAGAAACACCCCGGCCGCGACAATGATGGCCGCGCCGAGCAGGGTGATGCCGTCCGGCAGGTGCTGCCAGAGCAGCAGATCGAGGCCCAGCGCCCAGGCCAGCGCCGAGTATTCCAGCGGCGCGATCACCGAGGCCTCGCCGCGCGAGAAGGCTTCGGTGATGGCGATCTGCCCCAGCGTGCCGCAGAGGCCGATGCCGGCGATGATCGGCCAGTGCGATGCCGCAATCGCTTGCCACTGCGGTGCCGCCAGCAGTGCCGCGCCGACCCCCATCAGCGTCATCAGCCAGAACACCATCGCCTGGCTGCTGTCGCTGCGCGCCAGCACCCGCACGGTGATGGCTGACAGCGCATAGCCGACGGCGGCGAACAGCACCGCCAGCGCCGGCAGGCTCAGCAGTCCCTCGCCGCTGGGGCGCAGGATCACCAGCATGCCCAGCAGACCAAAGCCGATCGCCAGCCAGCGCGCCCGGCCCACGCGCTCGCCCAGCAAGGGGCCGGAGAGCGCGGTGATCAGCAGCGGCGCGCAGAAGAAGATGCTGTAGGCAGTGGCGAGCGGCAGTGTGCGCAGCGCGTAGGTGAAGCTCGCCATCATCGCGATGCCCAGCAGGCCACGGAACAGGTGCAGCGGCCAGCGGACGCGCAGCAGCGTGGCGGCGCGGCCGCTGGCGAGTATCCACAGCGCCACCAGCGGCAGCGAAGACAGGCCGCGAATCGCCGCCATCTGCATCGGCGGGTAATGCGTGCTCAGCGCCTTGAGCCCGGCGTCCATCAGCGAGAACAGCCCCACCGCCGCCAGCATGGCGAAGATGCCTCTACGGTTGTCGGTGTGGGACATGGCGGCGGCGCCTGCGCGGAGCTGGAAACGGCGCGCAGCCTACACCGGAGGTTGCGGCGCTGCAGGAGCGCCGCCGAGGCCATCCGGCTCTCGCGAGATTTATCCCGCCGCCTTGGCGAGCGCCACCGCGTCGGCACCGGCCGGGAAGCGCAGCTGCGTCGAGCTGTCGTTGGCGGCGCGCCACACCGCCTCGGCGACGTCAGTCTCCTTGGTCACCGCGCTCGGCTGCGCGAACAGGGCAAACACGCTCTGCGCGTAGGCCGCATAGGCCTCGGGGATCAGCCCCTGCATGCGCGCGCCGCCGTTCTCGGTAAAACGAGTGCTGGGGCCATAGCCCGGCTCGACCAGCTTCACGCCCACATCGAAGGCCGCCAACTCGTGCGCGAGCGAGGCGGTAAAGCCCTCGATGGCCATCTTGCTGGCGGTGTAGACGGCCACCAGCGGCATCGGCGCCAGCGTGGCGCTGGAGGTGACGTTGACCACCACGCCCGAGCGCCGCGCGCGGAACTGCGGCAGCACCGCCTGCGTCATCGCCATCACCCCGAAGGTGTTGGTCTCGAACAGCTCGCGGGTGGTAGCTATCGGCGTGGCCTCGAAAGCGCCAAGCAGACCGATGCCGGCGTTGTTCACCAGCACGTCGATGGGCCCGCTGGCGGCCAGCACGGCGGCGATGCTCTCGGGCCGGGTGACGTCGAGCGCCAACACCCGCATGCGCTCGGACGCAGGCAGCAGCTCCGGGCGCGGCGTGCGCATGGTGGCGATCACCTTCCAGCCCTGGGAATGGAAGTAGCGCGCGGTTTCAAGGCCATAGCCCGACGAGCAGCCGGTAATCAGTACGGTTTTCATGGAGGTCTCCTGGTTGGTTTCCATGGAGGCCACGATAGGGCGCCGATGAAGTACGATCTATAACGAATAGTCCGAATAACATTAGTGATCGTCCAAAAGACATGGACCCTCTGACCGAAGTCATCGCCTTGCTCCGCCCCAGCGCGGTGTACTCCAAGGGCATCAGCGGCGCCGGGCGCTGGGCGGTGCGCTACTCGGTGTTCGGGCAGCCGAGCTTCTGCGTGGTGCTGGAAGGCGGCTGCCTGCTCGCCGTCGACGGCGAGGCGCCGATCCGACTGGAGCAGGGCGATTTCGTGCTGCTGCCGGCAACGCCGGGTTTCACCATGTCTGGCTTCGAGCCGGCCGAGCCGGTGGCGATAGACCCCAAGGTCAGCGCCAACACGACTGGCGAACTGCGCCACGGCAGCCGTGGCGGGCGGCCCGACGTGCGCCTGCTTGGCGGCTACTTCGTCTTTGACTCGCCGGATGCCGCCTTGCTGGTGTCACTGCTGCCCGCGCTGGTGCATGTGCGCGGTGTGGAGCGGCTGTCGGTGCTGGTGCGCCTGTTGAGCGAGGAGTCGCGCGCGAAGCTCCCAGGTCGTGAGCTGGTGCTCAGCCGCCTGGTGGAGGTGCTGCTGATCGAAGCCCTGCGCGCCGCGCCCGGCGAAAGCACGCCACCCGGCCTGCTACGCGGCCTGGCGGACGACCGGCTCGCAAGAGCCATCCGCCATGTGCACGGAGACCCCGCCCGGCCCTGGACAGTGGCCGAACTGGCGAGAAGGGCCGCCATGTCGCGCTCGGCCTTCTTCGAGCGCTTCACCAGCGCCCTGGGCCTGTCGCCGATGGAATACCTCGTCGCCTGGCGCATGGCCGTCGCCAAGGGCCTGCTGCGCCGCCAGGAGCTTGGACTCGCCGAGATCGCCGAGCGCGTCGGCTATGGCTCGGCCAGTGCCTTCAGCACCGCCTTCAGCCGGCACGTCGGGCAGCCGCCGAGCCGGTACGCACGCCAGCAGCCTGGTGTTGTGGCTGGGCCGATGTCGTCGGCATTGGCTTAGTACGCGCGTACTCGGTGGACGCGCTCCATTTTGGGAAGGGGCTCTACCGCCCGGACCCTCGCACCGGCTCTTCTCAGGGGCTGGGACGGGTGCCGGTGACTTCGACCTGTACGCGGCGGTCTGGCTGGAGGCAGACGATCTGCTCGGCGCGGGGCCGATCATCCGGGCAGTCGCCGGCCTTGGTCAGCGGTTGCGCTCCATCGACACCCTGCGTCGTGATCGAGTCCGCCGCGATGCCGGCCGATTCGACCAGGTAGTTCTTCACCGCCTGCGCGCGCTCGTTGGAGAGCTGCAGGTTGTAGGCCTCGGTGCCGATCCGGTCGCTATGCCCGGTGACCGTGATGTGCTCGTACTTGACGCCGCGCAGCTGCATGGCGAACTGGTCCAGGGCCAGTCGGCCTTCAGGCCTCAGGCCGGCCTGATCAAAGCCGAACAGCGAGTTGGCGGAAAAATTCACCGTCATCAGCGGCGGCGTTCTGACCACGACGGGCGGTGCCGGCGGCGGCGGCGGTGGTGGGCGGGCAAGCGGTGCGGGTGCGGCGACCGCCATGGCGGCGGCAGGGCTGGTTCCGAAGAAGCGATACACCAGGCCCAGCGACAGCAGGTCGACGTCGCCCTTGCTGCCGACCGCGTCGTCGATCCGGTAGCGCTCGGCTTCCGCGCGGATGCCCCACGAATCGGTCAGGTCGTATTGCAGACCCAGGCCGAACTTGTAGTTGGCGTCGCGCTTGTCGCGCTCCGGCTGCACCACATTCACCGCGCCGGTGCCGGAAAAGCGATCCTTGGCCTCGGCGTAGTTCACGCCGCCGCGGGCAAAGACCGAGAACCGCTTGCCGAGCGGCAGCCGGCCGACGGCATCGAGATTCAGGCCGCTGAGCTTGATGCTGCCATCGAGCGTCCCGGCCGGCACCGTGGTCGCGGTGAAGTCGAATTTGCCGAGATTGAAATAGCCGGCTTCGAGGGCGAAATAGCGGCTGAACTGATAGCCGCCAAACAGCTTGAAGCCGAAATCGCTCTCGTTATCCCGAATGGCCGTGGTGGTGAAGCCATTGCCCAGCAGTCCGGCAGTGATGCCCTGGTCGTCGATGGTCGCTTGCGCCAGTCCGGCGTTGCCGCCGAGATACCAGCCGGAGTCATCGGCGAATACGCCGGAGCTGGCGATGCTGGCGAGGGCGATCAGGCCCAGGCGACCCGAGCTGCCCAGCGAGGTTTTTGTTTTCATGTTTTTCTCCGGGGGCGCAGGGCTTAGGGGGTGGGCAGGTTGATGACGGAATTGGTCATCGTCACCGCGGCGGTGAGCGCGATCGCCCGGCCTTCCAGCGTGGTGGTCACCGCCGTGGGCGGACTGCCACCGGTGGTGGACAGGGTGATCGAGGCGTCGGCCAGCAGTGTTCCCACCATGGTCGAGCCAGTGCCGATGTCGGCGCCGGCGGGCACGTACCAGAACACGTTCTTGGGGCGAGCGCCGTTGATCAGCAGAACCTGGATCGGCACTGCCGGTGTCGCCGGGCCGGTGAGGCCGACATTGAGCGTGCCGGTGTCGGCCGCGGTCTGGAACACCCAGACCGCGTTGGCGTCGCCGCCGGCATCGAGCGTCAGGCTGGCGCTGGTGCGTCCGGCGCCACCGATGTCGTAGGTGCCGGTGCTGGACAGGTACACGCCCGGGGGCAGGGTGCGTCCGGCCAGTTCGTCGGGGCCGCCACCGGCGCCGCCGCAGCTGGGGCATTGCGCCAGACTGGAGACGTCGAGGCCGCCCGGCAGATTGCCCGGTGAGATGGCGTTGAAGGCCAGCAAGGCGTCGGCGCGGGCGGCGGTCACCGCTTCGCCGGCAACCGAGCCCGGTGGCGCGGTCAGGGTGTAGACGAGACCGTTCACCTTGCCGTCGTTGTTGGGCGTCACCGTGTAGACGTTGCCGCCGGCATCGCGGAAGCCGGTGATCGTGGTGGACGCGGCGTTGACGCCGATATCGCCGTTGATCACGGTGTTGAGGCCGTCATTGGTCAGCGTGGCGTTGCCGCCGAACGAGCCGAAGGTAGCCGCCGCGCCCAGCGCTGGCGCGCCGGCGCAGGTGGAGGCATTGGTGGTGAAGCGGCTGATGCGGTCGGCCACGAGGGCGTTGCCCGCCAAATCCTTCACGCCGCCGATGCCGCCCTTGATGGTCGCGGTGTAGTTGGTCGACGGCGTGCCGATCAGATTCGCGCTCGGATTGAAGCTGGCGATACGGGTCGCGCTGTCATAGGCCACCACACCCTCCACCGAGGCGCCGCCGGTGATCGCCAGCGTGAAGCTCGCGGTGGTGATGCTCAAAGGGTCCATCGGCTCGCTGAAGCTCGCGTTGATGGTCTTGTTGACGCAGACCCCGACCGCGCCGTCGGCGGAATTGGTCGAGCTAACCGTCGGCGCGGTGGTATCGCCGGCGGCGCCGGTGGTGAAGGACCAGGAAAAGGCGGCAGCCAGGGCATTGCCGGCCGCGTCTGTGGCGCCGGTGCTGATGCTGGCGGCGCAGACGGTGCTCGCCGGCAGGCTGGCCGCCGGACTGAAGCTGGCGGCCTTGCCACTGCCCGAGTAGGCCACGCTGCCGGCTCGCGCGGTGCCGGCCGGGCAGGCCAGGGTGAAGCTGCTGGTGCTGAGGCTGGCGGGATTCATCGGCTCGCTGAAGTTGGCGCTGACCTGGGTGTTGAGGGCCACCCCGGTGGTGCCGGCGACGGGCACGGTCGAGATCACCGTCGGTGCCGTGGTGTCGGGCGCGACGCCGGTGGTGAAGCTCCAGTTGTAGGGGCTGGCCAGGGCATTGCCGGCGGCGTCACGGGCGGTGGTGGCAATGCTGGCGGCGCAGACCGTGCTCGGCGGTAGATTGGCCGCCGGTGTCAGGGTCGCGATGCTGCCGTCGCTGGCATAGGCCACGGTGGCGGTGATGGCAGTGCCGGCCGGGCAGGTCAGGCTGAAGCTGGCGCCGCTGATGCTCAGCGGGTCCATCGCCTCACTGAAGCTGGCGGTAACCAGGGTGTTGAATGCCACCCCGCTGGCGCCGGCCAGCGGCGTGGTCGAACTCACCAGAGGCGCGGTAGTGTCGGGCGGCGGCGCGGTGGTGAAGCTCCAGCTCACGGCGGTGGCTAGCGGAATGCCGAAGCTGTCCTCGGCGGCGGTGGTGACGGTCGCGGTACAGGTGGTGGCGCCGGGCAGATCGTCGGCCGCGACCAGACTGGCGACATTGCCGACCGTCGAGTAGCTCACCGCGCCCACGACGGCGGTGCCGGCCGGGCAGGCCAGGCTGAAGCTGGCGCCGGTGAGCGTGGCGGGCTTCATCGCCTTGCTGAAGCTGGCAGTGACGGTTCGGGCGCTAAGGGCTACCCCGCTGGCACCCGCAACCGGACTGGTGGCGGTCACGGTCGGTGCCAGCTCGGCCATGCCGGCCCCGCCCAGTACCGGGTCCTTGCCGCCGCCGCAGGCCGCGACCAGACTGCCCACCAGCAAGGCCAGCAGGCCGGTCGTGAATCTGGAATGGCGTTCGGGGCTCTTCATTTTTTTCTTCCTGATTGTCGATAACCATCCTGCAGATGCCTGCCGGCACCAGAGCGCGACAGATGAGCAAGGACAGGGCGCCTGCCGAGGGATGGCCCCGAAGTGGTTCGCCTGGATGCAGTGGCCAGAAGAATCTCTGTTGATGGCCGCGGCGTCGGTGCGTTGTCGAACATTGGCCGGGCAACCGTCTTTGCAGGCCCTAAGGTCTGTAGGCCGCTTTCGTCCAGATCAGCGCTTCGGCGCTAGCGGACTGATCCCGCCGTGCAGCAAGTGCGTCCTCGATGTCTGCGTCGGTCAGGGTGCGTAATCCTGCGAACGCCGCCATGCGTCGCGCCGTTGCGCTGCCGTTGCCCCTGCGGCCGCTCACCGCCATGACCTCCACCGCCTGCCGGCGCAGGGCGGTCGCCAAGAGCTTGCTAAGCCGCTAGGAGCTTGGGCTCGCCGAGATCGCCGAGCGCGT
Source organism: Nevskiaceae bacterium (assembly GCA_004297005.1). Taxonomy (GTDB): domain Bacteria; phylum Pseudomonadota; class Gammaproteobacteria; order Nevskiales; family Nevskiaceae; genus Stagnimonas. The sequence goes on from SCVA01000056.1 coordinate 21,556, forward strand.
TGGTTACGGCTCGGCAAGTGCCTTCAGCACCGCCTTCAGCCGGCACGTCGGGCAGCCGCCGAGCCGGTATGCGCGGCAGCTCTTGGGCCTGGAGGCTGGGGCCATATAAGCAGCTCCAGTCCGTGGTGATCTGGTGCCGGTAGTGGCCAACCAAGGTTTGCGCGCGCCGGTACGCGGTTGCGTGTGAAGTCTGCCGTGGCGACGGGTGGGCAATAGCGTGTGTCGCTACCGCGACTGCCTGCGGCGTAGCACCCACGCGGTGGCAACGAGAGCGCCGCCTGCGATCACCAATGCCAAAGGAACGACGTAGGCGCCGGCTGTTGGGCCGGGAGCAACTCGGTAGTAGCGCGGCGATGTATCGAAGTGCGAGAAATCGCGCGCGAGCAATGGAGCGGCGCTGAGCGGAAGAAGGTCCGCCAAGGGCGAGAGAAGAAAGACTCCCAGCGCTAGCAGGCTGTAGCCAGTTCTCGTGATCCATCTGAGCATGTCTTGGTGCTCCTTCCGACGTGAGGCCTAACGCCTGACGTAACAGGCTGTCTTAAGCGCGAGCCGCAGCGGTGTGGACGTCGCTTGGAGCAGCTTGTTGTTGCCAGGCACATCACCCACTGAACGTAAGCTCCCGCGTTAGGGACGGAGATTGAACAAGCATCGCCACCTGCACCGAAGCCTCGGGCTCAAGCCCTTTGTACTCGTCGTTCAAGTATTCAACGATCTCGTCTTGGCTCCACGGCCCCAAGGATGTGTTGTAGTCGGGGTTCACGGCTTGAAGCTCCTGCCAAGACAGCCCCGCCTGCTTTGAAAGCAGGATCGCAGTTTCGGTGTTGATGATGTGGAGCCTCATGAGATTCAACCTAGGGGCAATCGGGTCGAAGCGGAAGGGCGGCCGTGCCGTGCGGCCGATGATGGGCCAATGGGTCTGTACGACCCGGCTGGTCTGCCGTGGCGCCACCGGTTGATCGACCAGTCAGACGTCGCCTTCTCTTCGCCTCCACTTCCAGACCTCTCCATCTTCTTCGTGGTCGATGCTGCCAATCAGCTCGAAGTCAAGTTTGCGAAGAATGGCAGTAGACGGGCCTTCTTCAGGCAAGGTATGCGCAATGAACCTTACGCCGTCAGTCCGCGCCTGGTTTTGGGAGACGAGTATCAGTGCGGTGGCCATCATGGTGGCGACGCCGCGCCCTTCGTTTCCTGGGAAGGTGAAGTAGGCAATCTCAGCCTCGGAATTTTTAGGAGGAGCGGCAAAGCCACAACTGCCTACGACGTTCCCATGCTCAAGAGCGACATAGCCGATCCAGGGAGGACAAAATCCTTTCCGCTGATATAGGCCCACTGTGGCTTGGAGAGTGTCGCCCAGTACAGGGTGCAACTGTGCACCACGTAGATCGACAGAGCCGTCTTGGGCGATTGGACAAAGGTGCATTGGAATTGTGATGCCTAACGTCTGAGCTCAGCCGCCGCCGAAGGCGATCGGCTGAAATGATGGCCTAGGCTGCGTGCCGCGCCGCTCATGGCTCTTTCCTGTTGGCGCGAGCGATTCCGGATGGCTCGCGCGTTTGCAAGCGAAGCATTCCTGCTTTGACTTCCTCTTTGCCACGCTCGTTGCCCAACGCCCAGTACGCGTGGTACAGCTCCGCCAGAGACTCCATGGTGCAAGCAAAGTACCGTGCCGACTCTTTCATCGCTCCAATGTGACCACTCTGCGCGCTCTTCCAGGTTCGCCGGAAGTTGGCCTCTCTAGCTAGGATGAGACCGCAGAGCAGGCGCTCGACTCGGGCAACGTCCCCTTTTTTGCACAAGGCCTGACTAAGCAAAGCGCAGTACGTCGCACCACCCCCTACGTCAAACTCGTCGAGCGCATGGTCGATCAGATCATCAAAGCGCTCGGTGGTGAGCCATTCATTGAGCAGGCCATTCTCTGTCTCCTCGATCTCGTCGAAATTGAGGTCGCGGCCCAGCGCCTTGCGTTTGGCGTCGGAAAGGCTGTCGACGACATCATGGAAGCGACTCATGCGCAGTCTCGATTCACGCTGCCTAACAGCCAATAAGCGGAAAGCCGTCTCTAAATACATTATTCGTCGGGGCGCTCGGCGGCATCACCATGCGACTGATTCGACTGGCTTTCATTCCTGGTCTGTCCCCTTATTCACTGCTGTGCCGGGCGTCCCCAACGCCACGCTCTGATGCTCCGCTTCTTGCGTCACCGAAGCAAGCTTCAGCCGCTTGCTGACCGGCCTCTTTGGGCTGAATTGATCCCCCACGGCGACCGGTGCAGAGGCGCCAGAAGCCAGGGGCCGGAGTGGCCGAATGCCGAGTCGACCCACGAGAGGCGGACGTCGGCACCGACGCGGGTATTTCGGCATTGCGGCGGCACCAGGCAGTAAACCGAGGCCGCGCCTTCTTAGGCTAGGCCGCTAACCTGTCTCGGCGCTGCGACGGCGGCTGACCCACACCGCCATCGCAGCGCCGTGCCGAGCGGCTACTTCCGAGGTTGGTCGGTCACATAGTCGAATTTGCCGTTCTGGCTGATGAAGAACAGGCACTCGTTGGGCGACAGGCACTTGGTCACGTGGCGCTCGCCGCCTTTCTGGAACCAGTAGGAGCCAGCCGGCAGCGCGATGTCAGCACTGCCCGGCAGGCCGTTGGCCGCCACGCCCGAAATCACCACGCCCCAGTAGTCCTCGCTGTGGATGTGGATCGGGCTGACGAACCCGGCCGGCATTCGGATGAAGGTGCCGTGCGCGCCGTGTCCGAGATCGCCGTAGGCGGGGGCTGCCTTGAGCTCACCATGCACTCCGTCGCTGACGCCGGTGCTGCCGTACTGCAACTGCGTCACCGGAGTGCTGCTGGATGGCGTCGCCGCCTCGCTGGTCAGCGAGATGGCGGCAAAGAGGACGAGAGCGGCAATGCGCCCGAGAGAACTTGGTTTCATGATGGACATAGCTCCTGGTGGATTGGAAAGAACGGAACGCTCAGGCCGCCTGGGCGCGCACGACCGGGAAGTCGATGTCCGTGGCGGCGACGTTGTTGAGCAGGTTGGTAAACACATTCACGACGACGTTGGCGACGATCTCGACGACCTGGGCATCGCTGAAACCGGCGAGCTTCACGGCGGCCAGATCGGCATCGCTGACCTTGCCCTTGGTCTCGACCACCTTCTTGGCGAATGCCAGGGCGGCATCGGCTTTGGCGTCCTGCGAGTGACCTCGGCGGTTGGCCGCCATCTCCGCCTCGTCGAGCTTGGCGAGGTTGGCGCCGAGATAGCTGTGCGCGGAAAGGCAGTAGTCGCAGCCGTTGGCCTGCGCGGTGACGAGCGCAATGCGGTTGCGGGTCTGGAGGTCGAGCGTCTTGCCCAGGGCGCCGGCGTACGCGAGGAAGCCTTCGAGCACCGCCGGGCTGGTGCCGATCAGGCGGAACAGATTGGGGACGGTGCCGAGCTGGCCGTTGACGGCGTCGAGCAGCGGGCGTGAGGCGGTGGGGGAGGCGTCGAAGCTGGGGATGGATAGGCGGGACATGCGGTTTCTCCAAAGGTAGGTTGAGCAAGCCCCGCCACTTTGAGGATCTGGCTATGTCGGGAGAATCCACCAAGAACGCATTTCATTGATGTGAAAATCGGCATAATTGCCGCATGGATCGTTTCCAGGTTTTGCGGCTGTTCGTGGCCATCGGCGAGCACGCGAGCTTTGCCGAGGCGGCGCGACGCCTACGCGTGTCGCCCACCGCCGCGAGCCGCGCCATTGCCGGGTTGGAACGCGATCTCGGCGTCGTGCTGCTCCGCCGCACCACGCGCTCGGTGTCGCTCACCGATGCCGGTGCGCATTACCACGAACACTGCCGACACGCGCTCGAAGAGCTCGACGACGCGGCGCGGGGCCTGCGCGGCGAGAACGCGGAGCCCCGGGGCACGCTGGTGCTGACCGCGCCGGAAATGTTCGGGCGCCTGCACATCCTGCCGGTGGTCACCACTCTGCTGCGCCGCTATCCCGCGCTGGACGTGCGGTTGACGCTGAGCGATCGCGTCGTCCGGCTAGTGGAGGAGGGCATCGATGTCGCCGTGCGCATCGCCGAGCTGCCGTCCAGCAGCCTGCGCGCGGCGCGGGTTGCGACGACCCGTCGGGTGCTGGTCGCGAGCCCCGACTATCTCGCCGCAAGGGGAATGCCAGAGCGCGTCACCGACCTGCACGACCATGCCCTGATCGGGGTCGAAAGCCTGGCGCCCAATGGCGAGTGGCGGTTCGGTGGACCGGGTCGGCCAGCCATCCGCTTCGAGTCACGCTTGCTCACCAACAGCATGGGCGCCGCCATCGACGCCGCGCGTGCCGGTGCCGGCATCACCCGCGCGCTGTGCTACCAGGTGCGGGCGGAAATCGACCGTGGCGAGCTGGTGCCGTTGCTGAGCGACTTCGATCCACCGGGGGTGCCAATCAGCCTGCTCTATGCACCCAACCGCCAGCGCTCGGCCAATGTCCGCGCCTTCATCGATGCCACCAAGGCGGCGCTGTCTAGTCTCGGCTAAGCCGCGCGGTCAGGCCGGCCCCTGGCGAGGCGAGTGCGTACCGTGGCGGCGGGCTACTTGTCGGCCAGCTTGCAGGTGCTGAAGCCGAACGGAAGATAGGCCGGGCAGCGGCCGGAGGTGCCGGTTGCTAGTGGCACCAAGCCGATCCAGGCCCAGACCGGGCCACCGACAAGCGCCCAGGCGATCAGGCCCAAGCCGACGACGATGCGCAGGACGCGGTCGATTCCACCGACATTAATTTTCATGGCACCCACTCCTTACTCGCGTGATTGGCTCCTGCCAGCCAAGAGTGCTGGCGCCCGGCCGCGCAGGCATTGACCTCGGTCAGCGTCGATGCCCGATCCGGGGTGCGAGGATGCGTTAAACCACGGTGGCCGCACACGGCCCGAGCACGGGGGCGCCATCGTCGGTTTTGTCATGTCCGAGAGTCATGCCCAGCCCCCATCTGCCCCTGCCTTCCGATTGGACCCTGGCCCTGGCCAGCCTGGCGGGCCTCGCATTGCTGACGGCCGCGCTGAGCGCGAGCTGGAAGGCGATCCTGGCGGCTCCTTGGCGAGTGCATCTGTTGTTCGGTGCGGCGCTGCTACTGGGGGCGCTGCGGCTGGCCTCTTTTCGACTCGGCGCCTCGCCGGAGGTGCATCTGCTCGGTGTCACCGTCGCCTCGCTCTTGCTTGGACCGCGATTTGCCCTGTTGGTCGCGAGCGCGGTGGAGATCGTGTGGTTGCTGGTCGCGGGCGTGCCTTGGCTTGAAGCCAGCGCGGTCACCGCGCTGGAAGTGCTGTTGCCGGTGACGATCATCTGGGCTCTGTTCTCGCTGCTGCTGCGGCACGGTCCTCGCAACCACTTCGCGTTCACCCTGCTGGGCGGTTTCGCGGGTGGGGCCACGACCATGGCGGCGGTCTGTCTGGTCGAATCGGCGCTGATCCGCGCGCAGGGCGGTCAGGCCGTGTCCTTCGAAGTCGTGGCCTTGCTGTCCTATGCCGAGGGCTTTGTCAGCGGTGCCCTGCTGGCCGTGCTGGCGGTGTATTTCCCGCACTGGTTGAAGGCTTACGACGACCGCCACTTCGAGCCGCCAGCGTCCACGCCGCCGTGAAAATCGCTTTGGTTTCCCTGACTCGCTGTTGTTGAGGGCAGCCCGCGCCCCAGGACGCGGAACAGGCGAGGGTGGCGCCGACATGAGCAGCCGGCGAGTCCGAGGCCGGGACTTGGCTTCGTCGCGCCTGTCACGGACCGTTCGCCAAGCTTCGGAGCAGGCCATCGTCGGCGTTTGCACCGGCTCTGTTGGCGCGGCCTTCCATGCCGGTGCCGGCACCGCCCGGCGGGCAGTCGCGGTGGCGGTTCGAGACGGCGTGATAGCTTTTCAACAGGTTGCGGCAAGTGGCAACCAAAGCTCCGTGGACCTAGCTTGACTGACCTCGATATCCATAGCGCCTGCATCCTGCTGGTAGACGACGACCCGGGGACGATTCAGGTCCTTCACCGGGCGCTGGGTCCGTTCTCCAATGTGCGCTTCGCGACCAGCGGTGCCTTGGCCCTGAAGCTGGCCGAGGAGCTGCAACCGGACCTGATCCTGCTGGATGCCGACATGCCCGGCATGAGCGGGATCGAGACCTTCTGGAAGCTCAAGTCGGACAGCCTGCTGCAAGCCACGCCGGTGATCTTCGTGACCAGCCGCCGGGAGACCGATCTCGAAGTGGAGGTGCTTGAACTGGGCGCGGTGGACTTCATCAGCAAACCGGTCAACCCGGCGTTGCTGCGAGCTCGGGTCGGCACGCAACTCCGACTCAAGCTGCTGACCGACGAACTGCGTAGCGCGGCCGGCCATGACGGGCTCACGGGTATCGCTAACCGCCGGCAGTTCGACGAATGGATCGACGCGGAATGTCGCCGAGCCCTTCGCGGCGGTACGCCGCTGTCTCTGCTCCTCGCCGACGTCGACCACTTCAAGGCCTATAACGATTGCGCCGGCCATCTCGCCGGTGACGATGCCTTGCGCAAGGTGGCCCTGGTGCTGCAGAACGAAACCCGTCGGGCGGGAGAGCTCACAGCCCGTTACGGCGGCGAGGAATTCGCGATTGTGCTGCCGGGGCTGGATGGCGAGGCGGCACGTCAGCGCGCGGAAGAAGTACGGTCCCTGATCGAGGCACGGGCGATCCCACACCCGCGATCCTCGGTCGGTCCCGTCGTCACCCTGTCCATCGGCGTCTCGACGCTGCATCTGGCGGCCGATGCAACGCCGGTCGACAGTTCCGCGGCTCGCGCCCTGATCCAGCACGCCGACAACGCGCTGTACCTCGCCAAGAAAGAGGGGCGCAACCGCGTCCGCTACGAGACCTGTTCCTACCCCTTCGGCTCATGGACCCGACAAACCGCCTGAGCACGCCGGGCTTGCGCTGGGACGGCCCGGCGACCTGGGGCGCCATCGTCTTTTTGATCGGGCTGGTTTTTTCGGCCACCCTGGCCCTGGAAGTTCGTGACGGCAATCGGCAGGCGCTCGCCAGCCTTTTCGAGCAGCGCAGCAGCCAGCTTTCCGAGGCCGTCGTTGAGCGGGTCACTCTCTACCAGTACGGCTTGCGCGGGACGCGCGGCGCCGTGCTGGCGGCTGGACTGGATTCGCTGAGCCACACCCAGTTCGTTGCCTATAGCCGGTCCCGGGACCTCGCCCAGGAGTTTCCGGGCAGCCGGGGTTTCGGATTCATCCGCAGGGTGACGCCGGACCAGCTCGACACCTTCCTTTCGAGGGCCAGCGCCGATCGTGGCGAAGTTTTCGCGCCGCGCAGCCTGGGGGCCAATGAGGACGACCGCTGGCTGATCCAGTACATCGAGCCGGAGGCGAACAATCGCCCTGCGATTGGTCTCGACATTGCCTCGGAGCCTGCGCGCCGGGCCGCTGCATTCAGGGCGATGGTCAGCGGTCAGCCCGCCCTCACTTCGCCGATTCAACTGGTCCAGGCGAGCGGCGCCGGCTTTCTGATGCTGCTGCCGGTCTATGAGCCCGGCGAGGAGCTGGAATCCGTGGAGCAGCGCCAGCGGGCTTTGCGTGGCTGGTCCTACACGCCCTTGGTCGCCGAAGAGATCTTCAAGGATCTGAGCCGGCAGATTCCGAATCTGCACTTCGGTCTCACCGATGTCACCGACCCTGGGGGCGGTCTCGCAATTCTGGGTGAGCCCCTGCCCGTCGAGCGGAACGGCTTGATCCGACGAGAGTCGATCGAGCTGTTCGGCCGCCGCTGGCAATTGACCACGACTCCGGACGCAGGACTGGCGGCCGAATTGCGTAGCCCCAACGCCGCCATGGCTTTCGGCGGCGGCGTGCTGACCAGCCTGTTGGCGGCGCTGCTGGTCGCGGTTCTGCGGCTGTTCGCGGAGCGCGCGCAGGCCTCGCGCCGTGAGCAGTTGGAGCTGGTCCGTGGCATCGTCGATGCCTCCCCGGACGCGATCGTGGTGATTGACGGAGAGGGTCGGATCGTCGAATCCAACCGCCAGGTCGAAACGCTGTTCGGCCGCGCTCCGCAGTCCGTGGTTGGCCAGGACCTTGGCGAGCTGCTACCCGCAGTCAGGCCGACCGAGCTCGCTCGCGAGGCACCAGGCCGGACGGCGATCGGGCTCAGCACGGCGTCTCGTCAGGAGCTGCCCGCGCGCGATGCCCGGGGACGGGAGTTTCCTGTAGAACTGCATCTGCGTCCCCTCGAACTGCAGGGGCGAAAGCTGGTTGTCGCCACGCTGCGCGATGTCTCCGAAGCCCGCGCCGCAGTGCAAAGGATTCAGGGCAGCGAGGCGCGTTGGCGCGAGCTGGCCAACTCGATGCCGCAACTGGTTTGGACCTGCCGGGGCGACGGCCCCTGCGACTTTCTGAGCGCGCAATGGCAGGCCTACACGGGCATCGACGAAGAAAGCCAGCTCGGCTTTGGCTGGCTGGAGCAGGTTCATCCGGACGACCGCGAGCGACTGATGACGCGGTGGAACGAATCGGTGAGCCGGCATGGAACCTTCTCGGTCGAGTTTCGTATCCGGCGTCACGACGGTGTCTACCGGTGGTTCGATACCCGCGCCGAGCCGATACTCGACGAGGCCGGTCAGATCCGCACCTGGATCGGCAGCAATACCGACATCGAGGACCGCAAGCAGGCCGAGGCCGAGCTGCTACGCCTGAATGCTTCGCTAGAGGCCGAGGTGAGGGAGCGCACCGCGGCGCTGCGGCGCTCTTCGGCCCTGCAAAGTGCGGTTCTGGAGTCCGCCGGCTACTCGATCATCGCTACTGACACCGAGGGACTCATCACCCTTTTCAACCCGGCCGCCGAGGCCATGCTCGGCTATTCGGCCGTCGAAATGATTGGGCGCCAGACGCCGGCGATCATCCATGTCGGCGACGAGGTCGCCGCCCGGGCCGCCAGTCTCAGCGAAGAGTTGCGGAAGGACGTGCCGCTGGGCTTTGAAGCCTTTGTTGCCAAGGCTCGCCTGGGTGGCCCCGACGAGAACGAATGGACCTATGTCCGCAAGGACGGCAGCCGTTTCCCGGTACGGCTGAAGGTGTCGGCGATGCGCGACGAATCGGGGGTAATCACTGGCTTCCTCGGCATCGCCGTCGATCTGACCGAATCGCGTCGGCGCGAGGAGGCCCTGAGCAAGGCTAGACAGGACGCGCTGCAGATCGGACATGATCTGCGCACCATTCTCGATGCCATGCCTTCGATGGTCGCCTACTGGGATCGCGACCTGCGCAACCGTTTCGCCAACCACGCCTACCGTGACTGGTTCGGCGTCGATCCCGAACGCCTGCCGGGCACTCATCTCCGCGATCTGCTGGGGTCGGAAATGTTTGAGGCCAATCGGCCATACGTTGAAGGCGCGCTGGCTGGACAGACGCAGCAGTTCGAGCGCCTGATCGGTCACAGATTCTCGCTCGCGCGTTACGTGCCGGACATCGCCGACGGAGAGACCCGCGGCTTCTACGCCTTTATCACCGATGTCACCGCCTTGCGCGCGGCGACCGACGCCGCCGAGGCCGCCAGCGCGGCCAAGAGCGCGTTCCTGGCCAACATGAGCCACGAGATCCGTACGCCGATGAACGCGGTCATGAACCTCTGCTATCTGCTGGAGCAGACGCCGCTGAACCAAGAGCAGCGCGATCTGGCCAGCAAGATGCGTATCGCCAGCCGCTCTCTGCTCGGTCTGATCAACGACGTGCTCGATCTGTCGAAGATCGAGGCCGGTGGCATGTCGATCGCCAACGAGCCTTTCAGCCTGCGTCGCCTGATGCTGGATATCGAGCAGCTCATGGCGAGCCAGGCCGCCTCCAAGCGACTGAACTTCCACGCGCGGACTGGCGTGGAGGTTCCGGATTACGTTCGGGGGGACAGCCTGCGAATCAATCAGGTACTGACCAACCTGCTCAGCAACGCCATCAAGTTCACCGACCGGGGCGAGGTCGAGTTGAAGCTCGATGGCGAGCGGCTGCCCGAGAATCGGATCAAGCTCCATTTTGAAGTGCGCGATACCGGCATCGGCATCAGCGCCGATGCCCTGGCTCGTCTGTTCCAGCCCTTTACCCAGGCTGACGATTCCACCACCCGCCGTTTTGGTGGCTCCGGACTCGGTCTCGCCATCGTCAGTCGGCTCGTGCAGATGATGGGTGGCAAGCTCGGCGTGGAGAGCGAGCCTGGAGTCGGCAGTCGCTTCTGGTTTTCCATCGAGCTCCCGGTCGAGTCGCAAGGCACGTTGCCGGAGCTGGCGCCTCAGGCGCTGAGCGTGCTGGTCGTCGATGATTCCGAAGGGCAGCGCGAACAGTTGGTCGCGCTCAGTCGCTCGCTAGGCTGGCGCGCCGAGTCGGTGGCGACGGGCGTCGATGCCCTGCAGCGAGTCACCGACCGGCTGCGGTCCGCGCAGCCGTTCGACGCGATCATCATCGACTGGCATCTGCCTGGGCTGGACGGCTTGGCCACGCTGGAAGAGCTCTACCGCAGCATCGGCGACCGGCCATCGCCGTCGATCGTTCTGGTCACCGCCGGTGACATCGGCGCCTTGCAGGCGCTTCCTGGCAGCCAACTGGCCGACGAGGTTCTGGCCCTGCCGGTCAAGGCTTCCGGGCTGTTCAACGCCGTCCATCGCGGGGTCGCGCGGCACAGCCCCGACAGCAGTGTCCAATTGGATGAGCGTCAGCTTTCCCCGACGCTGAAACGTCTGCAGGCCGTCCGCGTGCTGCTGGTTGACGACAGCAGCATCAACCTCGACGTCGGTCAGCGCCTGCTCGAGCGCGAAGGTGCCACGGTGCGTCTCGCCGCCGACGGCAAGCAGGCGGTCGATCTGGTCGCGGCGGACAGCTCGGCGTTCGACATCGTGCTGATGGACGTGCAGATGCCGGTCATGGATGGCATCGAGGCGACCCAGCGGATACGCCAGCTTTCGGGTTCCGCCCAGAAGCTGCCCATCGTGGCCTTGACCGCTGGCGCCCTGATGGAAGAGCGTGATCGGGCTCTGGCCGCTGGCATGGACGATTTCATCAGCAAGCCCTTCGACGCCGAGAGCATGGTGCTACGCCTGCGTCAGCGCGTGGAGCGCTATCTGGGCAGGCCTCTGCCACTGGAGCCGAAAACGCTCAGCGTCGCCGCGCCTTCCGGACTGCCCGCCGTGGTTGGCCTCAACCTGCAGGAGGCCTTGAGCCGGGTTGGCGGCGATCTGCGGCTGCTGCGCTCGCTGTTGCGGAGGCTGCTGGAAGAGTTTTCCGACTTCGGGCCGGGTCTGGTGGTCAACCATGACGACGCCGAGCGTCAGGCGATCGCCCAACTCAGCCACAAGCTGCGCGGTATCGCTGGCAATGTCGGCGCCGAGTCGCTACGTCAGGCCGCCGGAGAGCTCGAAGACTGCGCGCGCAGTCCCGGTTGCGCAGAGATCCCTTTTCACCTCGGGCGAATCGAGCAGCAGATCAAATCGCTCAGGCTCGCCGCGCGCGACTTCCTCGCGGACCCGGATCAACCTACGGAAGGCGAAGCGACACCGTTGACGATTGCCGAGCTCGAACGACTAAGAAAGGATCTGCGTGAGAATCGCCTGTCGGCCCTGACACTGGCGGAGAAGCTCGGTACCGGGCTGCGCGATCTGCTGGGCGAAGCGGGGTACGCGGAGCTGGCGCTGGCCTTGCAGGAACTGCGCTTCAACGACGCTCTCCGCCTGCTCGAATAGCGCCCTGTCCACATGCCGGTGATTTCGTCGCTGCCAGTCGCCCTCAACGAATGCCGGCGAATCCTGGCGCCGCGGCTCCGGACACAAGGAATGACGGTGGTCACGGCGTTGGCCGCCTATCATGGCGGCCTCGAGACCCGTCGCCTGCGAACTCCGCCATGCCCCGCGCCGCTGCCCTGCTGTTGCCACTGCTGCTCCTCACCGCCATGACCTCCACCGCCTGCCGCCGCAGTGAAACGCCCGTGCCGCCCGCCGCCGAGGCGCAGGCTCCGGCCGCGCCCAAGCTCGATCTGCATCGTGATCTCGCCTCTTACGCCAATGTCGAGGCGCTGCGGCTCTCGGCACTCAAGCTCGACCTCGCGGTGGACTTCGAGCAGCGGCGTCTGATCGGCAGCGCCGAGCTGAAGCTGCAAAGGCTGGAGGCGAACGCGAAGGAGCTGGTGCTCGATACCCGCGCGCTGGAGATCGCCGAGGTGCAGGCAGCGGTGGGCGAGGGCGCCTGGCGGGCCACCAGCTACAAGCTCGATGCCGCCGACCCGGTGCTGGGTAGCGCGCTGCGCATCGCCCTGCCGGCGGGTGCCGACCGCGTGCGCATCGTCTACCGCACTTCGCCCGAGGCCAGCGGCCTGCAATGGCTGGCGCCGGTGCAGACCGCCGGCAAGAAGCAGCCCTTCCTGTTCAGCCAGTCGCAGACC
>SCVA01000057.1 GCA_004297005.1 Nevskiaceae bacterium
GATCTGCTCCACAGCACCACGCTTGAACTCAACGCTGTACTTCCTTCGCTTCGACATAAACACTCCTTGTGGCCATCTTCGGCCTTCTTTGAAGTGTCCGCGCTAACGGGGTAGAACCCCGCCGTCTCAAGCTCAAGATCGAGGCAGGCCTCGCACAGGTCATTCAACGCTGCCGAGACAACGTCCTCAGCCCTTTCATCGTCCATCGCAAGCCTGAGCGTCTGAAAGCCATCAAGGATCGCGCAAAAGGCCGTTCGCACCACACCCAGATCCTCATCCAGCAGGCAGATCGGGAGTTCGCTGAGGTCCGGACTGCTAGCGGTCTGTTCGGCCCAACGGACTCACCACCGACGTTGCACGAGATTCGTTCGCTCGGGGCTAGCCTCTACCGTCAAGCCGGCTGGTCCGAAGCAGATGTCCAACGCCTACTTGGACACACCGAAATCAAGATGACCAGGCACTACCTCGATGGCCATGAAGCCCCTTGGGATGAGGTCTCCGCAGGGCTCTCGATGCCCTGACGTTTTGCTATCGAATTGCTAGAGTTTTGCTACCAAACAGAAAGGCCACCCAGAAGGTGGCCTTAACTGTTTGAAACTAGGGAATAAGTTGGTCGGCGCGAGAGGATTTGAACCTCCGACCACTACCACCCCAAGGTAGTGCGCTACCAGGCTGCGCTACGCGCCGAACCAGACCGCAAGTGTAGCCGAAGTGGTGGCTCAGCCGATAGCTTTTAGACTGGCCAACGCTTCAACAAATCTTCCAGCTCGGTGCGGATGTCGTGCAGCTTCTCTTTGCGGCTGGGCACAGAGGATGACGCAGGCTTTGCCGGATTGACCGAGGTCGCGCCATTCAAGGCAGTCGTGTTGGCCGCTTCGATACGCTCGGCGCGCGCCTCGCGCAGCCGCTGGCGAGCGCCGCCGATGGTGAAACCCTGTTCGTAGAGCAAGCTTCGGATGCGGCGCACCATTTCGACATCATCGAACTGGTAGTAACGACGGTTGCCACGCCGCTTGATCGGCTTCAACTGAGGGAACTCCTGTTCCCAGTAGCGCAGCACATGCGGCTTGATGCCGCAGATCTCGCTCACCTCGCCAATGGCGAAATAGCGCTTGCGCGGAATCTCGGCCGGCCCTACCGGTAATGGCTCAGCCTTCGGTTTCATCGATGCTGACCCTCAGGCGGAGCTTCTGACCCGGACGGAACGTCACCACGCGACGAGCGGAGATCGGGATTTCCTGACCAGTCTTGGGATTGCGACCGGGGCGCTGATTCTTGGTACGCAATTCGAAGTTGCCAAAGCCGGAGAGTTTGACCTCCTCCCCAGCTTCCAGGCGCGTGCGCATCTCCTCAAAGAAGAGATCCACGAATTCCTTGGCTTCACGCTTGTTCAAACCCAGCTCTTCGAACAAAGCGTCGGCCAGCTCCGCCTTCGTCAACGTCACCGCCACCGGCTCCCAAAGTTGCGAAAAATGTCGTTATTCCCTCAACACGGCGCCGAGGTCGCGGGCCAAAGCCGACGTTACCCTGGCGGTGGCCGCATCGATATCCTCGACAGTTAGGGTGCGGGAATAATCTTGGAAAATCAATCCCAAAGCGACACTCTTTGATCCTTCACGCAAACCCTGGCCACGGTACACGTCGAACAGCCTCAGGGCGCTAAGGCCAGGGCCGGCGGCTTGGCGCACGGCGTCGATCAGGGCCTGGGCAGGGACGGCCTCATCGATCACCACCGCCAGGTCGCGGCGCGAAGCCGGGAACTCGGACACCGGCCGGGCGACCGGAACCATCGCCTGCGAGAGCAGCGACCAGTCCAGTTCAAACAGCAGAGGCGCAGCCGGCAGGTCGAGTTCGCGGGTCAGCACCGGGTGCAGCTCGCCATACACGCCGACCTCGACGCCGTCCCGCAGCAGCCGCGCGGTGCGGCCTGGATGCAGGGCCGGATGTCTGTCGGCCTCGAAGCGGAAGCGCGCCGCCTCGCCGCCGAACACCGCGCAAACCGCCTCGATGTCGGCCTTGATGTCGTAGAAATCGACGCCGCGAGCGGCATGGCCCCACTGCTCGTCCAGCGCCGGGCCGGCGGCGAGACCGGCCAGACGCGGGGTTTCGATGATGCCTTCGGCGTTTTCGGCGAAGGTGGAGGCCAGCTCGAAGAAGCGCGCGCGCTTGTTCTGGCGCTGGTGGTTGTGCAGCCAGGCGCCGATCAAGCCGCTCCAGAGACTGGTGCGCATCACCCCCATGGTCTCGGCGATCGGATTGTCGAGCGGTATGCCGACGAAGTCCGGCGTCAGCCGCGCCTGCAACTTGGCGTCAACGAAGCTGTAGGTGACCGCTTCCTGCCAGCCACGGGCCACCAGGGCATCCTTCACCCGTGTCGGTAGACGCCGGGTCTCGGACTGCGCGGCCGGCGACAGCGTGGCGGCATAGGGCCGTACCGGGATGTTCTCGTAGCCGTGGAGCCGCGCCACTTCCTCGATCAGATCCTGCTCAATGGCGAGGTCGAAGCGCCAGCTCGGCGGCGTGCACAACCACTCGCCCGTCCCGGCGGCGGTCAGCTCAATGCCGAGACGGCGCAGCAGGCCCTCGACCTCGGCCACTGGCACCTCGCAGCCGAGCAGCGCCAGCAGGCGCGCATGCCGCAGGCGGATGGCCGCGACGGCCGGACGCTCGGCGCCTGCATAGCAGATCGGCCCAACCTGCCCACCGCAGATCGCCAGGGTCAGCGCAGTGGCGCGCTCCAGCGCCTCGCGATGCAGGGCTGGGTCGACGCCGCGCTCGAAGCGGTAGGCGGCATCGGAACTGAGCTTGTGACGGCGGGCGACGCCGGCCACTGCGATCGGGGTGAAGGCTGCCGACTCGAAGAAGATCGCGGTGGTGCCCGCGCCCACGCCGGACTCGGCACCCCCCATGACGCCCGCCAGCGCCACCGGCGTTTCGCCACTAGCGATCAGCAGTTCGTCGCGTAGCTCGATGGTTTCATCGTTGAGCAGCTTGAGCGTCTCGCCGGCACGAGCGCGGCGCACCCGGATCGGGCCGGACAGCTTGGCGAGATCGAAGGCATGCAGCGGCTGGCCCAGTTCGATCAGCACGTAGTTGGTGATGTCCACCACCGGGTGGATGCTGCGGATGCCGGAACGGCGCAGCTTCTCGCGCATCCAGTCCGGCGTGCGCGCGGCCGGATTCAGGCCGGTGATGACGCGGCCGGAGTAGGCCGTGCAGTCGGCGGCGCTGTCGATGGCCACCGCCAGCGTCTGCTCGATGCTGACCGCCGCCGCGCTCACCGCCGGACGGCGAACGTCGAGTCCGTAGAGAGCCGCCGTCTCGCGGGCCAGACCGGCCACCGACAGGCAGTCGCCGCGGTTCGGGGTCAGCTCCAGGGTCAGCAGACCGTCATCGAGTTGCAGATAGGTTTCGATGGGCGTGCCCGGCACAGCGCTGTCGTCCAGCTCCAGCAGGCCTTCGGACTTGTCCGACAGCGCCAGCTCCTTGGCCGAGCAGAGCATGCCGCTGGAGTCGACGCCGCGCAGCTTGGCGTCCTTGATCTCCATGCCACCCGGCAGCTTGGCGCCCGGCAGCGCGCAGGGCACACACAGGCCGGCGCGGGCATTGGGCGCACCGCAGACGATCTGGCGCGGCGTGCCATCACCGACATCGACGCTGCAAACCTGCAGGCGGTCGGCCTGGGGGTGACGCTCGGCGCTGAGGATGCGCCCGACCACCACGCCGCTGGCTCGCTCGTCGAGCAAGGGCGCCGCCTCGCATTCGAGACCGGCGAGGTTGAGCTTGTGGGCGAGTTCGGCGGCGGTAACAGGCGGATTCGCCCATTCGCGCAGCCAGCGTTCGGAGACTTGCATGGCTGGTTCCTACTTGAACTGTTCGAGGAAGCGGACGTCGTTCTGGAAGAAGTCGCGCAGATCGCTGACGCCGTAGCGCAGCATGGCCATGCGCTCCACGCCCATGCCGAAGGCATAGCCGGTGTAGCGCTCGGGGTCGATGTTCACCGCCTTCAGCACATTGGGGTGGACCATGCCGCAGCCCATCACCTCCAGCCAGCGCGGCCCCTTCTCGGGATCGTCCCATTTGATGTGCACGTCGGCGCCCGGCTCCACGAAGGGGAAATAGCTGGGGCGGAACAGGGCCTCGACCTCGCGCTCGAAGAAGCGCGACAGGAAGGTGGTGATGTCGTACTTCAAGTCGGCGAAGCTGACCTTCTCGGCCACGTACAGACCCTCGACCTGATGGAACATCGGGCTGTGGGTGCGATCGTAGTCGACGCGGTAGACACGGCCCGGGCAGATGATGCGGATCGGCGGCGTGCGCGACAGCATGGTACGCACCTGCACCGGGCTGGTGTGGGTGCGCAGCAGACGGCTGCCGTTCTTGAGATAGAAGGTGTCCTGCATCGCCCGCGCCGGATGGCTTTCGGGGATGTTCAGCGCCTGGAAATTGTGGAAGTCGTCCTCGATCTCCGGGCCTTCCACGGTCTCGAAGCCGAGATCGTTGAACAACCGCGAGATGCGGGCGATGGTACGGCTGATCGGGTGCAGCCCCCCGACCCCCTCGCCACGGCCCGGCAGCGTCACGTCCAGGGTTTCGGAGGCGAGCTTGCGCTCCAGCTCGGCCTCGGCCAGCGTCTGGCCGCGGGCGTCCAGCGCCTGGTTCACCGCGTCGCGCAGGCGGTTTACGCGCTCGCCAAAGGCCTTGCGCTCGTCGGGCGCCATGGCCCCCAGACTCTTGAGCAGCTCGGTCACCCGGCCTTTCTTGCCGAGCAGGTCTACCCGCAGCGCTTCCAGCGCGCGGGCGTCGGCGCTGGCGGCGATGTCCGCCTGCGCCTGGGTTTGCAGTTCGAGGAGTGGGTCGCTCATTTCGCTAAGGTCCACAAACAAAAAGGGGGAACGGCAGACCTGCCGCTCCCCCGCTTGATGCTAGTCGCGCGATCAGGCGGCGAGCTTGGCCTTGGCCTGCTCCACCAGACCCGCAAACGCCGGCTTGTCGCTCACCGCCAGCTCGGCCAGAACCTTGCGGTCCAGCTCGATCCCGGCCAGCTTCAGGCCGTGGATGAACTTGCTGTACGACAGGCCGCTCTCGCGGGCAGCCGCATTGATGCGCTGGGCCCAGAGGGCGCGGAACTCGCGCTTCTTGACGCGGCGGTCGCGGAACGCGTACTGGCCGGCCTTGATGACCGCCTGCTTGGCGACGCGGAAGACGCGCGAACGGGCGCCGTAATAGCCCTTCGCCGCGTTGAGGATTTTCTTGTGACGGGCCTTGGCGGTAACGCCACGCTTGACACGAGCCATGGTAATTCTCCTTTAGATGGGGGGTGGCGTTAGGCGTAGGGAAGCATCTGCTTCACTTCGGCCACGTCCGAGGCGTGGACCTGGGTCTCGCCACGCAGGTGGCGGATGGTCTTGCCCGACATCTTGGTGAGAATGTGGCGCTTGAACGCGTGACCACGCTTGAAACCACCCTTGCCGGTGGCCGAAAAGCGCTTGGCGGCGCCCTTCTTGGTTTTCAACTTCGGCATCTTGATGCTCCTGATGTCTGCATTTTTTAACCGGCTTCACATCCCACGACATCAAAACGGGAGCTGACCGGGCTTGCTGAAAAATCCAGCAAGGCTTCGGGTGCTGCTGAAAACCGCGCCGGCTTGCCTGAGCAACCGACCCATCTGGCCGATCCCCGCCGTGCGGGGAACCGCCCTACTTCTTCTTCGGCCCCATCACCATCACGGCTTGGCGACCTTCCATCCTCGGGTGCTGCTCGACCACCGCAAGCTCGATCAGATCGGACTTGATGCGTTCGATCATCTGCAGGCCGATCTCCTGGTGGGCCATTTCGCGACCCTTGTAGCGCAGGTTGATCTTGACCTTGTCACCCTCTTCCAGAAAGCCCTTGATCTGCCGCAACTTGGTGTTGTAGTCCGCCTCTTCGGTGCCGGGGCGAAACTTCATTTCCTTGATCTGGATCTGCTTCTGCTTCTTGCGCGCGGCCTGTTGCTGCTTGTCCTTCTGGTACAGGAACTTGCCGTAATCCATGATCTTGCAGACTGGCGGCTCGGCGTTGGGGGAAATTTCCACCAACTCCAAGCCCTCGGCGACCGCCATAGCGATCGCTTCGCGGGTGGGGATCACGCCAATCTGTGCACCGTCTGAGCCGATCACGCGTACCCGCGGTACGTTGATCTCCTCGTTGCGACGATCCTGCTTTTCTGTCGAGATAACTAAATCCTCCAGCCGAAACCCGGACGGGCGGCCAAAAATAAAGGTCGCGGATGATATTCGAGCTGCCGCCCCCAAGACAAGCGCGGCGGACGCAGCGGCATCAGGGAGCTTGTGCCGGCAGCAATTCGTCCAGCGGAGCGGGCCGCGCGAAATAGTAGCCCTGCGCGAAATCGATACCCAGGCCACTCGCCTGTTGGGCCTGATCGGCGGTCTCCACCCCCTCGACCACCACCTCCAGGCCCAGCTCATGGGCCATGCCGACTATGCCACGCACCACCTTTTCGCTGGCCTGGCTGACGGAAATGCCACGCACGAAGGAACGATCAAGCTTCATCGCCTGAACCTCGAAAAGATGCAGGTAGGACAGGGAGCAATAGCCAGTGCCAAAGTCGTCCAGCACCACCGGCACTCCCAGCTCCCGACACTGGATGATGAAAGCCTGCATCAGCGCCACGTTGCCGATCATCAGCGACTCCGTGACCTCCAGTTTCAACCTGCAGCGCTGTCCGCGTAGACGTGCCGCTTGTGCCGCCAGCAGGGGCAGGAGCTGCGGGTCGTGCAATTGCCGGGCGGACAGATTGACGTTCATGAACAAGGGCGCCGCCGACTCGGCGCCGACACCGGACCGGGCCAAGCGCAACAGGCCGTCCACCGCGGTCTCCAACACCCAGCGGCCGATCGGCCAGATCAGATCCGAGCTTTCGGCCACCGGAATGAACTCCGCGGGCGGCACCCGGCTGCCGTCCGGCTTGATCCAGCGGATCAGCGCCTCATAACCAGCGATCGGCCCCGAGGGCAGCCGTAGGACCGGCTGGAAATAGAGCTGAAACTCCCGGCGCCGCAAGGCCTGCTCCATCGCCTGCTCGATGCGCACCCGGCCAAAGGCCAGGCGGCGATCATTTGCGGCCAGTTCGGCGGCGATCAGGTCGGCAGTACCGGTCGGCGATGGGCCGGGACGGCTGCGTTGCAGCAGTTCGCGGCTACGGAGAACCAGGGTGCGGAGCAGATGGCGGGTCAGCGGGTCGGCCGCTTCGAGGCGCTCGCGCAGGTGCTCCGGTGTAATGACCAGCAACCGGGAGGGTTCCAGAGCCATCGCCGAAGCACTGCGTCTGCTGTCCCCCAGCAGAGCCATTTCACCAAACAGCTCGTTCTCGGTCAGCCTAGCGATGGTCTGGCGACCATCGTCACCCTCGGCATAGATCTCTATGGCGCCAGCGTCGATTACATAGGCGGCGTCGCCGTGCTCTCCCTGCCGGAACAACACCTCGCCCGCCTCGACCAGACGGCAGTAGCGCTCCTCAACGGCCTCCCGAAGGAGCGAACGGTCCATCCAAGGCACCTTCACTGTCTCTGTTGCCGCGATGATGGCATCGCCGCGGAAATGCAGGCAAACAGCCGCTCTCTGCCCCGGGCTCCGGCTCGCATCGAGGGGAAAAAACGAAAAACCCCGCCGAGGCGGGGTCTTCGTGTTTTGGTAGGCGCGATTGGACTCGAACCAACGACCCCCACCATGTCAAGGTGGTGCTCTAACCAGCTGAGCTACGCGCCCAAAAGTTCGTTCGAGGGCGCGAAGAATACTGTCCCGCCCCGCAAAGGGCAACCCGTCAACTAAACCACCGCCGAACGTAGCGCCGCCTCGCGCAGTTGGCGAACCTGATCACGCAGACGCGCCGCCTTCTCGAATTCGAGATTCAGCGCCGCCTGCTTCATCTCCTTCTCGAGACGCAGGATGGTGCGCCCAAGCTTGGCAGGATCTTCATAGCTCGCCAGCGACTCGGCGGCCTTGGGCAACTCGCGGCCGCCGCCCTTGCGCCGCTCTTCCGGCAGGGTCTCGTAGCCCAGGCGCATGACGTCCTGCACTTTCTTCTTGACCCCGCGCGGGGTGATGCCGTGGGCGGCGTTGAAGGCCACCTGCTTTTCCCGGCGCCGGTTGGTCTCGCCGATGGCCCGCTTCATCGACTCGGTCACCTGATCGGCATAGAGGATGGCCCTGCCGTTGAGGTTGCGCGCGGCGCGGCCGATGGTCTGGATCAGCGAGCGCTCGGAGCGCAGGAAGCCCTCCTTGTCGGCATCGAGGATCGCCACCAGCGAGACCTCGGGGATATCCAGGCCCTCGCGCAGCAGGTTGATGCCAACCAGCACGTCGAACACGCCCAGGCGCAGGTCGCGGATGATCTCGGCGCGCTCAACGGTGTCGATGTCGGAATGCAGATAGCGCACCTTTACGCCGTGCTCGTCGAGGTAGTCAGTGAGATCTTCTGCCATGCGCTTGGTCAGCACGGTAATCAGCACCCGCTCCTGCTGCTCCACCCGCAGGCGAATCTCACCCAGCACGTCATCGACCTGGCTGAGCGCCGGCCGTACCTCCACCTGCGGATCGACCAGGCCGGTGGGCCGCACCACCTGCTCGACCACCTGCCCGTCCGATTTCTTCAGCTCATACGGACCCGGCGTCGCCGACACATAGATGGTCTGCGGGCAGATGCGCTCGAATTCCTCGAACTTCAGCGGCCGGTTGTCCAGCGCCGAAGGCAGGCGAAAGCCGTATTCGACCAGGGTCTCCTTGCGCGCCCGGTCGCCCTTGTACATGCCGCCGATCTGCGGCACGGTCACATGGGATTCGTCGAGCACCACCAGGGCATCCGGCGGCAGGTAGTCGAACAAGCAGGGCGGCGGCTCGCCGGCCTTCTTGCCGGACAGATAGCGGCTGTAGTTCTCGATGCCCTTGCAGTAGCCGATCTCCTGGATCATCTCGAGGTCGAAGTGCGTACGCTGCTCGATGCGCTGCGCCTCCACGAGCTTGTTCACCGAGCGGAAGTAGGCGATGCGCTCCTGCAACTCGGTCTTGATGGTTTCCATCATTCCCAGCGTGCGCTCGCGCGGCGTCACGTAGTGGCTGCCGGCGTAGACGCTGACCCGCGGCACCCGCCGCAGTATCGCGCCGGTGAGCGGGTCGAAATAGGCGATGCCGTCCACCTCGCCATCGAACAACTCGATGCGCACTGCCTCGTCGTCGGATTCCGCCGCGAAGATGTCGATGACCTCGCCGCGCACACGGAACTGCCCGCGTTCCAGCACCGTTTCGTTGCGGGTGTACTGCATGGCGGTGAGCTGCAGGATGATGTCGCGCTGGCTGATGCGGTCGCCCTTGACCACGTGCAGCACCATCTGGAAGTAGCTCTCGGGGTCGCCCAGGCCGTAGATGGCCGAGACGCTGGCGATGATGATGGCGTCGCGCCGCTCGATCAGTGCCTTGGTCGCTGACAGGCGCATCTGCTCGATGTGCTCGTTAACGGCCGAATCCTTCTCGATGAAGGTGTCGGAGGACGGCACATAGGCTTCCGGCTGGTAATAGTCGTAGTACGAGACGAAGTACTCGACGGCGTTGTTGGGGAAGAACTCCTTGAACTCGCCATAGAGCTGCGCCGCCAGGGTCTTGTTGGGCGCCATGATCAGGCAGGGCCGCTGCACCTCTTGGATGACGTTGGCGATGGTGTAGGTCTTGCCCGAGCCGGTCACACCCAGCAGGGTCTGGTGCGCCAGACCGTCGTTGAGGCCCTGGACCAGACCGGCGATGGCGGCCGGCTGATCGCCAGCCGGCGGCCACTCCTGCTTGAGCTGGAACAGCAGGTCCTGGCGGCGCTTGAGGCGGACCAGCTTGTCGGAGACGTGCTCGGCGACCAGATCGGACATCGGAACAGACACCAGGCGTGGGGACCGCCTAGTGTGCCTTAGCCGGGGCGTCCCTGGCCTGCTTGCCGGTCGGCGCTAGGCGACCGGCCTGCCTCCGAGTAGACTCCGCGGCCTTTTTTTGGCCCCGGGCCCTGTTCCGCTCTCCCATGACCGCCTACGCCGCCATCGACTTCGGAACCTCCAACTCGGCCGTCTGCCTGGGCGTCAAGCAGAAACGTCGGCTGGTGCCGCTGGAACAGGGCAAGGACACCCTGCCCACCGCGGTGTTCTTCAACGCCGACGAGCAGCACACCGCCTTCGGCCGCCAGGCCCTGTCCGAATACCAGGCCGGCTACGGCGGCCGGCTGATGCGCTCGCTGAAGAGCCTGCTCGGCAGCGAGCTGCTGGGCGAAACCACCCTGGTCAACGGCCGGCCGCTGGCGTACCGCGAAATCATTGCCCAGTTCCTCGCCCACCTGAAGACCGCCGCCGAGGCCCAGGCCAAGGGCCCGGTTGGGCCGGTGGTGTTGGGGCGGCCCGTGCATTTCGTCGATGACAATCCGGAGCGCGACCAGCTCGCCGAGTCCACCCTCGCCGACATCGCCCGCGAGGTGGGTTTCACCGAGGTGCGCTTCCAGTACGAGCCGATCGCCGCCGCGCTCGACTATGAATCCAAGCTGGAGCGCGAAGCCCTGGTCCTGGTCGCCGACATCGGTGGCGGCACCTCCGACTTCTCGCTGGTCCGCCTGGGCCCCGGCCGTGCCGGCCGCGAGGACCGCAGCACCGACGTATTGGCGAGCGCTGGCGTGCATCTGGCCGGTACCGATTTCGACCAACAACTGAGCCTGGTCAGCGCTATGCCCTGCCTCGGCCTGGGCAGCCTCGGCCGGAGCGGCAAGCCAGTGCCGGCACATACCTATTTCGAGCTTGCCACCTGGCACAAGATCAATTTCCTGTACGCGCCGCGTGAGCAGGCGCAGGCGGAGACCCTGCGTCCCTTCTACGCGGACGAACGCCTGCACGCGCGGCTGATGCGGGTGCTACGCGAACGCGAAGGTCACCGCATCGCCGGCCTGGTCGAGGACGCCAAGGTCGCGGTCGCCAATGGCGGCAGCACCCGCATTCCCCTCGACTTCATCGAAGAGGCGCTGTCTGCCGAAGTGGACGAAGCCCTGCTGAACCGGGCCATCGCCAAGGCGGTGGGCAGCATCGCCGACACTGCTCGGGAAACCCTGCGCCTGGCTGGCATCGCGCCCGGCGGTCTGGACGCGATCTACTTCACCGGCGGCTCCACAGGGGTTCGCGAACTGCGCGCCGCCATCGCCGCCTCGGTGGGCGAAGCCGAGGCGGTGATGGGCGACCCGTTTGCGAGCGTCGCCCGCGGTCTCGGCGTCTACGCCGGCATGCTGTTCGGCGGCAGGAAAGCCTCAGTGCGGTAGCGTCGCACCCTCCGCATCCGGCGGCGCACCGAACCAGCGCTTGGCACGCTGCCCGAGGGCATAGAGGTAGGTGTAGAGCACCGGCACTACCACCAAGGTCAGCAGACTGGAGGTGATGATGCCGCCGATCACCGCCCGCCCCATCGCCGCGTTGGTCTCGCCACTCAAGCCTGCGCCGATGGCCATCGGCAGCATGCCGAAGATCATCGCCAGCGTGGTCATCAAGATCGGCCGCAAGCGCACCTGGCCGGCATCCAACTGCGCCTGCCGCAGCGCTTTGCCTTCGCGCAGCCCCTGGTTGGTGAAGTCCACCAGCAGGATGGCGTTCTTGGTCACCAGGCCCATCAGCATGATGAAGCCGATGATCGAGAACAGGTTCAGCGTGGTCCCGGTAATCAGCAGGGCGATAAACACGCCGGCCAGTGACAGCGGCAGCGAGGCCATGATCGCCAGCGGCTGCAGGAAGCTGCCGAACTGCGAGGCGAGGATGATGTAGATGAAGATCACCGCCAGCCCCAGCGCCGCCAAGGCCGCCGCGAAGGATTCCTCCATGTCCTGCTGCTGGCCGCCGACATCGAAGCGGTAACCCGGCGGCAGGATGGACTCCATCTCCTTCATCAGCTTCTTGACGTCGTTGCCGACGTCACCGGCCGGCCGGCCTTCGGCACCGGCATAGAGCGAGATGCGGCGTTCGAGATCCTGGCGCTTGATCTGCTCGGGGCTGGTGGTCTCGACGAACTCCGCCACCTGCTTGAGCGGCACCAGCAGCGGCAGGCCCTTGCCATCGAGCCGATTGCTGGTCAGGTACAGCTCGCCCAGGTCGCCCGCGATCTGCCGCTGGCCCTGGGGCAGGCGGGCGATCACCTCGTAGTTCTGACCATCCGGGCCCAGCCAGTAGCTGATCTGATCGCCGGCGATCAAGGGCCGCAGGGCACGGCCGATGCGCTCGTTGGAGAGGCCGAGGTCACTGGCCAGCTCGCGATTGACACGCACCGCCACAGTGGGATTGGCCCCCTTCTCGCTACTTTCGAGGTCGGAGATCCCCGGAATCTTCGCCATCTTCGCCATCAGTTGCTGCGAGATCTCGGTCAGGCGCGCCGCGTCCGGCCCCAGGATCGACACGAAGATCGGCTTGTTGAAGCCGACCGACATTTCCAGGCCGGCAATCTGAGCAACACGCTCGCGGATGGCCTTCTCGATCTCCTGCTGCGGCCGGCGCTTGGTCTTCAGGATGTCGGTCAGCTTCAGGTTGAGGCGCGCGTAGTTGCGGCCATCCTCGGTGCCGACCTGGGTATCGACGATCTCGATCTCGGGGAAGGCCTTGAGCGCCTCCTCGACCTGGCGGGTCTTGGCGTCGGTGTACTCCAGGCTGGAGCCTATCGGCGTGTTGATGCGCAGCGAGGTGAAGCCGTCGTCGTCCTCCGGGAAGAACTCGGTGCCGATCATCGGCACCAGGAGGAAGCTGCCGAAGAAGATGCCGGCCGCTGTCCACAGCACGATGCCGCGGTTGCTGATGGTGCCGATCTGCCGCCAGTCCAGCATCCGCGCGGCGTGCACCAGGCCGAACAAGGGGAACCAGGCCCGGCGACGACGGGTTTGCAGGGCCCAATCCAGCGTCCGGCCATAGACCTCGTGCAGCCAGTCGACGCCGTGCTCGATGCGCTCCATCAGGCGCCCCAGCCAGGGCAGGTACTTGAAGCGGTCCTTGGGCGGATCGCGCCAGACCGCCGACAGCATCGGATCTAGCGTGAAGCTGACGAACAAGGACACCAGCACCGCCACCGCCACGGTGATGCCGAACTGGTAGAAGAACTTGCCGATGATGCCGCTCATGAACGCAACCGGCACGAATACCGCCAGGATCGCGAAGGTGGTGGCCATCACCGCCAAGCCAATCTCCTCGGTGCCCTCGCGCGCCGCCTGGATATGGCTCTTGCCCATGTTCAGGTGGCGGACGATGTTCTCGCGCACCACGATGGCATCGTCGATCAAGAGGCCGATGCAGAGGCTGAGCGCCATCAGGGTCAGGAAGTTGAGCGTGAAGCCCATCGCGTAGACGACGATGAAGGTCGCGATCACCGAGATCGGCAGGGTCAGGCCGGTGATGATGGTCGAGCGCCAGGAGTGCAGGAACAGGAAGACAATAAACACCGTTAGCAGGCCGCCTTCGAGGATGGTCTCCTTGACGCCTTCCAGCGAGTCCTCCACCCACTCGGCGTTGGAGTAGACGGTGACGATCTGCACGTCCTCCGGCAGCCGCTTCTTCAGATCGGCCAGCGCGACCTGCACCGCCTTGGCGGTCTCGACCACATTGGCGCCCTGGACCTTGAAGACATTGAGGCTCAGCGAGGGCTTGCCGTTGAGGCGGGCGCGGGAAGTCTCCTCCGCCTCGCCATCGACAATCTCGGCCACCTGGTCGAGGTGGATCGGTACCCCGCCCTGCTGCAGGTAGACCGCGCTGCCACGGGTGGCGACGATGATCCGGCCGAACTCCGCCGGCTCCTTGATGCGGCCTTCGATGCGCACCAGCTGCTCGGTGGCACCGCGGCGGATGCTGCCGGCCGGCAGGTCCTGGTTGGCGGCCTGGATGGCGGCGATCACCTCATCGACGCCGATACCGTAGCTGCGCAGCTGCTCCGGCTTGAGGAAGACCTGGATCTGGCGCTTGACCGAACCGCTGGTGGTGACGTTGCCAACGCCGGTCGCGCTCTGCAGGCGCTTGACGATGGTCTGCTCGGCCAGCGTGGACAGCTCGCGCATCGGCCGGGACTCGGAGTACACCGCCAGATTGATGACCGGCGAGGAGTTCTCGTCGGCCTGGGTGCGCGTCACCCGGGGGGTCTTGGCATCGCGCGGAAAGCTGGGCTGCAGGTCGGCGACCTTGTCGCGCACTTCCTGGGCGGCGGCGGTGACGTCAACCTCCAGACCGAACTCGATGCTGAGCCAGCCGGTGCCCTCGCGCGCCGTGCCGTAGATGCGCTTGACGCCGCTGACGGTGTTGACGACGTTCTCGATCGGCTTGATCAGGTCGTTCTCGATCGCTTCCGGCGCCGCGCCGGGATATTCGAGCTGGATGAACACCACCGGCACGGTGACGTCCGGCATCTGCTCGACCGGCAGGCGGTTGTAGGCGAACACGCCGAGCACGAGCAGGGCGACCATCACCATGGTCGCGAACACGGGTTGGTTGATACTGGTCTTGGTGATCCACATGTCGGGGCTCCGGGCGCGCGGCGGCTCAGCCGCCGTTGCCGGCGGCGGCCGGAGCGGCGGCGGTCTTCAGCACCACCGGCGTCCCGGGCTTGAGACTGTCGAGCCGCCCCACCACCACGACATCGCCAGCGGCCAGGCCCTCACGCACCTCGACCAGCGCGTTGTCCTCGGTCGACAGGCCAAGCTTCACCGATTTCTGCTGCAGCTTGCCGTCGACCACCGCCATCACGTACTTCAGACCCGCCTCGCTGCGGATCGCCGCGACCGGCACCACCGGGCCCTCGCCGCTCTCGGCAATCACCAGCTCGCCCTGCGCGAACATGCCGCCACGCAGCAGACCGGCGCTGTTGTCCAGCGACAGATAGATGAGGATGGAGCGCGAGCCCTGCTCGGTGGCCGGGTTGATCCGTTCCACCCTCGCCTCGAAACGCTGCTCGCCATAGCCGTCAACGCGCACCTCCGCCTTCTGACCCGGCTTCACCGAAGGGATCTCCGAAGCTGGCGCCGAGGCCTGCAATTCCAATTGCGTCAGGTCCACCAAACCAAGCAGCGGCGAGTCCGAGGAAACCTTCTCGCCCGGCTCGGCCAGTCGCCGGGAAATGATGCCCGCAAACGGCGCGCGCACCACCGCGTCGTGCAGGCCGATCTCGGCCAATTGCAACTGCGCCTCGGCCAGCTTCACGTTGGCGACCGCCGACTCGTAGGTGCTCTGCGAGGTGTCGAGCACATTCTGGGCAATGAAGTTCTTCTGCAACAGGCGCTGGTTGTTCTCCAGGTTGAGCTTGGCCAGGGCCAGGTCGGCCTTGGCCTTCTCCAGGCCGGCGCGCTGACTGGCGACCTGTGCCTGCTGGTTGCGGGTGTCGATACGTGCCAGCACCTCGCCCTTGCGCACCGCCTGTCCTTCCCGGACCAGCACTTCCAGCAACTCGCCACCGACCTTGGCCTTGATGGTGGTCTGCGACAGCGGGTTCAGCGAGCCCGACAGCGGCAAGCGCCGCACCAGCGCCGCCTTGCCGACCGTCGCCACGTCACCGGCGGCCAGCTCCAACGGCCCGGTTGGCTTCTTCTCACCCTCCGTCGCCGCGCTGGACTCCGCCGCCTTCTCCTCGGCACCGCCATCGCCCGGCCGCAGCAGGAAAAACCAGACCGCCGCGGCGATCACCAGCAACAGCAGAATCCATTTCAGTGGCGAAGCACGCCGTGTCCGCGGTGAAAAATCCGGAGTCATCTTGGGTCGTCCCTGTCTCTAATGTGCCGTGGCGGGCGAGTTATGGCCTTGTAATCGAATCATCGCAGCATCCAGCCGCCGCGACCTGCCTCCGATGCGCGGGATCATCCAGGCGTTTGAAAACATTTTCATGTCCTCCCGGATTCCACCTCCGATCGCCGGCCCCAGGGCAGCCGCGCGGGCCGGGTTTGCGTATCATTGCGCGCTTTTTTCCCGCAGCAGCCCTGGAGACCACCGTGGAACTGACTCTCGCCCAGCGCGTCGGCCGCATCAAGCCGTCCCCCACCCTCGCCGTCACCGCCAAGGCGGCGGAGCTGAAGGCGCAGGGCAAGGATGTGCTTTCCCTAGGTGCCGGCGAACCCGATTTTGACACCCCTGCCCATATCAAGGCGGCGGCGCAGAAGGCGATTGAGGCAGGCTTCACCAAGTACACCGCGGTGGGCGGCACGCCCGGCCTGAAGAAGGCCGTCATCGACAAGATGAAGCGCGACAACGGCCTGGACTACAAGCCCAACCAGGTGCTGGTGTCCTGCGGCGGCAAGCAGAGCTGCTACAACCTCTGCATGGCCTACCTCAACGCCACCGACGAAGTGATCATCCCGGCGCCCTACTGGGTGAGCTACCCGGACATGGTGCTACTCGCCGACGCCACCCCGGTGATCCTGGAAACCCACGCCGCCACCCGCTTCAAGATCACTCCGGCCCAGCTGGAGCGCGCGATCACCCCGCGCACCCGCATGATCTTCCTGAACAGCCCTTCCAACCCCAGCGGCATGGCCTACACCCGGGCCGAGCTGGCGGCGCTGGGCGAGGTGCTGCGCCGGCACCCGCAGGTGCTGATCGCCAGCGACGACATGTACGAGAAGATCCTCTGGACCGACGAGCCCTACAGCAACATCGTCAACGCCTGCCCGGACCTCTACGACCGCACCGTGGTGATCCACGCGGTGAGCAAAACCTATTCGATGACCGGCTGGCGTATCGGCTGGGCCTGCGGCCCGGCCAAGCTGATCACCGCGATGACCGACATCCAGAGCCAGTCCACCAGCAACCCCAACTCCATCGCCCAGGTGGCGGCGGAAGCGGCGCTGGCGGGGGACCAGTCCTGCGTCGAGGAGATGCGCCTGGTGTTCAAGGCCCGCCACGACAAGCTGGTGGCCGACCTCAACAGCATCCCCGGCGTCAGCTGCCTGCCCGGCGACGGCACCTTCTACGTGTTCCCGAACGTCGAAGGGCTGATGACTCGGCTGGGCTGCGCCACCGATCTGGAACTGTCTGACAAGCTGCTCAACGAAGCCCTGGTTGCGCTGGTTCCTGGCTCCGCCTTTGGCGCGCCGGGCCATGTGCGGCTGTCCTTCGCGACCAGTGACAAGGTGCTGATGGGCAGCGTCGCGCGGATCAAGGCGCTGGCCGGCTGAGGCCGGTTTTCGCGGCTTGCAGCCGTGTGGGGCGCTCACTACAATGCGCGCCCTTACCGAGTCATTCCGTGATAGCTCAGTCGGTAGAGCAAGTGACTGTTAATCACTGGGTCCCAGGTTCGAGTCCTGGTCACGGAGCCAAATAACCCTTCCAGAACAATGAGTTCTGGAAGGGTTTTTCTTTGGATGCCGCCCTGCCGGCCCAGAGCCAGGTTGGAGCTACACGCCAGTTGCCGCCGTCCGACTGCGGGCAACAACGACTCATAGGTCACTGCAGGACCACCGTCCAGGCTGCCCGACCTCACTCGACGAGGTGCGTCGCTCGCCGCCCTCCGCCTCCTCGCCGACCCAACCCTGAGTTTCGAGGAAATCGCCCCTCGCCTCGCGTCGGCGCTCAATCCGGAAGTTGCAGGTACGTAATCAGACTGAAAGAATGCCGTCCCGCGTCAGTGCTGGGCCTTCATCGGCTGGGTGCTACACGGCAAACGGATCACCCGCGCGGTCCCAGCCGGCAGCGGAGTGATCTAGAAAACAAAATTACGCGCTGCCAAGCAGCGTGCGTGCTGTGTGGAGGTGGTACCGGTGATCAGAGCTCTTCGCGCTGCTACGGCGGCGCTCACGCCGTTTGCTTTCGGGCCGACCAGCCAACGAATGAAGTCGCGGGTTCCCGTGCTTCATCTCTTGCAGGTCGCGACCCTGAGCCTGCTGCTGGCGGCCTGCGGTGAATCCGCCCTGCCCAACTCCTCGGCGGCCAGACCGGATCAACCGACGCCCTCCGGCTGGAGCACCCTGGGCAACCGCGCGGTCGCCGCGACGGCGAAGACCGGAGCGTCGGCCAACGCGAGCCCTGCTGGCATCGGAACCTGGCAGGACTATGCGCCGGCTGAGCGATTCGCCACTCAAAACACGAGCCAGCAAACCATCGTCATGCCGGACGGAATCCAGCTTTCGGCTGCCGTCAGCCTGCCAGCCGACGCAGATGGCAACAGCGCGCAGGGCAGGCTACCCACCCTGGTCACCCTCACCGGCTACAACAAGGATCTGCCCGGCAATACGCCAGTCAGCGCCTTTTTAGGTCGCCACGGCTACGCGGAAGTTCTTGTCGACGTGCGCGGAACCGGCTCTTCGGAAGGCGACTGGGACATGTTCGGCCCCATCGAGCAAGCGGACTACCGTCCCATACTCGACTGGGTGGCGGCGCAGCCGTTCTGCGACGGCAACATCGGACTCTACGGCGAGTCCTTGCTGGGCATTACCGCGGCGCTGGCTGCGTCCAAACAGCATCCAGCGGTCAAAACCGCCTTCCTCAAAGTGCCCATGGCGGATGCCTATCGCGACATCGTTTTCGCCGGCGGCCAAACCAGTCTGAGCTTCATCCCAGCCTGGTTTCTGCTGGTCATGGGTGGGTCCACGCTCAACCCTCAAACCCTGACGGACCCGGTCACCGGCCTGCCGCGGACAGTGGGGCAGCTCCAGCATGCGCTTACCCGGCAGGAAGTGCCGTTGTTGCTCAAGGCGCTGATCGGCGACAGCGACACCGTCTACGACAACGACTTCTGGAGCAGCCGCTCACCCATCGAGCACGCGGCGCAGATCAAGGTGCCGACCTTCATCCTCGGCGGATTGCAGGACATTTTTCAGCGCGGCGAGCCGCTGCTGTACGAGGCCATCAAGCAACACAGTCCGGCCAAGCTGCTGATCGGCCCCTGGACGCACACGACGCTCGGCGCTGGCCTGCCTGCCGACGGGGTACCGGCGCTCGAACGCATCGCGCTGCAATGGTTCGACCACTACTTGCGCGGCATGGATAGTGGCGCTGACAGACTGCCGAACGTCACGCAGTACGTCCACGGACTCGATCACTACCTGACCAGCGAGGACTGGCCACACCCGCGTGCATCGGCCAAACGCCTGCACCTGCGCGGCGATCAGCGCCTCACCGAGGAAGAACCCGCGGCGGAGGAATCGAGCCGCACCACGATTCAGTACCCGCTGGGCGGCCTCTGCTCGGCTAGCACCGTTCAGTGGACAGCCGGCCTGGCGGGCAATCTGCCCCTGCCCTGCTTCACCGACAACCGCTTCGCGGAGACGCTGGAACTCCATTACCAGACCGCTCCGATGACGGAGGATGTCTACATCAACGGCCCTATCCTGGCCAACCTCTGGGTGTCGACAACGGCGCGTGATTCCGGGCTATCGGTGCGGGTCGATGATGTGACTGAAGCCGACGACATCAAGCCGCTGACCAGCGGACTACAGATGGTGTCGGCACGCGCCATGGACGACACGCGTTCTCGGCGGCTGAATGGTGAGTTGCTGCAACCCTGGCTGAGCTACACATCCGCGAGCGCCGCCTCGGTAGAGCCCGGCGAGATCGTTCCCGTTTCGGTGGAGATCTTTCCCACCAGCGCGCTGATTCGGACTGGCCATCGGCTACGCATCTCCATCGGATCGAGCGACTTCCCGCGCGGTTTACCGCCCGCACCGCAACTGCTGTCCAGCGCTGCCGGGGCGCTGACCGTCTACAGCGACGCCGAACACCGTTCCAACCTGGTGCTGCCGGTAGTGCCTGCCGATGCGCTGAACCAGCCGCGCTGACCCACAAAGTTTTCATTCCACTTGCGCCCGCCGCGACCACGGCGGGGATAGACATTGGCTAGGAGAAGATCGATGCACGCGCATCTCAAATCGGCGGTACTGGCGACCGCCATCGCACTCGGCGGCTGCGGCAGCAGCGTTCCACCACTGACGTCGGACGCTTCAGGCTCGAATACCCCAAGTCAGCCGATGTCGGTTCTCTCCAACCGCGCGGATCTCATCAGCGGCGGCGACGCCCTGGTTGCCTTCGCGGCGCCGGCCGGCGTCGAGCCTGAGGCCGTGAGCCTCAGCGTAAATGGCCAGACGCTGCCGTCAACGTTCAAACGGATGCCGAACGGGCAGTTGCGTGCGCTGGTGAACGGACTCCAAGTCGGAACCAACGCGCTCGTCGCCCGCTTCCCCGGCGGCGGTGCGGCAACCACGATCATCAACCATCCGGCGAGCGGGCCGGTGTTCAGCGGTCCGCAGTTGCTGCCCTGGCTCTGCCGCAATGCCGGAGCGGTCGATGCCCAGTGCAACCAGCCAGTCGAATACAGCTACGCATACAAGTCGAGCAATCCGCTGAAGGCGGGAATGCAGCCCTACGACCCGGCCAACCCGCCTTCCGACATCGCCCAGATCACCACCGAGAACGGCCTGACCCTGCCGTTCATCGTTCGCATCGAAACCGGCTACATGGATCGGGACCAGTACCGGATCGCCGCCCTCTACCAGGTAGACCAGCCCTGGACGGCGATGGAGCCGCAGCCGCAGTTCAATCACAAGCTGGTGATCAACCACGGCTTTGGCTGCGGTGTGGAATACCAAACCGCCTCGGCACCGGCGGTCGCGCCCGGGGCTGGGACGGCGATTCCGGTGGTTGGCGGCCAGATCCCCATCGGCCTGCCCCTGATCGAGCTGCTGACAGACGCTACCGAGGTCGCACTGGGCAAGGGCTTCGTTGTGATGTCGACGGCTCTCGACAACAGCTCCCACAACTGCAACGTCGCCTTGCAGGCGGAATCATTGGTCATGGCCAAGGAGCGCGTCGTCGAGCAGTACGGAGACTTGCGCTACACCATCGGCCAGGGCTGTTCTGGCGGTTCGCTGGCCATGCAGTGGATCTCCAACGCCTATCCCGGCATCTACCAGGGCATCCTGCCGACCTGCTCGTTTCCCGATGCCTGGAGCACCGCTACCCAGTTCGCCGACTACCACCTGCTGCTCGCCTATTTTCAGGATCCCTCGCGCTGGGGCGCGGGCGTTTTATGGTCGCCAACGCAGATGGGCGACGTGATGGGGCACCTCTCGTTGCTGAACGCCCTCGTCAGCGAGAACGCCCAGTTTCACGTGGCGGTAGCTACCGACCCCTGCGGCGGCACCACGGATGAGACCCGCTATCACCCCACGAACAACCCGGCAGGCGTCCGCTGCACAGTGATGGATGCCGCGATCAACCTCCTCGGGCCACGCCAGCCGGAAGATTGGGGCGACGCCGAGAAACAGCTCGGCCGGGGATTCGCTGGCTTTCCAGTGGACAATGTCGGCGTTCAGTACGGACTCGGTGCACTACGAGCCGGCTTGATCCTGCCCTCGCAGTTCGTCGATCTGAATGCCGCCATCGGCGGACTCGACATCGACACCAACCCGATTCAATCACGCACCCCGGCAGCGCAGCCGGCTCTGGCCAACGCCTACCGTACCGGCCTGATCAATGAAACCAACAATCTTGACCAGACCGCCATCATCGACTGCCGCGGCCCGGACCCCGGCGCGTTTCACGATGCCTATCGCGCCTTTGCGATCCGCGCCCGGCTCGACCGCGAGCACGGCAACCACGACAACCAGGTGATCTGGGAGGGGCCGCTCCTGATCATGGGCGACAACGAATGCGCGCGGAACAGCTTCGCCGCCATGGACGAGTGGCTAGCTGCCGTGGAGCAGGATCTCAGCCCGACGCCGCTCGCGCTGAAGCTGACGGCCCACAAGCCGGCCGAGGTCGTCGACGCCTGCTACGACGGTCTCGGCCAACGCCTCAGCGACGGTCTGTGTCCGGAACTCATCGTCCCGATCTACGGCACGCCGCGCACGGTGGCGGGCGATGCCATCAGCACCGACACCAACAAGTGCCAGCTCAAGCCGCTGGATCGCAATGACGACTACGGTCTCCTGCCGCTTACCGACGCACAGTGGGCCAGCCTGTCCGCCGTGTTTCCCGACGGGGTTTGCGACTACAGCAAGCCGGGCGTGAGCCAGCAGGGCACCATCCCCTGGCTGAGCTATCAAGGGCCGTTGAATCAGGTGATCTATGGAGGCACGCCCATGCCGCCAGCTCCCGCTGACTCCGGCGAGTCTTGGGCCGGCCCGGCGTTTCAGGTTTTCACTCGCTGAGTCTGAGCATTGCTTCCGCTGGCGGTCTGGGACGAGCAATCCCGACCGCTGGCTGCCGGCGCGCCTCTGGCCGAAAAAACAACGGCGCCGGATTTTTGCCGGCAAAATGTGGCCACAATCGGCGACGGGATCCGTCTTTACATGAGTATCAACGAGTCCCTTCCCGAGTTCCCGCCCCTCAGACCCGCCGCCCGAGAACTTCCGCCGGCGCTGCGCCCGCTGGTACCCCCTACACCGGTTCCCGAACCGAGGCTGATCGCCTGGAGTCCGGCCGCGGCGGAACTCCTTGATCTCGACGGCCAGCCGAATCCCGCTCTGCTACCGGCGCTGGCCGGCAATGGCGACTGGCCTGGCGGCGAGCCAGTCGCCACGGCCTATGGCGGGCACCAGTTTGGCGTCTGGGCGGGCCGGCTCGGAGACGGCCGCGCACTGCTGCTCGGCGAGCGTCGCAACGCGGGCGGCGACACCTGGGAAGTGCAACTGAAGGGTGCCGGCCCGACGCCCTACTCGCGGCATGCGGACGGCCGCGCGGTGCTGCGTTCCAGCTTGCGCGAGTTTCTGTGCTCCGAGGCCATGGCTGGGCTTGGCATACCCACCACGCGTGCCCTCGCGGTCGTATCAAGCCCTTTGCCGGTACGTCGGGAGACCGTGGAAAGCGCCGCCGTGGTGACCCGACTGGCGCCGAGCTTTCTGCGGTTCGGGCACTTCGAATGGCTCGCCCACCTTGATCGTCAGGACGAACTGCGTGGGCTCGCCGACGCCGTTATCGACCGGCACTTCCCCAGACTCTCTGCCGAACCGGACCGCCACGCGCGATGGTTGACCGAGGTAATCGGGAGCACCGCCCGGCTGATGGCGCGCTGGCAGTGCGTGGGTTTCTGCCACGGGGTGATGAATACCGACAATTTTTCGATTCTGGGGCTGACCCTGGACTACGGCCCCTTCGGATTCATCGACGCCTTCGACGCCGGGCACATCTGCAATCACTCCGACGAGGGCGGCCGTTACGCCTACCAGCAACAGCCCAGCATCGGCCAGTGGAACTGCGCGCAGCTGCTCAACGCCTGCCTACCGCTGCTCTCTGAACGCAGCGAGACGGCGGTGGAGATCGCCACCGGCATCCTCGACCACTACGGCCCCGCCTACGCTGAAGCCGCCGTTGCCGGCTGGCGCGCCAAGCTGGGGCTGGTCGAGGCGCGCGAGGGCGATCCGGAGCTCATCAACCGCTATCTGAGCCTGCTGCACCGCAGCCGCGCCGATTTCAGTCTGAGCTTCCGCCGGTTGGCTGCGCTGGACAGCCAGGCCGAGACTCCCGACCCCGGCCGCGATCACCTCGCCGACCCCGCCGGCTACGACGCCTGGGTGATCGGCTACCGGCAGAGATTGCGCGCCGAGAACTCGGATGACGCCGCGCGGGCGTTGCGAATGAATGCGGTGAACCCGCTGTACCTGTTGCGCAACCATCTGGCGCAGACCGCGATCGAGCGCGCCGAGGCGGGCGACTACGGCTATACCGAGCGGCTGCGCAAGGTGCTGACCCGGCCCTACACCGAGCAAACGGGAGCGGAAGACCTGGCGGCCGAGCCGCCAGCGGAGCTCCGGCAGATCGCGGTCAGCTGTTCATCCTGAGCTGCCGGCGGCCGACGGCGGGAGGCCCTGCAGGCTAGACCCGCAGCCGGACCGCGGTGGCCGCAGCGG
Source organism: Nevskiaceae bacterium (assembly GCA_004297005.1). Lineage (GTDB taxonomy): Bacteria > Pseudomonadota > Gammaproteobacteria > Nevskiales > Nevskiaceae > Stagnimonas. The sequence continues at coordinate 23,858 of SCVA01000057.1, forward strand.
CAGCCGGCGTCTCCACCTCGGGCTCCTGCAACTGGCTCCAGTTGATCACCCCGCGGCCGCGCTCCTTGCCGCCGTAGAGCTGCTGGTCGGCGGCCGACAGCGCGTCCTGCAGGCTCACCCGGGGATTCGGCCAGCAGCGCACACCGCCACCGGTCACGCTCAGGCGCTCCACCTGCGCCGACAGGCCCTGGCGCAGGTCCAACTGCTGGCGCAGCGCCAGCTCCAGTTGCTCGATCCACTGCGGGTCGGCGTCGTACCACAGGGCCACGAACTCGTCGCCGCCAAAGCGACTGGCGACGTCCATCGGCCGTCGGGTGAGGCCGCGCAGCGCTTCCGCCACCTCGCGCAGGCAGTCGTCGCCGGTGAGATGGCCGTGCTGATCGTTGATGCGCTTGAGGAAATCGAGGTCGAGAATCAGCAGCGACACCGACTTGTGCTCGCGGGCGGCCAGGGACCAGGCCATCTGCGCGCGGTGCCCGAAGGCACGGCGGTTGCGCAGTCCGGTAAGCGCGTCGTACTCGGCGAGCTGGCGCAACTCCAGGCGCATCAGGAACTGCCGGCGGTCCTGGTATTCGGCCAGGTAACGCCCCACCACGCCGACGGCGTTGCCCAGCAACAGGTAGAAGGCCTCGTAGACCAGCCTCTGCTCCGACGCCCCAGCCTGCAAGGCCAGCGGAAGGAAGAACGCCACCCAAACCAGGGCACCGCAAAGCACCGCCTGCGCCCACAGCAGGCCGGACAGGAAATACAGGTAAGCGGTCACCACCAGCAGGGCCTGCATCGGATAGTCGGGCACGGCCTGGCGCCCGTACCAGACTGTCCAGGCCACCGACAGTCCCAGGACCAGCGCTGAAACGAAGGCCGCGCGCTGCTGCTGGATCGAGCCCTGCTCCTGGTAGGTGGTAAGCAAGGGCACCAGCAGGGCCGGCACTGAAACCAGGCACAGCACCTGATAGGCCAGCGGCGGCGACAGTCGCAGGCTCAAGTGGTCGATGGTGATGAAGGCCAGGATGGCGGCGATGCCCAGCACCTGGGCGGCTCGCAGGCCGCTGGCGTTGAGTTGCACGAAACTGCGCTGGTAGTCGCGTTCGAGGTCATCAACGAAGCGCAACAGCACGAAACCGCGCGCACGCTGCTCGGCGTAGCGTCCGGCCGGCGCATGCAACTCGTCGATCAGAGCCGACGGCTGTTTCCAGATTCGCGACCACCACGAACTCATAGTCCCCCCTATCCACCGCCTTGTTGTCGACCTCCAGGCTCTGCTTGGCCTGGATGGCGGACGACGTCCCTTGACACACTTGTACCGCGCTCTTCAGGTCCGGGGCAAGAATCGGGCTCCACTTTGCGACAGCCGGCGTTCCGTGTCTGAGACCTGGCTCAGACTGGCTTTAGGCCTTTTGGGTGAAGAGTCGGGGCGGCCCGATTCGTATACTGCGCACCCTCGAGGAGACGCCCAGAAATGCACGCCAAAGTAGAACCGCAGCCCGAGGCGGCTGCCAGCACCACGCCACTGCGCTTTGTCACCGCCGCCAGCCTGTTCGACGGCCACGACGCCGCCATCAACGTGATGCGCCGGCTGATCCAGGCCAAGGGCGCCGAGGTGATCCACCTGGGCCACAACCGCAGCGTCGAGGACATCGTCCGCGCCGCCCTGCAGGAAGACGCCGACGGCATCGCCCTCTCCAGCTACCAGGGCGGCCACAACGAGTTCTTCAAGTACATGGTGGACATGCTTAGCCAGCGCGGCGCTGGTCATATCCGCGTCTACGGCGGCGGCGGCGGCACCATCACCCCGGAAGAGATCGCGGTGCTGCACAGCCAGGGCGTGGAGCGCATCTACCACCCCAACGATGGCGCCAAGCTCGGCCTCACCGGCATGATCGACGACCTGATCGAGCGTGCCCATCAGCAGCGCCTCGAAACCCGGGTGCCGGGCAAGATCAGCGTCGACGACGAGATCAGCGTCGGCCAGATGCTCTCCACCATCGAGGAAGGCCTGCTCGCGGAGGGCGAGCTGGCCCACCTGCGCAAGCAATGGGAGCTGGCCGGCAAGGGCACGCCGGTCATCGGCTTCACCGGCACTGGTGGCGCCGGCAAGTCCAGCGTGGTGGATGAGCTGCTGCTGCGCTTTCTGGAAGCCTTCCCGACCATGCGCATCGCCGTGCTGGCGGTAGACCCCACCCGCCGCCGCAGCGGCGGCGCCTTGCTGGGCGACCGCATCCGCATGAACTCGCTGCGCAACAAGCGGGTGTTCATGCGCTCGATGGCGACCCGCCGCCAGCACGCGGCGACCAATACCGTGCTCAAGGACTGCGTCGGCTTCCTGCGCGGCCAGGGCTATGACCTGGTGATCGTCGAGACCGCCGGCATCGGCCAGTCCGACTCCGAGATCGTCGATCTGGTGGACTTTCCGGTCTATGTGATGACCAGCGAGTACGGCGCCGCCAGCCAGCTCGAAAAGATCGACATGATCGATTACGCCGAGCTGGTGATCATCAACAAGTACGACAAGCGCGGTGCCGAAGACGCGCTGCGCGATGTGCGCAAGCAGTGGAAGCGCAACCGCGTCGCCTTCCAGCTGCGCGATGAGGAGGTGCCGGTTTACCCGACCATCGCCAGCCAGTTCAACGATCCGGGCGTGACCTGGATGTTTGCCAACCTCTGCCGCCTGCTGCGCGCCAAGCTGCACCTGCCGGAGGCGAAGTGGACGCCGGAGCTGGACACCAGCCTGAAGGAACCGCGCGCCACGGTACTGATTCCCGGCAACCGCACCCGCTACCTCGCCGAAATCGCCGAGCAGGGCCGGCAGATCAACCAGGCCGCCGAATCGCAGGACGAAGCCGCCAACAAGGCGCAGTCGATGTGGGAGGCCCTGAGCGAACTGGCCGACCCCCGGCTGCCGAAACCGCTCGACCTCTACGCCGCCGACGATCTCACAGAGGGCGGCGACAAGTCCCTGCTCACCCTGCGCCAGCGCTACCAGAGCGCGCTGCAACAGCTCAGCAAGGACTCCATCGAGCTGCTGCGCGAATGGCCGGAGCGGCTCAAGGGCGTCACCGATACGCACTACACCTATGAAGTGCGCGGCAAAGCGGTAAAGGGCGAGAACTATGTCGAGTCGCTCTCGCACTCGAAGATTCCCAAGGTCGCCGCGCCGCATTTCGAGAGCTGGGGCGAGCTGCTGCGCTTCCTGCTCAAGGAAAACCTGCCGGGCGGCTACCCCTACACCGCCGGCATCTACCCCTACCGCCGCGTCGGCGAGGACCCGATCCGCATGTTCGCCGGCGAAGGCACGCCGGAGCGCACCAACCGCCGCTTCCACTACCTCTCGCAGTCCGGCAGCGCGACGCGCTTGTCCACCGCTTTCGACTCGGTGACACTCTACGGTGAAGACCCGGAAGTGCGCCCGGACATCTACGGCAAGATCGGCAACTCGGGCGTGAGCATCGCCACCCTCGACGACATGAAGAAGCTCTATTCGGGCTTCGACCTCTGCGCTCCGAGCACCTCGGTGTCGATGACCATCAACGGCCCGGCGCCGATGATCCTGGCGATGTTCATGAACTGCGCCATCGACCAGCAGGTGGAGAAGTACCTCAAGGCCGACGCCGCCCGCTGGGCCGAAGCCGAGAAGAAGATCGCCGCGCTGTTCCAGGGCAAGACCCGCCCGGTCTACTCCGGCGAGCTGCCGCCGACCAATAACGGTCTGGGCCTGGGTCTGCTCGGCGTCACCGGCGACCAGCTCGTGGACGCCGAGACCTACGCCAGGATCAAGGCCGAGACCATGTCGACGGTGCGCGGCACCGTGCAGGCCGACATCCTCAAGGAAGATCAGGCGCAGAACACTTGCATCTTCTCGACCGAATTCGCGCTGCGGATGATGGGCGACATCCAGCAGTCCTTTGTCGAGCGCAAGGTCCGCAACTTCTACTCGGTGTCGATCTCGGGCTATCACATCGCCGAAGCCGGGGCGAATCCGATCAGCCAGCTCGCCTTCACGCTGGCCAACGGCTTCACCTTTGTCGAGTACTACCTCGCGCGCGGCATGCGGATCGACGACTTCGCGCCCAATCTGAGCTTCTTCTTCTCGAACGGCATGGACCCGGAGTACAGCGTCATCGGCCGCGTCGCCCGCCGCATCTGGGCGCGCGCCATGAAGGAGCGCTACGGCGGCTCGGCGCGCAGCCAGATGATGAAGTACCACATCCAGACTTCCGGCCGTTCGCTGCACGCGCAGGAGATCCAGTTCAACGACATCCGCACCACGCTGCAGGCGCTCTACGCGCTGTTCGACAACTGCAACTCGCTGCACACCAATGCGTTTGATGAGGCGATCACCACGCCCACCGAGGACTCGGTGCGTCGCGCGGTGGCGATCCAGCTCATCATCAACCGCGAGCTGGGTCTGAACTTCTGCGAGAACCCCTGGCAGGGCAGCTTCATCATTGACCAGCTCACCGATCTGGTCGAAGAGGCCGTCTACAAGGAGTTCGAGGCGATCAGCGAGCGCGGCGGCGTGCTGGGTGCGATGGACACCATGTACCAGCGCGGCAAGATCCAGGAGGAGTCGCTCTACTATGAGCACAAGAAGTACGACGGCTCGCTGCCCCTGATCGGCGTCAACACCTTCCTGCCCAAGGACCACGGTGGCGAGATAGCCACCACCATCGAGCTGATCCGCTCGACCGAGGAGGAGAAGGGCCAGCAGATCGACAACGTCGCCAGCTACCGCGCCAACCGCAACGGCATCGCGCCCGACAGCTTGAAGACGCTGCAGAAGACCGCGCGCGAGCGCCGGAACATCTTCGAGTCGCTGTTGGAGGCCGTGAAGTACAACAGCCTCGGCCAGATCAGCCACGCCCTCTACGAGGTGGGCGGCGAGTACCGACGCAATATGTAGGCCGAGCGCGCCCGCGCCGGGTGCTGCGCAAGGTCTACGCCGACGGCCGGCTCGGTGGCGGATCAGCTCAAGCCGGGATCGAGCTGGACCTCCGGCGTCGGCGCTTCGCTACTTGCCGGCGCCGAACCCGACCGTCTCGCGCCGCGCTGAGGTGCTGGCGCCGACGGCACCGCCATTGGCAGACTCCCGTCATCGCCGCCCGTCGGCACCAACAAGGAGTGACCCATGCTGAGTCTCAGCTTGCTGTGGCTGCCCATCCTGCTCGCCGCCGTCGCGGTGTTCTTCACCAGCAGTCTCGTGCACATGGTCTTCAAGTGGCACAACCCGGACTATCGCAAGCTCGCCAACGAGGACGAGGTGCGGGAAGCCATCCGCAAGGGCAATCCCGCGCCGGGGCAGTACGTGCTGCCGCATTGCCTGGACGGCAAGGACATGCAGAAACCCGAGGTGCAGCAGAAATTCATCGACGGCCCGGTCGGCCTGCTCGTGCTGCGTCCCAGCGGCGCGCCAAAAATCGGGGCGCACCTGCTGAAGTGGATGGGATTGGCCTTGCTGGTCTCGGCGCTCAGCGCGGCGATCGCCTGCACCGGCCTGGGCCGTGGCGCCGACCCGCACCGGGTGTTCCACGTCATCGCACTCTGTACCTTGCTCGCCTACGGCGCCGGCGCGGTTTCCGACGGCATCTGGAAGGGCCACCCCTGGGCCGCGGTCGCCAAAGATCTGCTCGATGCTCTGCTCTACGCGGCGGTCAGCGGCGCCGTGTTCGCCTGGCTATGGCCGCATTGAGCGGGCACGAGTCCGGCCAGCTCGGCTTTGACCTCGGCGCGCCGCCGGAGCCGCAGAGCGTCTTCTTCGCGCTGTGGCCGGACGCCGCGACCCGCCAGCGCCTGAGCGCCCTGGCGCAGCAGGTTCGGACTGCGCTGCCGTCAGCCGGCCGCTGGGTGAGCCCGGACCGCTACCACGCCACCCTCCACCATTTCGCGCTGCTGCCATCGGCGCGCGAGGCCTTCGAGGTGGCGGCGCGGTGGGCCGTGGCTCGACTCGCCATGCAAGCCCTGGTCTGGAGCCCGGACCGCATCGACAGCTTCCACGGCCGCGGCCAGCACCCCTGCATCCTGCGAAGCGCCGAGGACCCGCCAGCACTGCGCGAACTTTGGGAGCGGCTGCGCGAGGCGCTGATTCTCGAAGGCCTGGGCAAGCAACTCGGCCGCCAGGCCTTCACGCCGCACATCACCCTCGCGTACTTGCCGCGCCCGCTCGAGGAGCCGAGGCCGGTGGAGCCGCTGCAATGGCGAGTTGAGCGCTTGGCGTTGCTGCACAGCGTTCCCGGTCGGCCGGACTACGAGTGCCTGGCAGAGTGGCGGCTCAACTAGCTGATCTGCGTCAGCCGGTTGCTGCCGTGGTCGCAGCGGAACACCGCGCCCAGTGACTCTTCATCCGTGGGCTGGCTCACCAGCGGCACAAACCAGAATTCCGCCTGCACCCGCTCGGCGTCGATATCGAGCACGGTGTAGCCGTTGAGGGAGTTGTTGTAGTACTTGAGGTGCGGATTGGTGAGCCGCAGCAACTGCTCGACATTGTCCGGCAGCCGCTGCAACTGGGCGCTCAGCGAGTCGCCGACGACACCGTCGCCACGCGTGCTGGTGGAGGTGACCACGAACTCCACCGCCTTCGAGCCCTCGCCGGTCAGCGGGTTGTAGGCCAGCGGATTGTTCGGGTCGTCGCTCACATCGAAGGCGTAGGCCTCGTGCGCGTCGCCGGTGAGGATCACGACATTGCCGGCCTCGGCGATGGCGGCCAGCACCCGGTCCCGCGCCGGCTCGTAGCCGTCCCATTTGTCGTTGCTCAGGAACAGGCTCAGGCCGGTGGCGCGCGGCGCGCCGATGAGCTTGAGCGGCGAGAAGTAGACCTGGTTGCCGAGCAGCTTCCAGCGCGCCGTGCTCGCGCCCAGGGCGCCGACCAGCCACTGTTCCTGCTCAACTCCGAGGATGTGCCGGCTTTCGTCGGCAAAGTCGCCGCTCTGGGTGAATACCGGCACGGTCTCGCCGAACAGGGTGTTGGGCGGCGCCGGTTGATCGCGGCCAACCTGGCGGGCGTCGATCATCAGCAGATCGACCAGATCGCCGAACACGAAGCGGCGGTAGATGCGCGCCAGGTCCGCGCTGTCCGGCGTGCGGATCGGCATCCACTCGTGGGCCGCCTGGAAAGCCGCGGCGCGTCGCGCGAAGAAATCGCCCTGGGTCGCCGGGTCGTGCGCTTCGGCTCCGCCCTTCCAGGCGTCGTTGGCGAGTTCGTGATCGTCCCAGACCCAGATCATCGGGTGCTGGCGGTGCAGTTCCTGAAGGTCGGCATCGCCGCGCAGCGTGGCGTAACGCAGGCGGTAGTCCGCCAGGCTGACGATCTCGTACGGCGGCACCTGCGGCCGCACGTCGTCCAGACGGCCGTTCTCGTAGATGTAATCGCCGAGGTGCAGTACCGCCTGCAAGTCCTCGCGCTCGGCCACCCGCCGGTAGGCGTTGAACAAGCCGCGCGCGTAGTCGCCGCAGGTGACCACGCCCAGCCGCAGGCTCTCGACCGCCCCCTCGGGCGCGGTGCGGGTGCGGCCCAGGGGCGAGCGCTGCGTGCCGCTGCGGAACTGGTAGTAGTAGGTCTGCCCCGGCAACAAGCCCCGCACGTCCAGCTTCAGCGTGTAGTCGGTGCTGGCGCGGGCCTGGCCGGTTCCGCGCTGCATCACCTGGCTCAGCTCCGGATCCAGGGCCAGCAGCCAGTCCACCGGCAACTCCTTTGCCTCCGGATTGTCCGGAGTCAGGCGCGTCCAGAGGATCACCGCGTCGCTCAGGGGATCGCCGCTCGCCACCCCGTGCAGGAACTGGCCGCCGGGCGTGGCGGCGGCCGCGGGCGGCGAATCGCTCTCGCCGCAGGCCGCCAGCAGCGGCGCCAGACTGGCGGCGGCGGCGGCCTTGAGGAGGTCGCGTCGGGATACGGGCGGCATGGCGGTTCCAGATCAGGCTGAAGCTGCCTATGGTGGTCAACCGAGATGGCGCGACGATGAAGGTTCCGCCACCGGCTTATCATGCGCACCCTGCCCCGCCCAGCGACACCATGACCCGCTTCCGCTACGACGCCGCCACCGAAGGTCTGGAAGAGGAAGACCTCGGTCCCAGCAAGACCTCGGTGAAAATCGAGATGCTGGACCTGCAGGAGCTGGGTCTGGCCCTGCTGGAACTGCCGCCCGATCGCTTCGCCCGCATCGAGATGGACGAGCGCCTGCGCGAGGCCTTTCAGGAACTGCAGCGCATCACCAATCTGAGCGCGCGCAAGCGTCAGGCCTCGTTCATCGGCAAGCTGCTGCGCGATGAAGACAGCGTCGCCTTCCGCAAGCTGCTCAGCGACTATCAGCACGGCAAGGAACAGGCCGCGCGCGGCTTTCCGGAAATCGCCCGCTGGCGCGACCGGCTGCTGATCGACGACGGCGCGATCACCGAGTGGTTCAGCCGTTATCCCACCGGCGACACCCGCACCTTGCGCGCCCTGGTGCGCAACGCCCGCAAGGAAGAGGCGGCGGCCCTGGCCGAGGCGGAATTCAGCGGCAAGCCGGCCAGCAAGGGACGCTACTACCGCGAGCTGTTCCAGCACCTGCGCACGGTGGTGGAAGAGGCGACGCTGCCGCCGGACTGAAGCGCTCAGCCGCCCGCGACCAGCAGCGCCAGCGGCAGCAGCAGGAACAGCAGTTCGCCCAGCGCCAGACCCAGCACCATCGGCTCGCGTATCCGGTAGCGCCACAGGCTGTAGGCACGGAACGGCAGGATGCCGCCGTAGAGCATCAGGCCCAGCCACAGGCCCAGGTGGGACAGATCCGGCCGCCAGGCCAGGGTCGCGAAGATCGCCGCCAGTCCCAATTCCAGTCCGCCATAGATGCTCAGGAATTCGCCGCGCCCGGCCGCCGAGAGCTGCTCGTAACCCAGCGAGCGCGAGGTCTGCCCTGGGCGCGCCGCGCACCAGAGGCCAAAACCGAGATAGGTCGCGGCATTGGCCCAGAGGTAGGCCGCGATCAGCCCGCTCATGCCGCCGAGCCCCGCAGGCCCTGAACCAGCCGCAGCACCGCGAGCGCCAGCGCGCCGGCCAGCACGCCCACCAGGGCGTTCAGCAAGGTCGGCAGTACCGGCGTCAGCCAGCCCGGCGCCGGCAGCGCCTCCAGGGCGTGGTGCAGCCAGGGCAGACCGTGCACCAGGATGCCGCCACCGACCAGAAACATCGCCGCGGTGCCGAGCACCGAGAGCAGCTTCATCAGCCATGGCGCCAGCCGCAGCAGGCCGCGACCCAGAGCCTGCGCCGGTGCGTTGGCGCGGCGGCTGAGGTACAGGCCGGCGTCATCGAGCTTGACGATGCCGGCCACCAGCCCATACACGCCCACGGTCATGATCGCGGCGATGCCGGCCAGTACCGCCAACTGCTGCCAGAAGCCGGCGCCGGCGACCGTGCCCAGCGAGATCACCACAATCTCGGCGGAGAGGATGAAGTCGGTCCGCACCGCACCCTTGATCTTGTCGCGCTCGTAGGCGACCAGATCCACCGCCGGATCGGCCACCGCCTGCACCAGTTCCTGGTGGTGCTGAGCTTCCTCGGCGCGGCTGTGCAGGAACTTGTGCGCCAGCTTTTCAAAACCCTCGTAGCAGAGAAAAGCGCCGCCCAGCATCAGCAGCGGGGTGATCAGCCAGGGCAGCAGCGCGCTGATCGCCAGCGCCGCCGGCACCAGAATCAGCTTGTTCAGCGCCGAGCCCTTGGCTACCGCCCAGACCACCGGCAACTCGCGGTCGGCGCTGACACCGGCCACTTGCTGGGCATTGAGCGCGAGATCGTCGCCCAGCACTCCGGCGGTCTTCTTGGTGGCGAGCTTGGTCATCGCCGCCACGTCGTCGAGGACGCTGGCGATGTCGTCTAGCAGGAGCAACAGACTGGAGGCCATGGTCGTATCCGGAAAGCGAGCTACAACCTCAAGGCAGCACTTCGAAACGCAGCCCGGCGTGCAACTGCAGACGCTCGATCAGCGCGTCGCCCAGTGCCGTGGCCGGCGTCCAGAAGCCGCCGGCGAGCGCCGACTTGGGACGATCCAGCGCCAGGCAGGCGGCGGCCTCGCCGAGCATCTTGCCGGTGGAGCCGTAGCCGGGGTCGCGGTCGCCGGTCACCTTCACCTTCAGGGTCTGGCCGGCGGTGGTGCGGCCGTAGAAGCGGAAGTCGTAGCCGCCCTTCTCCTGCTGCTCCGGCGTCGGGCCCTCGCCCGGCTTGGGCACCACATAGCTTTCCAGCAGCCAGCGGCTGGGCGGCAGAGCGGCGGCGGCGACGAAGCCGCCGAGACCCAGCGCGACGCCAGTGGCGGTCAGGCGGCCCTTGAGGCCGGGGCCGGTCATCATCGCCTCGTCGTACTGGAACCCCTGGCCGTAGGCATCGCCCTTGAGGGCGTTGGAGCGCTGCACCACACGGGTATTGATGCCGGCCATCACAAAGGGCGCGAGCCAGCTACCGGCCTCGTCGTCGTACTGCGCGAACATCACCTCCGGCTGGCGCGGCTTGCCGGCGCTGCCACCGGGCACGATGGAATACGGGTCGGCCATGATCTTGCGCAGCGCCGGGTCCTCGCCGATCTCCCGCATCACGTTCATCAGGCTGGCGACGGTGCCGCCGGAGAAGCCGCCGCGCAGCTTGCGGATGCGCAGCTTCATCCGCGTGCAGGGCGCGCCAAAGCGGCGCTGCGCCTCGGCTTGCAGGTAGTGCACGCCGAGGTCGGAGGGGATGGAGTCGAAGCCGCAGCAGTGGACGATGCGCGCGCCACTCTTGCGGGCGGCGGGCTCGTGGGCCTCGATCATGCGGCGTATCCACTGCACCTCGCCGGTGAGGTCGCAGTAGTCGGTGCCGGTTTCGGCGCAGACCTTCACCAGCGGCGAGCCGTAGAGCGCGTAAGGCCCAACGGTGGAAACCACCACCCGGGTGCTGTCGCACATTGCCTTCAGCGCCACCTCGTCGCTGGCCTCGGCGAGCAGGATCGGCAACTCCGCCGCGCCTTCGCCCAGGCTGCTGCGTAGCGCCTGGAGCTTGGCGCTGGAGCGACCGGCGATGGCCCATTGCACCGCGCCACCGACGCCGTGCCGACCGTAGAGATAGCGGCTCAGAATCTGGCCGACGAAGCTGGTGGCGCCGTAGACCACGAAGTGAAAGCGGGGGCTGCTCATAGGGGACTCGCTCAATTGCGGAATGCGGAATGCGGAATGCGGAATGCGGAATGCCGGCAAGCATAGCGGCGGCCGGCGCCGGAGCGGGGCTCAGCCGGCTTGGCTCTGCCGCCACACGGCCGGCGTGCACCCGGTCCAGCGCCGGAAGGCACGCTGAAAGGCGCTCTGCTCGGAAAATCCGCAGGCCTGGGCGATCTCGGCCAGGTCGGCCTGGCCGTGCCGCAACCACCAGCAGGCGGCGTCGCGGCGCACCTCGTCCTGCAAGGCGCGAAGGTTCAGATTCTGCGCCTGCAGGCGCTCGCGCAAGCCGCGCGCGCTCAGGCCCACGGCATCTGCCAGCGCCGCCGCCTCGGGTAGCTCGCCCGGCAGCGCGGCAAAGCTGGCAGCCCGCAGGCGCAGTTCCAGCCGCCAGCTCAAGGGCCCCTCGGCCAAGCGGCGCCGGGCCTCGGCGAGCACCCAGTCGGCAGCGGAGGGGTCGGCCAGCTTCAGCTCGCGGCGCAGCCACTCGGCCGGGAAGTGCAGCGCGGTCTCGGTCTGGTCGAACAGCGGTTCGCAGCCGAGCAGCTCGCGGTAAGCCGGCAGCGGCGCCCGCGCCGCGTGCGCGAAGCCCAGACGCAGCTCGCCAGCCGGCACTCCGGCCAGCGCCGGCGCCAGCAGCACCCAGCCGGCCAGGGCCAGCTCCATCACGGCGGGTGGGATCGGATACAGCGGCAGCCAGCGCAGGCTGGCCGAGGTGCCGTTGACGCTCAGCTCGATGCGGCTACCGTCCCAGACCAGGGACTCCAGTTCGATCAGCCGCGCCAGCCCGGTGCCCAGGTCGGTGCTGGCCAAGAGGCTCAGCCCCAGCCAGGGATAGGCCTTGAGGCTTAGTTGCCGCGCCTGCCGCAGCGCCAGCAGCGGGTCGGCCTGCGCCGCCAGCGCCTGATCCAGCAGGGCATAGGCCTGGTACAGCGGCACCCGGTAGTGCTCGTCCGCGCGTAGACGAGCGGCATCAATGCCGGCATCGGCCAGCAACGACGGCGGCGGATCGGCCGGCAACAGCTCCCGCAGGTAGCGGGCGCTGATACCCGCCGGAGCGCACATCAGGGCCGGGAGCGGCGGGAGCAATGACTCGACTGCCATGCGTCGGGGGTGGCTGCGATCAAGATTGGGGAACGGGCTAGCGCTATGGTCAACGGCGAGGAGTCATCACCACAAGAGCCATCGCCATGATCGGAATCCCCCTAGGCCTCATCACCGCCAACGCCGTCGAATGGGGCATGCACAAGTACGTGCTGCACGACGCCGGGCGCAACAAGAACAGCTTCTGGGCCTTTCACTTCCACGAGCATCACCGGGTGGTGCGCCAGAACGCCTTTCACGACCCCAACTACCGGCGCTTTCCGCTGGGCTGGCATGCGCAGGGCAAGGAAGCCTGGTCGCTGATCGCCGCCGCCGTGGCGGTGGCGCCGCTGTTCCCGATTGCGCCCTTCTACGTCGCCACGCTCTGGTACTGCGCCGGCAACTACTACCACCTGCACAAGAAGGCGCACGACAAGCCCGAATGGGCGCGCGAGCACCTGCCCTGGCACTACGACCACCACCTGGGCCGCAACGCCGACGCAAATTGGTGCGTCACCAAACCCTGGTTCGACTACGTGATGGGCACCCGCGAGTTCATGCCGGACGTGCCGCGGGAGAGCAATGTGCTGGGCTTGAGCCGTTTGCCGGATTGGCTGGCGCGGCGGTTGCCCGATCCGATGCGGCGCGGGCGCGTGGTGGGTAAGGCCGCCGTGAAGACGGCGGCCTAGCGCGCCTCTTGATCGGCCTCAGGACCGTCGGTCGAACATAAACATAAGGACGCGCAGTTCCAGCTTGGCGATGGCGTCCTCGCGCGACGGGTTCAAACACGGTGAAGCCACGATATCAGTGGTTAGGCATCACTTTAAAGCGCCAAAAGCCCACTGAATTCGATCCAGATAAATTTCGAGATTGATCTTCCGCAAGCTGAAGGCATCCGCATCAGAGACTGCAACGCGGGCAGTTCCAAAAACTTCTCCGTCGGGAAAATTGAGTTGGATACTGACTCTGTCGATTCGTGAGCGACTAGCAACATCCGACAAGATCCCAATGGAGAGGGCGACCAATTGCTGCGATGCATGAATGAGCGCGCCCTTCGGCTCACGGTTCAATCGGTCGAGAACTGTCATCCGACCTTCTCGCCTTATCACATCCCAGCCAACTACCTCGAAGCCAACGGTAGAAAGTCCATGCCCTACTACAACCAGAGTAGCGGACAGCGGACGCTCGGTGTTGGGTTTTCCAAGCGCGACCAACTCGCGCATATGCTCGACGTAGGTGATGGTGTTAGCCAGCCTTGCAGCACTGTGAGTCTGTATTAACCACTTAGACACACTACGCAGTCTCTGAAGACCGAACCGAGAAGTTCTCGGATTTCCCTTGCCATAGGTCACCTCCACTGTTCGAGGACCTATGAGTTTGAAAGATTTGTGTGCGGCAATGTTTCGCCATTGGTGCACCCGAATCCGAAGATCTTCGTCTCGAAGCAGAACTGGAACCTCCGTGCGGAGCTTTGCCGGAAAATTCTCCACTAACGTGCCAAAGTCCAAGGTCCTGACGTCCCGCGGCCAAGCTCCTGTTGCATCGCGCACAGCAAACGCATAGATGATCTGCAACTGCGGCTTGAAGCAACCTTCCGCCACGCCATCTATGGTTTCGAAAAGCTGAAAAGCTACATCTTGTGGTGCCGCTCCGGGGCCAAGCGGGTTCGTCATCTGGAAAATATTTGTCCATCGCTCGTCCGAAACCTGCATGTTTTGGAAAAACTGATGCATAGCCTCGTAGGTTCGCGACCGATCTTCGCGCAGCACGCGGCGATGGAGTGCAAGGCACCATCTAAATAGTTCGACGTGCTCCTCAGATTGCAGAAAGCGCGCGAAATTGCGCATCTCAATTAAGAATAGATCTATGCTTTCTCGCAGCCTCGTAGGCCGTCGGAAGTAGGGATCAAAGAGTGCTAAAGCCGCGTCCTTCCAATCTTGTCGACTGAACTCGACTGGCAATTGATGCTCTCGTAAAGACCTAATGACCTTCTGCATAGTTGGCAGCCAGCGATCAGCGAAGCCTAAAACGAACTTACATAGGACATATCAAGGCAAAAGCTACGTTGCAGCAGAGACCTCCAAAGTCACTGACAGCGCAATCAGCCCAATCGCCAACCAATAGGTCGAGAGGATCAACGGCTGCGCGCCGCGATAGGCGCCGCTGAACTGACGCACTGCCAGAGCGGAGTCGGAAACCATGAAGATGAAGGCGCCGAGCATCGCCAGTTCGGTGCCGAGATTGGGGTTGGCCTGCCAGCGGGCGCTGGCGGCCAGCACCATGCCCATCAGGGCCAGGCCGTAGACCAGCACCGGGCCTTTCAGCGAGCCGGTCTTGGGCAGCAGCCAGGCGAAGAAGCCCAGGCCGTAGACGACGCCAGCCCAGCACCAGACCGGCACGCCGTAGCTGCTCAGGCCCTCGGCATAGGCCCAGACGAACAGGAAGTGCGCGATCAAAAAGTTGCCCAGGCCGCCGAGAAACCAGGCGTTGCCGGCGAACATCAGGCAGATGTCACCCAGCATCGACAGCACCAGGCCGATGGCGACCGCCGTGCGGTAGTCGCCCTCCGGTCCGCACAGCGCCATGCCGAGGATCAGCAGGGTGGTCAGCGGCTTGAGGACGTAGAAGGCCTTGTGGCGCTCGGTGCCGGCGCTCTCGGCGGTGATGGCGAGCAGGGCGGAGACAGCGGCGGCGATGGTGAGTGCGGTGAGCATGGGCGAGGCGTCTTGTTAGAGGAATTTGGGGATGCCCAGCTTCAGGCCCTTGCCAGGCAGGGCCATGAGCGTGGAGGTGCCGTGGGCGATCAGCTCGCCGGCTTCGTCGTAGACGCTGGCCTCGGTGTAGCTGATCTGCCGGCCGGGGCGCAGGCAGCGGCCCTCGGCGCGCAGCTTGCCGCGGCTCACCGCCTTCAGGTAGTTGAGCTTGAGATCGACGTTGACCAGCCCGGCGTCCTCCGGCAGGCGCAGGAAGCCGGCCCAGAAGGTGGCGGTGTCGATGAGTGTGGCCAGCACGCCGCCGTGGATGATCCCGAACGGCTGTAGATGCCGCTCGGCCAGCTCCAGCTCGATGCGGCAAGTGTCGAAGTCCATCGCCGCCAGACGCATGCCGATCAGGCTCGGATAGGGCGCGGTGCGCACGCTCTCCTGCACGGCGGCGATGTAGGCCAGGTTCGGCGTCGGTAGCTCACTGGGCTTGGTCATAAAGGGTCTGTTCACAGCTGGATGGTCGCTGCGGCGGAAGGCGGTTTTGGGGCAGTGCAAGGAAGCGAGGCTGCGCGATGGTTGATGCCATCGAAAGACTCGCTGACGCCGCAATGCCCCAAAACCGTCCCGCCCCGAAGGGTTGCTGGCCAAAATCGCGCCATGCGTCGTTGCGAGCCTAGCGAAGGCTTCAAGCCTTCGCGTCGGCCCGCGTCTCGCCTGACGCGATTTTGACCGGCAACGCAGCGATCATCCAGCTGTGAACAGACCCTCTGAACCTCGGGAATACAGTTCGGGGGGCAGCGGCTGGCCGGTCATCCGCAGCGCCAGGGCCTCGGCGACGCGGATGCCGTCGATGCCGGCGGAAAGAATGCCACCGGCGTAACCGGCGCCCTCGCCGGCGGGGTAGAGGCCGCGGGTGTTGAGGCTCTGGTAGTCCGGGCCGCGGGTGATGCGCAGCGGCGCCGAGGTGCGGGTTTCCACACCGGTGAGCACCGCATCGGCCATCGAGAAGCCGCGGATCTGCTTCTCGAACGCTGGCAGCGCTTCGCGGATCGCGGCGATGGCATAGGCCGGCAGCGAGGGTGCGAGATCGGTCCAGGTCACGCCCGGCTTGTAGCTGGGCTCGACGCTGCCCGGCCCGGTGGACGGCGTGGCGGCGAGGAAATCCCCCACCCGCTGCGCCGGCGCCCGGTAGCTGCTGCCGCCCAGCACATAGGCGCCGGATTCAAGCTGCTCCTGCAAGGCGATGCCGGCCAGCGGTCCGGCAGCGACGCCGCCCGGATAGTCCGCCGGGGTAATGCCAACCACGATTCCGGCATTGGCATTGCGCTCGTTGCGCGAGTACTGGCTCATGCCATTGGTGACGACGCGCTGCGGCTCCGAGGTGGCGGCCACCACGGTGCCGCCCGGGCACATGCAGAAGCTGTACACCGCGCGGCCATTGCTGGCGTGATGCACCAGCTTGTAGTCGGCCGCACCCAGCAGCGGATGCCCGGCGTAGGGGCCGAGCCGCGCGCGGTCGATCAGGCTCTGCGGATGCTCGATGCGGAAGCCGATGGAGAAGGGCTTGGCTTCGAGATAGACGCCGCGACGGTGCAGCAGGCGGAAGGTGTCACGGGCGCTGTGGCCCACCGCCAGCACGACGTGCTCGGCCTCGATCTGCTGACCGTCGGCGAGCATCAGGCCACGCAACTGGCCGTCCTCGATCAGCAGGTCGGTGACGTGCTGCTGAAAGCGGATCTCGCCGCCCAGGGCGATGATCTCGGCGCGCATCTTCATCACCATGCTGGCGAGGCGGAAGGTGCCGATGTGCGGCTTGTTGACGTAGAGGATTTCCTCCGGCGCGCCGGCCTTCACGAACTCGCTCAGCACCTTGCGGCCGAGGTAGCGCGGGTCCTTGACCTGGCTGTAGAGCTTGCCGTCGCTGAAGGTGCCCGCCCCACCCTCGCCGAACTGCACGTTGCTCTCCGGGTTGAGGATGCTCTTGCGCCACAGGCCCCAGGTGTCCTTGGTGCGCTCGCGGATGCCCTTGCCGCGCTCCAGCACGATGGGCCTGAAGCCGGCCTGCGCCAGGATCAGCGCCGCGAAGATGCCGCAGGGGCCAAAGCCGATCACCACCGGCCGCTGACTGAAGCCCGCGGGCGCGTGGGCAACCGGGTGATAGCCGGTATCCGGCGAGGGGCCGATGTGACGGTCGCCGGCATGGCGCGCCAGCAGCGCCGCCTCGTCGGCCACCGTGCAGTCGAGGGTGTAGACGAAGCTGAGCTGGCTGTTTTTTTGGCGCGCGTCGTAGCTGCGCTTGTAGACGCTGAACTCCAGCGCCTCGGAGGGCCGCAAGCCCAGCCGCAGGCGGATGGCGGCTTCCAGGGCTTCGGGCGGGTGTTCGAGCGGCAGGCTCAGTTCGGTGATGCGCAACATTCGCGGGAGAGGCCGGTGATGATCCGGCAGAGGCGGGCGGACGCGCATTTTCCATCATTCGGCCTGCCGGCGGTCGTGGTACTCGACTGCAAAGGCGAGCACAGAAGAGGAGCGCGACCAACCGGCACAGCCATTCTCGACAACATGCTGATCAGACCGCCAAGCGCCGCGGGACCTTCAAAACCAACCCAGCCATGGCAGCAGGAAGGCAAACGTTACACCCACCAGATAGATCATCAACGACAGCAGATACAGCGCCAGGCTGAGCCGCCGGGTACGCAGACAGGCCGCCGCCAGAACAGGATCGACCGGACAGGGCGCGAAGCGAGCCCGGTACTGCAGACCACCGGCCAGCATCAGCATGAGGCCCGCGGAACCGAACACCAGTGCCTTGTGTGTCGACAGCCATATCAACTGTGGCACCGCGCTGACCAAACCCGCGAGAGCGGCACCCGCGCCCAGCGTGACCAGGAGAGCCGGCAGCGCGCAGCAGATGAGCGTGGAAGCACTGGTGAAAACAGATAGCAGCGAGCTCCACAAGCTGCCACGCAACTCTGGATGCAGGGCTTTCACGGCTTGGCCTTCAGGCGCGCACGCACCGCGTCCAGGCTCTCAGCCTTACGCTCGATGGCTTTCACCGTATACCCGGCGTCAGTCAGCGAGCGACTCAGGCTTTCGTCGCTGAGGTCCTGCCCAGCTTTGAGAGCAATCGCGACCAAACCGTTTTCGAGACTTACCAGCACTTCCTCGGTCGCCTCCAGTTTGCCCAGCTTCTTTGAAATTCCCTGGGCGCAAAAGGCGCAGACCAGTCCGTCCACGCGCATCTCGATCGTACGCGGCGGATCCTGGGCAAGGGCAGACAGGCTCATCAAGGCCGCGAACAGCGCGGCAATCAAACGGTGAATCATGGGAAGTTCCTCATCAGAAATTGAACATGAACATGCTTTGCAGCCGGCCTTCGCGGGTAACTCCGGCTTCGACCCAGACGGCGCCCCGGCGACCGTTCTTGAACAGGCGAATCAGTGCCGCCGGCTCGACCCCCTCGTAGATGCCGCCGGTATAGGTACGCCCCTGGAGAACGAACCAAGTCGCCAGCCGATCCCAGTCGTGAGCGTAGGGCGCCCAACCCAGTTGCACGGTGTCTATGCGATGCGAATACGCGTTCTGCGCGTACTGCCAGTCGGTCCGTAGCGAGGAGTAGAACCGCAGGGTTTCATAATCGGCCTGCCCGCCGGCATTCCAACCGGTCTTCGGGCCCTCGAAGTCACTACCACTGGCCGTACCGATCCCACCCCAAGCGAAGACGTTGGCCTGGGCTCTCGGCAGATTCCAGCGCCGGAGCAGTAGATTGCCCCGCAGGTAGGCGATGTCCCGCGAAAAGCGATGATCGTCCGCCTCGAGGTGCAGCAGGCCGATGCCGGCCGACCAGCGATAGCTGGGGGCATAGAACGCCTGGACTTCCTGCATGGTGCCGGCGCCGTACTCGCCCATGATGGCGGTGCCGCCCTGATAGGCGATCGGCTTGGCGAAAACAACGGCCGGCAACAGACAAGCCAGCGCGCCCAAATAAGGGAAAAGAGACATGAAGCCCTCCCGTGAAAGCTAACGGACGCGCGCCCTTGGGCGCGCATGGTGTCTTCAGCTTTCGACGGAGGCTGGCGGTCGCAGCAGTCGCAGTAGATGGGCGCGCGACAAGCCTGGCTGTCGCGCATCGGCTTGCGGCGTGCCGTGCCCAGTCACGCCGATCCCGCTGAGCCCTGGCGCCAGGGCGTTGACGACGCCGAGACAGTCGGCACCACAGCACCGGCCCTGTTCATCGCAGCAAGGCATCGTGGCCTGCTGCTCGATCTGGTCATGGCAGGGCATCGCTGCCTGCGCTGCCGAGGGCGGCTGTGGAATACCGGGCGGCAGAGCCCAAGCGCTACCCAGGCTCTCGATGAAGAGAACCAGCATCAGCAGCGAAGCGCGGAGCACGGGTGACATGGCGAAAGCATAGACCAAGCCCCGGTAAGCGGGTTCAATGCGCGGCACCAAAAGCCAGTCTGGCGCTGGCACGAAAGCCGCTAACCAGACGCGCCCCTTTTTTTTCAGGCCATGAATGTCCGACGAGAGCCCAGAACCATCGCAACTGTTGCCGGCCCTAGAGCAGGAAGTCGAGGCCATCGTCCCCGAGCCCCACAGCCTGCTCGACGACGTACAGGGCTTCCTGATGGGCGGCATGCTCAGTGCCATGGGCGTGGTGCTGCTCAGCGCCTGCGGGCTGATGACCGGCGGCACCGCCGGGCTGGCGTTCTTCCTGCATTACCTGACCGGCTGGGGTATCGGCCTGGTGTTCTTCCTCATCAACCTGCCGTTCTTCCTGCTGGCGATACGCCGCATGGGCTGGCTGTTCACCTTCAAGTCCTTCCTGTCGGTGAGCCTGCTCAGCCTGCTGGTGGATCTCATGCCGCGCTACCTGAGCTTCGCCCACGTGAATACCGCCTTCGGCGCGGTGGCCGGCGGCATGCTGCTGGGCATGGGCGTGCTGGCCTTCGTGCGCCACGGCTCCAGCCTGGGCGGCATCAACATCCTGGCGGTCTATCTCCAGAAGAGCCGTGGCCTGCGCGCCGGGCATATCCAGATCGCGGTGGATGCCGGGCTCACCATCGGCGCGCTGTTCGTGCTGGAGCCACGGCAAGTCCTCTACTCCGGGCTCGGTGCGTTGGTGCTGGGAGCGGTACTGGCCTTCAACCACAAACCCGGGCGCTACATGGGCGTCTGAGGGGCTTGGGCGAGAGCCGGCCGCGCTGACGCGGCGCCCCGTCCCGGGGTGCCGCCCACACCGGGGCTCGTCCGCCATGCGCCATCGCTGCAAGCTGCTGCTCGCCGTCCTGCTGCTCGGCCTCGCTCCCTGGGCCCGCGCCGCCATCCCCTTGCTGGAGATGCCGGCGGTGGACATCGCCGCCACGCTCGCCGCCGACGCCCGCAAGGCCGGTCCGCAGCCCTACCGCTTCGCGCTGCCGGTGCCGCTCACCGCCGCGATCAGCCCCGACAGCGCTGGCGAATGGCAGACCCTGGCCGATGGCAGTGCCGTCTGGCAGCTGCGCATCCGCTCGGCGGGCGCGACCTCGCTCAACTTCGGCTTCACCCGCTACCACCTGCCGGCGGGCGCGACGCTGTACCTGCAGACCGCCGACGGCCGCGAGCGGCGCGGGCCCTATAACGACAGCCACAACAAGCTCGGCCAGCTCTGGACGCCGGTGCTGCGCGCCGAGGAGGCGCTGATCGAGCTGCATCTGCCGGCGGGCAGCCGGCCGCAACTGAGCCTGCTGCTGGGCGTGGTCAACCACGGTTTCAGGGGCTTCGGCGCCAAGGACGGGGTCAGCGCCAAGTCCGGCAGTTGCAACATCGACGTGGTCTGCTCCGACGGCGATGGCTGGGGCAACGAGATCCGCAGTGTGGCGCGCTACACCATCGCCGGCGCCCTGCTCTGCACCGGGCAAATGGTCAACAACACCGCACAGGACTTCACCCCCTACTTTCTCACCGCCAACCACTGTGTCAGCACCGCCGCCGAGGCGCCAACCACGGTGTTCTACTGGAACTACCAGACTAGCCGTTGCGGCGGCGCACCCGACGGCAGCCTGGAACAGACCCAGAGCGGCGCGCTGTACATGGCGGGCTCGGCGGGCATGACCGTGGCCGGCCCGGACTTCAGCCTGCTGCGCCTGCTCGCGGCGCCGGACCCCAGCTACAAGGTCTACTACTCGGGCTGGGACCGGCGCGACCTGGCGCCCGTGGGCGTGGTCGGCATCCACCACCCGAATGGCGACGAGAAGCGCATCAGCAAGGACTTTGACCAGACCTACATCGCCGCCTATGGCGAACTGCCGGACTCCAGCCTCTCCGGCCTGCAGCCCACGCATCTGATGATCCAGAGCTGGGATCGCGGCGTCACCGAGGGCGGCTCCTCCGGTTCCGGCATCTGGAACTTCCAGCACCGTCTGGTCGGCCAGCTCTCCGGCGGTAGTTCGTCCTGCGACGCGCCCAAGGAGCCCGACTGGTACGGGCGCATGTACCAGAACTTCAGCTACCTCAACACGCCGCTGACCAGCCTGAGCTTCTGGCTGGACCCGACCAGCAGCGGCGTCGAGACCCTGGACGGCGCCGATCCCAACAGCCCCACCGGCGGCGGAGGTGGTGGCAGCAGCGGTGGCAACAGTGCCGGTGAAAGCGGCGATGGTGGTGGCGGCTCGCCCGGTCTGGGCCTGCTCGCCGTCCTGCTGCTGGCCTCGCTGCGGCGCGGGGCGAAGCCGGCGCGCTGAAGCGGGCGCAAGTCGCTAGCCGCCCTAACCTGAGGTCTCAGGTTTCCGGCGCGCGCTGAGCAAACGCGGCCCTGGAAGCCAGGATGGCCTCGCGGTGCTGCTCCGCCCACAGCCACACGCCGCAAAAGGCCGCGCCCAGGCTCTGCCCAATCGGAGTCAGCTCGTACTCGACCCTGGGCGGCACCACCGGGAACACCGTCCGCACGACCAGGCCGTCCGCCTCCATCTGCCGCAAGGTCTTGGTCAGCATCTTCTGGCTGATGCCCTCGATGTGCTTGCCGAGCGTGGTGAATCGCATACGCCCCTGTTCGGCCAGCACGTCCAGCGCAAGCATGGTCCACTTGTCGGCGATGCGACCGATGATCTCCTGCACCAGGCGGTCCAGTTCCGGATCACTGTGCTGGGCCGGCGCCGGGCAAGCGGCGAAGTCGTGGATCGTCTTGTCCTGGCTCATCATGTCCTTGGAAATTCCAATACTCACCCTTTGGTAAGTTTGGCACTTTCAAGTGCCTACTTCCCTGTTGATTCGCATCACCTCTAGCATCGGCCGCCTCAACCGGAGCAGCCCATGCAACTTAGCAACAACACCCTACTGATCACTGGCGGCGGTTCTGGCATTGGCCGTGCGCTGGCCGAGGCATTTCACGCCGCAGGTAACCAGGTGATCATCGCCGGCCGACGGCAGCAGCCGCTGGATCTGGTCACGGCCGCCAACCCGGGCATGAAGTCCATGACCCTCGACATCGCCGACGCCGATTCCATCCTCGACTTCGCGCGACGCCTCCAGACCGAATACCCGGGCCTGAATGCGGTGATACACAACGCCGGCATCATGCGGCCCGAGCAGCTCGACCAGGGCGAGGTGGTTGACGCCGAAGCGATGGTGGCAACCAATCTGCTGGGGCCGATCCGCCTCACCGCGGCGCTGTTGCCGGGGCTCAAGGCGCAGCCGCGCGCGACGATCATGACGGTCTCCTCCGGACTCGCCTTCGTGCCCCTGGCGCTCACGCCCACCTACAGCGCCACCAAGGCGGCGGTCCACTCCTACACGCAGGCGCTGCGCTACCAGTTGCGGGATACCGCGGTGGAGGTGCTCGAACTGATCCCGCCCTATGTGCAGACCGAGCTGATGGGAGCGCAGCAGGCCAGCGACCCGCGGGCCATGCCGCTGGCGGAATTCATTGCCGAGGTCATGGCGATCCTGAAGAACTCGCCGGCCGCCACCGAAATCTGCGTCGAGCGCGTCAAGCCACTGCGTTTTGCCGAGGCCGGCGGGCAGTACGAGAACTTCTTCAAGCACTTCAACGACGCCATGTCCGCCGAGGCTCACTAGCCGACTACAGCGCCCGAGGCGGGCGCGGGGTTATGCTGCCGGCTCCGCAATAACGAGAACCTGGTCATGCCCAACTGGCTGAGCCGGCTGCTGCAAACCCTGATCCTGCTGTTGGCCATCGGTGGCCCGGCCTACTACCTGCTGGTGGTGCACAGCCCGGTGGCGAGGAGCGAGTTCCCACTCGACCTCGCCCAGGTGCGGGCGCTCGCCGACTCGCTGCCGGGCGAGAAGCCCGGCGAGATCCGCTACGAGCGGGTCATGGACTTCAAGTTCGCCGAGGCGATGGTGATGGCCGGCGAGCCCTGGAAGGCCACGCCCATCCCGGTCTACTCCTACCAGTTGGTCTACCCGGACCGCACGCTGATCGTCGATACCGCGATGAACCAGGCCATCGCCAAGCCGGAGTTCCTGGTGCCGATGTACGACCCCGGCGCCTATCAGCGGATGAGCCAAGGCCTAGCGGCGGCCTCGCTGATCGTGCTCACCCACGAGCACATGGACCACATCGGCGGACTCGCGGCGCAGCCCAATCTCGCCGCCCTGCTGCCGGCGCTGCGGCTCACCGAGGAGCAGCTCGCCAACCCCAAGGGCATGGCCCCGGCGGAGCTGCCGGCGGCGCTGATGCAGGGCTATCAGCCGCTGCGCTACCAGGGCCTGTACGCGCTGGCGCCCGGCGTGGTGCTGATCCAGTCGCCCGGCCACACGCCCGGCAGCCAGATGGTCTATGTGCGCCTGGCCGACGGCCGCGAACTGCTGTTCCTCGGCGATGTGAGCTGGCAGATGCGCAATCTCGAACGGGTGCGCGAGCGCCCCTTGTTCATGACCCTGATGATCGGTGAGCAGCGCGACGCGGTGCTCGCCGAGTTCAAGACTCTCAACCGGCTGATGCAGACCGAGCCCAGCCTCAACCTGCTGCCCGGCCACGACGGCGCGGTGGTCGAGCGCCTGCACGCCGCCGGCCTGCTGACGCCCGGCTTCAAGCTCTGAGGCAGCGCCCTTTATGAACCGCAAGATCCTCATCACCGGCGGCAACAGCGGCATCGGCTACGAGATGGCGTTGGCCTTCGCCGCCCAGGGCGACGAGGTGCTGATCGCGGCGCGCGATGCAGCCAAGTCGGCCGCCGCCATCGCCCGCATCCGCGCCCTGCATCCGCAGGCGCAAATCGAGAGCCTGAGCCTGGATCTCGGCGACTGGCCGGGCGTGGACCGCTGCGCCGACGCGGTGCTGCAACGCTGGCCGCTGATCGACGTGCTGATCCTCAACGCCGGGCTCTACACCATGAAGCTCTCGCGCCTCGCCAATGGCTACGAGACCATGATGGGCACCATGCACTTCGGGCACTTCCGTCTGGCGCAGCGCCTGCTGCCGGCGGTGCAGGCCGCGGAGCAGGGCCGCATCGTGGTGACCAGCTCGATGGTCCACCGGCTGGGGCGCATCGACGAGGCCAGCTTCACCGACCCCGGCCGCCACAAGTCCGGCCTGCACGCCTACGGTCAGGCCAAGCTCGCCAACCTCTTGTTCACCCGCGAGCTGGCGCGCCGCCTGCAAGGCAGCCGAGTCACCGTCAACGCCTTCCACCCCGGCGCGGTCGCCACCGACATCTACAACCAGCTGCCGGCGGCGCTGCGGCCGCTGGTCACCCGCTTCATGCTCAGCCCGCGCCAGGGCGCGGATACCGCCATCTGGCTGGCCACCGCGCCGGAGCTGTCCAGCACCAGCGGCGAATACTTCATCAAACGCCGGCGCAATGCCGGCAGCGCGCTCAGCCGCAAGCCCGAGGAAGCGGCGCGGCTGTGGGCGCTCAGCGAGCAACTCTTCCCGGCGTCCGCGCCATCCCCCTGACGGATTCCTGCCATGCCCCAATCACAGCCGCTGCGCGTCGCCGCCACCGCCCTGGGTCTGTTGCTGAGCCTGCCCGCTTCGGCGACGGTGCTGGATGTCGCCGCCAATGGCTTCACCATCGAGAACAGCCTCACCGTACCGACCGACGCGATGACCGCCTACCGCGCCCTGGTCAACGACGTCGGCCACTGGTGGCCGGCCGACCACACCTGGTGGGGCAAGGCGGAGAACCTGAGCATCCAGGCCCGGGCCGGCGGCTGCTTCTGCGAGTTGAACGGCGAGCAGCAGGCCCAGCACATGACGGTGAGCTTCGCCGACCCCGGCAAGCTGCTGCGCATGCTCGGTGGACTCGGCCCCTTGCAGGGCATGGGCCTGAGCGGCACGCTGGAATGGCGCTTTGCGCCCGCCGACAAGGACAAGCCGGAGGCCGGCACCCGCATCACACTCTGGTACCGCGCCGGCGGCTACGCGCCCAAGGACATCAGCGGTTTCGTGCCGGTGGTCGATCGGGTACAGGCCCAGCAGCTTGGCGGCCTCGGCGACTTCCTGCGCAAGGCCGAGCACTAGCCACCGCTGCGGGCAGGTGCCGTCGCCAAAAAAATTTGCCGGCGGGTTTAAACCCTGCGGCCGTTTGCGCTGTCCACTGTGGTCATCCCTTTCCCTTTCGAGCCCGCCATGAGCCCAGCCCAACCGCGCCGCCTCGCCCTGCTGCTGCTGATCGCCCTGGCCAGCAGCGCCTGCGGCAAAAAGACCGAACCCGCCGCCGCTCCCGCTCCGGCCGCCGCCAGCACGCCGGCAGAGAACGCCGAGTGGCGGGGCTTCCTGAAGCAGTATCAGGAGGACTACTTCGTCGCCAATCCCGCCTTCGCGGTGGTGCAGGGCCGCCACGAGTTCGACGGCAAGCTGCCGGACTGGAGCCGCGAAGGCATCGGCCGCGAGATCGCCCGTCTGGAAGCGGCGCGCGCCAAGGCCCTGGCATTTAGCGGCCTGTCGCCGCAGCAGACTTACGAGCGCGATTACCTGCTGGCGCGCATCGACGGCGATCTGTTCTGGGCACGCGACTCCGGCGCGCCCTGGAAGAACCCGGCCTACTACAGCGGCAGCCTGGAACCCAGCGTCTATCTGACCCGGCCCTACGCGCCGCTCGATCAGCGCATGAAGGCCTTCATCGCCTACGCCAAGGCCATCCCCACCGCGACCGCGCAGATCCGCGCCAATCTGAAGACGCCGCTGCCGAAGACCTTCGTGCAACTGGGCATCAACGGCTTTGGCGGCTTTCCCGACTTCTACCGCAAGGACGTGCCGACGATCTTCGCCGAGGTGAAGGACGAGGCCCTGCAGAAGGAGCTGGCCGCCGCCATCGAGCCGGCCGCCAAGGCCATGCAGGAACTCGCCGACTGGCTCAAGAGCGAGCAGCCCAAGGCCAATGACGACTACGCGCTCGGCGCCGAGAAGTTCGCGGCCATGCTGAAGATGACCGAAGGCGTCGATACCCCGCTGGCGGAGCTGGAGGCCATCGGCAAGGCCGACCTCGCCCGCAACCAGGCGGCGCTGAAGGAGGCCTGCGCGGCCTTTGCGCCCAAGGCCAGCATCGTCGCCTGCATCGCCAAGGTCGGCGCCAACAAGCCCAAGGGCGGCGCTGTCGAAGGCGCGCGGGCGCAGCTCGCCGGCCTGAAGCAGTTCCTCATCGACAAGGACCTGGTCAGCATCCCCGGCACCGAGGAAGCCCTGGTCAACGAGGCGCCGCCGTACCAGCGCTGGAACTTTGCCTACATCGACATCGCCGGCCCCTACGACAAGGGCATGCCCAGCACCTACTACATCGCTCCGCCCGACCCGACCTGGTCGAAGGCCGACCAGGACGCCTACGTGCCCGGTCAGGCCGACCTGCTGTTCACCTCGGCGCACGAGGTCTGGCCCGGCCATTTCCTGCAGTTCCTGCACGCCAACCGCTCGCCTTTCGAGTTCGGCCAGTTGTTCGTCGGCTACGCCTTTGCCGAAGGCTGGGCGCATTACACCGAGGAGATGATGTGGGAAGCCGGCCTGGGCGAGGGCTCGCCGGAAATCCACATCGGCCAGCTCTCCAACGCCCTGCTGCGCGACGTGCGCTACCTCTGCGCCATCGGCCTGCACACCCAGGGCATGAGCGTGCAGACCTGCGAGACGATGTTCCGCGAACAGGGTTACCAGGACCCGGGCAACTCCCGCCAGCAGGCAGCGCGCGGCACCTACGATCCGGCCTACCTCAACTACACCATGGGCAAGCTGATGATCCTGAAGCTGCGCGAAGACTGGACCGCCAGCCGTGGCGGCCGCAGCGCCTGGAAGGCCTTCCACGACCAGTTCCTGTCCTACGGCGGCCCGCCGATCCCGCTGGTGCGCGCGCAGATGCTGGGCAAGACCGAGGGCGGCTTGTTCCCCGCCCTGGCCACCGCCGCCAAGGAGTGAGCCGGCCTTGAGTCCGCTAGAACAGTTCCTGCCCTTCGTCACCAACCACCCACTGCACCGGGCGATGGGTGTCGAGCGCATTGCCGCCGCCGAGGGTCAGGCCTCGACCGAGATCCTGGTCGGGCCTGACCTGGTCAATCCCGCCGGCATGTTTCACGGCGGGGTGGTCTACACGGTCTGCGACATGGTCTGCTTCGCCGCCCTGCTCGGCCGCCTGCAGCCGGGCGAGACCGCCGCCACCCACGACATCCACGTCTCGGTGATGAAGGCGGCGCGCCTGGGCGAGCGGGTGCTGTTCACCGGCCGGGTGCTCAAGCACGGCCGCACGCTGGCCTTCATGGAAGCCGAGGCGCATTGCGGTGACACCCTGCTGGCGCGGGCGACGGTGACCAAGTCGATCCTGAAGATGCCGGCCAGCTAAGGCGATCCGGCCCAAGCTGGTGGCGGCAATTTCGCCGGCCTGTAACGGCCGGCCGCTAGCCTGCGCGGCGCGCCACCGCCCTGACTGCCATGCCCATCGCCACCCGTCTTCTGTCTTCGCTGTTGTTGCTCTCCCTGCTCGCCGCCTGCGATGGCGGCAGTGCCACCGACAACACCGCGATTTCACCGCCGCCCACAGGGAACGACCTCTACGGCCGATTTGAAGGCGGCAGCGGCGGCGCCGGCCTGGGCATCGCCGGCCTGCATTACCAGGGCAGCGGCTACGCGGCTTACACCGAGGCCGACGGCAGCTACCGCTATCGCGCCGGGGATCGCCTGCGCTGGCAGATCGGCGATGTGCTGTTGGGCGAGACCACCTCCGGAGCGCTGACCAGCCCCTATGCGCTGGCCGGCAACTGCGACTTCGATGCCACGCTGGTGCGGCTGGCGCGCCTGCTGCTGAGCCTGGACCGCGACGCCGACCCCGACAACGGCCTGCAAATGCCGGCTATCCCGGCGGCTTCAGTGCCCCGCCCGCTCGCCGACTTCAGCGAGGCCGAGCTGAGCGAGCGTCTGCAGCGCTGGCTAGGCGCCGGGCGCAGCCTGGTGGAGGAGCGCACGGCGGTGGACGCCTTCGTGCGCGTGCTCGACGACGAGCGCTGGGAACAGACCAGCCGCGAGGAATTCCGCCTGAGCGCGATTGTCCGCTCCCAGGGCCTGTCCACCGACGGCAGCGGCTGGGTGTTTTCCTGGCAGAACGGCCTGCAACGCACCGGCGACTCCCCGCTGTACCTGGCCAGCGCGACCGTGCTCGACGCCATCCCCGCCGAGCTGCGCGACGCCGGCAGCGATCACATCGGCGATACCGACATCCTCGACGGCCGCCTCTACGCGCCGGTGGAGAATGCCGGCTACACCAACCCACTGATCCTGGTCTACGACCCGGTGACGCTGGAGTATCTCGGCGAGGCCTATCCGCTGGCGCCGCACCAGGCCCATGTCGCCTGGATCGCCCTCGACGGCGCCCGCCGCCTTGCCTACAGCGGCGACTGGGACCCGATGCCGGTGGTCAATGTCTACGCGCTCGACCAGGGCTTTGCGCTGCTCCGCCAGATTCCGCTGAGCGAGCCGCTGAGCCGGGTGCAGGGCGGCAAGGTCTACCAGGGCGCGCTGTACCTGAGCCGCGACGACGAGGCCAACAGCGTCTACAAGATCAACCTCGACACCGGCACGGTGCTGCCGCTGTTCAGCCTGGAGCCCGACCTCAGCGGCCTGCTGGGTGAGATGGAGGGCCTGGCCTTCCGCGACCTCGCCGACGGCAGCCAGATGCACACTCTGGAACTCAAGGCCACATACCTGGGCGCCAACTTCCGCCATCACGGCCGCAGCCTCGCGCCAGCCCGGCAGCGCTGGTGCGCCACGCCCGGCTCCTGAATACTGCGGGCATGCCCGCCGAGTCTCCTCCGCTACCACCCCGCCCACTCGCGCCCAGCGAGGACGACTGCTGCCATCAGGGCTGCGCGCCCTGCGTGTTCGACCTCTACGAACGCGCGCTGGAGCGCTGGGAAGAACGAGTGGCCGCCGCGCAGAAGGGGGCGACGCCAGCGCCATCCCGCGACTAGCTGAACGCCACCTACAATCGGCCGGCGCAGCCCGCGCCCACCAACGCCACCATGACTCCTGCCCAGACCCTCGCCCAGCCGCTGCGCCTCGCCTGCGGCGTCAGCCTCAAGAACCGCCTCGCCAAGTCGGCGATGAGCGAGGCCCTGGCCAGCCTCGACAACCGCCCCGGCGAGAAGCTGGAGCGCCTCTACGGCGTCTGGGCGCAGGGCGGCGTCGGCCTCTGCATCACCGGCAACGTGATGATCGACCGCAATGCCCTGGGCGAGCCCGGCAATGTGGTGGTGGAAGACGAGCGCGACCTCGACGCCCTGCGCCGCTGGGCCAGTGCCGGCAGCGCCAACGGCACTGCGCTGTGGATGCAGATCAACCATCCCGGCAAGCAGTCCCCCAAGGGCCTCAACCGCGAAACCGTGGCGCCCTCGGCGATCCCCTTCGGCCCGGAGATGTCGAGCTTTTTCGCCACTCCGCGCGAGTTGCGCGCCGACGAGATCGAAGCCCTGGTGCTGCGCTACGGCCGCGCCGCCGGCATCGCCAAGAAGGCCGGCTTCGGCGGCGTGCAGATTCACGGCGCGCACGGCTATCTGGTCAGCCAGTTTCTCTCGCCACGCCACAACCAGCGCAGCGATGCCTGGGGCGGCAGCGCCGACCGGCGTCGCCGCTTCGTGCTGGCGGTACTGGCGGAGATGCGCCGACAGGTGGGCGCGGGTTTTCCCATCGGCATCAAGCTCAACTCCGCGGACTTCCAGCGCGGCGGCTTCACCGAGGAGGAGTCGCTGGACACCGTGCGGGCGCTCGCCGAGGCCGGCATCGACCTCATCGAGATTTCCGGCGGCACCTACGAGGCCCCGGTGATGACCGGCGTGAAGAAGGTGAAGGACAGCACCCGCGTACGCGAGGCCTACTTCCTGGAGTTTGCCGAGAAGGCACGCGCGGCGGTGTCGGTGCCGCTGATGCTCACCGGCGGCTTCCGTAGCGCCGAGGGCATGGCCGAGGCCATTGCCAGCGGCGCGGTGGATCTGGTCGGCATTGCCCGCTCGATGGCGATGGAACCCGATCTGCCCGCGCGCCTGCTCGCCGGCGAAGCTCCACGCCATCAGGTGCGGCCGATCAGCACCGGCATCGCCATGGTCGACCGCATGGCACTGATGGAGGTGGCCTGGTACACCCGCCAGCTCCGCCGCATCGGCGAAGGTCGCGCGCCACGCCCGACCGAATCCGGCCTCGCCGCCTTCGCCGTCGGTCTGGTCGAGAACGGCTGGCGCACCTTCCAGACCCGCCGCCTGCGCGCCTGAGCACCGTCGCAATGCGCCAGGCCCCCGCCCACCGCTGGTTCGCCCTCTGCACACTGAGCCTGGCCTTGCTGCTGGGCTTGGGCGCCTGCGGCGACAAGCCGCCGCGCATGGCGCGCCTGCCCGGCGATGCGGTGATCCTCGCCTTTGGCGACAGTCTCACCTTCGGCACCGGCACGACGCGCGAGCTGGCCTACCCGGCGCAGTTGGCGGAGCTGGTGCAGCGCCGCGTGATCAATGCCGGCGTGCCGGGCGAGACCAGCGCCGAGGGTCTGGAACGCCTGCCGGCGGCGCTCGACGAGCACCAGCCGCAACTGGTGATCCTCTGCCTGGGCGGCAACGACATGCTGCGCCAGCAGAACCGCGCGGCCATGCGCGACAACCTGGCGGCGATGATCCGCGAGATCCGTGGACGCGGCATCGCCGTGCTGCTGCTGGGCGTGCCCGAGCCCAAGCTGCTCAGCCTCAAGGCCGAGCCCAGCTACGCCGCGCTGGCGCAGGAATTCGGCCTGCCGCTGGAGGCCGAGGCGATCCCAGAAGCGCTCGGCGACCGCGACACCAAGTCCGACGCCATACACCCCAATGCCGCCGGCTACCGACAGATTGCCGAGGCGATCGCCAAGCTGCTGAAGAAGGCCGGCGCGGTCTGAGCGCCGCCAGACCTGCCCCTATCGGCCAGCTCGCCCGCGCGCGTAGGATGCGAGGCACAACAACGCCCTGGGGAGGGTAAGAAATGATCCGCAACAACTTCGTCCGCGCGGCGCTACTGCTGCTGTTGGTCAGCGGGCTAAGCGCCTGCATGCAGAGTGTGGGCCCGGGTGGTGTGCAGCAGAGCGCCGGCCCGGCTTCGGCCAGCAGTACCGGCAACAACAGCTGCCGCATCAGTTGTTCCGGCCGCAGCTACAGCGCCAGTTGCCCGGCACGGGAAAACCCACTCTGCCAATGCAGCCACGCCCCTTACGCCAGTTGCGTAGGCAGCGTGCAGCCGCGTCAGTAGCCCTCTCGGCAGCGCCCACACTCGCCGCCCTCAAACCCCGCAAGCCAAAGTCCCCTCCCCCGCGAGCGGGGGAGGGTTAGGGAGGGCGCGTTCGCATTCGCCTTGGCCTACCGCACCCAGCAAGCCCCAAACCCTACTCCTCTCAGGGTAGGCCCCAGCCCTGACGCTCCCCTCATAGTCGCCGCACGCAATCCCAACAACGCCTGCCCATCCTGAGGGGGATGAACCATGGCCACGCGCGCCGACTTCGCACCCATCGTGGTTTCCTACCTGCTGTGCGTCGCCGCCGGCGCCGCCCTGCTGTTTGGCGGCAGCGGCCTGCCGCAGCCCTGGGACGCCCTCGCCGCCGACGTGCTCGCCACCGTGGTGATCTTCGGCTTTAGTTACGCCTACAAGAACTCCAGTTTCTACGACGCCTACTGGAGCGTGATTCCGCCGCTGCTGGCGGTCTACTGGTACTGGGCCAACCCCGGCAGCTTCGAACCCACTCGCGCGGCGCTGGTGATTGGTCTGGTGTGGCTGTGGGCGATCCGGCTCACCACCAACTGGTCGGTGTACTGGGGCGGCCTGCACCACGAAGACTGGCGCTACCCCATCGTCCGCGCCCGCGCCGGCCGCTTTGCCACGCTGGCCGATTTCGGCGGCATCCATCTCTTCCCCACCCTGCAGGTGTTCGCCGGCTGCCTGCCGATCTACGCCGTGCTGAGCCAGGGCAGCGCGCCGCTGGGCTGGCTGGATGCGCTGGCCTTCATCGTGACCCTGGGCGCGATCAGCCTCGAACTGATCTCCGACCTGCAATTGCACGCCTTCATCGCCCGCCGCCAGCCCGGCGAGTTCATCAGGACCGGCCTCTGGGCCTGGTCTCGCCACCCCAACTACCTGGGCGAACTGAGTTTCTGGTGGGGCCTGGCCTTGTTCGGCCTCGCCGCCGCGCCGCAGGCCTGGTGGTGGGTGCTGCCCGGCGCGCTGACCATGAACCTGATGTTTGTGTTCGTCAGCGTGCCCTTCATGGACGAACGCAGTTGCGAGCGCCGCCCCGCCTACCGCGAGCACATGCGCAAGGTCTCGGCGCTGATGCTGTTGCCGCCGCGCAAGGGCTGAACCGAGTCAGCGGCACCGCGCGCGGCTAGCGCGCTTGCGCCCTGCCCTCTTGCGGAACACTGGGGCAGGCGGCGCATACTGCGACCATAAAGGCCGGTGACGGGAATCCCGGCCCATAGAACTATTGGGAGCCAAGAGCGTGTCCAGCCTCTGTTCCGTGTTTCGCATCCGCGCTTCGGCGAATCCTCAATGGATTCAGCGTGTTGTACTTTCTCATTCCAGATTAGACGGGCGTGCCGCCAGATGGACGGCTTGCCGCTTTCCATCTAGTCAATGTTGGACTCAAGACCGACGGCGAAGACTAACGGTGTAGATCTCCGCTCTCAGATAACCAACACCGACTTACATAGGGGACGATATGTCAACCAATTCTATGTTTGATGCTATCCCGCTGGTCACCACCCCTCTCTCGCTGGTTGCTTTTTTGGCGGCCGTGGCCGTTCTAGCGCACGCCAGAGCAATCGGTCGGGCAGAAAAGCTCATTAAAACAGCGCCTGATCAGGATCGACGCACATTAGTAGCGGGTGCCCTAGAAATTCTTGACCTTAAGGCAAGCAAGTTATCGAAAGAGCAAACCTATGAGCTTGCACTTGAGACCCTACGACACCGCAGATTACGCAGCGTCCTTACCTTTTTTATTGTCATCGCAATAGCGTTGATATTTGGCGGCCTCGCCGTTTACAGCGTTATAAACGTGGAGCCTACAAAAGTAATTAACGATCTCCTCTCGTCCAAAGACAAGCGAAATACAGTCATAGGTGAGCTAAGGCAGCAAGGAATATTCGAAGTGTCGGATGCTGACTTAGTTAAAGTCATGATCGAGAAGACAGCGATCCCCAAAGAAGAGGAAAGAGAACTCGATGACCAATCGCTAATAAAATTAGCAACAAAAAAATATGAGTCCGTTGCTTCCGTAAAAGAATTGCGTAGACGTGCAGCAGTTAGAGAAGAGCCTTTTAGACCGATAGGTGAATCACTGGTAGCGACAGTCCCTTCGGGCAGGGACGATCAGCCTAGGCAGTTTTTTGTTTATGTTCCAAAGGGGTCAACATATACATGGCGCAGTGTAAAACTGACAAATCCAGAAAACGGACAATATCTTCGTTTGCTGGCCAAGCCAGCAATTGACGAAGATTCACGAGGTACAGATATGCATATCAACAAAGAGCAGGCTGCATATATTTTTGGCGGACCTCTCATACCAGCAAAGCTTTCTGTAATCGTGAGAGAAACCATAGAACCAATTTTTGACCCGAACTGCTCAACCTCCGGACGAGCGAAGAGATTCAATAGGGTAGCGTCGTTATCCTGTCAGCAGGGCAATAGTGTTGAAACTACATACTTGATAAATACCTTGAGCCAGTAAGGCATAGGCAAAAAAAACAGAATCCTCGCTGATCTGGCGCTTCAAGCAACTTCACCCGCCTCACAACGGGTCTGTCGTCCCAACCACGTCGTCGGTGTAGGTATTGAGCCGGGCAATCACTTCGTAACGGTCGGCGTCGGAAAGCCCGTAGCCCTCCAGCGTCTCGAACAGATGGGCGACGAAGCGCTGGAATTCCTGGGTAGAGATGTTGAGGCCGGCATGCGCGTGGCGTACCGGGCGGCCGCTGTAGAGGCTGGGGCCATCCAGGGCGGCGCTGAAGAACTCTGTCTGCATGTGTTGCAGCTTGTTCATTGGCGCATCGTGGAAATGCGGCGCCAGTTCCTCGTCGGCCAGCACACGCTGGTAGAACTGCTCCACCATGCTGCGGACGGCCTCTGCGCCACCGATACGCTCGTAGAGTGAGGTTGCAGGTTGCATCGACTGCGCTCCGAAAGTGCCGCCACGGCCCGTCGCCTGCCGCCATGCAGGGACCATTGCCGCACGCTCAAGCTAGAGAACCCAGGACGGCACTGCATTGACGCCGGTCAACTTCCAGCGTGGGCAAAAGCACCCAGGCATTCCGCGGGGCTACTTGCGTAGCGATACAGCGACCACGGGCGATGGGGAGGACCTGCCGCCCGTCTCGCTCAAAAGCCTTCGCGCGGGTTCAGCGACAGCTTGGCGTCGGTGACCGCCTGCTTGCAGCCGGCGACGAACTCGGCCGGGTAGCCGGCGCAGGCCTTGGCGTCGAGCAGGCTGGCGCGCTGCGCCCACTGGTAGCCGTCTTCCTGGCTCTGGCAGTAGGTCTTGCAGGGCGCGGCTTCACCCTTGCCGGGCGTGCCGCTGCAGGCACTGAGCAGCAGCAAGGCGGCGGTCGCGGCCAAGCACAGTGGGTGCAGGGCGTGGGTGCGGAAAGGCGGGTTGATCATGGGGCCACTATCTCATCAGATGCCGGGGGCGGTTTGGAGGCGACCTTGCATCGTGTGTTGCTGGGGGCGACAAGTTCACTTACCAGGCGGATCGCTCAGCAGGCTTTGCGCTGAAACGCCCCCACCCTGGCCCTCCCCCGCTTGCGGGGGAGGGAATCTAGAGCGGAGGGCGGGAGGCGCCGGGGCTTCGGGCTAGAACTTGACGCCGACCACGGCGAACAACTGCCGGCCGGGCGCCTGCTGAGCGAAGTAGGTGCCGGGGAAGAAGGTAGCGTCGGTCACTTGGTTGAGCACGCGCTTGTCGCTCAGGTTGGTGCCGCCCACCGACAGGCTCCAGCGCTCGCGCACGTCGGCCACGATGAAGCGCGCGGCGTACTGGTAGTAAGGGTCGACATGGGTCGCGGGGTCGAGATCGACGTCGGTGTACTGGTCACCCTGGTAGATCACGTCGCCGGCGAGGGTGAAGGCGACTTCGCCAAACTCGTAGGTGAGCGAGGGCGTGAGCGTGCCGGTGGCCTTGGGAGCGAAGGCGATGCGCTGGCCGCCAAGGTTCTGCTTGGCGCCGATGCCCTGCGAGATCGGCGCGGGCGCGCCGGGGTAGTCGAGATACTTGGCGTCGAGCAGGCCGAGCGAGCCGACGATGCGCAGCGGCCGGTAGGGCGTGAGCCACTGGAAGTCCGCCTCCAGGCCGCGCGAGCGCGCGGTGCCGGCATTGCTCACGTCGAACAGCACGCCGTTGAAGGCCAGCACCTGCAGGTTGTCGAAGTCGGTCTGGTAGAGCGTCAGGCTGGTGTTGAGGGTCTTGTTGAAGAAGCGGCCCTTGGCGCCCACCTCGTAGGTCTGCGCGGTTTCGGCGTTGTACTCCAGCTTGTCGCCGGTGAGCGAGATGGCGTTGATGCCGCCGCTTTTGTCGCCACGCGCGTAGGAGACGTAGTAGTTGACGCCGTGGTCGGCGAAGTACTGCATCGAGATCTTCGGCGAGATGTCGTATTCCTTGCGCTTCTGGTCCGGGTAGTCGTAGTCGGAGCTGCCCAGCAGCAGTTCCATGATGCAGGGTGGCGGCGGCACCCCCGGAATGGTGGGCAAGGCGTCCTTGACCCGGCAATGGCTCTGGCCCTTGGTGCTGATCTGCTTTTCCTCCATGCCCAGGCGCACACCGGGAGTGATGGCGAAGTGCTTGCTCCAGTTCCAGGTGAACTGCCCGAACAGGGCGTTGGCCGCTACCTGCTGGGTGTAGTCGAACTGGTAGTAATCGCCGTCGGTGAGCAGCGGGCCGGTGATCAGGCCGAGGTTGGAAAGGCCGGGCAGGCCCAAGAAGCCCACGGAGCCGGGCAAGGCGCCACCGCTGGCAAGCTGGATGGCGTCGTCGGTGAGCAGGTAGGACGCCAAATCCTGGCCGGCCAGGATACGCGCCAGCAGGGTGTAGTCGGAGTCGTAGCGGAACAGGCCGCCGACGAACTCCAGACCGGTGCCGAGACCGAACAGGCTGTCGGCCTTGCCGCTGAAGCGCAGCTCGGCGGTGAACTGCTCGTGGTCCTCGTGGTTGTCGAGGCGGGAAATGTCGGACGGCGAGACATCCAGCTCGTTGAGCTGGTCGATGCGGAAGCGCGAGCCGCCCAGCACCAGCACGGTGTTGAAGTCCTTGAGGCCGGCCACCGGACCCATCGCCCACTCGTTCTTCAGCGCAACGGTGTCGGAGCCCTTTTCGATCCAGCCCGGGGTGTCGAAGGAGGTGCGGAAGTTGTAGGGGTCGTCCTCGATGTCGGCGTCGAAGCCTTCGAGGTAGGTGCGGGTGTCGTCGTCCAGCTTCATGAGCTGGAAGGGCCAGAACGGCGCGGTGGTTTCGGAGGTGACGAGCATCAGCTCGCTGCTCCAGATTCCCGAAGCGAGCTTGATCTTGCCGCGCAGGGCCTGCTGCTGCAGCGCGTCTTCGTAGCGGTCGAGGAACTGGTTGTAGGTCTGGCCGTCCTGCTCGCGGTAGAGAAAGCCGACGCGACCACCGAAGTGCTCGCCGAACATGCCGCCCATGCCGCCTTCCAGTCGCTGCTCGCCCTGCCCGCCGTAGAAGTAGCGGGCGTCGGCGGTGGGCTCGCTGGTGGGGCCCTTGCTGATCACGTTGAAGACGCCGGCGATGGTGTTCTTGCCGAACAACGTGCCCTGCGGCCCGCGCAGGATCTCGACGCGGTCGATGTCGAACATCGACTCGGTGAAGTAGCCGGGGCGACCGAAGTAGAGATCGTCCTGCACGAAGCCCACCGAGCTTTCAAAGCTGGGATTGAAGGCATTGGTGCCGAAGCCGCGGATGAACACCTGCGGCGAGCCGATGTCGTCGGCATCGACGCGGGCATTGGGCACGTAGAGCGAGACATCGGCGAGGTCGGCGGCGCCGGTCTCCTTGATGAAATCGCCCGACAGCGCGGTGACCGAGGCGGGGACCCGCCGCAACGACTGCTTGGTCTTCTGCGCGGTGACCACCACCTCACCGAGCTGGCGCGGGCCGGCCTTGGACTCCTCGGCCGGAGCCGGTGGCGGCGCGGACTCGGCCAGCGGCTGCACCGGGATGCTGCCGACCTCGGCGCTGCCTTCCGGCGGCACCGGCGTCGGCGCATCCGACTGGGCAAGTGCCACCGCAGGGAGCAAGAGGGCCGCGCTGGCGGCGAGCAGCAGAGCTTTCATGAAGATGTGGACCTAGTTAGGTTTGTGCCTATGCGCTAGCAATACACGGTCCAGGCCGGCGATCAAAAGCACTCCGAACCGGCAGGGTTATTTTTACCAAGCCCCGGTTGCGCGCCGGGCTTTAGTCGTCCAGCGCTGCCGCAGCCTCTTCGCGCCCGCGCTGGCGCCGCTCGGCCTCGCGGCGTGCCTCCTCGATCTGCGCCAGCACGCCATCGACGTCGGGGGCACCTGGCGGGTGCTCGTAGCGGCCGGTGAGCGGGCTGTCCGGCCGCAGCTCGCTGGCCTGGTAGAGCTGCCAGATCTCGTAGGCGTACTCGGTGTCGAGCAGCTCCGGCGCGTAACGGCCGCAATAGGCGCGGATGTTCTCGACATCGCGCACCAGCATGCGGAAGGCGTTGTTGTTGCCGGCGGCGTCCACCGCCTGCGGCAGGTCGATGATGGTCGGGCCGTCGGCGGCCAGCAGCACGTTGAATTCCGAGAGGTCGCCGTGGATCAACCCGGCGCAGAGCATGCGCACCACCTGGTTGATCAGCAGCGCATGCCAGGCGCGCGCCTGCTCGGCGTCGGGGTGTACGTCGTTGAGGCGCGGCGCCGGCTGGTCCTGCTCATCGACCACCACCTCCATCACCAGCACGCCCTCGTAATAGCCCTGCGGCTTGGGCACCCGCACGCCGGCGGCGGCGAGGCGGTAGAGGGCATCGACCTCGGCGTTCTTCCAGGCCGCCTCCTGTTCCTTGCGGCCGTGGCGGCTGCCCTTGCCCATGGCGCGGGCATCACGGCTGCCGCGCGCCTTGCGGCCCTCCTGATACTCGGCGAGCTTCTGGAAGCCGCGCTGCTGCGCGTCCTTGTAGACCTTGGCGCAGCGGATGTGCGGGCCGCAGCGGACCAGGAACACCGAGGCTTCCTTGCCGCTCTTCAATTGGCGCAACACGGAATCGACGATGCCATCGTCGATCAGCGGCTGCAGGCTGTTGGGGATTTTCATGCGGCATTGTGAGGGATAGCCGGCAAAACCTGCCAAACCCTCACTGCCCAATGTTTCCCGCTAGAGCTGCGCAACCACCTCGGTCGCGGCGCGTTCGCCGGAGCGGATGGCGCCGTCGAAGTAGCCGTTCCAGACCTCGGCGGTCTCGGTGCCGGCCCAGTGCAGACGGCCAACCGGCGTGCGCAGAGCCTCGCCGTAATCGCTCCAGACGCCAGGCGGGAAATAGCTGGCGTAGCAACCGCGCGACCATTCCTCGTCGGCCCAGCTCTGCTCGATGTACTCCAGCGGTTGCAGCGCCTCGGGCCCGAAGTAGCGGGCGAAGCATTCCAGCGCCATTGCCCGGCGGCGCTCCGGCGCCTCGCGCAGCAGGCGGCGGCCCTCGCTGGCCTCGATGAAGCCCATGAGGATGCCGAGATGGCCGTCCTGCGGCGAGTTGTCGTAGACCAGCTTGATCGGCCCGGTGTCGCTGGTGACCTGACCATTGATGCCGGCGCGGCGCCAGAACGGCGTGGCGTACACCGCATTGACCTTGGTGACGGTGCCCATCGGCAGGCGCTGGGTGAGCTGGTCACGCAGGCCGTCGAGCAGCGGGAAATAGCGGATGCGCGCCGCCAGCGGCGGCGGCACGGCGACGATCACCCGCTGGCCACGTACCTCGAAGCCGGCGCCGGAAACTTTCACGCCCTGCCCGTCCTGTTCGATGCGCTCGACCGCGGCATTCAGCCACACCGCCTCGCCGAGCTGTTCGGCCATCGCCAGCGAGATGCGCTGCGAGCCGCCGACGATGCGCGCCTCCTGGGCGCCGCCCTCGGTATTGATGAGCAGATCCAGCGAGCCGGCGCTGTGGATGTAGAACAGAACATGCAGCAGCGAGAGATCGCGCGGCTCGGCCGAGAACACCGCCTCGATGCACAGCTCGATCAGCTCCTTGGCGCCGCGGCTGAAGATGCAGCGGTCCATCCAGCTCTGGAAGGTCTGGCCATCCCACTCGGCCGCGCGCGGGGCGGTCCAGGGCGCGGCCAGCGGCACCTCCTTGGCCATGCGGTTGAGGCGATTGATGGCCAGTTGCGCCTCCACCGAACCGAGCAGATTGCCGGGCGGAATGCGGCCGGAGTACTGGCGCAGCCGGCCACGCCGGTAATCGGTAAAGCGGCCCTCGCCCCAGGTCTTGAAGGTGGAAAGCCCCAGCTCCTCGATCAGCGCCAGCACGCGGTCCTGCGTCGGCCCCACCCATTGGCCACCGATCTCCACCACGGTGCCCGGCTTGGCGCCGGGCGCGGTGAGGGTGTGGTTGAGCGTGCGGCCACCGACGCGGTCGCGCGCCTCCAGCACCACCACCTGCCGCCCCGCGGCCTGCAACTGACGGGCGGCGGCAAGGCCGGCGAGACCGGCGCCGACGACGATGACTTCGGTGCTTGCACTGCGCATGAGGTTTCCTGGGGAGGGTTGACTGGCGGGACGGGCGACGCTGAGGCAATATTCCGTACGCGTTATCGAAAAATAGAAAACCATGCCCCGAAAGTCAACGCTCGCCCCGCTCGCCGCCACGCCGCCCGGTGCGGAAGCAGCGCGCCCGCGCGGCCGACCACGGCGCAGCGCCGAGCACGAGCAGGAGACCCGCCGGCGGATCAGCGAGGTCGCCAGCCGGCTGTTCGCCGAGGAGGGCTTCGAGGCGGTGAGCATGCGCCGGCTGGCGCAGGAGGCCGGCTGCGGCACCATGAGCCTGTACGGCTACTTCCCGAGCAAGAACGCGATCCTGCGCAGCCTGTGGGAAGACTGCTTCGCCGAGCTGTTCCCGCGCATCCAGGCGGCCAGCCGGCGCGGCACGCCGCGGCAGCGCCTGGAGCGCGCCGCCACCGCCTTCGTCGACTACTGGTGCACGCAGCCGCAGCATTACCGGCTGGTGTTCCTCAACCAGGACCAGCGCAGCGGCGAGGAGCGCTACTACGTGGAGAGCCCGGCAGTGATCGAGCGCTTTGCCTTGTTCCGCGAACTGATCGCGCAG
Organism: Nevskiaceae bacterium; assembly: GCA_004297005.1. GTDB lineage: Bacteria > Pseudomonadota > Gammaproteobacteria > Nevskiales > Nevskiaceae > Stagnimonas. The sequence continues at coordinate 64,525 of SCVA01000057.1, forward strand.
TTGCAGGCCGCGGGTCAGGGTCGTGCCGGCGAGCCGCAGCTGCTCAGCGAAGCCCTGATCTGCGCGCTGATCGGCCTCTGCCACGCGCTCATCACCATCCCGGAGTTCCAGTGGCAGCCGCGCGCGGCGCTGATCGCCGCCAGTCTGGGGATCGTGCTGGGCTAGACAGGAAACTTTCGCACCCCTTCCCCTGCGCAGCGGGGGAGTCAGAGCACTGCTCTAACGGGATGGGGGGCGTTTCGCGGCGTAGTGATCCGCGCGCAAGAACCAACGCCCCCACCCTAACCCTCCCCCGCTACGCAGGGGAGGGAATCGATGCCCGCCGCCTAGGCTAGATAGCGCTGCCCCACCGCCGTCTCGTACAGCCAGCGCAGGCAGTGGTCGGCCTCGGCACTGCCCTCGACCGGCGCCCAGGGCGCGAAGTCCTTGTCGCTGGCCGCCTCGTAGGGGCCCTGCTTCACTTCCAGCAGCACCGCAAAGCCCTCGCGCACGATCAGCGAATGCCAGGTGTTGGGTGGAATCTGCACGACGCGCAGCCCGGCGCCCTCGGCACCGAGCGTCTGGCGCTCGCGCAACGCGCCCTGGTCGTCGAACAGCAGCAGCTCGAAGGCACCGGCCAGGCAGGCGGTCAGCTCCAGCTTGTGGGCCTGCACATGGCGGTGGGGGCGCACGTAGGAAGCGGGCAGCATGCCGACCAGGAAGCGTTGCAGGGGATCAGCCGCGCCACCAGCGTGCAGCTCCAGGTGCGCACGCCGGCGCGGGCTGCTCTCGGCGGCCGCGCGCAGGGTGGCGAGTTCAGCCGCGCCTACCGCCAGCTTCAAGGGCGGCCCTGCAGACTCAGATTCAGCTTGGCCTCGCCATCCTCGACCTGCTCGACCTTTACCGGCATGTAGTCCTTCTCCGGCGCCAGCCAGAAGCGCAAGGTGGTCTTGGGGTCATCGATGCGCTCGAAGCGCACCGCCTCGAACTTGCCGGCGGCGGTTTCCACCGTGCCGCGCCCGGCGATGGCGAAGGTATAGCTCTTCACCCGCTTGTGGTCGGCGATGGCGATCACTAGCGGCTCGGGCTTCTTGTCGGCAACGTGGTTCTGCACCCAGAGCCGCGCCGCCTGCTGCACGCTGAGCCGATCCAGCGTGCCGGGCGCGATGGGTAGCGGGCCGTTGCGGCCGCCGAGAACCAGGCCCTGCTTCCAGTCGAAGTGGATGACGAAGCCATCTTTGCTGCGCTTGGGGTTGTTGAACTCCATGCGGCTGGGCACCACCACGCCATCGACCACGCAGAACTCGCTGGTCTCGCGCGGGCTGCCGTAGAGCCAGCGCACCAGGCCGATGGGATGGGTGCTGAGTTCGTAGCGGTAGCAGTCCTCGCCGGCCTCGGCGCTGAGGGTGAGCGTGCCCTCGCCCAGCGGCGTCTCGCCCCAGGAGACGTCGTAGCTCAGCGACATCGGCTTCAAGGCCGGCGCCGCCAGCGCCAGACCCGGCAGCAGGCTCAGCGCGGCAAGCAGACGGCGCAGCGATTGCGGTTTCATCGGAACGGCTCCTCAAGATCGGCCAGCGTGCGGGGTGTCAGCAGCGGTGCGCCCTGCAACCAGGGCTGGCCCGCACGCAACTGCAAGTCGCCGCGCGCCAGCCAGGCCACCGCCTGAGGATAGATCTTCAACTCGACTTCGTTCATGACCCGCTCGGCCAGGGATTCGGCTGAATCCTCCGGCGCCACGGTGAACGCGCCCTGAAGTACCAGCGGCCCGCCATCCAGCGCCTCGGTGACGAAATGCACGCTGGCGCCGTGCTCGGCATCGCCGGCGGCCAGCGCCGCCGCGTGGGTACGCAGGCCCGGATGGCGCGGCAGCAGCGAGGGATGGATGTTGAGCGCCCGGCCCAGATAGTGGCGGGTGAAGCCGGGCGTGAGGATGCGCATGAAGCCGGCCATGGCCAGCAGGTCGGGCGCGTGGCGGTCGATGGCGGCGGCGAGCGCGGCATCGAAGGCCTCGCGGCTGGGGTAGGCACCGTGCGGCACCACCTCGGTGGCGATGCCGGCACGGTGGGCGCGCTCCAGGCCATAGGCCTCGGCCTTGTTGCTGACCACGGCGGCGATGCGCGCAGGGATGTGGCCGGCGGCGCAATGCTCGATCAGCGCTTGCAAGTTGCGGCCGCTGCCGGAGATCAGGACGACGAGGTTTTTCATGACCCGCCCCTACCGCAGACCGTCCCCTCGCCCCTTGTGGGAGAGGGCTAGGGAGAGGGGTGCGGCGCATGGCGCCGTGATTCGCACGGAAAGAAAAGGCACGCCGGCTTCGCCGGCGCTACCCCTCTCCCCTACCCCTCTCCCCCAAGGGGCGAGGGGAAAAACCGCAGCATCAAACAAACCGCACTTCCTGCTTGCTCTTGACCATCTCGCCGAGCACGAAGGGCTTGAGCTTGCTCTTTTTGAGCTGGGCCATGGCGGCATCGACCTTCAGCCGCGGCACCACCAGCACGAAACCGACGCCGCAGTTGAACACGCGCCACATCTCGTCCTGCTCGACATTGCCCTTTTCCTGCAGCCAGTCGAACACCGCCGGCCGCTGCCAGCTCTTGGTATCGACCACCGCGCCCAGGCCCTTGGGGAAGCAGCGCGGCAGATTGCCGACGATGCCGCCGCCGGTGATGTGGCTCATGCCACGCACCGGGATGCCGGCTTCCAGCAGCTTGAGCACCGGCTTGACGTAGATGGTGGTCGGCGCCAGCAGCGCCTCCTCCAGGGTCTGGCCGCTGAACAGCGGCGCGTCGAGGCGGGTCTTGCTGACTTCCAGGATCTTGCGGATCAGCGAATAGCCGTTGGAGTGCGGGCCGCTGGAAGGCAGGCCGATCAGCACATCGCCAGCCTTGATGCCGCTGCCGTCGATGATCTTCTTCTTCTCGACCACCGCCACCGTGAAGCCGGCGAGGTCGAAGTCGCCCTTGGCGTAGAGGCCCGGCATCTCGGCGGTCTCGCCGCCGACCAGGGCGCAGCCGGCCAGCTTGCAGCCGGTGGCAATGCCCTTGATGACCTTGGCGGCGACCTTCTGGTCGAGCTTGCCGGTGGCGTAGTAGTCGAGGAAGAACAGCGGCTCGGCGCCGTTGACCAGCACGTCGTTGACGCACATGGCGACCAGATCCTGGCCAAGGCCCTCGACGCGGCCGGTGTCGATGCCGAGCTTGAGCTTGGTGCCGACGCCGTCGGTGCCGGAGACCAGCACCGGGTTCTTGTACTTCTTGGGCAGGCTGACCAGCGCGCCGAAGCCGCCGACACCGCCCAGCACCTCGGGCCGCTGGGTGGACTTGACGATTTTCTTGATGTCGTCGACGAGGGCATCGCCGGCGTCGATATCCACACCGGCGTCGCGGTAGGACAGGGAAGCGCGCTTTTTCATGGCTAATCGCGTGGGGGAACGCTGCTATTTTACCGGTCGCACACTCATAATTCCGACCCGACCCGCGATCCGCCCTCATGCAAGCCGAGCCCCACACCCGTCTGCACTGGCGCGAATTCTGGCCCTGGCTGCTGGCTGTGCTGGGCCTGGCGGCCCTGATCGGTGCGCTGGGACCGATCCTGATGCCCTTCGTGGTCGGCGCCATCTTCGCCTACCTGGGCGACCCGCTGGTCGATGCCCTGGAACGCCGCCGGCTGTCGCGCACCTGGGGCGTGACCCTGGTGTTTCTGCTGATCACCCTGTCGCTGGTGCTGCTGATCCTCTTGATCGCGCCGATGCTGCAGCAGCAGGCGGTGACTCTGGCGCAGAACATCCCCGAGGGCCTGCGCTGGTTGCAGGACGTCGGCCTCGCCAAGCTCGGCATCCAGTTGCCGGACAATCTGCGGCTGGACTCCAACTACCTGCGCGACTGGATCAGCAGCCACTGGAAGGAGGCGCGCGGCGCCGCCGGCCTGGTCGCCGAATCCGGGCTGAAGGTGATGGCCACCATCGCCAACATCGCGCTGATCCCGGTGGTGAGCTTCTACCTGTTGCGCGACTGGGACAATCTGATCGGCTGGTTCGACACCGTCACCCCGCCCCGCCACCGGCCGCTGGTACGGCGCCTGGCGAGCGAGTGCGACGAGGTGCTGGGCAGCTTCGTGCGCGGCCAGGGCCTGGTGATGCTGGCACTGGCGCTCTACTACGCGCTGGCGCTGTGGGCGGCCGGGCTCAAGCTGGCGCTGCTGGTGGCGCTGATCGCCGGTCTGCTCAGCTTCGTGCCCTACCTCGGCTTCGCGATTGGTTTTGCCACCGCGATGATCGCCATGCTGGTGCAGTCGCCGGAGCTCTGGCCGCTGCTCTGGGTGGTGGCGATCTTCGCCTTTGGCCAGGTGCTGGAAGGCAATGTGCTCACCCCGCTCCTGGTCGGCGACAAGATCGGCGTGCATCCGGTGGCGGTGATCTTTGCGATCATGGCCGGCGGCCAGTTGTTCGGCTTTACCGGCGTGCTGGTGGCCCTGCCCTGTGCGGCGATTCTGGCGGTGGGCCTGCGCGAGGTGCAAAGGCGCTGGCTGGAAAGCAACGTCTACCGCTGGGGCGAACAAGTGCCTGCGCCGGAGGCGCTGCCAGCGCCTCCCGCCGCCAGCCAGGGCGAGGAGCCGCCGGCGGCATGAAGGGTCAGCAACTGCCGCTGGCGGTGGCGCTGCGGGAAACCTCCAGCTTCGCCAGCTTCCACGCCGGCCCCAACACCCAGGCGGTGAGCACCCTGCGCGGCCTGCTCAGCCCCGGCGGCAGCTTGGCGCTGCTGCTGCACGGCCCGGCCGGCAGCGGCAAGACGCACTTGTTGCAGGCTCTGGGCCGCGAGGCCGCCGGCCTGGGCCTCAGCCACGCCTATGTGCACCTGCCCAGCCATCTTGCGGAGCTGCCGGAAGCCCTGGCCGGGTTGGAGACGCTGAAGCTGGTCTGCCTGGACGGCCTCGATGAAGCGCCGCTGCCCGAGGCCGGAGTGCTGGCCATGGCGCGGCTGATCGACGCAATCAAGAGCCGGGGCGGCAATCTGGTGCTGGCGGCGCGCAAACCGGGGCACCTGCTGCAGTTCGTGCGGCCTGACCTCGCCACGCGAATCAGCGCCTGTGCGAGCTTCGGCCTGCGCCCGCTCAGCGACGAGGACCGCGCACGCCTCCTGATGCTACGTGCCCATGCCCGCGGCCTGCATCTGCCGGACGATGTCGCCCACTACCTGCTCAAGCGCCTGGCGCGCGACATCGGCTCGCTGCTGGAAGCGGTCGAGACCCTGGACCGCGCCTCGCTCAGCGCCCAGCGGCGGCTGACCATCCCTTTCGTGCAGTCGGTGCTACTGCGCGGCTAGGGTCCGTTACACAACGTAACTGGACGACACACAGCGTCACCGAGGCCAAGTAGTAAATCGTTACTGCCGCCACGGTCGCTGGCATGTTTCTCGCGCGTTGCAAGGCCAAGGCGTAGCGGACACTGCGTCGCTCGCCCAGGTGTCGGCTGGATGCCGGAACCGCCCCATATGCTTGCACCAGTCAGGAGACATGGAATGTCGTATCGGTCCTTGAGTAGAGAACGCCTGTACCCCATCCTCGCCGTCCTGCTGGCACTGCTGAGTGCCGGCTGTGGCTCGAAGAACTCAGCGAGCAGCACCGCCAAGGCCCAGACCTACACCATCTGCCCCGGCGAGAATGCGACCACCGAATCGCTGATCGCCTTCTTCGATGCCCGCGAGGGCGACACCATCCGCTTCTGCGAAGGCCATTTCGATCTGAGCACCGGCCTGATCGTCAACGGCAAGAACGGCATCACCATCGAAGGTGCCGGCATCAACAAAACCTACCTGTCGTTCGCCAGCAGCGACAGCTCCGAGGGCATCAACATCAGTCACGCTGACGGCATTGTGATGCGCGGTTTCACCGTGCAGGACACCCCCGGCAATGCCATCCGCGTGTATCGCTCACAGTACGTGACCTTCAGCGGCGTGCGGGCACTATGGTCCGGCTATGACCAGTGCAACGACGACCCCGAGGCCGAGGATAGCTGCTCCCATCACGGCGCCTACGGCCTCTACCCGGTGGAAAGCCGCCATGTGCTGATCGAAGACTCCGAGGCCTTCGGCGCCTCCGATGCCGGCATCTACGTCGGCCAGACCAGCGATGTGATCGTCCGCAACACCCGCGCCGAGTTCAACGTCGCCGGCTTCGAGTTCGAGAACACCTACCGCGCCGTGTTCGAGGACAACATCGCCACCAACAACACTGGCGGCTTCCTGATCTTCGACCTGCCTGGACTGTCCCAGTATGGCGAGAAGAATATCGTCCGCCGCAACAAGGCCTACCGCAACAACCACGAAAACTTCGCGCCCATCGGCAACATCGTCGGCATCGTCCCGCGCGGCACCGGCATGCTAGTGCTGTCCACCGACAACCTGGAGATTTACGACAACGACATCTACGACCACGACACCCTCGGCATCGCCGTCGCCAATTACGCCCTGGCCGATGCCAATGAGCCGGATCCGAAGTACGACTTCTACCCCGAGGGCATCCACATCCATGGCAACCGCTTTCGCGACAACTCGCTGAACCCGGCCGAGCCCAGCGTCGACCGTGGCGCCGCCTCGCTGCTGCCGCTGCTGCTGCGCATCAAGAATCTGGGCCGCTCCGCCCACATCGTCTGGGACGGCGCCGAGGACAGTCCCAACGACTGCACCAGCTTCCCTGTCGATCAGGACGGCATTCCGCTCAACGAGCCCAATCCCAACGAGCACGGCGAGGAAGACCGCTACGAGCCGCGGGTCAACGAATTCGGTCGCCCCAACTACCAGCGCAACGATCCTGATCCGTCCTGCAAGTACAACGCCTGGAAATTCGACGAGGCCGGCGCGCTGAAACCGGAGTTGGGCCTGTTCATCGCCGAAGACAATACCTTCGAGAACACCCAGCTCTCGACCGCGTTCATGACCGACTTCCTCAACGCCAACATCACTACCAGCGCCCTGCCCCAACTGCTGTTCGACCTGCTCAAACCGGCCAGCACCAACCTGGCCCCGCACCGTGGCGCCTTGCCGCCGGTGGAACTGCGCCCGCTGAAACTGCCCTATGTCCCCGACCTCGATGGCGCCGACGCTCGGCCCACCGAGGCCGAAGTCAGCAAGGCCTGTTCGGCGGTGAAAAGCGGTCAGGTGAACTTCGCTGCGGCGAAGTACAACTGCCCGCGGCTGGAGCAGTACGGCCTGTTCGCTGATCCCGGCGATCCCACCTCGCAAGCCATCGGCGGCGTGCCCTACGAGCTGAACACCGCCTTGTTCTCCGACTACGCGGTCAAGCACCGCATCCTGTTCCTGCCGCCCGGCAGCGCGGCGCGCTACCTGGATCATGCGGACAAGGTAACCGCCACCCTGGACTTTCCGGTGGGCACCATCATCGCCAAGACCTTCGGCTTCCAGGACGGCGAAACTGAAAACGTCATCGAGACTCGCCTGCTGATCCGGCGCGAGACCAGCAAGGGCAGCAGTTGGGTCGGCCTGCCCTATCTGTGGAAAACCGACAGCACTGGCAAGCGCTACGCCGAGTTAAAAATCGAGGGCGCCAAGGTCGCCGCGAAGTACGACTACGCCGACCTCGATACTCAAGTCGACGCCCACTACAGCGGCACGGTCGAGGGCTACACCGTACCGGCGGCGCTCAGCTGCCTGTCCTGCCACGCCGGCGACGATCGCGACCCGGGCGCCGCGCCGATCGGCCCGAAGCCGCGCAACCTCAACCGCGACCACGTCTATGGCAGCGAGGGCAGTGTCAATCAATTGCAGTACCTGCAACTTCACGGCCTGCTGACCGGCCTGCCCGAAGACCTCGCCAGCGTCGAGAAGATGCCGCGCTGGAACGTGCCCGGCGATGCCGGCGACGCTCCCAACTCCGACACCGACATCCACCACCGCGTTCGCGCCTACCTGGAAGTGAACTGCATGCATTGCCACAACCCGGCCGGTCCGGCCTCCAACTCCGGCCTGTTCCTCGACAGCTACCGCACCGTCAATGTCCAGTACGGCATCTGCAAACGGCCGGTCGCGGCCGGCAAGGGCTCCGGTGGACGCCTGTACGACATCATCCCCGGAGACGCCAACGGTTCCATCCTCCCCTACCGTCTGGGCTCGACCGAGGCCGGCGTGCGCATGCCGCCGATTGCCCGCTCGGTGGTGCACGGCGAAGCGGTGAACCTGATCACGACCTGGATCAACGAGGTACTGCCGACCGAGGACACGGAGGACGCCGAGGGCTGCACCAGCGGCGACGGCCTGCTGGGTCTGGGGGTACTGGGCCTCGAGCAGGCCCTGGCCCAGGCGCGCCGATCCCAGCAGGCGCCAGCAAGCTCTGCCGACCAGCGCCGCTCGCGTACTGCGCCAACCGCTGTCGGGGCCGGGACGTCCAAGCGGAAATCCTGAGTGCGCCTCTACCGCTCCCGGCGGACAGAATTCTCTACGTCGAGACGCGCCAGCGCCTTGGCGCCCTTGGCGTAGAGCATCAGGGCCACGAAGTCCGCCGCCGCGACCACCGCCAGCAGCAGCAAGGGCAGCTTGTAGGCCGGCTGCATGTAGGCCTCGGACAGCAGCAGGGCGCAGTAGAAGGCGACCAGCATGCTGGTCCAGGACGCGGTGTAGGCACGGCCGCGCAGCAGGCCCGGCACTGGCAGCAGCAACGGCAGGATCGCCAGGGTCGCCAGCACCAGGGCCGACTCGCGGCCGCTGCCGGCGATCAGCGCGTAGAGGCCGGACGCGAGCCCGAAATGCGCGGCCCAGACCAGCCACTTCAGGCGTTTCACCAGCGCCTCGATCCTCATGGCGCGAGCCTCGTTGCCGCCCAGGCCAGGCGCCGGCCCAGGGCCTCACAAAGGGCAATTTCCTGGGCGTCCATCTTGCGCGGCGCACCGGCGGTGCCAGCGACATGGCTGGCGCCGTAGGGCGTACCGCCGTACTGGGTGCTGGATAGCGCCGGCTCGGTATACGGCAGACCAACCAGCAACATGCCCTGGTGCAGCAGCGGCAGCATCATGCTCAGCAGGGTGCTCTCCTGACCGCCGTGCATGGTGCTGGTGGAGGTGAACACCGCCGCCGGCTTGCCGGCCAGGGCGCCGGAGAGCCAGAGGCCGGAGGTGCCGTCGAGAAAGTATTTGAGCGGCGCCGCCATGTTGCCGAAGCGGGTCGGCGAACCCAGGGCGAGACCGGCGCAGTCGCGCAGGTCGGCCAGCTCGCAATAGGGCGCGCCGGACTCCGGCACCGCCGGCGCCAGGGCTTCGGTTTCCGCCGACACCGGCGGCACTGTGCGCAGGCGCGCGCTACAGCCTTCGACCGCTGCGACGCCGCGGGCGATGTGGCGGGCCATGGCGGCGGTGGAACCGTTGCGCGAGTAGTAGAGGATCAGGATCTCGGTCATGGCGCGCAGGGTAGCCGATGCCGTCTGCGGATTGCGGATTGCGGATTGCGCGCAGATTGTTCAGCCTGCGGGCATGAGCGCGAGCATTTCCCCTGCCCCGGCACAGAACGGCCATCAGCCGCACCCGAGCGCGAGCACGCCTCGCGTGCTGCTGCTCGCCCTGCGCGACGACTGGCTGGGTCCGCCCCGTCTGGCCGGCGCCTTGCGCGAAGCCGGCCTGGCGGTGGCGGCGGTCTGCCCCAGCGAGGGACCGATGGCGGTCAGCGCCTCAGTCCAGCAGCGCTACCTGTTCAGCCGCCAGCAGCCACCGACCCTGCCCCTGCTGCGACAGGCCTTCGAAGACTGGCAGCCCGCGCGAGTCCTGCCGATGGACGATGCGGCGGTGCTGCTGCTGCGCCGACTGATGCAGATGCAGCCGCCGTTGCCGGCCGCGCAACAGGCGCTACTCACCGCCGGCGGCGCACGCCCCGTCGAACAATCCGACTGGCTGGACAAGCACTGCGGCAATACCCGCGCCCGTGATCTCGGTCTGGCGGTGCCGGACTGGCTGTTGCTGCCGCCGGGCAGCACGCAGATGGAGCCTCTGCGGCGGCTCGGGTTGCCGCTGCTGGCCAAGCCCGCCATCGGCTACGGCGGCAACGGTCTGCGTCGCATCGAAAATCCGGAGCAACTGGAGGAACTGCGCGGCAGCCCACGCGCCTTGCTGCTGCAACGCGAGGTCTCCGGCAGCACCTGGGCCTGTGGCTTCTACGCCGAGCAGGGCCGCCTGCTGGCGGCGCTCTGCGCGGAGAAGGAACGCGTGCATCCGGCACCCTACGGCCCCAGTTCCCGACTACGAATCACCGCGCAGCCGGCCCTGCGCGCCGCCACCGCCCGCCTGCTGGCAGCCAATCACTACACCGGCTTCGGCAGCCTGGACGCCCAGATCGACGACCAGGGTCAGGTCTGGTTCCTGGAGCTGAATCCGCGCCCCTCGCCCTTCCTGCACCTGGGCGCGCACGCTGGCCCCGACTTGGCGGCGGCTCTGGCAGCGGTGTTGCGCGGCGAGGACTACCTCGAGCCAGCGCTGCGCCAGCCCAGTTGGTCGGTGGCCCTGTATCCGCAGGAGCGTCTGCGCGATCCACTAGGCCAGGAGGCCGGCATGGCCGACTGGGACCTGCCCGAGCACGATCCGCCGCTCAAGGCCTGGCTGGAGCGCTGGCTGAAGGCGCAGGCCGGCTAATCGAAGGCCCAGTAATTCCGCAGCGCGCCCAGCACCTTGTTGGGATATTCGGAGCGCCCGTAGCTGCCGTTGTAGCGCGCCAGGGCGTTGAAGAGATTGCCGCGCTCCTTGTCCAAATAGAAGCGCAGGATGGTGCAGCCCATGCGCAGATTGGTGCTGGCGTGGAACAGGTTGGAGCCCTTCTCGCCCAGTTCCTCCAGCCAGAACGGCATGATCTGCATGTAGCCCAACGCCCCGGCGTGGGAGATCGCGTAGCGGTCGAAGCGGCTCTCGATATGGATCACCGACAGCACCCATTCCGGCTTCAGTCCGGCGCGCTTGGCCTCGGAATGCACCAGGCGCAGAAACTCCAGGCGCTGCGCCTCATCCGGCTGGTAGCGCTGCAGGCGGGTGGACATGTCCAGCAGCCAGACCTGGGCCTCGTACTTGTCTTCGAAACTGTCGGCAGCGCGGATCGCCGCCATCAGCCGCGCACGCAGCTCCGGCTCCGGCTCGCCCACCGGACCGGCCCGGGCGGCAGTGGCGGACAGCATCAGGCAGAGCAACAACAAGAGCTTCATGGGCAGGGCGAAGTTGCGACTGCTGCGATTGTAGTGAGGTCGCGTGGTATACAGATTTGTAACTTATCGACCAAGAGCCGGTCGCGCCCCGAGGGGGTGTCAAGAACACGGCCCGCTGTCCGGAGGAGAGGTGATCATGAGCAAGCCCAGCAGGCCACGCGATGGCTCGGCATCGCCGACGCTGTCGCGCCAGTTGCGCCCCACCGTGCGCGCGCTGTCGCAGCAAGGCGAGAGCATCGTCGGCCGTGTCTACGTGGCGGTGCGCGCCGAGGTGCCGGAATACGGCGCGGTGCGCGACGCCCAGGTGCTGGCCGAGATCGAGAGCATGATCCGCATCAACGTCGGCATCTGGTTTCGCGCCCTGCTCGATGGCCGGCCACCGGATGCCGAAACCCTGCGGCCGGTTGCCGACTTCGCTCGCCGCCGGGTGCATCAGGGCATCCCGATGACCAGCCTGCTGCACTCGTTTCGTGTCGGCTGCACGGTGCTCTGGCAGGCCTTTCTCGACGGCGTACAGCACCAGCACGCGGCTCGCGACGAGGTGCTGCTGCGGCTCTCGCCCTACATGCTCTACCACACCGATCTGCTCGGACAGACCATCAGCCACGCCTATGCCGACGAGCAGCGCCGTGGCGAGCGCTGGCAAAACCGCCTGCAACACGAGCTCTGTTCCATCGTCTTCGATCGCAGCGAGGACAGCGAGGGCTTTCACGAGCGAGCCCAAGCTCTGGGCGTGGACCCGCTGGGCCGGCGCATCGCGCTGGCTTTCGCACTGCCGGTGCCGGGTCAGGGAGGTGGCGCCGCCGAGGACGAGCTGGAGGCGCTCACCGCAAGGCTGGGCCCGACCGGCGAACCACGCCCGATCGGCACCCTGCGCCGAGAGCACGCGCTGATCTGGATGGCAGTACCCAGCGGCGAGAACACCATCCACCGCGAGCGTCATCTGGCCGGTCAGCTCGCGCTGTTGCCGGCCCTGCGCGATCCGCCGCAGGCCGTGGGCGTCGGCCTGGCCGGCATGGGCGCCCAGGGTTGGCGCCTGAGCGCCGAGCAGGCCTTGCGCGCACTCGACATCGGCCACCGGCTCGCCACCCCTTCGAAGGTGTTCCTGTACTCGGATTACGTGCTCGACGACACCGCGCTGCAGTCACGCAATGTCGCCGGCTATCTGGAAAGCCTGCTGGAGCTGATCGCGCCCGAACCGCATCTGCTGGAGACGCTGGACTGCTATTTCCTGCAGCGCCGTCAGCGCAAGGTGGTGGCGGCAGCACTGGCGATCCATCCCAACACGCTCGCGTATCGACTGCAGCGCATCGAGGCCCTGCTCAAGGCCGATCTCGACGACCTCTCCTGGCAGTCCCGGCTCAGCGCGGCGCTGCTGATGCGCCGCATGGGACGCGGCCAGATGCGGAGTCTGGCCGCCTAGTCTCGGTTGTGTGCCGACACAACATCGGCTGGCAAGCTGCCAATGGCGGCCCCGCCCTCGCCGCCGCACACTTCTCCGCAGCCGTACATACCTAGATAAATCGCTGGAGGAGAGAGTCATGCGCATCACGACCGCGAGGTTCGTGCGGCTGAGTCGTTGCCGCGGTTCGGCACTGCTGCTGGGTCTGGCACTGAGCCTGCTCGCCGCCTGTGGCAGCAGCAGCCCGCGCGGCACGCCGGGCGTCGACCCCAGCCGCGAAGTCGATGCCGCCCTCCTGCCCAGCGAGGCGCAATTGCGCGGCTGGCAGACCGAGATCGACGAGTTCAACGGCGGCTTCCGCCCGGCCGGCAGCATTCACGAGATCGCCTATGCCCAGCGGCTGGCCGGACAGTTGCGCGAGATGGGCGTGCCGGAAGTGAGCCTGGAGCCCTACACGGTCAGTCGCTGGAGTGCGAAAACCGCCCGCCTGGAGCTGCTGGATGGCGATAAGGGCGAGGACGTGCCCCTGGTGTCCTACATTCCCTTTTCCGGCAACACCGGCCCGGCAGGCCTGGAGGGCTCGCTGCTCTATCTGCCCGGTCTGGCGGCGGTGGACCTGAGCGAGGTGCTGGCGCAACTGCTCGCCAGCGGCGCGGCGACGGGTGGAGTCACCGATCTCTTGCGCAATCTCACCGAACTGCTGGGCGACAGCACCAGTGGCCTGTCCTCGATCCTCGCGGTGGTCGCCGGCCTGGACGTGCGCGGCAAGATCGTGGTCTACGACCTGCCGCGCCTGACCATCCCCATCGGCGTGCTCAGCAGCCTCGCCCTGCACATCACCGACGAGGCCGGCACCATGGGCTTCACCACGCCCTACTCGCGGCCCTTCCTGGACATGGTGGTGGCGCAGGTGGTGACCACCGCGCTGAAGGCCGCGGGTGCTGCTGGCGCGGTCGGCATCATCGACTACCCGCGGGAGGCCGCACTAGGCTCCTACTACCCCTTTTTCGCGCGCTTCCTTCCGGCCTCACCGACGGTCTATCTGGACCGCGACGAGGGCCGCGCGCTCAAGCAGCGGCTGAGCGGCCAGCCGCTCTCGCCCCTGAAGGCCAGGCTGACACTGGATGCGCTGGAGGAAGAGGTCGAGGCCTACAACGTCGTCGCCCGCCTGCCCGGGGTGAGCCCGCTGGAGATCGTGCTCAGCTCGCACACCGACGGCACCAATTCCATCGAGGACAACGGCACCGCCGCCATCCTCGGGATGATGCGCTACTACACCCGGGTGCCGGCGGCGCAGCGGCCGCGCAGCCTGCGGGTGGTGTTCAGCGGCGGCCACTTCGGCGGCGGCGGGCTCGCCAGCTATCTGGAAGCGCACCACGACGAGCTGCAGGCGCGGGTACTGGCGGCGGTCGAGATCGAGCATGTCGGCGCCCGCGAATGGCTGGAGATCGCACCCGGCGTGATGGCACTCACCGGGCTCAACGAGCCGCAGGTGATCGTCAGCCCTTTGGGTGCGGTGTTCGAGCGCGAAACCGCCCTGCTGTCCAGCCAGATGGATCGCAGCATGGTGCTGCCGCCGGTGCTGCCCTTCGGCGAGGGCCAGGCCTACCGCACCAGCGCCGGCCTGCCGATGATCCAGTACATCACCGGGCCGGTGTACCTGCTCAATTTCGGCATCGCCAAGGTCACCAGCGACTACACCGACTACGCGCTGATGCACCGGCAGGTGCAGGGTTTCATCCAAATGGTGACCAATCTCGCCGCCGAGCCGGCCGGGCAGTTGCGGCCAGGGCTGGCCGAGAACTGAGGGCCTGTCGAGGCTGCCTAGGCCGTGGCTTCCTGCGGCGGCAAGACTTCCCGACCGCGGATCAGCTCGCGTACCGCCTCCGGAATCGGCGCCGGCTTCTGCTGGCGGTAGTCGAACCAGACCAGGGTGCCACGGGTGACCGCCACCAGCCGCTCGCCCTCGAACATGGCCGCCTCGGTGTCCAGGCTGCTGCGGCCCAGGCGGCTGATGCGCAGACCGATGTCGAGCGTCGCCGGGTAGCGCAGCTGCTGCAAAAAATCGCAGCCGAGTTTCGCCAGGATGATGCCGGAGCCCTGCCAGAAGTCGGTCTGGATGGCGGCAATGGCGTCGAAATACTGCAGCCGCACCTGCTCGTCGTAGGTGAAGAACTTGACGTTGTTGACGTGGCCTAGAGCGTCCATGTCGCCCCAGCGCACCGCCAGGCGGACGCGATGGCTGTAGTCGGCAAGGCTGGGCTGCGCTGGCTTGGCGCTCATGCCGCCGCGGCCGCCTGGACGCGCTCCCAGAGCGCCAACTCCTTGCGGTGACGGTAGAGGTTCCAGACCACGCTGGCGGCGCAGACCGCCAGGTGCGTGGCGCAGAAGAAATTAGCCTGCAGAGGAAAGTAGAACGCGTACAGGCCGGCGTACAGCAGCGCGCCCGCGAACAGCACGTGGAACAGCATCACCGGCGAGAAATATCCCTTGAGCGATTGCCGGGCGATCACCGTTACCAGCAGCAGTCCGTAGGGGATGCCGGTCGCCGCCACGTACCGGTAGGTGGGCTGCGGCAGCAGGTCGAAGTTGACAGCGAAGAAGTTGGGCATCCACCAGGCGAATATGCCGAAGCAAGCCATCACATAGGCGAGAACCACCACCGAACCCAGTAGACGATTCATGAGGACATTGGCCTGGTTGCAGAAGCCCGGATTATAGCCAGCCGTTCGCTGGCGGCCTCGACGATGCGGGCCTTGCGGGCCGGACTGGCGCCGCTCCATTCGGCGATCTCGCCAAGCTCTCGGCCGCAGCCGACGCACAGCCTTCCTTGAAGTTGGCAGATACCAACACAGGGCGAGGCCGGTGAGTCCGAAACGTGGTTGGCGTCGGGCGGCATGGGGCCAAGGAGAGGCTGAAACCCTTGCAGTAAGATGGCCGCAGAATGCCACAAGCCCCGCGCGGATTCCCAACCCTCATGCCGGCCAATACCTCCGTCCATAGGTTTGCCACCCTGGTCCTGCTCCTGGGCTTGAGCGGCTGCGCCGCCCAGCAACTTGCCGAGCAGTTGCCGTTCAGTGACTCGCTGATCCAGGACTACGGCCTGGATGAGCAGCATAAGCAACGCTTGCAGTACTACGTCTCGCGACCCATCACCCTCGCCCGCAGTTCCAGCAGTTCGCAGCGCGGCATCGCCGGGGGTCGGCTGGTGGACCGCGGCCAGCGCCGGGTGCAGAAGCTGCAAGTACCGGCCAACACGCCGGGGGTGGCGGTGGGCTCCGGACCGCACTGGCTGGCGGTGAGTTTCGAGGCCGGCAGCTACCTCTACTTCGTCTCCAATCAGCCCCCCCTGGAGTCACCCTACCGCAGCGAGAGCCGCGAACCGGGCCGCTACTACCTGTATGCGTCCGACTGGGACGGCCGCTCCGGCACGGTGAAGGTCGGCGCGCTCAGCTACCAGGCGATGGACCAGAGCATGGATGCCTACCTGCTGGTGGACCGCGAGTCGCTCTACGAGACCGACAGCCAGGGGCGGGAACTGTCGGGGCGCCTGCTGGAACGCGACTAGGAATCGCGCCTCCGGTTTCACCAGATCAACGGGCACAAAAAAACCGCCTGAGCCGATACCGGTTCAGGCGGCTTATTGCCGCGCCGCGTCCAGCAAGACTCAGCGGCGAATCACCCGGAACTGCACCGAGCGGTTGGCGCGACGGCCGTCTTCGGTGTCGTTGCTGGCCACCGGCTTGAACTCGCCAATCGACAGCGTGGTCAGGCGCGCCGCATCGGCGCCCTTGGCCAGCAGGTACTGGCGCACCGCCTCGGCGCGCTGGGCGCCAAGCACGATGTTGTAGGCCTCAGTGCCGCGGTTGTCGGTGCGCCCCTCGATCTCCACGCGCAGCGAGGGATCGGAAGCCAGCAGAGCGGCGACGTTGTCGAGCTTGGTCTTGGAGGCCTCGTCGATCTCGAAGGAGTTCAGCTCGAAGCTGACCGCCTGCGGCTCGCCGATCGGCACCACCGGGTCGGCCGGAGCCGGCACCGGTTCGGCGACCGCCGGGCAGCCGACGGCATTGACCAGGGCACCCGGCTCGCTGGCCGGGCACTGGTCGACGCCATCGGCAACGCCGTCATGGTCGGAGTCAGCAGCGCAATCGCTGCGGCCGGTGGCGGGATCGACCACCGACAACTGGCAGGCTTCCACCGGCTGCGGGACCGCGGCGGGCGCTTCCGAGCCGACGGTGGCCAGCATCAGTGGCACCTGCAGGCCGAGCAGCAGGCGGTAGTCGATCAGGTAGTCCTGATCCGGCACGGATTCATCGTTGATCTGGCTCAGCACGCGGGCTTCGGTGCGCACGGCCAGGCCGTACCAGGGCAGGCCGATGAGGGTACCGGCACCGATATCGACGCCGACATGGGTGTGCTTCTCACCGAGCACGTCTTCCTGCACACCGCCGAGGCCGGCGAGCACGAAGGGCTTGAGCGCGACGCCCTTGTCGGTCCAGCCGTAGGTGCCTAGGTCGTGCACATAGGCAACCAGCAGCGAGGTCTGATAGTCGCTCTTGCCGTCGATGCCACGGTCACGGCCGACGTCATAGAAGGACACTTCAACCGCGCCGTTCTTGATCGGCAGCGGCACGCCGAAGCTGAGCTGGTAGCCCAGGCCGGTGTCGGCATCGCGGCTGCTGTCGCTGATCTCGGCGGCGACCGAGGCGGCGGCGTAGTTGCCGCTGGTGCCGTCGGCATTGACGGCGAGAGCCGGAGCCGAGCAGCTCAGTGCGATCAAAGCGGCCCAGGCGGTGGCTTGGTGAGTGTTGCGCATGCAAATACCCCTTGGTTCGGTCTAGTTTTGAATACGGTCAGGACGCGGGAGACGGGCCGTCCGGAATAGCTACCGGACTGTAACCTTCACCCACTTCGCAGGCAACGGACAAGTAAGAAATTTCACACAAGATTCAAGCAAGTGCGCGCGCGCACTCGGTCACCAGCACAGGACCGCGGTAGATGAAGCCGGTGTAGACCTGCACGAGGTCAGCGCCGGCGGCACGCCTGGCCAGCGCATCCTCGCCGGAGTCGATACCGCCGACCCCAATCAACGGAAAGTCCGCTCCCGCGGCGGCACGCAGCCGGCGCAGTACCTGCTCGGCGCGCACCCGTAGCGGCGCACCCGAGAGACCACCCGCTTCCGCCGCGTGCCGGTGCCCGGCCACCCCGCCTCGCGACAAGGTAGTGTTGGTGGCGATCAGTCCATCCATGCCGTGCTTGCGCGCGAGCTCGACCATGCCCGGCAGTTGCTCGTCGGTGACATCGGGGGCGATCTTCACCAGCACCGGGGCCTGCCGACCCTCGGCCTGTGCCAGCTCGCGCCGGGCGCCAGAGATCGCCGACAGCAGCGCATCCAGCGCGGCGTCGTTCTGAAGCTCGCGCAGGTTCCGGGTGTTGGGGCTGGAGATGTTCACTGTGACGTAGTCGGCATATCGGTGCAGGCGGCGCAAGCAGAGCAGATAGTCGTCTGCGGCGCACTCGATCGGCGTCACCGCGTTCTTGCCGATATTGATGCCGAGCACGCCGGAATAGTCGCGGCGGGTTTCCTCCAGCTTTTGCGCCAGCGCCTCCATGCCGAGGTTGTTGAAACCCAGGCGGTTGATCAGGGCGCCGTGCTCGGGCAGGCGGAACATGCGCGGCCGTGGATTGCCCGGCTGCGCTCGCGGAGTCACGGTGCCGACCTCGACGAAGCCGAATCCGAAACGCTCCCAGGCGGCGAGGCAGAGGCCGTTCTTGTCGAGACCGGCTGCAAGACCGACGCGGTTGGGAAACCGCAGGCCCAGCACTTGCGCCGGCGCGTCCACCCTACGCTCCCCCATCACCAGTCCTGCCAGCCGGGGTGCGTGCTGCAAGAGTTCTAGCGTCAGTTCGTGAGCACGCTCGGCATCGAGCGCGAACAAGGCGGGGCGTACCAGTTGATACAGCATGAGCGGACGTAGGGAGCGGTGGACTAGGTAGCGAGGAGCAAGCCGGGCGGGGTCGAATCCGCACGGAGGACTGAAATCAGGGTAAGGCCGGCGCCGCCCGCGCCAGACGCCGTGGCGGCGGCGCGATGCGCAGGCGCAGGAACTTGGGCAACGGCAGGGTTTGCGCCAGCTTGCTGCGGATGGTGGCGATCTCGCGGTGGAAGACATCCTGGGTCGCGGTCATCGGCAGCCGCGCCAGCGACCAGCCGAGATCCCGTAGCAGCAGGCGCTTGGGATCGCCCTCGTAGAGCGAACCAAAGCTACCGGCGGCGGCGAACAGTGCGCGCGACAGGTGCAGATAGTCCTTGCGCACCACCAGGCCGACCTGCTGGGTGTTGCTCATCAACTGAAGCACGGTCTGGCCGCGCGCATGCAGACCGGCCAGGCCGCCACGGCGCAGCTGGCGGATGAAGTTGCGGCGGGTCAGCGGCTGCACGCCCTTCTTCGCCAGGGTTTCGCTCAGCATCGCCTCGATCTCTGCGCGGCGGCCGGCGTTTTCCTGCGGCTGGGTGCTGATGCGGATCATCGCGTCGGCGAGCAGCTTCACGTCGGCCAGCATGGCGCCGGCCAGGTAGTCCCAGACCAGGGACCATTTGCCGTCCAACGGCACCACATTGCCCCAGTCGATCAGATAGAGAGCACCGTCGGTGCCGATCATCACATTGCCGGGATGCAGGTCGCCGTGCATCTCGCGGTAGATCACGATGTGGTGCAGCAGGGTGTAGAGCAGGCGCTCGGTCACCTGGCTCTGGAACTGCCGGCGCTGCGAGCGCGGCATCTGCGCCAGTGCGCGATTGAGGCTGCTGGCGTCGGCGAGGTATTCCATCTCCAGAATGCGGCGGGCGTGGCCGTAGAGCTGCGGCACCCGCCACACCTGCGAGCGCTGGGCGCGCTCGTGGAAGCGCAGGTGGTGGCGCGCCTCCGAATCGAAGTCGATCTCTTCCATGAAGCCGGCAACGAACTCGTCCGCCTGTTCCTGCAGCGCGCGCAGGAAGGGCGCCAGCTTGGAATGCGGCGCCCAGTACTGGCTGGACATGATGGCAAGACCGATCACCAGCTTGCCGATCACGAACTCGCGGTCGATGTTGTGGCGGCCGACCTTGATGACCACCGGTCGCAGCACCTCGACGCCCCCATCAGGCCCAGGTTCGACGAAGGGCTTCTTGGCGAAGTAGACGCTGCCGATGGAACCCGACTTCACCGGCCGCTCGGCATCGAAGTCCATGTAGAGCTTGTCCGGCGGCTTGCCGAAGCACTCAATGAAGGCCTGATTGACCTCCTCGGCGCTCATCGCCGGCACGTCCTCGTGGAATACCGCCAGCTCCTTGGCGATCTCCTCGGGCAGGAAGTCGGCGTTGGCGGCGGCGACCTGGGCCATCTTGATGAAGAACGGCCCGAATTCGCGCACCATCTGCGCGACGATCTCGGCCTGGGCGGTGAAGTCCTTGGGATCGGCGGCGAAGAAGGGCTTGATGTAGCGGATCGCGCGGATCTGGCGGCGGACGATGGCGATATCGTTGCGCACCAGCGCGGCGCGGCGCAGCACTTCCCGCAACTGCCACTCGTTGAAGCGGCGCCCGGCTTTCAGCAGATTCACCACCTCGGTAAGCAAAGGCTCGTAGGTCTTCAGGACCAGCCGCACCATGTCCAGCGACAGCTCGCCCAGGCCTTTCAGCTCCGGCGCCCGGAACAACTCCTCGAAGAAGTTCCAGAACTCCTGGACCAGTGCCTCCGGCACCGGTACCGGCGAGCGCTGCAGCGACTGGTCCACCACGAACCGGATGAGATTTTCGGTGGACTGCTCGTTGGGAATCAGCCCGCGCGAGCGCAGCCGTTCGGTGAGATGGCGCGACTGGTGGACGATCGGGTGTTCGTAGAGCTTTTCGAACAGCGCGTCGATGGCCTCAGCCAACTGCGCGGAGGTGACATCGTCGGCCGAGGCCAGCAGCCGTCCGAGCGGCACGAAGCCGCGCGAGACCTGGACGGTGGAAACCGTCAGCGAGCCCAGTTCACGCAGCAGGCTGCGCGGCCCGGCGGCGGCACGCAGGCGTTCTGCCTCGTCCTGCAGCTCGGTCACGGTGGCAGGAGATGCCCCAGGCGTTTGCGCTTGGTGGCGAGATAGCCGGCGTTGTGCGGGTTTTCCCCCACCTGCAAAGGCACCCGGTCCACCACCTCGATGCCGTCGGCGGACAGCGAGGCCACCTTGCGCGGATTGTTGGTCAAAAGCCGCAGCCGGCAAACCCCCATCTCGCAGAGCAGTGCCACCGCCAGCCGGTAATCGCGGGCGTCGTCGGGGAAGCCCAACTGGTGATTGGCGTCGACGGTATCGACGCCCTGGTCCTGCAAGGCATAGGCGCGGATCTTGTTGCCGAGACCAATCCCCCGCCCTTCCTGACGCAGATAAAGAATGGCACCACGGCCCTCGGCGGCGATGCGGTGCATCGCCTCCTGCAACTGCGGGCCGCAGTCGCAACGCAGCGAGCCGAGCGCGTCGCCGGTGAGACACTCGCTATGAATGCGCACCAGCGGCGGCGGCTCGGCCTTCAGATCGCCCAGAGACAGCACCATGTGCTCCTTGCCGTCCTCGGCCCGGAACACGGTCATGGTGAAGGTCGCCTCGGCGGTCGGCAGCTTGGCCGAGGCGATCCTCTCCAGCGGTGGCACGGAAGCGTCCGCCAAGTGCTTAGGCCCCCAGCCAGTTCTGGCCGCAGACGCGCAGGGTCTGGCCGTTGACGCCGGCCGCCAGCGGCGAGGCCAGGAAGGTCACCGCCTCGGCGATGTCCTGCGGCAGGCCGCCCTGGGCCAGCGAGTTGATGCGGCGACCGACTTCGCGGTTGGCGGCCGGCATGGCGGCGGTCATCTGGGTTTCGATGAAGCCCGGAGCGACGGCGTTGATCGCCATGCCCTGCTTCGCCAGCACCATCGACAGCGCCTCGGCATAGCCGATCACGCCGGCCTTGGTGGCGGCGTAGTTGGTCTGGCCGGCGTTGCCGCCGATGCCGCCGATGGAGCTGATGCAGACCAGGCGCGCCTGATCCTTGAGCGCGCCCTGCAACAGGCGGTCGTTGATCCGCAGGATGGCGCCGAGGTTGATGTCCAGCACCATGTCCCAGAGGTGCGGCGCCATGTTGCGCAGCATCTTGTCGCGGGTGACACCGGCGTTGTGGACGACGATGTCGGCGCCGCCGAAGCGGCTCATCAGTTCGCCGGCCAGGCGCTCCGGCGCCTTGGGGTCGGTGACGTCGAGGGCCAGGCCGACGCCATTCAGCGGCGCCAGGGTGGCGCCGAGCGCGCCCTCTTCGGCTGGGCGGTCCATGCCGACCACGGTGGCGCCTTCGCGCGCCAGCACCTGGGCGATGGCGGCGCCGATACCGCGCGCCGCACCGGTGACCACTGCCACCTTGCCGGCCAGCGAGGCCTCGGGACTGGCGATGGCCTTCACACCCTTGGGCGCGCCGTCGACGGCCAGCACCTGGCCGGTGACATAGGCGGAATTGACGCCGGTGAAGAAGGCCAGCGCGCCCTTCACCCAGGCGTCACCCTGCTTGCCCAGCACCAGCAGGTTGGCGGTGGAGCCGTTCTTGCCGACTTCCTTCGCCAGCGAGCGCACGAAGCCGGTCAGCGCCATCGAGGCGGTGGCGCCCTCGACGCTGCCGGTGTCGGCAGGCGCGCGCGCCAGGACCACCACGCGACTGTGCTTGGGCAAACGGCGCAAGCGCGGCTGGAACAGCTCATAGACCTGCTTGAGGCTGGCGGCGCCGGCGACACCGGTGGCATCGAAGACGATGACGGGAGCCACCGGCTCGCTGTCGCCACCTTCGCTCTTCAGCGCGACGCCGGCCTTCTGCGCCGCCGCCTTGAGTGGCGTCAGGCCCGGGTGCGCGGGCGCGATCTGCACCGTCGCACCCAGCTCGACCAGAGCCGTCAGAACGTGGCCGGTGGCCGTGGCCTCGGCGTCGGCCGCCAGCAGGGCGGTCACGCCGGCCAGCGGGCGGGCGGCGTAACCCTCGGTAGCGCGCTTCAGGCGCACCGGCATGGGCAAGCCCAGCGAGCTGGCAACGCTCTTGCCGAAGGGGGAGTTGATGAAGTCGAGGTAGCGGTCCTGCATGTCGGCCTGATCGGAAGAGGGCAAAGGGGCGCGTATTATGCCGCCCGCACCGACAAGTCACCTTGACCGCAACGACGCGACCACGCTGCTATGCGGTGGTTTACATGACTAGAATAGGTTGGCTGACAATCAACAGCAGGCGGCACATACAGCAGTACATACCGGATCGCAAACAACGTTTTTGAGAGGGGAGTTTTGGAATGAGCAGCCGTTTTCTGCCGCTGGCCGGCATTACCTTGGTACTCGCCATCGGCAGCTACTTTGCCCTCGGCCTGATCTTCCCCCACAAGAAGGAAGCCCCGCCGGCCGTCGGCGTCCAGGCCGAGCAGGTGCTCGGCGCCAGCCTCAATGAGAGCGAAGCGACCGCCATCGCCGACAGCCCGGTGCCCAGCGAGACGCCGGTCGAGAGCCCGGCAAGCGCCGACACCGTCGCCAGCGAAAGCAGCGAAGCGCCGGCCGCCGAGGTCACCACCGAAAGCCCTGCCGCCAGCGAAGCGCCGGCCGAGCCGGCTGTCAGCGAAGCGGCCACTCCGGAGCCGGAGCCGGCGCCTGCCCCGGAGGCGACGGCAGCGGCCCCCACAACCGAGCCCGCCACCGCTCCGGCAGCCACGCCCAGCCGCGACGAACTGGCGCGCATCGTCGCCGAGGCCGCCGCCAAGGCCGCTGCGGAAACCGCCAAGTCCATCGCCGAGCAGGCCGCGCGCGACGCGGCCCAACGCTGATCGCGGCCCCGGTCGGTTCGCACCCGAGCACGCCCAGACCATGAACCAGAATTCCCAGACCAATCTCACCATTGGCATTCTTGTCGCCACCGTAGTCGCCGCTGGCGGCACCTATTTCGCCTTTGATTTCCTGACCGGTGACAAGGGCAAGACCAAGGCGCCGGCTGAAGCGGTCAGCCCTGAAGCAGACGCGGCGCCCCCGGCCGCAGCCACGGCGAGCCAAGACCCGGTCAGCGCCGCCACCGAGGCAGCCGTGGCGGCAGTTAGCGAAGGTGCCACCGGCGCCGGCCTCAGCGAAGCTGAGGCACGGCGCATCGGCGAGGAAGTGGCGCGGCAGGTGGCGGCCCAGGTGGCCCAGTCCATTGTCGACCAACAACTCTCCAAGACCGCCCCTGCCGGCGACGCTGCCGGTGGGCTGACCGCCGAGGAAGCCCGGCGCATCGGCGAGGAGGAAGGCCGGCGGGTGGCGCAGGAGGTGGTGCAGACCGCCCTCGCCGCCCAGGCCGGCAAGTCGAGTGGCGGCTTGAGCGCTGCCGAGGCCGAAGAGATCGGCTATGCCGCCGGCAAGCGCGCCGCGCAGCAGGTGGCCGCTAGCACCGCCCGCCGCGTGGTTCGCGACGAGTTTGGCGGGCAGGTTGCCAGCAGTAGCCACGCCCCGGCGGCGGCGGCCGAACAGATGATGTCCAATGCCGAGGAAGCCACGCCCGCTGCCGCCCCGACGCCGCCGCGCGCGAAGCCAGCCAAGACCGCACCCAAGGCCGTCGTCGCCGCCTCCGATGCCCTCAAAGCCTGGTGGCCGGCACCGAGCGGCGGCTTTGGCCTGGTTTACGCCGGCCAGCCCAAGGGCGAGGCGGCGATCGCCCTGCTCTTCTCGGCCCAGCCGGGCGAAGGTGCGTTGAGCCAGTCAGTGAAGGTTTATGACCAGCACGGCGAACTGGTGAGCGGCACTTGGGAGGCTGCAGCCAACCCGCGCTTGGCGGTCTTCCGCGGTCTCAAGCCGGGCCGCTACACCGTGGTGGTGGACGCTAGCCTCGCCGATGCCCAGGGCCAGAGCCTGGGCCAGGCGCTGCACGGTCCGGTCTACGTGATTTGACCCGGCCGCCGTTCGCGGCGTCCGTCTCGAGGTTCCACCGGCCGCTGTCGCGGCCGGTTTCTTTTTCGCCCCCAGGAAAGAGGAGTTTCCGATGAGCACACAGCTATTCAATCTCAGCGGCAAGGTCGCGCTGATCACCGGCGCCTCGCGCGGCATCGGCGCCGCCACCGCCCGCCTGCTCGCCGAGCAGGGCGCCCATGTGGTGATTTCCAGCCGCAAGCAGGCCGACCTCGACCAGGTCGCCGACCAGATCATCGCCAGCGGCGGCCAGGCCACCGCCATTGCCGCCCACCAGGGCGAATCGGCGGCGCTCAAGCACCTGATCACCGAGATCGAGCAGCGCTTCGGCAAACTCGACATCCTGGTCAACAACGCCGCCACCAATCCCTACTTCGGCCATGTCACCGATACCGGCATGGACATGGTGGAAAAAACCCTGCAAGTGAACATCAAGGGCTATTTCGAGCTCTCCTCGCTGGCCGCCAAGCTGATGAAGAAGGGCGGCGGCGGTGCCATCGTCAACATCGCCAGCGTCAACGGCATCAAGCCGGGCATGTTCCAGGCGATCTATTCCATCACCAAGGCCGGCGTCATCAACATGACCCAGGCCTTCGCCAAGGAATGCGCGCCCTGGGGCATCCGCTGCAATGCCGTACTGCCCGGCCTCACCGACACCAAGTTCGCCTCGGCGCTGACCAAGAACGACCAGATCCTGAACACCGTGCTGCCGCAGATTCCGCTGCAGCGCATGGCGCAGCCGGAAGAGATTGCCCCCGGCATCCTGTTCCTGGTCAGCCCGGCCAGCAGCTATGTCACCGGCACCACGCTGACCATCGACGGCGGCATGATCGGCTGCGGCGGCCTGTAGAGATGGGTTTCGACGCCGGTCGCGACGGCCTGCGCAGCGCCAGGCTGCAGCTGCGCCGGTTTGAACTGGCCGACCTGCCGCTGCTGCAAAGGCTGAACTCCGACCCCGAGGTGATGCGCTATCTCGGCGGTCCGGAGGCGGCGGAAGACACCCGCAACATGCTAGAGGGCCGCATCCTCAGCTACTACGAGGAGCAACCCGGCCTCGGCGTCTGGGCCAGCATCGAGCGGCAGAGCGGCGAGTGCATCGGCTTTCACCTGCTCAACCACATCCGTGGCGAGACGCTGATCCAGGTCGGCTACCGGCTGTTCCCACAGTACTGGGGCAGCGGCTACGCCACGGAGATGAGCCTGGCGCTGCTGCACTATGGCTACACCCAACTCGGCCTGCCCAGCCTCTGCGCAATCACCCATCCGGACAACGCCGGCTCGCAACGGGTGCTGCTGAAAAGCGGCCTGGAGCGACAGGGCGAGCGCGCCTTCAGCCACCCGGCCTACGCACCCTATGGCGCCATGCCGTTCTTTCAGCGCAGCGCCGAAGACTGGCTGCGCGCGGCTCCCACGACCTGATCGCGCGCGGCTAGCCGCCATTACCACCGATTCGGGTCTGTGCCGGCCCAAACGAAAAAGCGAGCGACAACCCATGAGGGTCATCGCTCGCTTCGAGCCTGCTTCGCGGAACGGGTCTGCAACCCGCCCCGCGACCCGATGGCGGATTACTCCGCGCGGGCGCTCAGCTTTTCCTTGATGCGGGCAGCCTTGCCGGCCAGATCGCGGAGGTAGTAGAGCTTGGCGCGGCGGACGTCGCCACGGCGCTTCACGGCGATCTCGGCGACCTGCGGGCTGTAGGTCTGGAAGGTGCGCTCGACGCCTTCGCCGTGGGCGACCTTGCGCACGGTGAACGCGGAGTTCAGGCCGCGGTTGCGGACCGCGATCACCACGCCCTCATAGGCCTGGAGACGCTCACGGTCGCCTTCCTTGACCTTGACCTTGACCTCGATGGTGTCGCCGGGGCCGAATTCGGGAATCTTCTTGGCCTGGGCGGCAATCGCTTCGGCTTCGAGCTGCTGGATGATGTTCATGGATAAAACCTCTCAAACGTACTGCGCTATTTATCAGGCCACTGCGAGGCGTACTCAGAGAGATACTCTCGCAGCAACATATGGTGTGCCGCCTTCAACTCCAACCCGGCCAATAAATCCGGCCGCTTCAACCAGGTCTGACCCAATGCGTTTGCCAGCCTCCACTGCGCAATCGCCTTGTGATCTCCTGACAACAACACGTCCGGCACCGGCTTCCCACGCCAGTTGACCGGCCGCGTGTAGTGCGGGTGGTCGAGATGCCCGGCGCTAAAGGAGTCGCTGACCGCCGACTCCGCATCACCGAGTACGCCCGGCAGCAGACGCGTCACCGCGTCCACCATCGCCATCACGGCGATTTCGCCACCGGACAGCACGAAGTCGCCCAGGGACAACTCCGCCGTCACCTCGCCCGCCAGAAAGCGTTCATCCATGCCTTCGTAGCGACCGCATACCACAATCCATGCTGGCTCCTTGGCCAGCCGCTCCGCCCATCGCTGGTCGAAACGTTCACCCTGCGGCGACATCACCAGGACCGGCGCTCCCGCACCGCACTCCTGTCGAGCCGCCGCCACCGCCTGGGCCAGCGGCTCGGGCTGCATCACCATGCCCGGACCACCGCCAAACGGTCGCTCATCGACGCGATTCCAGCGATTGCCGCTGTAATCGCGCAACTGCCGCGTGACCAGGGTCAGCGCGCCAGATTCCGCCGCGATGCGCGGGATCCCGACGCTGGTGAGCTGCTGCACCAGTTCCGGGAACAGCGTCAGCACTTCCACCCGCACCGCCTTACATCCTCACCAGTCGGGCTGCCAGTGCGCGAGAATCTCGTTGGTTTCCAGGCTCACCGATTCGATGATCGGGCCTCTGACGAACGGGATCAGCCTCCGCATCGGCTCACCGGCTTCATCCAATACCGCCGCGTCGCGCACCACCAGCACATCCTGCGCGCCGTTGCTGGTCACCGACTCGACCACGCCGAGCGGCTCGCCAGCGACCGACTTGACGGAGAGACCCACCAGGTCGATCAGATACACCTCGCCGGGTTTGGTGGGCGGCAGGGCCGAACGCGGCACCGCGATCTCCAAACCCACCATGCGGGCGGCGCTGTCGCGATCCTCGATGGCGCTGCCGTCCGGCCTGGACAGCTGGGCCACCAGACCGGCGCCATGAACCCGCCCTTCCAGCAACTTCGCTTCGTAGCCTTCCGTGGAACCCGGGCGGCTGAGCCACCAGCGGGGATAGCGGAGGATTCCGTCGGCAGGCCGGGTGGAGGAAACCAGCTTCACCCAGCCCTTGATGCCGTAGACACCGGCGATGCGCCCCAGCGTCACCCGCTTTTCAGCGCGGGGCGCTTCGGCGCTCATCGTCTTAGGCCGCAGCGACTTCCGCCTTGGGGGCGGACTTGACCAGAAACGCCACGCGCTCGGAGATCTGGGCGCCGTTCTTGGCCCAGCCTTCGATCTTGGCGAGGTCAAGCTTGAGCTTGACTTCCTGGCCGCGGGCGCTGGGGTTGTAGTAGCCCAGACGCTCGATGAACTTGCCATCGCGCGAGCTGCGGCTGTCGGTGGCAACGACGTTGTAGTACGGGGCCTTCTTGGCGCCGGACCGGGCGAGACGAATCTTGACCATGCTGTTTTTCCTGCCTGTGACGGTTATCTGGACCGGGACGGACCAGCATCCGCACTGGCTCCCGGCCCAAAAAAGGTCGCGTAGTTTAACGACTTTCTGCCGAAAATAAAGCCAGAACCGCTATTTAGCGCAACTGCCCCTACTCTCCGGCGGTGCCTTCGGTCGGCGGCTCGCCGGCGTTGCCGCCTTCGGCCTCCGCTTCCGGCTCGAAGCGGTCGACGCCGACGATGCGATCGCCCGGCTCCGGCCGCATGATCCGCACGCCCTGGGTGTTGCGGCCGGCCACCCGCACCTCGTGCGAGCGGGTGCGGATCAGGTTGCCGCCCTCGGTGATGAGCATCAGCTCGTGACGGTCATTGACCGCGATGGCTGCGACCAGATCGCCGGTCTTGTCGGTGACCGCCTGAGCGATCACGCCCATGCCGCCGCGACCACGCACCGGGAACTGCTCGATCGGCGTGCGCTTGCCATAGCCCTGCTCGGTAATGCTGAGGATGTCCACCCCGGCCTCGAGCACGATCATGCTGATGATGCTGGCGGCGGCCGGCAGCAGGGCACTGCCCTCCTCGCCCGCCTCCTCCGCAGACTCACCCGCCTCGTCCTCCGCCGCCTCGGCGACCCGCACCAGGCGCATGCCGCGCACACCGGTGGCGCCGCGCCCCATCGGCCGGACATGGCTTTCGTTGAAGCGGATGACCCGGCCGGCGTCGCTGAACAGCAGCACGTCGTCGCTGCCGGTGGTCAGCGCCACCGCGATCAGCTCGTCGTCGGCGCGCAGGTCGACCGCGATCAGGCCGTTGGAGCGAATGTTGGCGTAGGCGGCGAGCGCGGTCTTCTTCACCGTGCCACGGCGGGTGACCATGAAGATGAAGGGGCCGGTTTCGGAGGCCTCACTCTGCTCGGCGCCGAAGGACTTGATCGGCAGCACCGCATTGATCTTCTCGCCCTCTTCCAGTGGCAGCAGATTGTTGAACGGGCGGCCACGGCCGCCGCGCGAGCCTTCCGGCAGCTCGAACACCCGCAGCTTGTAGACCTTGCCGTGGCTGCTGAAGCACAGCAGGGTGTCGTGGGTGTGGCTGACCCAGAGCTTTTCGAGGAAGTCCTCGTCCTTGGTGGTGGCGGCGATCTTGCCGCGGCCGCCACGGCGCTGGGCCTGGTACTCGTTCAGGGCCACGGTCTTGACGTAGCCGGCGTGCGAGAGCGTCACCACCATGTCCTGCGGCTGCACCAGATCTTCGTGCGCCATGTTCAGCGCGGCGCCGGTGATCTCAGTGCGGCGGTTGTCGCCGAAGTTGTCGCGAATATCGACGAGTTCGTCTCGCACCACCGACAGCAGCCGGGTTTCGCTGCCGAGAATGTCGAGCAGGTCGATGATCTTGGCGATATAGCCCTTGAACTCCTCGCGGATGGCGTCCTGCTCTAGGCCGGTGAGCTTCTGCAGGCGCATTTCCAGAATGGCGGTGGCCTGCGCCTCGCTGAGCTTGTAGCCAGTGCCGTCCTCGGTCAGGCCCAGACCCGCCGGCAGGTCCACCGGCCGGGTGCTGGCGAGATCGACCCGCTCCAGCATCGCGGTCACCAGGCCAGGGTTCCAGGCCTTTTCCATCAGGCCGAGCTTGGCGGCTGCGGTGTTGGCGCTGCGCTTGATCAGCTCGATCATCTCGTCGATGTTGGCCAGCGCGATCGCCAGGCCCTCGGCGATATGTGCCTTCTTGCGCGCCTCCTGCAGGCGGTAGCGGCTGCGGCGGGTGACCACCTCGCGGCGGTGACGCAGGAAGATGTCGAGCAGCGCCTTCAGGCCCAGACGCTTGGGCTGGCCGTTGTCCAGGGCCACCATGTTCAGCGAGAACGCGGTCTGCATCTGGGTGAGCTGGAACAGATTGTTCAGCACCACCTCGGCGTTCTCGTCGCGCTTGAGCTCGATCACCACCCGCATGCCGTCCTTGTCGGACTCGTCGCGGATGCCGCTGATGCCTTCGAGCTTCTTGTCCTTCACCAGCTCGCCGATGCTGACCAGCAGGTTGGCCTTGTTCACCTGGTACGGCAGCTCGGTGATGACGATCGACTGCCGGTTCTGGCCGAACTC
Organism: Nevskiaceae bacterium; assembly: GCA_004297005.1. GTDB lineage: Bacteria > Pseudomonadota > Gammaproteobacteria > Nevskiales > Nevskiaceae > Stagnimonas. Next base: position 94,679 of record SCVA01000057.1, read on the forward strand.
CTCGAAGTGCGTTCGGCTGCGCAGCACAATGCGGCCGCGGCCGGTCTCGTAGGCGTTGACCAGCTCGTGGGCGTCGAGCAAAAGGCCGGCGGTCGGGAAGTCCGGCGCCGGGATCAGCTTCATCAGGCCGGCCAGATCCAGCGCCGGGTTCTCGATCAGCGCCAGACAGCCTTCGATGATCTCGGTGAGATTGTGCGGCGGGATGTTGGTGGCCATGCCCACCGCGATACCGGCCGAGCCGTTCACCAGCAGGTTGGGGATCTTGGCCGGCAGCACCACCGGCTCGTGCTCGGAGCCGTCGTAGTTGTCCTGAAAGTCCACGGTATCTTCGCCGATGTCGGCGACCATCTCGTGGGCAATCTTGGCCATGCGGATTTCGGTGTAGCGCATGGCGGCGGGGTTGTCGCCGTCGATGGAGCCGAAATTGCCCTGACCGTCGACCAGCGGGTAGCGCAGCGAGAACGGCTGCGCCATGCGGACGATGGAGTCATAGATCGCCGAGTCGCCATGCGGGTGGTACTTACCCATGACGTCGCCGACGATACGCGCCGATTTCTTGAACGGCTTGTTGTAGTCGTTGTTCTGCTCCTTCATGCCCCAGAGGATGCGGCGGTGCACCGGCTTCAGGCCGTCACGGGCATCCGGCAGGGCGCGGCCGACGATCACGCTCATGGCGTAATCGAGGTAGCTGCGCCGCATCTCGTCTTCGAGATTGATATGCAAAACTTCTTTGGCGAAATCCGTCATGTTGCGCACCAGCAAGCGTGATTTTTTCGGGGCTTCTGCACAGGCGTTTTTTTGATCGTTTCCGGTGCCCTGCAGAAGACGTCGAAGTGTAACACGCCAGAGGCGGTAAGACCTTGACCGCACTTGGATTTAGCAGCCATTTACAGGCCTGCCAAGAGAGCCTTCCAAACGCCTATCGCAGCCGCTCTCAAGGTGAGAGGCTTTTCGCCCGTAATGCGGCCTGTTCGACGAGAGTGAGCGCAATCCGGTTGCGCAGATAAATCGGCGCCAGCAAACCGGCATCGCCAGCCGCCCCGGACTGGAAGCCCGGCAGCGCCAGACGGAGGGCATCGCCGGCCCGAGGCAGTGCCTCGCCATCCACCATCAGCAACTCGCTGCCCGAGGTGGCGCGCAGCACCGATTCATACCGCCCCCAGCCGGTTCCGACCGCATGCCAAGGCCCTGAATCCTCCGGCACCAGCTCGGGCCGGCAGACCCTGGCCTCGCCTTGCGGCACTGCCAGTCCGGCGGCGTCACGCAGATAGGCGGCGTAATAGACCTCGTCCATGCGAGCGTCGATGGCCGCCAGCACTCGCTCGGCGCCATGGGCGCGGATCGCGCCCTGAGCCAGCATCGCCAGGGACGAGACGCCCAGGGCAGGTTGATCGTGGGCCAAAGCGAGGCCCTGGAGGTAAGCCACGCCGATGCGCACGCCGGCGAAGCTGCCCGGCCCCAGCCCACAGACGAGACCATCAAGCTGGGAGTATCCCAGGCCCGCCTCGGCCATCAGGGCGTGCAGCATGGCCGGCAGCCGTTGGGTATGGTCGCGCCCGGCCAGCTCGAAGCGCTCAAGCAGGGCACCGTCGATCCAGAGCGCGACGGAACAGGCCTCAGTGGCAGTGTCTAGAGCGAGTAATTTCATGGTCCGGGGCAGTCTAGCCGCCCGGCAAACCTGCCATGCGGAAAAGACAAAGGGCGCTGCTTTTGGCAGCGCCCTCTGGGTGTTGCTTGCCAGTATCCAGTCTGGCGACTCCGGCTTGGAGGTCGACCTGAACCGACCTCCGCCCCAGGGAATCGCTTAGTGGAACTGCTCTTCTTCGGTCGAACCGGCCAGCGCCTTGACCGAGGACGAACCGCCCTGGATCACGGTGGTGACGTCGTCGAAGTAGCCAGCGCCCACTTCCTGCTGGTGCGACACGAAGGTGTAACCCTTCTCGCGGGCAGCGAATTCCGGCTCCTGCACCATGTTGGTGTAGTGCTTCATGCCTTCGCCGCGGGCGTAGGCGTGAGCGAACTGGAAGGTGTTGAACCAGTTGATGTGGATGCCGGCCAGGGTGATGAACTGGTACTTGTAGCCCAGCGCGCTCAGCTCTTCCTGGAAGGAAGCGATCTGGCTGTCGTTGAGGTTCTTCTTCCAGTTGAAGGACGGCGAGCAGTTGTAGCTGAGCAGCTTGCCCGGGCAGGCCTTCTGCACGGCCTGGGCGAACTCGCGGGCGAAGCCGATGTCCGGCACGCCGGTCTCGCACCACACCAGGTCGGCGTAGGGCGCGTAGGCAACACCACGGCTGATCGCCTGCTCCAGACCGTTCTTGACGCGGTAGAAGCCTTCCTGGGTGCGCTCACCGGTGAGGAAGGGCTTGTCGTTGGCGTCGTGGTCGCTGGTCAGCAGGTTGGCGGCTTCGGCGTCGGTACGGGCCAGCACGATGGTCGGCACACCCATGACGTCGGCGGCGAAGCGGGCGGCGATCAGCTTCTCGATCGCTTCCTGGGTCGGCACCAGCACCTTGCCGCCCATGTGGCCGCACTTCTTCACGGCCGCGAGCTGGTCTTCGAAGTGCACACCGGCGGCGCCGGCGGCGATCATGTTCTTCATCAGCTCGAAGGCGTTCAGCACGCCACCGAAGCCGGCTTCGGCGTCGGCCACGATCGGCAGGAAGTAGTCAACGAAGTCCTTGTGACCGGCCTCGATGCCACGGCTCCACTGGATCTCGTCGGCGCGCTTGAAGGTGTTGTTGATGCGGCGAACCATGGTCGGCACCGAGTCGTACGCGTAGAGCGACTGGTCGGGGTACATGGTTTCGGAGGTGTTGCCGTCGGCGGCAACCTGCCAGCCGGACAGATACACGGCTTCCAGGCCGGCCTTGGCCTGCTGCATCGCCTGGCCGGCGGTGATGGCACCGAAGGCGTTGACATAGCCCTTCTTGGCGCCGCCGTTGACCTTGGCCCAGAGCTTCTCGGCGCCCTGCTTGGCGAGGGTGTACTCGATCTGCATGTTGCCGCGCAGGCGGACGACATCGGCCGCGGAATAGCCGCGCTTGACCAGCTTCCAGCGGGGGTTGGTCGCCCAATCGGTTTCGAGGGCCTTGATCTGCTCTTCGCGAGTCGACATCGGTGAAGTCCTTGCGGGTGGGAAAGAAAAACGTTGAATCCGGCCCTGGAACCCCGCCTGAGGATGTCAGAACGGTGAAAGCCGGATTCGCGGGCGCGAATTATACAGGCGACTTTTTTGCACCGCACAACATGATTGTCAGCTCGCCTGACCGGAATGGACTAGACCTTGGTCGCCCGCCCAGCACCGACCGCAACCGGGACTGTCCTTATATAGGAGCGACATAGGCACATGCCGGCGCCAACCAGGCCGGTGTCACAAAAAAGGGCGCCAGAGGCGCCCTTTTGTTACACCCGGACCGCAACTCAATCGAGATAGCGGTAGCCCGGCAGTGTGAGGAACTCCTCGCACTTGGGCGCGGTGGACATGCGGGCGACGATGCCAGCGGCCTCAACGAAGCGACCCTGGTAGAACTTCTCCACGCCCAGCTGCTTTTTGTAGGCCTCCAGCTCCTCGTCGACGATCTTCAGCACCAGCTCGCGGGTGACCGGGCGGCCATCGGCCAGCACCGCGCCATACTTCAGCCACTGCCAGACCTGGGTGCGGCTGATCTCGGCGGTGGCGGCGTCTTCCATCAGGTTGTGCAGGGGCACGCAGCCGGTACCGCGAATCCAGGCTTCCATATAGCCGATGCCGACATTGATGTTGTTGCGCAGGCCGCCCTCGGTGATCTGGCCTTCCGGCTTGGCCAGCAGGTCGGCGGCCTTGATCTTGTAGTTGAACTGCTTGTGCAACTGGTTCGGCGTCGGCATGTGCTCGTTGAACACTTCCATGGCGACCGGCACCAGGCCCGGGTGCGCGACCCAGGTACCGTCGTGGCCATTCTTCACCTCGCGCAGCTTGTCGGCGCGCACCTTGGCGAACACTTCCTCGTTCTTCGCCGCGTCCTTGGTCGGGATGAAGGCGGCCATGCCGCCCATCGCGAAGGCACCGCGCTTGTGGGTGGTCTCGCACAGCAGCTTCGAGTAGCTGTCCAGGAAGTGCTTGTCCATCGTCACCTGCAGACGGTCCGGCACCACCCAGTCGCCATGGGCGTTGAGGGTCTTGATGCAGCTGAAGATGTAGTCCCAGCGGCCGCAGTTGAGGGCGACGATGTGGTTGCGCAGTTCGTAGAGGATCTCGTCCATCTCGAAGGCCGCCCACAGGGTCTCGATCAGCACCGTGGCCTTGATGGTCTTCTGCGGGATCTTCAGCTCGTTCTGGGCGTCGACGAAGATCGCGTTCCAGAGCTTCGCTTCCAGATGCGACTGCATCTTCGGCAGGTAGAAGTACGGGCCGCTGCCGCGCTTCAGCAGCTCCTTGGCGTTGTGAAAGAAGTACAGCGCGAAGTCGAAGATGCCGCCGGGGACCGGCTTGCCGTCGATCAGCACGTGCTTCTCGTCCAGGTGCCAGCCGCGCGGACGCACGATCAGGGTCGCGATGTCCTTGTTGAGCTTGTATTCCTTGCCGTCCGGGTTCTTGAAGCTGATCTTGCGGCGCACCGCGTCGGCGAGGTTGATCTGGCCATCCATCATCAACTGCCAGGTCGGCGAGGCGGAATCCTCGAAGTCGGCCATGAAGCACTTCGCACCCGAGTTGAGCGCGTTGATGATCATCTTGCGATCGACCGGACCGGTGATCTCGACTCGGCGGTCGAGCAGATCCTTCGGGATGCCGGCGATCTTCCACTTGCCGTCACGGATCTTCTTGGTCTCCTTGAGGAAACCCGGCTTCTTGCCGGCGTCGATCAGCTTCTGGCGTTCGGCGCGCTTGGCGAGCAGCTTCTCGCGGGTCGGGCCGTGCTTGCGGACCAGCTTGGCGAGGAACTTCAGCGCTTCCGGCGTCAGGACTTTCTTGTAGGCCGGGGACAGCGGGCCCGTGATTTCGATGCCGGCAGGCAGGGTCATGGTGCAACTCCTGAGGTTCAAGGGAAACCGGAAGACCGCGAACCACTCGCGCGGCCGCAATAAAAGTGGCGCGAATTATAGCGGCGCGCCTACACGCCTTGTGATCTGAAGCCCGCCTCGGGATGATGCGGACACAAATACCGCTAATGCCAACTAGAGGAGAGACCATGACCGGTGCCGGCTTCACAGGCGCGCTGCTGCCTTTGTCCCTGTTCGTGATCATGACCAGCCTGGGACTGGCACTGACGCTCGCCGACTTCCGGCGCGTGGTGCTGTTTCCTAAGGGCGTGGCCATCGGCCTCGCCAACCTGCTGCTGCTGTCACCGCTGCTGGGCTTCGCTCTGGCCAAGCTGTTCGCCCTGCCGCCGGAACTCGCCATCGGCATGGTTCTGCTGGGCGCCGCCCCCGGCGGCACCACCGCCAACATGCTCACCCACCTGGCCCGCGGCGACACCGCGCTGTCGGTGACCATGACCGCGATCAGCAGCCTGGCGGCGGTGTTCACAGTTCCCCTTTACCTGGGTCTGGCCAGCGCCCACTTCGCGACGGATGGAGTAGCACCGAACCTGGACATGGTCGGTATCGTCAAGAAAGTACTGCTCATCACCCTGGTGCCCCTGGCTTTCGGCATGACGATCCGCGCCGCCCTGCCCGCCTTCGCGCAGCGGGTGGAAAAGCCGGCCAAGAACCTGGCGATGATCTTCTTCGTGCTGGTGGTGGCGGTGGTGATCTGGGCTGAATGGCACAACCTCGGCGGCGCCATCGGCAAGGTCGGCCCGGCGGTGCTGGCGCTGAATGTGCTGGCCATGGGCCTGAGCTTCCAGATCGCTCGTCTGGCAAGGCTGGACAGCAGGCAGTCCACCGCCATAGCCATCGAATTAGGGGTGCACAACACCACCCTGGCGATGGCGGTCGGCGCCCTGGTGTCGCCCGTGATGGTGATTCCGGCTGCGGTCTACGGCGTGTTCATGTTCTTTACCGCCGGCGCCTTCGCCAAGTTCATGCACGGCCGCAACGCCGCCTGAGCAAGGTTCAGCCTACAGCCGGGGCCGCCAGCTTGTGGCGGAATTCCCGGCGCAGCAGCGACAAGCTCAAGACCATCTGCAGAGCGACCGAGGTGGCGGAGACTATCCAGACCTGGTGCAACTGAAAGCCCTCCCGCCCGGCCAGCCACAGCACCGGCAGTACGAAGCTCAGCAGCCGCGAGGCGGAGGCCAGCAGTGAGGGCAAGGTATTGCCCAGGCCCTGGAACAGGCCGGCCGCGACCATGATCAGGCCGGAGGCTACGTAGTTCCAGGAGATAAAGCGCAGGTAGTCGGCGCCGACCGCCACCACGGCGGGCTCGCTGGAGAACCAGCCCATCATCGCCGCCGGCGCCAGCTGGCAGACCAGGGTGAACAGCAGCATGAAGCCGATATTGAGCTTGGCGCTCTCGGTAAAGCTCTGTTGCACCCGCTGGTGATGTCCGGCGCCATAGTTCTGCCCGGCCACCGCCGCCACCGCGAAGCTGAGCGCCACCGCCGGCATGAAGCCGGCCTGCATGATCCGCATGCCGATGCCGAAGCCTGCCTGCGCCTCGGCGCCGAAAGGCCGGATCACCCAGTAGATCAGGCCCAGGATCAGCGACATGATCAGGAACTCGGCCCCGGAAGGCAGCCCGATGGCCAGCATGCGCCGCCACAGCGCCCAGTCCGGCCGCCACTGCGCCCAGTCGATCCTCAGATAGGTACTGGCGCGCCCGAGGTACCAGACCAGGCCCAGCACCGCCGCCAGGGTGGCGAGGAAGGTGGCGAGCGCCGCGCCGGCCACGCCCAGGGCGGGAGCGCCCAGCCAGCCGAAGATCAGGAACGGCGCCAGCAGCATGTTGAGCAGCACCGAGCCGACCTGGGCGATCAGCCCCGGCTTCATGGCGCCGATGCCGCGCAGGGCCGAGCCCAGGCCGGTCATCAGGAACAACAGACTCTGGGCCGGAATGAACCAGGCCAGGAACTGGCTCGCCAGTGCGGCGGTTACGGCGTCGCCCGCCAGCCGGGCGGCGTAGTAGTCCTTGCCGGCGTAGCCGATCAACAGGAACAGCAGCGCAGCGGCAATGGACTGCGCCTGCGCCTGATTGAACAGGTATTGCACCTGCCGCTCGTTTTTGGCGCCGAAGGCCTGCGACACCAGGGCCACCACGCCGACGCCCAGGATCTGCGAGACCGCCAGCACCACGAACATCAGGTTGCTGGCGACGCTGACGGCGGCGATGGCTTCTTTGCCGAGCCTGCTCACCCACCAGATGTCCACCAGGGCGTAGAGGGTCTGGGTGAGCATGCCGACCAGCATGAAGCTCATCATCCGCAGGACGTGGCCGCGGATGGGGCCGGTGGTCATGTCTTGCATGGGGGTGTTGGTCTTGAGGTGGAGAGCGCGCAGTTTACTGGACGGGTGTTTAAGCTTTTGTCCGCTTGCTAGGTTGTGGTTCGCGCGTTCGCGCTCTTTTTTCGGTGCAGGGTTTGGGAGCTTTATTTCGCCTCTTGGCGACTCACTTTTCTTTGCTTGTGCAAAGAAAAGTAAGCAAAAGAAAGCACACCCCTGCGTAGCGCCCCCTTTGGGGGTAAACCTGCGATGCTCGGTCTCCGGGGGACGCCGGCGAACTCGGCGCCCTATAGGCGCCTCAAACAAGCGCCGGCTTCCATACCCCCGGAGACCTCCGCTTCTCGGCGCCACGAAGGGGACCGGACCATCTACAGCACGGCGGTCTTCGCCCGCCGTAACGTCAACGGCAGGCGCTTGCTGCGCTCGCGCGATGTCGGCGTAGCCGACGAGCCTGAGTGCGGTTGATGTGGCTTTTGATGTAGCTGTTGACTTGCCCTCCCCTTCGTAAGCGCCGAGAAGCGCAGTGGTCGGGGGGTATGGAAGCGCCCGCATGTTTGAGGCGCCTATAGGGCGCCGAGTTCGGGCGCGTCCCCCCGGCCGCGAGCATCGCAGGGTACCCCCGAAGGGGGCGCTACGCAGGGGTGTGCTTTCTTTTGCTTACTTTTCTTTGCACAAGCAAAGAAAAGTAAGTCGCCAAGAGGCGAAAGAAAGACCTCACCCCCTGCGCAGCAAAAAGAGCGCGAATGCGCGAACCGCAACCCAGCAGCATCAAAGCGAAGCCGCCCAAACAAAAGGCCCGCCGAAGCGGGCCATTCGGTCCTGCCGGATACCAGCCTACTTCTTGTGAATCGCGGAATCCGAAACCACGATCCCGTCTAGGTCGGCATACAGCCAAGCGCCCGGTTTGAAGGTAACCCCGGCGAACGTCACCACCTTGTCGACATGCCCGGAGTGCAGACCCTTCTCGCTCTTGCGCGGATGGGTGCCCAAGGCCTTGAGGCCGAAATCCTGCTCGGCGATCTCGGCGGCGTCGCGGATGTAGCCAAACACCACGATGCCAGCCCACTTGTTCTTCACCGCCAACTCGCCCAGCAGGCCACCCACCAGCGCGCAGCGGGTGGAGCCGCCGCCATCCACCACCAGCACACGACCCTCGCCGGGAGTTTCCAGGGTGGAACGCACCAAGGCGTTGTCCTCGAAGACCTTCAGGGTCTTGATCGGGCCGTGAAAAGCCAGCCGGCCGCCGTAGTCGGCGAACAGCGGTTCGGCGACCTGGGCTTCGGGATGGGCGTCGGAAAGATCAGTGGTGGCGGTGCTCATGGCGAGGTCAACGAATCGGCGAATATGGACTTGCAAGGGTATCCCTTCCCTGTCGCCCTGAGAATCGCCGCCCGCAACTTCGCCGCGAGCCCGGGGTCCGAGCAGGCAAGGGCACCGCCCAGCTTCACTCCCATGATTGAACGGAGCCACCATGAGAACCGCCTACGTCAAGCTCGCTCCCAAACTGGCACTGGCCGCGATGCTCGCCGCCTGCAGCACCACCGCCTCGCGCATCAGCGAGCGGCAGGGAGTTTTCGACGGCTACCCCGCCGAGGTGCGGGAGAAAATCCGGGCCGGACAGGTGGCCATCGGGTTCAGCCCCGAACAGGCCCGCATGGCCCTGGGTGAGCCCAGCCGGATCTACAGCCGGCAGACCGAACAGGGAGAAGCGGAAATCTGGTCCTACCAGGACCGCGGCCCGGCGCTCAACTTCGGCCTAGGCAGCTACAGCGGCGGCGGCGGCACCAGCGTCGGCGCAGGTATCGGCATCGGCACCGGCGCCGATGCCCTGGAGAAACTGCGACTGGTATTCGAGGCCGGCAAGCTGACCTCGATCGAAACCACCCGCCCCCGATAAGCCGGCGCGATCAGCGGCGGGCGAACCAGGGCGTCAGCAAGGCCCAGGCGATCAGCGCAACGAACACCACCAGGGTCCAAAACGGCAGGCTCTGGCCCAGGAAGGTCCAGTCGATCTTGGCGCAGTTGCCGTCGCCCTTGAGGATGGTGGTGACCACCTCCTGTAGAGGCATCATGTCCATCAGATAGCTCAGCGTCGGCCCGCAGGCCGGGCGCTGGTCCTCCGGCAAGCCCTGCAGCCAGACGTGCCGCCAGGCGATACCGGCACCGATGGCGCTGGCCAGCGCCGCCAGACCGCTGTAGACCCAGCGCCCCCAGGCCTTGGGGCCGTGCAGCGCGGCAACCAGGAACACCAGCCCGGCCGAGAGCATGGCGACGCGCTGGAAGATGCACATCGGGCAGGGTTCCAGTCCCAGGAACTTCTGGAAGAAGAAGATCGCCATCAGCAAGCCGCTGGCGCAGCCGGCAAAGCCGAGGAAACTGAGACCGCGGTAGCTGAGCAAGGCCTTCATGGCGTCTCTGGTTGGCGTACTGGAAAAAATGGATCAGGCCGAAACCACGGGGATGCCCGCGAGCTTGCCCTGCCAGAGCTTGGGCCCGGTCTCGTGCACGGAAGTTCCCTGCGCGTCGACCGCCACCGTCACCGGCATATCGACCACCTCGAACTCGTAGATGGCCTCCATGCCGATGTCCTCGAAGCCCAGCACCTTGGCCGACTTGATCGCCTTCGACACCAGATAGGCCGCGCCACCCACCGCCATCAGGTAGGCGCTCTTGTGCTTCTTGATCGCTTCGATGGCCACCGGGCCGCGCTCGGCCTTGCCGATCATGGCGATCAGACCGGTCTTCGCCAGCATCATCTCGGTGAACTTGTCCATGCGCGTGGCGGTGGTCGGGCCAGCCGGCCCCACCGCCTCGTCGCGCACCGGATCGACCGGGCCGACGTAGTAGATGACGCGGTTAGTGAAGTCCACCGGCAGCTTCTCGCCCTTGGCGAGCATGTCCTGGATGCGCTTGTGGGCGGCATCGCGGCCGGTGAGCATCTTGCCGTTCAGCAGCAGAGTCTGGCCCGGCTTCCAGCTCGCCACTTCTGCCGGCGTCAGGGTGTCGAGATTCACGCGGGTGGAGGTCTTGGTGTCGGCCGCCCAGGTCACCTGCGGCCAGTCTTCCAGCTTGGGCGCTTCCAGCTTGGCCGGGCCGCTGCCGTCCAGCTCGAAGTGCACATGCCGGGTGGCGGCGCAGTTGGGGATCATCGCCACCGGCAGGCTGGCGGCGTGGGTCGGGTAGTCGATGATTTTCACATCGAGCACGGTGGTGAGACCGCCCAGACCCTGGGCACCGATGCCCAGCGCGTTGACCTTCTCCAGCAGCTCCAGGCGCAGTTCCTCAACCTTGGTGAGGGTCTCGCCGCGCGCCTTCTTGGCCTTGACCAGATGGATGTCCACCGGCGCCATGATCGCCTCCTTGGCCATCACCGCCGCCTTTTCCGGCGTGCCGCCGATGCCGAGGCCCAGGATGCCCGGCGGGCACCAGCCGGCGCCCATGGTCGGCACAGTCTTCAGCACCCAGTCGACGATGGAATCGCTGGGGTTGAGGCAGACCAGCTTGGACTTGTTCTCGCTGCCGCCGCCCTTGGCAGCACAGGTGACCTCGACGTGATCGCCCGGGACGATCTCGTAGTGGATCACCGCCGGGGTGTTGTCCTTGGTGTTGGTGCGCTTGCCAGCCGGGTCGGCCAGCACCGAGGCGCGCAGCTTGTTCTCGGGGTTGAGGTAGGCGCGGCGCACGCCCTCGTTGACCATGTCCTGCACCGACAGCGTGGCGTCCCAGCGCACGTTCATGCCGACCTTGAGGAAGACCACGCAGATGCCGGTGTCCTGGCAGATCGGCCGCTTGCCCTCGGCACACATGCGCGAGTTGGTCAGAATCTGGGCGATGGCGTCCTTCGCCGCTGGCGACTCCTCGCGGTCATAGGCCTCGCCCAGCGCCTGGATGTAGTCCAGCGGGTGGTAGTAGCTGATGTACTGGAAGGCGTCGGCGATGGACTGGATGAAATCGTCCTGGCGGATAGTGCTCATGGCTGGGAGTCTGGCGGTTGGTTTTCGGCAGGCGCGCATCCTACCAGCGTGCGGGCGGCGGCTGGGCCTCCTGCGCGCGCGGGCTCACCGCACTCCACTGCCGTGAGGGCGGGCCGCGGCGCGGCCCTGTGAGGGCGCCGACCTCGCTGCGCTGGTCGGCTGTGAGGGCACTCGCGCTGCGCGCTCGCTGTGAGGGAAAAGCCAAGGCGGCGGTTTATCCGGGCCCACCCACACCTCAGTTGGAAGCGTACACCGCGTGGCCGTGGTGATCCGCCGGCTCCCAGAGCGCGATGCCGTTGCGGATGTCGTCCAGCTCCAGCAGACCGCGCGAGTCCTCGCGCATGGCGGAATCGACGAAGGCCGCCTCCAGCACGCGGGTCAGGGCGCGGACGTTGCCGTGCCAGCGGCAATCGCGGATCGCCTGCCAGGCCGGTTCCGACAAACCCTCCGGCACCCGCCAGCTGGTGCAGCGCGAACCCAGCTTGGCGAGATTGGCGGCAACCACGGCGATCATGTCCTCCTCGCGCCGGTGCAGTTCCGGCACCGAGATGGTGGCGGCGCCCAGGCGGGTGAACTCGTCGATGTTCACTGAGTTGCGCAGGTGCTCCCAACTACGGTTGGTGGCGAACAGCAGGGCGCAGTCCAGCGACTGCTTGGCGGAGGCGCCGAAGGGCAGGTACTGACCGTTGTCCAGCGCCTCCATCAGGGTTTCCATCACCGCACCGGTGACGCCATGCGCCTCGTCGAGGAAGCAGACGCCGTCGCGGGCATGCGAGAAGGCGCCGGTACGACCGCCAGCGCCGGGGAAGGCGCCGGACACATGGCCGCAGAGCAGGGACTTGATCGCCGCCTTGTCGCCGGTGTTCTCCGCCGCCAGGTTCACCGAGACAAAACGGCCCTTGTTGCGCACCAGGAAGTAGTAGAAGGCCAGCGAGGTCTTGCCGCTACCGGGGCCGCCGAGCAGGTAGGCGCGGCTGACGCCGTTCTTGGCGAAGGCGCGGATGCGCGCCACCACCGCATGCAGCTCCGGACTGAAGATGTAGAAGCTCTTGTAGCCGGGGTTATCGATCTCGGTGGAGATCGGCATGCGGATCAGGTTGTCCTCGACCACCGGGCTCAGTCGCCGCGGCAACTGCGCCAGGGCGTCGGAGACATCCCGCGCCACCATCAGATGCACACCGGCCAGCCGACCAGCGGAACTGCGCCGTTCCAGCCAACGTCCCAGCGCACCGAACTGCCGGCCGTTAATGACGATCACCAGGCTGTTGTGGCGACCGCCGGAACGCGCCGCCAGCACCTTGTCGGCGATGCCATCGAGCTGCTCGGGGTCGAGGAACAGACTGACCACGAACTCGGAAGAGGCCGGGATCAGCGGCGTGCCCTCGCGCTGCGGCTCCGGCGGCGCGGCCAGCTCGTAGCGGGTGCCCGGCGGCAGCAGCGATTCCAGGCCCGGCGCCAAGTGCGGATCGTGGCGGCCGGCCTCGGCGGCATAGACGGTCAGATAGGCCGGCGGCAGGGAAACGGCAACGGGTTCGGACTTGCGAGCGGAGCTGCGGAACATGGAGAGCCTCCTGGCGTGTTCTTCTGTATTCAAGCCTATTCGCAAACGGGGTGCCGCCGACGGCCTGCCGATGGAATCAGCCGCCATTCCGACCAATGGTCGTGGCTCAGCCGCCGGCGCCGCCGGAACCACCTTTGATACCGCCCTCGGTCAGAGCCGCCGGATCAAGCAGACGCCGCAGGCTGCGCTCGGACAGACCGGTTTCTTCCAGCGCCACCTCCAGCACCGGCCGCCGCTCGGCGTAGGCGCGTTTGGCGATGGCGGCGCCACGCTCGTAGCCGATCTTCTCGTTGAGCGCGGTGATCAGGATGGGGTTCTTCGCCAGCGCCTCGTCGATGTGGTCCTGGTTGACCACGAAGCCGGCGATGGCGCGATCGGCCAGCAGGCGGCTGACATTGGCCAGCAGCTCCAGCGACTGCAAGAGGTTGTGCGCCACCAGCGGCAGCATGACGTTGAGCTGGAAGTTGCCGGACTGGGCGGCGATGGTGATCGCCGCGTCGTTGCCGATCACCTGGGCGGCGACCATGCAGGTCGCCTCCGGAATCACCGGATTGACCTTGCCCGGCATGATCGAACTCCCCGGCTGCAGGGTCGGCAGGGCGATCTCGCCCAGGCCGGCCAGCGGCCCGGAGTTCATCCAGCGCAGGTCGTTGGCGATCTTCATCAGCGAGCCAGCGATCACCTTCAACTGACCGGACAGCTCGGCCGCCGCGTCCACCGTCGCCAGGCTCTCAAAGGCATTGGGGCTGGGCAGGAACTTGAGCCCGGTGCGCCGCGCCAGGAGCCGCGCGAAGCTGCGCGCGAAGCGCGGATGGGCATTGATGCCGGTGCCGACCGCGGTGCCGCCTTGAGCCAGGGCCAGCAGGCGCGGCAGAGTGGCGTCCAGCCGCGCCTGGCCGTTCTTGATCTGCTGCGCCCAGCCCGACAGCTCCTGGTCGAAGCGCAGCGGCATGGCGTCCATCAGATGGGTGCGGCCGGTCTTGACCTGACCGCGCAGGCTGCGCGCCTTGGCCTCGATCACCTTCTGCAAGTGCGCCAGCGCCGGCTTCAGCTGCTCCTGCACCAGCAGCGCCGCCGCCACGTGCAGGGTGGTGGGAATCACATCGTTGGACGACTGCCCGTAGTTGACGTGGTCGTTGGGGTGCACCACCAGGCCGGCGGCACGGCTGGCGAGGCGGGCGATCACCTCGTTGGCGTTCATGTTGCTGGAAGTGCCGGAGCCGGTCTGGAACACATCCACCGGGAACTGCTCGTCGTGGGCACCTTCGGCCACCTCGCTGGCGGCGGCGGCGATCGCCTCGGCGCGGGCGGCATCGAGCAGGCCCAGGCCGGCATTGGCCTCGGCGGCGGTGGCCTTGATCAGCCCCAGGGCGCGGATGAACGGACGCGGCATGCGCAGGCCGGAAACCGGAAAATTCTCCACCGCCCGCTGGGTCTGGGCACCCCACAAGGCCTGCGCCGGCACCTGCATGGGCCCCAGGCTGTCGCGCTCGATCCTGAACTTGTTCATGGCAATTGCACCTCGTCGCGTAAAATGCGCGTCCTTCGCAGCCACCGCCGCAGCCCGGCGGACCGACCCAAGCCCGCCCGATGAACCTGACCTCGCTCTCCGCCATCTCCCCCATCGACGGCCGCTACGCCGAGAAGACTGTCGCCCTGCGCGAATTCTTCTCCGAGTATGGGCTGATGCGCTACCGCGTGATCGCCGAGATCCGCTGGCTGCAGACCCTGAGCCGCCACCAGGGCATCCCGGAGGTGCCGCCGCTGTCGGACGCCGCCCACGCCCGGCTGGAGGCGATCATCGCCAACTTCAACGTCGACGAGGCGCAGTGGATCAAGGTCAAGGAGCAGACCACCAACCACGATGTGAAGGCGGTCGAGTACTACCTCAAGGACAAGGCCCAGGGCCATCCGGAGCTGGCGGCGGTCACCGAGTTCATCCACTTCGCCTGCACCAGCGAGGACATGAACAACCTCGCCCACGCGCTGATGCTGCGCGACGCCCGCGAAAAAGTGCTGCTGCCCTCGATCGACAAGACCATCGGCGCGATCTCCTCGCTCTCGCAGCAGTACGCCGAGCAGCCCATGCTCAGCCGTACCCACGGCCAGCCGGCCTCGCCCACCACGCTGGGCAAGGAGATGGCGGTGTTCGTGGCGCGTCTCAAGCGCCAGCGCCAGCAGCTGGCGGCAGTGCCTTGCCTGGGCAAGATCAATGGCGCGGTCGGCAACTGGAACGCGCATCTGGCCGCCTATCCGGAACTCGATTGGCCGGCGATGGCTGCCGATTTCATCGCCAGCCTAGGCCTGGAAATGAGCCCGGCCACCACCCAGATCGAGCCGCACGACTACATCGCCGAATACTTCCACGCACTGTCGCGCTACAACACCATCCTGATCGACTTCGCGCGCGATGTCTGGAGCTATATCTCGGTGGGCTATTTCAAGCAGCGCGCGGTGGCCGGTGAAGTTGGCAGCTCGACCATGCCGCACAAGGTCAATCCCATCGACTTCGAGAACGCCGAGGGCAATCTCGGCATCGCCAACGCCCTGTTGCAGCACCTCGCCGAGAAGCTGCCGATCTCGCGCTGGCAGCGTGACCTCACCGACTCCACCGTGCTGCGCAACCTCGGCGTCGGCGCCGCGCACTCGCTGATCGCCTATCAGTCGCTGCAGAAGGGCATCTCCAAGCTGGAAGGCGACGCCTGGAAGCTGGGCAAGGATCTCGACGAAAACTGGGAGGTACTGGGCGAGGCGATCCAGACCGTGATGCGCCGCTACGGCCTGCCGGAACCCTATGAGCAGCTCAAGCGCCTGACCCGTGGCCAGAAGATCGGCCGCGAGGCGATCCGCGAGTTCGTCAAGGGTCTGGAACTGCCGGCGGATGCCAAGGAGCGGCTGCTGGCGATGACTCCGGCGAGCTACATCGGCAACGCCGCCAGCCAGGCGCGCAAGCCGTGAGCGAGGCGGTTGCGGTTGAAGGCCTGGAGGGCTTTGCCGCCACCGCCCTGGCCGCGGTCGGCGGCGCGCAGCGCGAGCTGTTGCTACTGAGCCTGGAACTGGACCCGCGTCTGTATGGCAGCGCCGAGTTCGTCGAGGCGGTGAAGCGCTTCGTGCTGTCCAGCGAGCGGGCGCAAGTGCGGCTGTTGCTGAACCGCACCGAGCTGGCCCGACGCGGCCACCCGCTGGTCGCCCTCGCCCGCCGTGTGCCCAGCCGCATCGAAACCCGCCAGCTCAGCCACGAGCGCCGCCGCGACCGCCTGGACGAGTTGCTGATCGTCGATGCCCGTCACCTGCTGCAGCGCCAGGATGCGCGCGAACTGGTATCGCGCTGGCAGGCCGACGCCCCGGCCCTCGCCAAGCGCGAGCGCGAGGACTTCATCCAGCTCTGGGAAGAATCCGAGCCGGCCGCCGATCTGCGCGAGCTGTCGATCTAGGCGCCGCGCTCGGCGCCAACGCGCTACAGCAGCTGGCGGCCCGCGAAAGCGTGGCTGAGCGTGCCGCCATCGACGTATTCCAGCTCGCCGCCCATGGGCACGCCGTGGGCGATGCGCGTCACCTTCACGTTGCGCGCGCGCGCCAGCTCGGCGATGTAGTGGGCAGTGGCCTCGCCCTCGACGGTGGGATTGGTGGCGATGATCAGCTCCTGCACCGTCCCGTCGCCCAGTTGCTCGGCCAACAGATCCAGGCCCAGGGCCTCAGGGCCGACGCCGTCCAGGGGCGACAGCCGCCCCATCAGCACGAAGTAGCGGCCGCGGTAGGGCGTGCTGTTCTCGATGGCGATGAGATCGGCCGGGTTCTCCACCACGCAGAGCTGGCCGGCCTTGGCGCGCGAGGCGCTGCAGAAACCACAGTGCGCCGGCTCGCAGAACATCCGCGTGCGCGGGCAGCGCTCGATGCCGCTCAGCGCCTCGCCGATCGCCCGCGCCAGAAACTCCGCGCCCTCGCGGTCGCGCTGCAACAAATGCAGGGCCATGCGCTGAGCCGACTTCGGGCCGACGCCCGGCAGGCGGCGCAGCGCCTCGATCAGCCGGCCGAGGCGCGGCGAGTAGGAGGTCATGCGACAGCCTCTAGCAATCCCCGCGCCGGCATCCCTGCCGCGAGTGCGCGCCCAGATTCACCCCCGGCCGCGACATCCCTGTCGCGGCGTTCGCCGGAGTCGATTGCCATGCCAGGCAATCGCCTAAAACCCTGCGAACCCAGGCGGCATGGGCATGCCGGCGGTGACCGCCGACATCTTCGCCTGGGTCGCCGCTTCCAGCTTTTGGGCGGCGTCGTTGATGGCGGCGGCGATCAGGTCTTCGAGGAATTCCTTGTCCTCGGTCAGGGCCTCGGCGTTGATCTCGACCTTCTTCGCCTGGTGCTTGCCGGTGAGCGTGACCTTGACCATGCCGGCGCCGGCTTCGCCGGTGATCTCCAGTCGGGCGATCTCGTCCTGCGCGCGCTTGACGTTTTCCTGCATCTTCTGGGCTTGGGCCAGAATCTGGGCCATGGGGCCTTTCATGTCGTTACTCCTGGGGCTAATTGGCGGACCGCTCAGCGGGTCCGCAGGGGTTCAAAGGGGGCGAATGCTACCCGGACGCAGCAGGGCGCCGAACTGCTCGCGGAAGGCGCGTATCGCCGGGTCCTGCTCGATGCTGGCCTCGGCCGCCTTCTGGCGGGCGTCGATCTGAGCCAGCGCCTGCGCCACCGGGGTGTCGAGACTGCCGATGCCGAGGTCGATGGCGAGCTGGAGATTTTGACCAAATTGCGCCGCCAGCGCCTTCTGCAAGGCCAGGCGCCGTTCCTCGGTGAGCAAGTGCTTCACCTTGGAGTCCAGCGTCAGCCGCAGCGACTCGCCCTCGTGGGCGGTCCAGGCGCAGTTCAGCGCCAACTGCTTGACCATCGCATCCAGGTGCAGGGCTGCGATGCGCGTGCTCCAGCTGGCGTCGGCGGCGAGCGGCTCCGGCACGGCCACCGGCGGCTCTGCCACCGGAGCCACCACCGCCGGCACGCTGAGTTTGGGCTTGGCCGGTGCCGCCGGTTCCTGCGCGCGGGCCTGGGGCGCGGGCTGCGTCTGGCTGGCGACCGGGGCGCGCGGCGCGCCGGCGGCGGGCGTGCTGGCCGGACGCGCGGCGGGGCCGCCAGCCACCGAAGTCTCGCCCCGACGCGGGCCCTGCCCCTCGGGGCCGGGCGCCTCCGGCCGGAACGCCAGCATGCGCAGCAGGGTCATCTCGAAGCCGATGCGCGGGTCCGGCGCCCAACCGAGATCACGACGGCCGAGCACGGCGATCTGGTAATGCAGTTGCAGGTCTTCCGCCGCGAACCGGCTCTTCAGCTCGATCAGGGCCGGGTCGTCGTCCTCGTTCTGCGCCTTGGGCAGGAGCTGCAACACCGCCAGCCGCTGCAACTGCGCGGCCAGCTCGCTGAGCAGGGCGGCGTAGTCCGGCGCCTGTTCTTCCAGCCGCTGGATGCCGCTCAGCAGGGCCTCGCGGTCATCGCCGGCAATCGCCGCCAGCAGCTCGAACAGGCTGCGCCGGCCGCTGGTGCCGAGCATGGCCTCCACCGGCTCGCGTTGCAGGGTGCCGCCACCGGCGAAGGCGATGGCCTGGTCGGTGAGCGAGAGTGCGTCGCGCATGGAGCCGTCGGCGGAGCGGGCCAGCTCGGCCAGGGCGCCGGGCTCGAAGCCCTGCCCTTCCTCGGTCAGCACCTTGGCGATCTGCTCGCGGATCAGCGATTGCGGCAGGCGCTTGAGATTGAACTGCAGGCAGCGCGACAGCACCGTCACCAAGAGCTTCTGCGGGTCGGTGGTGGCGAGGATGAACTTCACATGCTTCGGCGGCTCTTCCAGCGTCTTCAGCAGGGCGTTGAAGGCGGCCTTGCTGAGCATGTGGACTTCGTCGATCAGATAGACCTTGTAGCGGCCGCGCGCCGGCGCGTACTGGGCGTTCTCGATCACCTGGCGCACATCATCGACACCGGTGTTGGAGGCGGCGTCGATTTCCAGCAGATCGACGAAACGGCCCTGATCGACCTCCTTGCAACTGCCGCACAGCCCGCAGGGCTGGCTGGTGACGCCGGTCTCGCAGTTGAGGCCCTTGGCGATGATCCGCGCCAGCGTGGTCTTGCCGACGCCCCGGGTGCCGGTGAGCAGAATCGCCGGGTGCAGGCGGTCGTGGTCCAGCGCGTGACTCAGCGCCTTGACGACATGCGCCTGGCCCATCACGTCTTCGAAGCGGCGGGGACGGTATTTGCGGGCGAGGGCTAAGTAGCTCATGGCGACGCGAGCAGCGTGGAGGGGCCCCACGCGGCGCGTGGGGATCGTAGCGTGGCGAGCCGTCGCCGGCATGCGACCACGCGCAATGGCAACAAAGGGGAAGCAAGGCGTCTCATGCCCACAGTTTATAGCGGTAGGCGCGGCTAAGATGCGCGCTCGCCCGCCGCCGCCCAGCACATTTGAAACGATCCCTGCTCTATCTCGCGCAACTCGCGGCGCTGCTGCTGTTCGCCTGGGCCATCGAGCACTGGTGGGGCTTCGCCCGCCTGCTGGCGCCCTGGTCGGCGGTGCCGCTGGCCCTGGTGCTGCTGGTGGTACTGGCGCAGCTCGCCAGCTACTCGCTCCGCGCGCTCCGGATCTACCTGGCCGAGCCGGCGATCCCGCGCGGTCGCTGGCTGGACTGCCTGCGGCTGATCCTGCTCAACAATGCGCTGAACCTGATATTGCCGGCGCGCACCGGCGAGGCCAGCTTCCCGCTGCTGTTGCAGCGCTGGTTCGGGGTCGATCTGGCCCACGGCGCCGGCACCCTGCTGTGGTTGCGCCTGCTCGACCTCAATGTGCTGGCGGCCCTCGCCGCCGCGACCCTGGGTCCGCGACTCTGGGCGGCGCCCGGCCCGGACGGCTGGTACGCACTGGCCCTGTTGATCGCCAGCCTGCCCCTGCTGGCTCCGGTCGTGCAGCGCGTCCTGGCAAAGCTGCTGGCCGATCGCGAGAACGGCGGCGCGCGGCTGCTGCGCCGGCTGCTGGGCGGCGTGCCGCAGCGCACCGGCCAGGTCGGCCTGGATCTCCTGCTGAGCTGGAGCGCCTGGGGTCTCAAGCTGGCGGCGCTGGCGGCGGTGTTCGCGTTGCTCGCCGGGCTGCCGGCCGCGCAGGCGCTGCTGGGCGCCATCGGCGGTGACCTCTCCACCGTGCTGCCGATCCACACGCCGGGCGGCTTCGGCACCTACGAGGCCGGCGTGATCGCCCTGGTGTCGCCGTTCGCCGCGCCCAGCCCGGCGCTGCTGGCGGCGGCGGTGAACCTGCATCTGCTGGTGCTGGGCGTCGCGCTCGCCGCCGGCGCCCTGGCCTGGCTGGGCCGCCGCGACCCTGTGAGACAATAGGCCGTTCCCAACTGCCCTCCTGACCGCAATGACCGCACCGCGCCTGTCCGTCGTGATTCCGATGTACAAGGAACAGGACAACGTCGCCCCGATGCTGAAAGGCGTCCACGACGGCCTGGCCGGCTACTCCGGCGAGTGGGAGCTGATCGTCGTTGACGACGGCTCCAGCGACCAGACCGGCCCGCGCCTGATGAAGGCGGCCGAGGAATACGGCCCGCATGTCCGGGTCATCCGCTTCGCCCGCAACCACGGCCAGACTGCCGCCATGCAGGCCGGCATCGACGCCGCCCGCGGCGAAATCATCGCCACCCTGGATGGCGATCTGCAGAACGACCCGGGCGACATCCCGATGATGGTCGAGGAACTCCTGGCCCGCGATCTCGACCTGTTGGCTGGCAAGCGCGCCAACCGCCAGGACGCCCTGGTCAGCCGCAAGCTGCCCAGCAAGATCGCCAACCGGCTGATCGCCAAGGTCACCGGCGTCAACCTCACCGACTACGGCTGCTCGCTGAAGATCTACCGCTCCGAGGTGATCAAGAAGGTGCGCCTGTACGGCGAGATGCACCGCTTCATCCCGGTGTGGGCGGCGATGGTCACCTCGCCCAACCGCATCGACGAAGTGCCGGTGCGCCACTACGCGCGCCAGTTCGGCGCCAGCAAGTACGGCATCTCGCGCACCTTCCGGGTCGTCCTCGACCTGTTGACGGTGTTCTTCTTCATGCGCTTCCAGGCCCGGCCGGGGCACTTCTTCGGCGTCATCGGCCTGAGCTTCGGCCTGGTCGGCGGTCTGCTGATGAGCTGGCTGCTGTTCGTGAAGTTTGCGCTCGGCGAGAACATCGGCGGCCGTCCGCTGCTCCTGGTCTCGATCCTGCTGCTGGTGTTCTCGATCCAGTTCATCACCACCGGCGTGGTGGCGGAAATGCTGTCCCGCATCTTCTACCAGAACGAACCGCGGGTGGCCTTCCTGCGCGAAACCGGCGAGGCCCAGCCGGCCAGCTGGCACTCGCCTTCGGCGGCTCCGGCGATCAGCACGATCCCCAGCAACCAGCCGGTCTGAGGTCGCGATGTCGCGCCAGCACTGGCTGCTGTTCGCACTCGCCCTGTTCTGCGGTTACTGGCTCAACAGTTGGGCGGTGCCGCTGTTCGATCTCGACGAGGGCGCCTTCAGCGAGGCCACCCGCGAGATGTTCGCTCGCGGCGACTTCCTGATGACCTATCTGGACGGCGAGCCGCGCTACGACAAGCCGATCCTGATCTACTGGCTGCAGGCCGCCAGCGTCGCCCTGCTCGGCTGGAGCGAGTTCGCCCTGCGCCTGCCCTCGATGATCGCCGCCAGCCTCTGGGCCTGGGCGGTCTACCGCTTCACCCGCGAAGTCGGCGGCGGCTCCCACGAAAAAGGCCTGTTCGCCGCCGGCAGTCTGGCGCTGTCGCTGATCCCCGGACTGATCGGCCACGCCGCCACCGCCGACGCCCTGCTCAACCTGTTGCTGGCGCTGTCGCTGCTGGACCTCTGGCGCTGGCTCGATCAGCCGCGTCGGCTCGTGCTGCTGCGCGTTTACCTCTGGATCGGCCTGGGCCTGCTGACCAAGGGCCCGGTGGCAGTGGCGCTGCCAATCATGGTGATGGTCCCGTTCGCTGCCTTGCATGGCCGCTGGCGCGAGGGCCTGAAGGCTGCCTTCTACGTGCCCGGCTGGCTGCTGGCGCTGGCGGTGTTCCTGCCCTGGGCGGTGCTGCTGACGCTGCGCGACGGCGGCGAGTTCTTCCGCCACTTCCTGCTCGAGCACAATGTCAGCCGCTACTCCGACACCATGGAGAGCCACGGCGGCCACCTCTGGTACTACGCCGCCTTTTTGCCGCTGATCGTGCTGCCGTTCAGTGCCTGGCTGGTGCCGGCGCTGGCCAGCGCCAGGCGCTGGAAGAGCGAACCGCTCACCAGCTATCTGCTGGTCTGGTTCGGCGGCGTGTTCCTGCTGTTCTCCACCTCCGCCACCCAGCTGCCGCACTACCTGCTGTACGGCTGCACACCGCTGTTCGTGCTGTTCGGCCTGCACCACGAGGCCATCAGCCGGCGCTGGTTGGCGCTGCTGCCGGCGGCGATCTTCCTGATCCTGTTGCTGGCCCTGCCCAGCCTGTTGCCGCTGTTCCCGCCGCCCGAGCACCGGCTCTACGAGCGCGGTCTGGTGGCGCTGATCCAGGCCGCGGTCACTCCGAGCTACTACCTAGCCTGCGGTGGCGCGCTGCTGCTCCTGCTGGTCACCGCCTTCCGCCCGCAACTGCCGGCCTGGCAGGCCACCCTGCGCGCCGGCCTGGCGGTCGCCATCGCCGCCTGGGGCGGCGTGCTGCCCCTGCTCGCCAACGGCCAGCAGTGGCCGGTGAAACTGGCCGGCCTCAAGGCCAAGGAACTCGGCCTGCCCGCCGTCGCCTACCGTATTCACATGCCCAGCTTCAGTGTCTACCGAGAAGCCGAGACCCCGCACCGCACCCCGGTCAGCGGCGAGCTCGCCTTCACCCGCGTCGACCGCCTGGCAGACCTGCAAACCGAAGTCGCTCGCCCGCTGGCGATCGAATACCAGGCCGGCGGCATCGTGCTGGTGCGAGTGGAATAGCGCCAACGCCCTACTCCGTTCCTCACTCGCAAGGGGAGGAAGCCAAACGCCGAAGCACGCAAAAGTAGAGGCGAGACCTTTTCGGCCTGGATTGGCGTAGCGAGCATTGCGAAGTCCGCGCTGCGGCGCGCGGAGCGCGTCGGCGGCAGAAACGCCAAAGCCCTGAATTGGCGTAGCGAGCATTTGGGAGCCCGCGTTTCGCCACGCGGAGCGGCCTTACTGGCCGTGAGCATGGCGAAACGCGGGATCCCAAAGCGCAGTAGCCAAGGCAGGGCTTTGGAGGGATTCGCGCCGACTTGCCCCGGCACCCAGCTGCACCGCTGCCGTTGCTCCCTTCCGGGCCTGGCGGGGTTCACGGCTCACCGTCGCGGGGGGCCGGCGCGAATCGCGGCTATTGTCGCACGAAGGCACCGGGTTTGACTGGCTTGGCTACTCCGACAAGCCAGAGCGCGCGGCAGCCAGTACCGCAACGCAACATTATGGTATCGTGCCATCACTCGCTGTAATCGTCGCCGGCATAGACCGGCACGGCGCGAGCAACCACCCGGAGACCCCCATGGCATTCGACGCACAGCTCCCGGACGACGGCGCGCCGCTGTCCACCCTGATCATCGGCACCGGCTTTGCCGGCCTCGGCATGGCGATCCGCCTCAAGCAGGAGGGCCAGAGCGACTTCCTGGTACTGGAACGCGCCCAGGGCGTCGGCGGCACCTGGCGCGACAACACCTACCCCGGCTGCGCCTGTGACGTGCAGTCGCACCTCTATTCCTTCTCCTTCGAGCCCAACCCGGCCTGGTCGCGGATGTTCGCGCCGCAGCCGGAGATCAAGAGCTACCTCGAGCACTGCGCTGACAAGTACGGCCTGGCGCCGCACCTGCGTTTCGGCGCCGACGTGGTCGAAGCGCGCTACGACGAGGCCGCGCAGCTCTGGCAGGTGAAGACCCGCGACGGCCGTCGCTTCCAGGCCCGCGCCCTGGTCGCCGGCCTGGGCGGTCTGTCCACGCCCGCCTATCCCGAGTTGAAGGGCATCGCCACGTTCAAGGGCAAGGCCTTCCACTCCGCCGAGTGGGACCACGGCTACGACTTCCGCGGCAAGCGGGTGGCGGTGATCGGCACCGGCGCCTCGGCGATCCAGTTCGTGCCGCAGCTGCAGAAACTCGCCGGCCAGGTCGACCTCTACCAGCGGACGCCACCCTGGATCATGCCCAAGCCCGACCGCCGCATCAGCGCCCTGGAGCAGCGGCTGTTCAAGCGCCTGCCGCAGGCGCAGCGCGCGATCCGCGAGGCGATCTACTGGTCGCTGGAAGGCCGGGTACTGGGCTTCGTGCTCAACCCCAAGGCGATGAAGCTGCCGGAGCTCTTGGCTCGCCGGCACATCCGCAAGCAGATCAAGGACCCGGCGCTGCGCGCAAAAGTCACCCCCGACTTCGCCTTCGGCTGCAAGCGGGTGCTGATCTCCGACGACTACTACCCGGCGCTTTCGCAGGCCAATGTCGAGGTCATCAGCACCGGCATCCGCGAGGTCAAGGCCCACAGCATCGTCACCAGCGACGGGGCCGAGCGGCCGGTGGACTGCATCGTCTACGGCACCGGCTTCAAGGCCCAGGACCCGCTGCCGCGCGGCGCCATCTTCGGCCGCCAGGGACTGGACCTGCTCGATGCCTGGAAGGACGGGCCGGAGGCCTATCTCGGCACCAGCATCCACGGCTTCCCCAACCTGTTCATGCTGGTGGGCCCCAACACCGGCCTCGGCCATAGCTCGATGGTCTACATGATCGAGTCGCAGATCGCCTACGTCCTGGACGCGCTCAAGACGATGCGACGCGAAAACCTGCGTGAAATCGAAGTGAAGGACCACGTGCAAGCCCGCTACAACCAGGGACTGCAAAAGCAGTTGGGCAAGGCCATCTGGGCCAGCGGCTGCAAGAGCTGGTACGTGAACGCCAGCGGCAAGAACACCACTCTCTGGCCGGGTTTCACCTTCCGCTTCCGTCAGGCGACCAGGCACTTCAAACTGGGCGACTACCGCGTGAGCCGCGTTACTGAAACGGCCTGATTACAAACCCCATAGAAACCTGAGGAGTCCATGAAGTCATTCCAGAACAAGGTCGCCGCGATCACCGGCGCCGGATCCGGCATCGGTCGCGCGCTGGCGATCAATCTCGCTGACCAGGGCTGCGCGCTGGCACTGTCCGACGTCAACAGCGCCGGCCTCGCCGAAACCGCCAAGGCCTGCGAGGCCAAGGGCGTCAAGGTGACGCAGACCAAGGTGGATGTCGCCAACCGCGATGCCATCTACGCCTGGGCCGAGGCCAGCGCCAAGGCGCACGGCCAGATCAACCTGATCTTCAACAACGCCGGCGTCGCCCTAGGCGCGGCGGTGGACGGCATGAAGTTCGAGGACTTCCGCTGGATCATGGACATCAATTTCTGGGGCGTGGTGCACGGCACCCAGGCCTTCCTGCCCCATCTGAAGGCCTCCGGCGATGGCCACATCGTCAACATCTCCAGCATCTTCGGGATCATCGGCGTGCCCAGCCAATCGGCCTACAACGCCAGCAAGTTCGCGGTGCGCGGCTTCACCGAGGCGCTGCGCATGGAACTGGACCTGGCCAAGAGCCCGGTCTCCACCACCTGCGTGCATCCCGGCGGCATCAAGACCAACATCGCCCGCGCGGCGCGCTTCGACGACAACATGAAGGCGCTGATCGGCCAGGAAGCCGAGCAGGGCAAGGCGCAGTTCGAGAAGATGTTCATCACCACGCCGGAAACCGCGGCGGCGACCATACTCAGAGGCGTGCGCCGCAATTCCCGGCGGGTACTGATCGGGCCGGACGCGGTGGTGGTGGACCTCATGCAGCGCCTGCTGCCGACCGGCTACCAGAAGCTGATCAGCCTCGGCACCAAGCTGCAACTGAGCAAGAAGAAGTAAGGCCGGCTGGCAACGCGTGGCGCTGGCTAGCCAGCGCCACGCTGCTTATTCGACATCTGCTCCAGCACCGTCGCCAGGCGGTCGCCAAGATGCTTGTTGGCGGCGATCTCCATCGCCCGCGCCACTTCCGCGTGCACCGCCATCTCCACCAGCGGCCGCAAGCGCCAGATGATCTCGCCCAGCTTGGGCACGTCTTCCTTGGGCGGCAGGCCGCTGCCGTACTTGTCGAAGATGTAGTGCTCGACCAGACGCACCATCTCGTCGGCGGCGCGCTCGACGTTGGCACGCAGGCCCGCCACCACGTCCAGCATCTCGTCGAGCGGAATGCCGACGCTGACCAGCTCGGCTCCGGCCTGCAGGGTACGCGGTGAGGGCGCGACGAAGCGGGCGCCCTGCTGCTTGATGATGCCCAACTCATTGGCCTTGACGATCCAGGACAACTCAAAGCGGCCACCAAACAGCTTCACCAGGTCGATCAACGAGTAATAGGCCGGCGTCTCGTCGGTCCAGGGGCTAGACACCGCCGACTCCAGGCCGATCAGGCCGGCGATGTCCTGCCCGCGCTCCCAGGCTTCGAGCAGCTCGCCGATGCTGGCCAGGGTGTAGCCCCGGTGCAGCAGGTGACCGATGATGCGCAGGCGTGACAGATGCGCTTCGTCGTAAACCCCGGTGCGTCCGCGCCGCTCCGGCGGCGGAATCAGGCCGCGATCCTGGTAGGCGCGGACATTGCGCACCGTGGTCTTGGCGGCGCGCGCCAGATCGTCGATGGAATACTCCGCCGGTTTGCGCGGCTCTTCCGCATCCGCGGCGGCTTTGTTCTTCTTGTTCAGCGGCTTCATGCTCGCATCATAACGACCTCTAGCCGGTACGCCGAGCCTCCTGCGCGCGCACAAAGTCGCGCACCAAGTCGGCCAGTTTTTCCGGCTGCGCCAGTGGCTGCCAGTGACCACCGCTCAGCCCCCGGATCTGCACTTGCGGCAGTCGCGACGCGCTCCGCGCCATCAGCGCCCGCAGGAACTCCGCCGAGACATAGGGATCGTCGCGGGCAATCAGCAGCTGCACCGGCAGTTTCACCGTGCGCGGCTGCGGCTGGCTCAGGCGCACGGGAAAATTAGCGCGGTACATGCGGACGCCAGCGACGCCGTCCGCGGTCTGCGTCGCGGAGACCGGCACCGTCACCCGCTCCTGACGGCTGAGTAGCCGGTGCCAGACCCGTCCCAGACCGGCGCGCCACACCAGTGGCGCCAGTCCGGGCAACTGGAACAGGCCGATGTACCAGGAATGCAGCAACTGCCTGAGCAACGGGCCGGCCTCGTTCAGCCTCGCCTGCCCCCGCCGTAGCGCCTGCAGCCACTCGCCGACATGGTCGATGCAGGGGCCGGAGATCGAGGTGAAGCTGGCGAAGTAGCCCGGCGCGCTGTCGACTCCCAGGGCCTCCCAGCTCTGGATCGAACCCCAGTCGTGCGCGACCAGGTGCACCGGGCGCCCGGGGGAGACGGCTTCGACGACCGCGCGCAGATCGTCGGCCAGCAACTCGAGCCGGTAGTCGGCGACCAGGGTCGGGCGATCCGAGCGACCGGCGCCGCGCACGTCGTAGGTAATGACGTGGAACTCGCTCGCCAGCCGGACCGCCACCTCGTCCCAGACCGCCTGCTGGTCGGGATAGCCGTGTAGCAGCAGCACCGGCGGACTCGCTGCCCGGCCGCGCTGCCGAACCGCCAGACGCAAGGCTCCGGAGACCACCCAGGAATCGCGGGGGAAATCCGAGCCCAATCCTTCATTTACATCATTTAATGGCATCGTTGTGTTGATCTGCGGCATTCGTTGTGACATCGTTTGATGTAACAGTACCACCGACATCAAAGGAGTCAAACATGTCCGTGCTTCCCATCCGCCGCGATCTGCGTTTCACGCTACCGGCCGAGCGCATCGGCGACTGGCACGGCCGCGGCCCGCTGGTCACGCAGTTCGTCAACACCCTGTCGCTGTTCTTCCCGGTCGGCGAACGCTTCTTCATCCAGTCGGTACGCCACTACCGCGACCAGATTCGCGACCCCGAACTACAGAAAGCGGTGACCGCCTTCATCGGCCAGGAAGCCATGCACGGCCGCGAGCACGAGGACTACAACGATCTGATGCAGGCGGCCGGCATGCCCGCCGCTGCGCTCGAAGATCAGGTGCGCTGGTTGCTGGAACGGATCAAGGCGGCGGCGCCAGCATCCACGCAGTTGGCAATCACCATCGCGCTGGAGCATTACACCGCGCTGCTGGCCGACTGGGTGCTGTCGGTGGACTCGGTGACCCGTGATGGCGAACCCCATTACATTTCGCTTTGGCGCTGGCACGCCCTAGAGGAAACCGAGCACAAGGCCGTCGCCTACGATGTCTGGCAGGCGGTGATGAAGGACAAACCGCGCGCCTATGCCGAGCGCGCGGCGGTGCAATTGGTCGCCACCTCGCTGTTCATGCTGCTGGTGGCGATCTACACGGTGCGGATGGCGCGGGCCAACCCGAAGGCACGCGGGTTCAGGCAGTGGCGCGAACTGGCCAGCTTCCTGCTTGGCCGCAAGGGCTTCCTGCGTCGCTCCTTCCGGCCCTGGCTGGACTACTTCAAGCCCGGCTTCCATCCCTGGCAGCACGACAATCGTCACTTTCTGGCCGAGATCGAGGGCTTCGTCCGAGAACACGACCGGCTTGCCGCCGCAGCCTGAGCCTTCAAGCTCCCACCCGCCGCCCCCGGAAACCCCGGGGGCGGCTTTGTATTGGCAGCGAGCCAGTGCAGCGGGCAGACTGCCGCACCAAAGAATCCCAATAAAGATCTGGAGGAGATTGCATGCGCGATCACGTCGGCGCCCCTATTGATGCCAAGCTGGCCGAAAGGGCTGTCGCCATCGCCAACCGGATTCGCAGCGGCTCGATCAGGCCACAACAGGCCGATGAGGTGGTGAAGGTCGTTTGCGAGATGACCGAGGCGGCGATGACCCACTTCTTCGTCAAGCCGGTGAAGGACTTCGGCGGTGGCATCACCATGCGTGGTCTGGCCGAGATGGGCGTCAGCGGCAGTGTTCGCGCGGTGCATTTCGGGCTGGGCAAGATCCTGCACAAGCTCGATCAGCGGCAGTGGGTAATGGTCGCCGATTTCCTCGATCAGTCGCTGGTGGAAGTGAGCGGTCGGCCGCAGTGAGCAACGACAATAGCGTCCGCCTGCTCGACATCGCGCGCGGCGCGCTCTCCGGACTGGGCGACGCCCTCACCGTCAATCGCGGGCTGCTCCGCCTGGCATTTGCCAACCCGGAAAAACCCGGCTCCATCGGCCTGCTGGTGCAACAGCAAGCCGAGCGCTATCCCGAGAACCTGGCACTGCGCTTCGAGGACCGCGCCTGGACCTATGCCGGCTTCAATGCCTGGGTCAATCGCATCGCCCAGGTACTCAAGGCTCAGGGCGTGCAGCCCGGCGAGGCGGTGGCGATCCTGATGGAGAACCGCCCGGAAACCCTGGCCTGCGTGGCCGCCACGGTAAAGCTGGGCGCCATCGCCGGCTTGCTCAACCCGCAGCAACGTGGCGAGGTGCTGGCGCACAGCCTCAAGCTGACCCACGCGCGCCTGCTGATCGTCGGCGAGGAATGCGAGGAGGCGATCCTCAGTACCGGTCTGAAGCCCGGCGAAGATGGCGACAGGCCCTGGCTCTGGGATGGCGATGGTCACGCGCCCGCGTACTGGCTGGACCTGCGCGCGCTGAGCCGGGACGCCGACGAGAGCAATCCACCCGAAACCGAGAAGGTGCTGCAGAAGCAGACCGCCTTCTACATCTTCACCTCCGGCACCACCGGCCTGCCCAAGGCCAGCCGGATGACCCACTACCGCTGGCTGCGCGGCGCCGCCGGCCTGGGCCAGATGGCGCTGCGCCTGAAGGCCGACGACGTCTTCTATTGCTGTCTGCCGCTCTACCACAACAACGCGCTGACGGTGAGCTGGGGTTCGGTGCTGGTCAGCGGCTCCTGCCTGGTACTGGCGCGCCGCTTCAGCGCCTCGCGCTTCTGGGACGACATCCGCCGCTACGACATCACCGCCTTCTGCTACATCGGCGAGTTGCTGCGCTACCTGCTGCTGCGCCCAGAAGCTGCCAGTGACCGTGAGCACCGGGTGCGCCTGATCGTTGGCAACGGCCTGCGCGCCGAGTTGTGGGACGCCTTTGAGCAACGCTTCAACATCCACCAGATCAACGAGTTCTACGGCGCCAGCGAGTCCAATGCCGCCTTCATCAACGGTTTCGGCCTAGCCAAGACCGCCGGATTCTGCCCCCTACCCTTCGCCATCGTCGAATTCGATGGCGAGACCGAAACACCCGTGCGCGACGGTGCTGGCCGCATGCGACGGGTGGCGCGTGGTGGCATCGGCCTGCTGATCACCGAGGTCGGCAGCAAGACCCCCTTCGACGGCTACACTGACCGCAAGGCCAGCGAGGCCAAGCTGCTGCGCGACGTGTTCAAGCCCGGCGACTGCTGGGTAAACAGCGGCGATCTGGTGCGCGACCAGGGCTGGCGCCATATCCAGTTCGTCGACCGGGTCGGTGACACCTTCCGCTGGAAGGGCGAGAACGTCGCCACCACCGAGGTCGAGGCCGCCTTCGAGGGCTTTCCCGGCATCGAGGAGACTGTGGTCTACGGCGTGCAGCTAGCCAATGCCGACGGCCGCGCCGGCATGGCGGCACTGACCGGGCTCAGCGAGATCA
The DNA here is from genome assembly GCA_004297005.1 of Nevskiaceae bacterium. Lineage (GTDB taxonomy): Bacteria > Pseudomonadota > Gammaproteobacteria > Nevskiales > Nevskiaceae > Stagnimonas. Next base: position 125,196 of record SCVA01000057.1, read on the forward strand.
ACGGTGCGGCGCTGGCGCGGCACCTGCTGGAGCGGCTGCCGGCCTATGCCGTGCCGCTGTTCTTGCGCCTGCGTGACGCACAGGAGACCACCAGCACCTTCAAGTTCCGCAAGGTAGACCTGAAACGCGAGGGCTGCGACCCGGCACTGGTCCGGGAACCCCTCTATGTACTGGCCGACCCCGCGCGCGGCTATGAGCCGCTCAGCCCGGCGCTCTACCGGCGCATCCTCGACGGCCAACTGCGTCTCTAGGGCGGGCGTTGACCTCAGCGCCCGATGCCGCGGTCCTCGGGCCATACACGTTGACCGGAGGCTCTGCGAGTCTGCGCGGCAATCCGATCCACTACCGCGAATCCCGTATGAAGGTCCAACTCTCCATCGAACGCAGCCTGCCGGTCCCGGCCAGCGCCGACGAGGTCCTGGCGCTGTTCGACGACCTGGAAACCACCATCGGCCGCTTCCCCAAGCTCAAGAAGCTGAGCCACCTCGGCGGCAAGCGCTACCGCTGGGACATGGACATCATCGGTTCGCGCATCGCCAACATCGCGCACAGCGTCAGCTACGGCGCCGAGTACCACATCAATGGCGAGGCCGGCGAACTGCGCTGGACCGCCCTACCGGATGTCGGCAATGCCCGTATCGAGGGCGCCTTCCGGGTACGTGAATCCGCCGAGGGCGCAACGCTGAGCTTCCAGGTGCGTGGCGAGTTGCACGATGTGCCGGTGCCACTGGTGTATCGCCTGGTGGCGCCGGCCTTCATCCAGGGCAAGTTCACCGCCCTGGTCGATCGCTTTCTGGAACACACCCGCAGCGCCTTGCAGGAAGCCCCGGCCGCGAAGAAACCGGCGCGAAAGAAAGCCGCCCGCTGAGCGGCAGCCCCGGCCTACGCGCCGGCTGAGGAGGAGAAGCGATGAGCGTCCCCGAGAAGACCATGGGCTTCGGGCTCAAGGTGCTGAACCGCTTCGCCGGCCTGTCTCTGGTCGACAAGCTCAAGCTGCGCAAGCCCTCCGAGCAACTGCTTTACCAGGCCACCCGGGCCGGCTTCGTCGGCATCGGCGCCGCCGCCCGCAGCTTCGCGGCCGTGAACAAGCTGGTGCGGCCGGCGCGACTCACACCCGGCCGGGAGCGCGAGCTGTTCGACCTCACCCCCAGCGAAGAGCAGCAGATGCTGCGCGAGGCCGTGTCGGCCTTTGCCGATGGCGAGCTGCGCGGCGCGGCGCAGGCCGCCGACGGCGCCTGCGCAGCGCCCAAGGAACTGCTGCAGGCCGCCGGCGAAATCGGCATTGGCCTGATCGGCCTGCCCGAGGAAGTCGGCGGCGCCGGCAGCGAACGCTCGGTGGTCAGCAATGTGCTGGTCGCCGAGGCCCTGGCGCATGGTGACCTGGGCCTGGCGGTGGCGATCCTCGCCCCCGGTGCGGTCGCCAATGCCCTGGTGCTCTGGGGCGATGAAGCACAGCAGGCCAAGTACCTGCCGGCCTTCGCCGCCAGCCACGCGCCGGCCGCCGCGCTGGCGGTGCAGGAGCCGCGCGCGCTGTTCAACCCCTTCGCACTCAAGACCAGCGCCCGCCGCGAGCGCGACGGCAGCTACCTGCTGGAAGGCCTGAAGTCGCTGGTGCCGCGGGCCGCCGATTGCGAGCTGTTCCTGGTTGCTGCCCAGCTCGAAGACCACGGCCCGGCGTTGTTTCTGGTCGAAGGCGCCACGCGCGGCTTGAGCGTGCGCGCCGAGCCGGCGATGGGCCTGCGCGCCGCCGCCACCGCGCAACTGCAACTGCACCGGGTGCGCGTCGGCGCCGAGGCCTTGCTGGCCGGCGGCGACGCCGCCATCTATCGGGACTGCATCCAGCTCTCGCGTCTGGCCTGGAGCGCGCTGGCGGTCGGCTGCGGGCAGGCGGTGCTCGACTATCTGATCCCTTACGTGAACGGCCGCGTCGCTTTCGGCGAACCCATCAGCCACCGCCAGGCAGTGGCCTTCAGCGTCGCCGACACCGCGATCGAGCTGGAAGGCTTGCGACTGACCACCCTGCGCGCCGCCTCGCGTGCCGAACGCGGGCTCGACTTCGCCCGCGAAACCGCCCTCGCCCGTCGGCTCACCGCCGAGCAGGGCGCGCGCATCGCCAGCGACGGGGTGCAGTTGCTCGGCGGTCATGGGTTTACCAAGGAGTACCCGGTGGAGCGTTGGTACCGCGACCTGCGCGCGGCCGGATTTATGGAAGGCGTCGTGCTGGTCTAGGAGCCTCTGATGATCAATCTCGAAGTCCCCCGCAAGTACGGCGCGCTGGTCAGCCAGGCGCATCAGGTGGCGACCAACATCTTCCGCACGAATTCCCGCAAGTACGACCGCGCCGAGCACAGCTACCCGAAGGAGCTGGACATGCTCGCCTCGCTGCTCGACGGCCTGAATGCCGCCGGCGGTGCCGATGGCGCCGGAGCCGCCGGCGTGCGCCGCGACGCGGTGCAGGACAGCGGCAACCGCAACGGCAGCAACCTCGCCACCGTGCTCGGCGTGATGGAGCTGTGCTGGGGCGACGTCGGCCTGCTGCTGTCGATGCCGCGCCAGGGCCTGGGCAATTCCGCCATCGCCTCGGTGGCCAACGAAGAACAGCTCAAGCGCTTCGAGGGCCGCTGGGCGGCGATGGCGATCACCGAGCCGGGCTGCGGCTCGGACTCCGCCAACATCCGCACCACCGCCGTGCTCGACGGCGACCACTATGTGCTCAACGGCGAGAAGATCTACGTCACCAGCGGCGAGCGCGCCGATCTGGTAGTGGTCTGGGCGACGCTGGACCGGAAGCTGGGGCGCGCGGCGATCAAGTCCTTCGTGGTCGAAAAGGGCACGCCGGGTTTCGAGCTGGTACGCCTGGAACACAAGCTCGGCATCCGCGCCAGCGACACCGCCGCCTTTCTGCTGAAGGACGTGCGGGTGCCGAAGGAAAATCTGCTCGGCTCGCCGGACGTGGACGTGCAGAAGGGCTTTGCCGGCGTGATGCAGACCTTCGACAACACCCGGCCGCTGGTCGCCGGCATGGCGGTGGGCCTGACCCGCGCCTGCCTGGAGGAGACCCGCAAGCTGATCGAGAATGCCGGCCTGGTGATCGACTACGCGCTGCCGGCGCACAGCCAGTCCTCGGCGGTGGCCGACTACCTGCGCATGGAAGCCGACTACGAGGCGGCGCGGTTGCTGACCCTGCAGGCGGCCTGGATGGCCGACAACCGCCAGCCCAATTCGCTGCAGGCTTCGATGGCGAAAGCCAAGGCCGGGCGCAGCTGTGTAACGGTCGCGCTCAAGTGCGTGGAACTGGCCGGCAGCCTGGGCTATGCCGAAGGCGAGGAAGGCCCCGGCCTGCTGGAGAAGTGGGCGCGCGACGCCAAGATCCTCGACATTTTCGAGGGCACCCAGCAGATCCAGTTGCTGATCGTCGCGCGACGCCTGCTCGGCAAGACTTCGGCCGAGCTCAAGTAGGCCGCAGTCTGGACTCCGGCAAGGCCCCGCCGTCCAGCTCGGCTTCCTCCGCCCCGGGAACCAGCCCGCCGCTCGCGCGGGGCGCCTGTGCGGCGGCCACCTGTTCGCGCAATTGCTGGTAGGAGTACAGGTTGGCGCGCAGCCAGCGGCGGGTATGTGCGCTCAATGCCGAGTCACGCTTGTCTTCCGGTACCACTAGCCGGCCGCTGACCGCCGTCTGCTTCCAGGGCTCGCGCGACAGCCGCGCCACACCGATCTCCGGCGTCTCCCCGCCGGGCTGCAGTACAGCGATGCCGAGAAACTCGCAGATTCGCCGAAACTGCCCGGACAGATCGGCGATCAGGTCCTCGTAGAACAGCACCAGATGCCGCGGCGCGCCCGCGTAGCGGCGATGCACCTCGACGGAACGATTCCACTGACCGGCCCACCAGGCGAGGCAGTGATCGAAGGCATCCATTGCCTGTTCATAGCGCAGACCGGCGTCGACCAGGGAGGCGATCACGTCCTCTCCCCGTCGGACCAGGTGGATGCATCTGGCCCCAGGCACCAGCGCTTCGATGTAAGGGAGATATGCGAGGTGATTGGGCGTCTTCTCCAGCCACAGGCTGCGCCCTCTGGAAAGGGCAGCCGCATCCAACAGCTCGGTGAACTGACGAACATAGGCGGCATAGCGCCAGCGCCAACACAACCGGGGCGCTGTCAGCCCGGTCGCTTCGGCGATCTCGTGCAGCTTGCGCGGCGCATTGCGCCGGGCGGCCCGACCCGCATAACCGAAGCGCCCACGCAGCTTCGGGGTCTCGCCACTGCGCACCCAACCGGAAAAACCGCCGACAGTGTCGTCAAAAAATGCGGTCTCCGGCAGCGACATTACCTGAGGATGTCGCGCCAGCAAGTCCTGGAGGAAGGTGGTGCCGGAGCGCGGACAACCGACGAGGAAGACACGGCCCGGACTGCCTTCGGGCGAATTGGCTAGCGACGATCTCATGAGGGTTCCCGGTCGGCCTTGAACTGTCGGGCTGAGCCAAGAACGACCTGCCCTCATCAACCGGGATGCACGGCACTGATGATCGGTCGCAGGCGCGAACACCGCCTGCGCGCCCAATTTGGAACAAGGCGGTGTGCTCAGGCCGCCTTGTTTCCGCACCTCAACCGCTACTTTCCGCGCGCGCGACGCTTCAAGTTGCTAGGGTCAAAGTAGCTGTCGGAGTAGCTGACCTCGAAGTCGGTCACCGCGTCCTCGTTGACCATGGTGGTCGCGAAGTAGCGGTTGGACTGCAAGTCGTAGATCAGCTCCGGAATGCCGGTGGTGGTGGGGATGAAGGGCGCGGTCAAGAGATGCGCCTCCTGCACCTTCCACAGCGAACCGCGCGCATCGTAGTTGTCGATGCTGGAAATGCACCAGGAATCTTCGTCGACGTAGAAGGTGCGCCGGGCGAAGTTGTGGCGGGTACCGGGTTTTAGCGTCGCCTCCACCACCCAGACGCGGTGCAGCTCGTAACGGGGGTATTCCGGATTGAGGTGGAAGGGCTTGAGCAGATCCTTGTACTTCAGCTTGGGACTGTTGATCTGGTAGGAGTTGTAGGGAATGTAGACCTCCTTCTTGCCCACCAGCTTCCAGTTGTAGCGGTCGAGCGCGCCGTTGAAGACGTCGATCTGGTCGTTGTACTGCTCGTTGTCGGTGCCCAGCGCCGGGTTGTCGTAACCGACATCGGGCGCGCGGGTGACCCGCGCCAGCCCCGGCGAATACAGCCAGGCGGCGCGGCCACCGCCCTCGGTGCCGGCGAACTCGTGCACCAGGGTGATCTGGCCGGCGACACGCGGCGGCGATACCACCTCGCTGAGATAGAAAGCAAACAGCTTGTTGTCGGCCGCCGGTGGATCCTTGAGGTTGGCGTACTTGAACTTCACGTCTTCCACCAGCTTGGTCAGCACGAAGCTGCCGTCGGGCTTGACGATGGCCTGGTTGTTGTAGCGCTTGGCCGCGGAACCACGGAACTTGAGCTTGTGGTTCCAGATCACCTCGGCGCCGTTCTTCGGGATCGGGAAGGGAAAACCCAGCTTCGCACCCTTGAGATCGTCGGTGCCGGTGAGCACCGCCGTGGTCGCGTTGGCAATGGTCGCGGCCTCAATCTCCTTCGGGTAATAGGCGGCGCGCACCGGCTTGTAGACCCTGAGCTTGTAGGTCGGGTACTTGCTCAGCATCGCCTTCTGCCCTTCGGTGAGCTTGTCGGCGTACTTGGCCATATTGGCCTTGTTGATCTCGAACAGTGGATTGACCGCCGCCGGATCAACGTTCTGCTTGAAGTCGTTCTCCAGCTTGTCCGGGTCCTTCTTGCGCAGCTCCTCCAGCCGAGCCCGGGTGTAGTGCTTGGTCTCCTCTGGGAAGTTCTTCTCGCCGGTGAACTCGGGAATCGAGCCATCCTTGTTGCCAGCGCGGATGGCGCCCACCGGCGTCAGCTCCTTGCCGAGCTTGGCAGCCTCTTCGGCGCTGACCGCGGCGAGCGCGGACGTGGTGGTTGCGGTGAACAGCAGGGCCCCTGCAAGCGCGCGTACGCGCCATAGCTGCGATCTCATGGTCTCCTCCAACGATCGGTATTGTTTCAGCAAGCAATGGCGAGTTTAGGCAGATCGCCGTCCATCCGCGACGACCGTTTGGCGCCTACCCGAGCTAGGCGTCGGCGCTCGCCGGCTTGCGCCGCTGCTCGCGATACTGCAGCGGCGTCATGCCCGCCCAGCGGCGGAAGGCACGGTAGAAGGTGCTGGGCTCGGAGAAGCCGGTGAGGTAGACGATGTTTTCGATCGGCTCCTCGGAATGCGCCAGCAGCCGGCGCGCCAGCGCATAGCGGAAGTCGGTACGCAACTGGCTGAAGCTGGTGCCGGCGCGGGTCAACTCGAAGCGCAGTCGCCGCGGCGCCAGTTGCAGCTCGCGGGCGACGTCCTCCAGTTCGCACTGCTCAATCTCCAGGCGCCGCGAGAACACCGCGCGGATGCGCTCGATCAGATCCTGGCGCTCGATCTTCGACAGCCGCTTGGCGGCGAACTCCTCGTGCAGTTGCAGCAGGTCCGGGTCCCAGTGCGGGGAGCGGTAGTCGAGCACCGCCGCATCGAACCGCGCCTGGGCGCTGCTGGCGCCGAAGCTCACTGGGCAGCCGAAGACCTGCTCATATTCCGCCAGCGCCGCCCGCGGCTGGCAGCTCAAGGCCACCGCCAGAGGACGGAAACGCCCCTCGGTGACCTCGCCGACCAGACGCACCAACTCATAGAGCATGCAGATCTCGGTATGCCTCTGCACCGGAGTGGACAGCGCGGCACTGGTGAGATTGATGCAGACGCTGTTGCCGTCCTTGACCAGACGCACGTTCAGGGCGTCGCTGATCAGGCGCAGGTATTTGAGTGCGCGGTTCACGCCCTCGCCGAAGGTGCGGCTGGAAAACAGCAGGTACTCCAGCACCTCGCCGCGATAGAGCGGCAGATGGGGGCAGAGATGCAGACCGATCTCGGGGTCGCCGGTCACCGCCTCGACGGTCTCCCAGAAAAAGCTCTGCAACTGGTGGGCGGTGCGCAGCTCCCGCAGCGGCAGCTTCTCGGCGTCATAGCCCAGACGGGCGTAGATGCGCTGCACGTCCAGACCGGCATTCACCATGCCCGTGTGCACCACCTGCAGCATCTGTCCGGAATCTCGCATCGTCCCTCGCCAAAGTCCTCGTTGCCATCGACGAAGGACAACGTAACACCAAACCCATGTATATTTTCCCGAGCACAGCCCGGGCGACTCCGGCCGCCGATTCAACGGCCGGGGCACAGCATAGAGGCGAACAATAAATCAGTGCAGGACTCCGTTTGGAGCCGCACGGAGGAGACCGCATGAAGATGAAGTCGGCACGCAGACTGCTGCTCATTGCCTTGGCCTGGAGCAGCACTCCCGCGCTGGCCCTGGACTGGGAATGGGACGAGGCGCGCTTCTCGCTGAAGAACAGCTATTCGGTGGGCGCGGCGATCCGCATGCAGGACCGCAACGGCATGCTGGTCGGCAAGCTCAACACGCCGGGCCAGCAAGACCTCTGCGCGACGGACAACTGCATCTCCTTCACTGGCGATCCCGAGCCCAATGCCAGGCTGGTGCGCGCCGGCGGTGCCTTTTCCGGGGTCAATCAGGACGACGGCACTCTCAACTACGACAAGTACGACCTCGTCGCCGCCACCAACAAGCTCAACTCGGTGTTCACCGCCGAATACGGCGAATTTGTCGCCAAGCTGCGCGCCATCGGCTACTACGACCCGGTCAATGCCGGCTTCGACGAGCACCACTACGACCTCCGTTACCAGCCCGCGCGCAGCGAGCGCCCCAGCGATATCTCGCGCGACTTCGCCAAGGGGGTGAACCTTTACGACGCCTATCTGCAATACAACTTCAGCTTCGGCGAGCGCAACGGCCTTGTTTCCATTGGCCAGCAGTACGTGCGCTGGGGCGAGGCCAATCTGGTCGCGATCAACAGCCTCTCGGAGATTAATCCGCCCAATGCCGCGCTGCTACGCATGCCGGGCAGCGAGATCAGCGAGGTGTTCCAGCCGGTGCCTCTGCTGCTGGTTTCCACCGACATCAGCGAGGGCCTGTCGGCCGACTTCATCTACCAGTTCGGCTGGAAGGCCGTGCAGGCCGATCCGCGCGGCAGCTTCTTCGCCGACACCGACCTCGCCGGCGGAGGCCGTTACGGCTATATCTCGCTGGGTCAGTTCGGCGAAGACCCGAACAAGCTGGCCAAGCCCGCCGGCGTGCTGGGCCTGATCTCCAGCACCTCGCTGACCATTGATCTGCAAGAAACTGAGGCCCGGGACAACGGCCAGTACGGCCTGCGCGTCAACTACCTGGCCGACTGGCTCAACAACGGCACCGAGCTGGGTCTCTACTTCCTCAACTACCACAGCCGCTATCCCTACGCCTCGATCATCGCCACCGACGAGTCCTGCGCGCGCAGCTCCACCAATGCCATCGACGCCTACGTCGCCTGCGGCGGCTTCAACGGCAGCCTGCCCGGCATTCCCGGCCTGCAAAAGGAGCCGCTGCCAATCGACACCATGCAGGCCAAGCTGGTCTACCCCGAAGACATCCAGATGTACGGGGTGAGCTTCAACACCACCATCGGCAGTTGGTCACTGGCCGGCGAATACTCGTTCCGCCCGAACGTGCCCTTGCAGGTGCACATCACCGACGTGATCTTCACCGGCCTGCAACCGGCCTTTCCCGACAACGACATCGTCGCCGACCCCACCGGCGCCAATGCCCTGATCACCCAGATCGCCAACTCGCTCAACATCGACCCCAATGCGATCACCAGCTTGCTGCCCGGCCTCACCGGCGATGTGGTGGACCTGTTGCGCGCCACCCTGCCCAGCGCCGATCACGGCGTGCCTAGCTTCCTCAAGCACTACCGTGGCATCGACCGCATCGCCGGCAACCAGTTGATCAATGGCTATGAGCGCTTCCCGGTGGGGCAGCTCGACCTGACCGCGATCAAGGCCTGGTCGAAGAACCCCTTCAACGCCGATCAGGTGCTGCTGATCGCCGAGGCCGGCATGACCCAGATCTTCAACCTGCCCTCGCACCAGGTGCTGCAGATCGAAGGCGGCGGCGCCAACCGCACCCACGCCAGCCCCGGCGCCGACTGCACGGGCGAGGCACCCGGTACGCCGGTCGCGGATTGCACCAAGCATCTGAATCCAACCCAGCAGACCAGCAACTTCGCCGACGAGATCGCCTGGGGCATCCGCCTACTGACCCGCATGGAATACAACGACGTGATGTTCGGCTGGAGCTTCAAGCCCACCTTCGGGTTCTTCTGGGATGTCGAAGGCGTGGCCCCCTACCCGATCCAGAACTTTGTCGAAGGCCGCATGGAGGCCCTCGCCGGCACCGAGGTGAACCTCACGCCTGCGCTGAGCGGGCGCGTCGTCTACCAGAGTTTCTTCGGCGGCCGCCCCGGCGAGAACACCCGCGCCGACCGCGACAATCTGGCGCTCAGCTTCAACTACACCTTCTGAAAATCCGCTGGCGGAAAGCGGACTTCGGCGTCTCAGACCAGGCTGAGCGCCACGCTGTGCCGCGGCCGCTCGACATGGGCAAAACCATGACCGTGATGCAGCAGGTAGTCCAGCCAGCGCGCCAGCATCAGGTTGCGACTCCACTGGTCATTGAGATACAGCTCGGCCTCCGGCGCCCCACCCTCCTGCGCCAGCCAGGGTGGCCGCTGCGTGCAATGCAGGGCCTCGGCAACCCGCGCGTCCCGATAGACCTTGATCCAGAAATCCGGCGCCAGGCGTAGGCCCTCGGCACTGCGAAATTCGTAGGTCAGGCGCAGCTCCACGGTGTAGGGCGAGCGTTCGACGGTGATCAGATGCAGCGGCAGATCGCTGGCGGAATGCGAAACCGCGTGATCGAACGGTAGCTCCAATTCCGGCAGCAGGCGCTCCAGCAAGAGGTAGTTGCGCTCGTAGAGGTCGATGAGATGCGCCAGACGGCGGCGCCCGAGCAGGCTGCTGGTGAGCTTCGTGGTTTGCATAGCCGGACTATAAGATTGCGCTCCCGTCAGCGACAACCAGGCTCTGCAAGCGCCGAGCCAAGCCCATGCCCATCCGCGAAATCGCCACCAAGCCCTACCTCGACCAGAAATTCGGCACCGCCGGACTGCGCAAGAAGGTCGCTGTCTTCCAACAGCCGCACTACCTCGAGAACCTGTTGCAGTCGGTGTTCGACTGCGTGCCGGAACTCAAGGGCAAGACCTTGGTGATCGGCGGCGACGGCCGCTACCACAACCGCGAGGCGATCCAGACCGCGATCGCCATGGCCGCCGCCAATGGCGTCGCCAAGGTCGTCGTCGGCCAGGGCGGCATCGTCTCCACGCCCGCCACCTCGCATCTGATCCGCCTCAAGGGCGCGGCCGGCGGCTTCGTGTTCAGCGCCAGTCACAACCCGGCTGGGCCGGATGGCGACTTCGGCGTGAAGTTCAACATCGCCAACGGCGGCCAGGCCGGCGAGACCGTCACCGACGCCATCTACGCGCGCACCAAGGAAGTCAGCCAATACCGCATCGCCGACGGCGGCCGTGTGGACCTGGACCGCCGCGGCAGCAGCCAGCTTGACAGCATGCTGGTGGAAGTGATCGACGGAGTTGCCGACTACGCGGCCTTGATGCAGGAGTTGTTCGACTTTCCGAAGATGCGCGACTGGCTCAAGCGCGGCGGCCGGGTGGTATTCGACGCCATGCACGCCGTCACCGGCCCCTATGCCCAGCGGATCTTCGTCGACCTGCTCGGCGCGCCGCAGTCCAGCCTGCTGAATGCCACGCCGCTCGCCGACTTCGGTGGCGGCCATCCCGATCCCAATTTGATCTACGCCAGCCATCTGGTCGAGCTCGCCTATGGCGACAATGCACCCGACCTCTTGGCCGCCAGCGATGGCGACGGCGACCGCAACATGATCCTCGGCCGGGGGCAGTTCATCTCGCCCGGCGACTCGCTGGCGATGCTGGCGGCGCATCTGCACCTGCTACCCGGGTATCGCGAGGGCCTGCGCGGCATCGCCCGCTCGATGCCGACCTGCCGTGCCGCCGACGTGGTGGCTGCCAACCTGGGCATCCCTTGCTACGAGACGCCGACCGGCTGGAAGTTCTTCTGCAACCTGCTCGACGCCGGCCACATCACCCTCTGCGGCGAGGAGAGCTTCGGTACCGGCTCCACGCATGTTCGGGAGAAGGACGGGCTCTGGGCGGTGCTCGCCTGGATGAACGTGCTGGCCGCCACCGGCCTGTCAGTACAGGCTCTGGCGCAGGCTCATTGGCGGCGCCACGGCCGCCACTACTACTGCCGCCACGACTACGACGAGCTGCCCACCGCCGACGCCCAGGCGGTAATGGCAGGGCTGAAGACACAGTTTCCGGAGCTGCTCGGCCGCCGTCTCGGCAACTGGCAGGTCAGCCTCGCCGACGAGTTCGGCTATGACGATCCCATTGACGGCAGCCATGCCAGCGCCCAGGGCCTGCGCGTGGTTTTCGGCGATGCGGCGCGACTGATCGTGCGGCTTTCCGGCACCGGCACCAAGGGCGCGACCCTGCGGGTGTACTTCGAACGCTACGAGACGGCGGAAAGCGAGCTGGCCCACGCCACCGCCGCCGCGCTGGCCCCGCTGGTGGCGATCGCCGATCAGTTGCTCCGCTTGCAGGAGCTCACTGGCCGCAAGGGGCCGGACGTGGTGACCTAAGAATCCCGCAGAATGAATGCCCGCGCCGACTCAGGCGCGGGCATCGTCGAAGGCCAGCACTGCCGCCAACTGCGGCGCGTTCAGCAGCAGCATCAGCAGGCGGTCCACGCCCAGCGCCACACCCGCGCAGTCCGGCAGGCCGTTTTCCAATGCGGCGATCAGATGGCGGTCGTACTCCGGAACGGCCCGGGCCCGCGCGCGACGCCAGGCCTGATCGCCCTCGAAGCGGCGCTGCTGTTCGCCGGCATCCGCCAACTCGTGAAAGCCATTGGCCAATTCCACACCGCGCCAAAACACCTCGAATCGCTCGGCCACCTTGCCGCGCACCCGCGCCAGCGCCGCCTGGCTGGCCGGGAAGTCATAGAGAAAGCAGGGCTGGTCACGGCCCAGTTGCGGGCCGACCACCAGCGACATCCACAGATCCAGCCAGAAGTCCCTGTCCGCCAGTTCGGTGGCTTCCAGATTGCGGGGCAGGCTGTGGCCGCGCCGCTCCAGGCCGTCTCGCAGCGCAGTCAGTTCAGCGGCCCAGGGATCGATGCCGGCGTGAAACTTAAACGCCTCGCGATAGCTCAGGCGCGCGCAGGGCACCGGCATGGCAACGCCGCAGGCCGCGAGCAGGGCTTCCATCTCGTCCATCAGTGCGTGGTGGTCATAGCCCGGCCGATACCACTCCAGCAGGCTGAACTCCGGGTTGTGCCAGCGCCCGGACTCCTCCTGACGGAACACCTTGCACAACTGCCAGATTGGACCACTGCCCGCGCATAGCAGCCGCTTCATCGCGAACTCCGGCGAAGTCTGCAACCAGCGACCGTCGTCACAGCGAAAGCTCTCGATATGACGATCCACGGTGGCATGCCGAGACAGCAGCGGCGTATCCACTTCCAGCACCTCGCGTTCAGCGAAAAATTGACGGATCCGCCGAAGCAGATCGGCCCGGGCGCGCAGGTTTTTCAGGCTCGCGGAGGGCAGCCAAAGCGGTTGCGATTCTTTGCCGGAAGATTTCATTGACGTTGCGCAAAAACGAGTGCTATAAGGCTCGCTATCGTTGAAAAACACCTAGTGTTTTCGAACGATGCGAGGCATCCGAGGCCATTTTGACTTACGAGGGAGACCCTGGTGACAACGAAGAAAGCCAAGCCCGCCGCGAAGAAAGCTCCGGCGAAGAAAGTCGCTGCTAAGAAGCCCGCGGTGAAGAAGGCGCCCGCCAAGAAGGTTGCGGCCAAGAAGCCGGTTGCCAAGAAGGCCCCGGTGAAGAAGGCTGCGGCCAAGAAGCCCGTCGCGAAGAAGGCCCCCGCCAAGAAGGTCGCTGCCAAGAAGCCGGTTACCAAGAAGGCCCCGGTGAAGAAGACCCCCGCCAAGAAAGCCGCTCCGGTCAAGAAGCCGGTCGCGAAAAAAGCGGCGCCCGCGAAGCCGGTAGCCAAGCCGGCCGCCAAGAAAGCGCCAGTGGTGAAGAAGGCTCCTGCCAAGAAGCCAGCCGCGCCGAAGGCCGCGCCTGCCGTGGCTGCTGCCCCGGTCCCGCCGCCGGTCAGCGACAAGAAAGAAGAAGAGGAAAAAAAAAAGCTGGACGTAGTCTGAGCACTGCAAAGTCCGTCATCATTGCGCCGAGCGCGAAACCCAAACCCAAACCGGTTCAACTTCCGAGAGGCGCAGTGTTGACGGAGCAACAGGTCCGGGATATGCCGGACTCTGAGTACATGAACGACGCCCAGCTGGAATTCTTCCGCCAGCGTCTGATTCAAATGAAGGAAGAGGTGCTTCGCCGAGAAGTGGACGCCAAGGAGCGTCTGCACGAGCGTGAAGTCTTCGCCGACCCCGCTGATCGAGCCACCGCCGAGGAAGAGCACTGGCTCGACCTGCGTCTGCGCGAGCGCGAGTCCATGCTGCTGCGCAAGGTCGATGACGCGCTGCGCCGTATCAAGGAAAAGGAATACGGCTACTGCGAGAAGACCGGCGAGCCGATCGGCATCCCCCGCCTGCTGGCGCGCCCCACCGCGACGGTGATCGTCGATGTGAAAGGCTTGCACGAGAAGGTGGAAACGCATTTCCGCGACCGCTGAGGCCGCTGGCGCCACCCGTCGCCCACCACGATCGAACCCTCGGAAACTGCAATCGACCGCCGCTGATTCAGCGGCGGTTTTTTTTTGTTTCCCGCGGCTTTCCCGATGATGTCGCGGGACTCAACGCGGCCCGGGCTTGGTGTCCAACATCGCCTCGACCTGGATCGCCAACCGCACCTGGGTGCTGCCGTACTGCGCGGCGTAGTCCATACCGAAATCACGACGATCAAAAACCGCGCTGGCATCCGCGCCGCAGACCTCGCGCCTCAGCAGCGGGTGGACTACGCAGCGAAAGCGCTGGATGCGGAGCTGAACCGGTCGGGTGACCCCCAGCAGCTGCAGTTCGCCGTCCACCGCCGCCGGCTGACCGCCTTCAAAGCGCAGAGGACCGCGGTAGCGAATCTCCGGAAAGCGCTCGGCCTGGAAGTAGTGCTCGCCGCGCGCCACCTCATTCATCTTCTCGTGGCCGAAGTCGATGCTGCTGGCGTCGATCCTTACGTCCACCGAGCCCTCCTGGCGTTCGCGATCCAGCTCGATGCGCCCCTGGCTGTGGTTGAACTTTCCACGCCAGACCGAGATGTCCATGTGCGAGGTCTCGAAACTGGGATAGGTGTGGCTGGAGTCGATGCTGTAGGTCTGCGATACCGCCTGCGCCACGCCGGCCAGCAAGCACAATCCGACCAGGGCAAAAGCTCGTTTCATCGTTGCGGTCTCGCCGGGCAGGAACACGGCCTCAGCTTACGCCGGCCCGCCCGCCGCAGATGCCCACCTCAGGGTGGCGGCAGGCCCGGAGCCAGGATCGACCATGCGAAAATGCCGCATGAGTTCGTCGCCACACTTGTTCTGCACCGCTCCGCTGATGGACTGGAGTGATCGTCACTGCCGCTACTTCTGGCGCGGCCTGAGCCACCATGCGCGGCTCTATACCGAGATGGTCACCACCGGCGCGCTGCTCTACGGCGACGTTGCCCGCCACCTGCGCTACGAAGCGAGCGAGCATCCGCTGGCCCTGCAACTGGGCGGCAGCGAGGCCGACGCTCTGGCCCGCTGCGCCACGCTCGGCGAGCAATGGGGTTACGACGAGATCAACCTCAACTGCGGCTGCCCTTCTGACCGCGTGCAGGAAGGCCGTTTCGGCGCCTGCCTGATGAAGGAGCCGGACACCGTCGCGGCGGCGGTCGCCGCCATGCGGCGCGCGACACGGCTGCCGGTGACGGTCAAACACCGCATCGGCGTCGATGACAGCGAGGACTACCCTTTCCTGCGTCATTTCGTGCTGACCGTCGCCGGTGCAGGCTGCGAGACCTTCATCGTCCATGCACGTAAAGCTTGGCTGAAGGGACTCTCGCCGAAGGAGAACCGCGAGATTCCGCCACTGACCTATGAACATGTTCACCGTCTCAAGCAGGAGTTTCCGCAATTGCGCATCGTCATCAATGGCGGCCTGAAGACGCTCGCCGACTGCCAGCAGCAGCTCACGCAACTGGATGGCGTGATGCTGGGCCGCGAGCCCTACGAGAACCCCTGGATGCTGGCGGCGGTGGACCCCACGCTGTTCGCCAGCCCAGCGCCGGTGGACAGCCGCGAGCAGGCGCTGCGGCGCCTGCAACCCTACATCGAACGCGAGCGTACCGAACAGGGCACGCCGCTCGCCGCCATCACCCGCCATGTGCTGGGCCTCTACCGCGGCCAGCCCGGTGGCCGTGCCTTCCGCCGTGTGCTGTCGGAACGCGGCCACCGCACCGGCGCCGGCTGGGAAGTGGTGGAGGCCGCCCTGGAGGCCGTGCAGGGAGAGCAACGGCGCCTCTCCGACGCCGCCTGAGCCCAGCGCCGGTCCCAGCCGCTAGAATTCCGCACCTTGCAACGCTGCTTCCCACCGTCGAGATCGCCATGCGCCTCAAGACACTACTGCTTTCCACCCTGCTCGGACTGTCCATGACCGCCACTGCTGAAGCCAAGCCCACCACCGTTCTGCTCAAGACCAGCCAGGGCGACATCACCCTCGAACTGAACGCCGAAAAGGCCCCGAAGACCGTCGCCAACTTCGTCGCCTACGTGAAGGCCGGCCACTACGACGGCACCGTGTTCCACCGCGTCATCAAGGGCTTCATGATCCAGGGCGGCGGCTACACCGGCCCCAACTTCATCGAGAAGGACACCCGCGAGTCGATCGCCAACGAGTCCAAGAACGGGCTCTCCAACCTGCGTGGCACCATCGCCATGGCGCGCACCAGCGCGCCGCACTCGGCCAGCGCGCAGTTCTTCATCAACCACGGCGACAACGACTTCCTGAATGCCGGCGCCCGTGGCGAATGGGGCTACGCGGTGTTCGGCAAGGTGGTGAAGGGCATGGAGGTGGTCGACAAGATCGCCAACATCCCCACCGGCCGCACGCCGCCGTTTGGTCAGGACGTGCCGACCACCACGGTCACCATTGAAAAAGCCAGCGTTGTCGACTGATCTGCTGCTGGCCGACCTGCACCTGCCGCCGCGCAACGGCGGTGGTGCACAGGAGCCACTCAGCGCCGCGTTCCGTCGCTTCTGTGACGGTCCGGCGCGGACCGCCCAAAGGGTGTTCATCCTCGGCGACCTGTTCGAGGTCTGGGTCGGCGACGACGCCGGGCTGGTCGAGCACGCGGAAGACGTGGCCGCCATCCGGCATCTGGTGAACTCGGGCGTGGAGGTCTATTTCCAGCACGGCAATCGCGACTTCATCGTCGGCCCTGCCTTCGCGCGCGCCACCGGACTGCGTCTGCTGCCCGACCTGGCGGTGTTCGAGATCGCCGGCCAGCCCTGCCTGCTGGCGCATGGCGACCTGTTCTGCACCGACGACGCCCCCTACCAGCGCTGGCGCCGTTTCTCGCGCAATCCCCTGGCGCAATGGATTTACAACCGCCTGCCGCTGTCCCGGCGCCGCCGCATCGCCGGTGGCCTGCGCAGCGACGCGCATAAACAGCGCAAGCCGGAGGCGATCATGGACGTCAACGAAACGGCGATCCGCGCGGCCTTCATCCGGCACCGCGTGCCGCTCCTGATCCACGGTCACACCCACCGCCCCGCCGACCACCATTACCAGATCGACGGCCGGCACTGCGAGCGCGTGGTGCTCGCCGACTGGCGACCCGACCGCATGGAATGGCTGCGCGCCGACGCGCAGGGCCTGCATCGCGAAACCTTCACCACACCGTGAGCACGGACTGGCCCAGCTTCAAGGAACTCGACGAGGCCGCGAGCCTTCCGAAGGGCGAGGCGTTCCGCGCTTTTCGGCGGCTTGAACGGTTCTGGCTGCAGGATCGCGACTACCGGCTGCTGCAAGCCTATGCGGATGCCGCCGAGATCGCGGAACTGAAGCATTCCGGTCGCGTCTACCGCGGCAGCGCCAACGTCGTGCTGCTGGCGCCTGCTCGCGCCGAAGAGCTGCTAGCGATACTGCGAAACACAGCGCTAACGCAGACGCCAGCCGGCGCGCAGGCGCAGCAGTAAGAGTCATTTCCGGCAATCAACTATTCATCTGCCGAACGGTTGCCACCCGTTGTCACAGCGACTTACCATCCCGGCTCCAAACCATCCTTTCTGGAGAGACACAATGTCCGCCGCCGTCGAACTCATCAAGAAAATGCCTGCTGCCTTCACTGGCGACGGCCAGGATTGCACCATCCAGTTCAACATCTCCAAGCCGATGTACGTGACCATCGCCGGCGGCGCCTGCACCGCCTCCGAAGGCACCGCCGCCAATGCCGACCTCGGCATCACCATGGAAGACGACGATCTGGTCGCGCTGATGAAGGGCGAGCTCAACGGCATGACCGCGTTCATGACCGGCAAGCTGCAGATCGACGGCGACCTGATGCTGGCCCAGCGCCTGGGTTCGTTCTTTGACCCCGCCAAGCTCGGTTGATCCCGCCGCCACTGCGGTGGCGGAAGCGAAAGCCCTGAACTTCAAAGTTCGGGGCTTTTTGTTTGAGCTCAGGGACATCGACGGACGCCTGTGCTTGCGGGCACCGCATCTGGCCGGCTACGGGGCAATCAGCGCTGACTGGGGCAGCGAGGACGTCCGCCGCCGCGTCAAGGGCGGCAAGAAGCAACTGCTGGCCAAGGCGGTGGGCCTGCACAAGCACCCCAATCCGCATGTACTCGACGGCACCGCCGGCCTGGGTCGGGACGGCTATACGCTGGCGGCGCTGGGCGCCACCGTGACCCTGGTCGAGCGCAGCCACGCGCTGGTGCGCCTGCTGCGCGATGCGCAGACGCGCGCGCTGGCCGACGAAGCGCTGCGCGCCGCCGCCGACCGGATCACCGTGATCGAGGCCAGCACCCACGCGCTGCTGGCCAGCTCCGCCGGCGAGGGCGCGGCCTGGGACGTGGTGTACCTGGACCCGATGTACCCGGAAGACGGCAAGAGCGCGCTGCCCTCCAAGGAGATGCAGGTGCTACGCGACCTCACCGGCGGCGACGCCGACGCCGACGGCCTGCTCGACCTGGCACTGGCCTGCGCCCGTCAGCGGGTGGTCATCAAGCGGCCGGCCAAGGCCGTCTGGCTCGCGGGCCGCAAGCCCAGCCTGGAATTGAAGGGGACCCAGGCCCGTTTCGACATCTACCTGCCGCCGTCCAAGGCCTGAAGAACGCAGGCCCGGCTAGGCACGCTTCACGCGCAACCAGCGCGCGACGGTACGCAGCAGCACCTCGGGATCGATGGGTTTTGGAATGTGGTCGTTCATGCCTGCGGCCAGGCAACTCTCGCGGTCGCCGCTCATGGCGTTGGCGGTCATCGCCAGCACCGGCAGGTCGTGGAACTGCGGTTGCTCGCGGATGCGGCGGGTAGCGGTGTAGCCGTCCATCACCGGCATCTGCAAGTCCATCAGCACTGCGTCGAACTGACCCAGTGCCAGTTGCGCCAGCGCCTCGCGGCCATTGCCAGCGGTGCCGACCAGTGCACCGGCCTGGCGCAGCATCTCGCTGGCCACCTCGAGGTTGATGACGTTGTCGTCCACCACCAGCAGCCGCGCACCTTTCAGGGCGGTTTTGCTGTCCACCGGCTCCTGTGGCGGGCTGCGCCAATCCGGATCGGCGCGCTGCAATTGCAGGGAGAAGGAGAAGCAACTGCCCTTGCCCGGTTCGCTGCGCGCCCCGAGTTCGCCACCCATCAGGTTGACCAGCTCCTTGCTGATGGTCAGACCCAGACCGGTGCCACCGAAGCGGCGGGTGGTCGAGCTATCCGCCTGAGTGAAGGCCTTGAACAAGCGCGCCATCTGCGCCGGCTGGATGCCGATGCCGGTGTCGTGCACCGCGAAGCTCAGGCGGACACCGCCGGCGTCCTGGCTCAGCAGTTCCACCACGATCCGCACCTCGCCGGTCTCGGTGAACTTGATGGCATTGCTGACCAGGTTGAGCAGCACCTGGCCCAGGCGCAGGGGATCACCGACCAAATCGCGCGGCAGATCGGCCGGTCGCTCCATGGTCAGGCGCAGGCCCTTGCTAGAGGCTCGCTCGGCCATCAGGCCCTCGATCCGATCCAGCACGCTCCAGAGATCGAAGGGGATGTGCTCCAGGCTCATCCGTCCGGCTTCGATCTTGGAGAAATCGAGGATGTCGTTGAGCAGGCCCAGCAGGCTCTGGGCGGCGTCCTCCACCTTGCCCAGTTGCTCGCGCACCTGCGGTTCGGCGGTCTGTCCATGGGCCAGGTGGGTAAGGCCGATGATCGCGTTCATCGGGGTACGGATCTCGTGGCTCATGTTGGCCAGGAAACGACTCTTCGCCTCGTTGGCGGCATCCGCCTCGCGACGCGACTGCTCCAGAGCCAGCTCCAGTCGTTTCTGATCGGTGACGTCGATCCAGTAACCATTGAGCAAAACGCCGCCCTCTTCCTGGAAGATGTTGGCGGAGGAACGCAGCCAGCGCAGTTGATTGCCGACACTGACCCGAAACACATGGGTGTGCTCGGTGCCGTTGAGAACGGCGTCACTGATCGAAGCCATCAAGGCCGAGTAGTCCTCGGGGTAGACGCGGTCCAGCACCGTCTCGAAATTGGCCAGCGCCTGCTCGCGCGGCACCCCGAACACTTTCTCGACACCGGCGCTGACGAAGCGCAGCGACATCGGCTTCCGCTGCGGGCGGAAGATCTGATAGACCGCACCGGGCATGGAATTGGTGATGTCGCGCAGCAGGCGCTCGGCTTGGCGCAGCGCCTCGGTGCGCGCCTCCACCCGCTGCTCGAGCTGGTGGTTGAGCGCCTCCAACTGGCTCTGTGCCCGCTCACGGCGGAAGGCCAGGCCCAACTGCTGCGCCACACCCTCCAGCAATTGCTGGTGACTGGCTTCCAGCGGCGCCTCGGTGTCGAGCGCGAACACCCAGACGCCGCCGACGGTGGCGCCATCGGAATGGATGGGCGCGAACAGGCCTCGCTCTGTCTCTCGGAACGGTTCGGAGATACAGCGATGGCTGTCGAGATCGACCCGCGCACACACCTGCTCCACCTGTGCCCAGGCTTCCGGCAGCAGCAGCGTGACCCGCCGCAGCATCTCGGCGAAATCGACATCGACCCAGCCCAGCAGGTCGGCCACTCGGTACAACACATGCTGCTCGCGAATGCGGTCGGCGAGATCGCGTTGGCGGGCGGCGACACTGAGGTCCCGGGCGCGCAGATCTTCGATCAACCGGCCGATGCTGCGTACCAGGCTGCCCAGTTCGTCGTCGCCCTGGTAGTTCACCGCCAGAGGCGCATCGCCCAGCCCGACCTTGCCCACCGCCAGAGACAAGTCCTGCAAGGGTCGCGAGTAACGGCGGGCGACGCGATACAGCGCGGCGCTGGCAGCAGCGACCGCCAACAACAGCAGCCCCGCAAAAAAGAGCTGCCGTGATCGCGTACGGCTGGCAACCTCGCTCTGGCTTCGGGCGTGGAGCAGGCGCCAGCCCGTGGGTTCCACCAGCCCGGTGCCGACAAACGCGAAGCCCAGGCCCGGCCAGCGGGCATCGACCTCCCCGGGGGTGGCCAGCCGCAACTGCTCGGCGATCAGCTTGGCGGCGCCACTGCCGGCGGGAGCGAAGTCGGTGTAGGGGCGCCCCAGCCACCCGGGCCGACGCGTGTAGAGGATGCGCCCATCCTGATCGATCAGCAGCCAGTCGCTCGTCTCGTCGGTCTTAGCGCCGCTCAACAGCCGGGGCAGGAGATCCAGGCGCAGCTCGGCGCGGACGGCGCCGGCGAATACGCCGTCACGGTAGAAAGGGACCGCGTAGGCCAGCATCCAGGTCGGCGCCCCGCCCTGCGCGAGATAGGGCGGCGTCCACAGCGGCTTGCCGGCGGCAGCCACCAGCTCGAACCATTCCGGCTTGATCGCGTCGCCCGCGATGCCCACGGCGGCGGCTCCATCGCGTCTCCGGTAGAGGCTGCGGCCGTCGCTGGCGTAGCGCAGGCCCAAGCCCTGGAGGGCGCCGGGCGGCTTCAGGAGGCTGTCCAGCCACTGCGCCTGCTCCGCCTCCAGCCACTCCCCAGCCTGACCGGCCAGACTGGCGGTGCGCTCGGCGTCGGCGGCGGCCAGACGCAGCGCCAGCGACAGCTCACCGGCGCGGCGCGCCGCCTCCAGCCGCACCTCGCTGCGCTCGATGCGGCGCTCGCTGTCGAACAGGTTGAGCAGGGTCGCCAGACCCAGCAGCGCCAATACCAGTGCCGAAGGCAGGATGGCACCAAGGACGATCTTCTGGTGTAGGTTGAGTCGCATGTCCCGGGCGGGTGTCGCCGCATCATTCGCCGCCAGACTCGCGCGAACGCGCCAGAGTCGCCAGCTTCGCGGCAAGATGCCACATCCGCCATCAAAACGTTACACAACTCGCCTAGCGTTGCTCGTATGCGCCTGCTGACCCTGATCCGCCACGCCAAGTCGTCCTGGGACTATCCCGACCTCACCGATTTCGAGCGCCCCCTGAACGACCGCGGGCGCCGGGATGCGCCACGCATGGCGCAACGACTGTCGCGCAACTGCAAGCCGCCACTACTGTTACTGAGCAGTCCGGCCACCCGGGCGGTAACGACCGCGCGCCTGTTCGCCGAGACCCTGGGCGTGGACTTTGACTCGTTGCTCATAGAGCCACGGATCTACGAGGCCAGCCGTAAGACGCTGCTGGAAGTGATCGGCGACCTGCCCGACCGAAGCGCTCAGGTACTGCTTTTCGGGCACAACCCTGGCCTGAGCGAGCTGGCGCACACACTGGCGAATTGTCCCTTCGACGAGATGCCGACCTGCGCGGTGGTGCAGTTGCAACTCGA
Organism: Nevskiaceae bacterium; assembly: GCA_004297005.1. Lineage (GTDB taxonomy): Bacteria > Pseudomonadota > Gammaproteobacteria > Nevskiales > Nevskiaceae > Stagnimonas. Next base: position 147,226 of record SCVA01000057.1, read on the forward strand.
CCTGGGCAATTGGGCCAAGGTGGGGCCCGGTTGCGGCCGGCTGTTGCACTACTGGTTTCCGAAAGACGGCATGGATTAGCCTATCCGGGCAACTCAGGCCGCGAGAAAGGCTTGACGCCGCTCGCGATGTGCCCAGTAGCGGTCGTGAAAGTGTGCCGCCAGGGTGTTGAGGCAGGGCTCGACCAGGGCGCTGAGCCCGCCCGCCACCAGGCTGCCGGTGAACAGGTAGGTCACGCTGAACGCGATGCTGAAATGCACCAGCGCGAAGCTCAGGGTCTTTTTCATCGCGGCGCTCCGGCCTGTTGGACGCCACAAATAATAATTATTCCTATTTGATTGGCCACAAGCCGGTATTCATCGCCGTGATAGCCACCGGCAATCAGACCGGAGCCAGTGGCCGCAACCCCTTGGCGAATCGCCGACCGTTCTGCACATAGTGCTGGGCGGACAGCGTGATATAGGCGATCTCCTGCGGGCTCAGCTCACGCACCACCTTGCCGGGACTACCCAGGATCAGCACCCCGTCGGGAAAGCGCTTGCCCTCGGTGATAACGGTTCCGGCGCCGACGATGCTGTCGCGGCCGATCACCGCACGATTGAGCACCACGCTCTGTATACCGATCACACAATTGTCGCCAATGCTGCAGCCGTGCAGCATGACCTGATGCCCGATGGTGCAATCGCGGCCAATGGTCAGTGGCACGCCCAGATCGGTGTGCAGCACCGAACCATCCTGGACGTTGCTGTTCTCGCCGATGGTGATCGGCTCGGTGTCGCCACGCAGCGTGGCACCGAACCAGACGCTGCTGCCCGCATGCAGTACCACGCGCCCGATCACGGCGGCGTTGTCGGCGATGTAGTGGCCCTCGCCCAGGAGCTGCGGGCGATGGTCATCAAGGGCGTAGAGCATGGACTAGACCGGCGGGATGTGAGCTGGGCAGAAAAACACATCCGGGCCGTGCAGGGAAGTGGGCACCCCGCACTCATTCGCGTCCGGCCGCTACACTGACCCAGGTCCAGACTAGGAAGACTCCATGCGCAGCCTCCTCCAACTGTTTGCAGGACTGCTGGACCGCGTCCTCGCCGTGGTGCTGGCCATCACCGCCGCCCAGGCACCGATCTATTACGCGCAGTACACCCAGGTACTCGCCGGAGTGCGCCTCGAAGCCGAGGCGCGCTATCTGGAGTTGCAGCAGGAGGCGCGCCGTCTGCACATGAGCGTGGAAGCCTTCGTCACCCGCCACGAAGCCAGCGGCGAACCGACCTTCCAGGCCTCGGGCCGCATCCATCGCAACACCCTGACTCGCTATCGCCTCTACGACACCGCCTTTCAGGCACTCCGCTCCGCCAGCCCAACGCAGAAGCCGGAGCGGCTATGGCGCTACTTTGATCGCCGCATCCACGACGCCGTGCAGTTCCAGCCGGGCCTGCCTATCAACACCGAGGGCCTGGTCTGGGCCAGTCTCGGACTGCTGCTGGCCTGGCCGCTGGCCGCGCTGGCGCGTTGGCTGCTGCTGCCGCAGTCTCCGGGCCGGCGCTCGTTGAGCTGACGCGGAGCCGCGGCAATGGATGAGCCCGCAAGACGCCATCCATCCGCCTGGCGCCTCGCGGGGCGCGGCCAGCCCCGCGTCCGTTTCCAGACGCGTGGCTCGCCTGCGCCACCCGTGAAACCTAGGGCTTGGTCTTCTTTCCGCCGCTCGCGGCGGCGTCGAGACCACGCCGCACCAGCAGCGGCCGGATGTCGGCATCGCGGCCGCGGAACTCTCGGAACAACTGCATGGCATCGGCGCTGCCGCCGCGCGACAGCAGCTTGGCTCGGAACCAGTCGCCGTTCTCGCGCTTCAGGCCACCCTTCTCCTTGAACCACTCGACGGTATCGGCGTCCAGCACCTCGCTCCAGATGTAGGCGTAGTAACCTGCCGAGTAGCCGCCGGCGAAGATGTGCGAGAAATAGCCGCTGCGGTAGCGCGGCGGCACTGGGGCAAAGTCCACGCCGGCTTCTTTGAGCGCCGCCGCCTCGAAGCCGAGCACGCCCTCGGCGTTCGGCGTCTGCTCCGGCGCGAGCTGGTGCCAGGATTGATCCAGCAGCGCCGCGCCGAGGTACTCGGTGGTGGCAAAGCCCTGGTTGAACTTGCTGCTGGCTTTCACCTTCTCCACCAGTGCCTTGGGCATGGTCTCGCCGGTCTGCCAGTGCTTGGCGTAGTGCGGCAGGATCTCCGCATCGTCCGCCCACATCTCGTTGACCTGCGAGGGATACTCGACGAAATCGCGCGGCACGCTGGTGCCGGAGAAGCTCGGGTACTGCACGTCGGAGAACATCCCGTGCAGGGCGTGGCCAAACTCGTGGAACATCGTGGTCACCTCGTCCCAGGTCAGCAGCGTCGGCTGACCGGCCGGCGGCTTCGGGATGTTGAGGTTGTTGGTGACCACCGGCCTGGTGCCCATCAGCCGCGACTGATCGACGAAGCTCGACATCCAGGCACCGCCACGCTTGCTGGAGCGCGCATAGAAATCGCCTAGGAACAGCGCCAGCGGCGTGCCGTCGGCATTGAACACTTCGTAGACGCGAACGTCCGGCCCGTAGGTGGGCAGGTCGGTGCGACGCTTGAACGTCAGGCCGTAGAGGCGGTTGGCGGCGTAAAACACGCCGTCTTCCAGCACCCGGTCGAGTTCCAGGTAGGGCTTCATCTGCGACTCGTCGAAGTCGTAGAGCGCCTTGCGCTGCTTCTCGGTGTAGTAGGCCCAGTCCCAGGCGGCCAGCTTGAAGCCGCCGGCGGATTTCGTTCCGGCGGCTTTCTGTTCGCGGTCGATCAGCTTCTGCAGTGCCTGGGCTTCCTTGCGGGCATTGGCGACCGCGGCCGGCGCCAGTTGCGCGAGGCGCTGGTTGACAGCCTTGGCACTGCCGGCGGTCTCGTCTTCCAGCACGTAGTCGGCATGGGTGGGATAGCCCAGCAGACGGGCGCGTTCGGCGCGCAACTGCACCAGGCTGGCGATCACGCCCCGGTTGTCGAACTCGCCGCCCTGGGTGCCACGTGCCAGCGAGGCCCGGTATAGGCGCTCGCGCAGGGCGCGATTCTTAAGGCTGGCCAGCGGCGGCTGGCCGCTGGTGTTGAGCAGGGTCAGCACATACTTGCCTTCCAGCCCACGCGCCTTGGCCGCCTCGGCGGCGGTGGCGATGGCCTCGGGCGACAGGCCGTCCAGCTCGGCGACATCGTCCACCACCACCGCGCGGGCATTAGTCTCCTTCAGATTGTTCTGCTGAAAACGAGTAGTCAGCGAGGACAGCTGCTCGTTGATGCTGCGCAGCTTGGCCTTGTCGGCCTCGGCGAGATTGGCGCCGGCGCGCACGAAATCGGTGTGAGTGCGCTCGACCAGCCGCAGGGTTTCGGCGTCGAGGCCCAGGCTGGCGCGGCTCTCGTAAAGCGCCTTGACGCGACTGTAGAGTGCGCCGTTGAGGTAGATGCCGTCGCGATGCGCCGACAGCTTGGGTGCCAGCTCGGCCTGCAGCTTCTGGATGGTCGGGTTGGTGTCAGTGCCGGCGAGGTAGTAGAACACCGCCGAGACGCGATTGAGCAACTGCCCGGACTTCTCCATCGCCACCAGGGTGTTCTCCACCGTCGGCATCGCCGGGTTGCCGGCAATCGCGGCGATCTCGGCCTGTTGCTCGGCCATGCCCTTCTCGAAAGCCGGCGCGTAGTCGGCGTCGGTGATCTTGTCGAACGGCGGCAGCAGATAGGGCAGCGTGCTGGGACTGAAAAAGGGATTGCTCACGGCGGGTGGGCTGGTTTCGGCCACGGCCGGGCTGGTCGCGGCGGTCTGAGGGGGATTGTGCGCGCAGGCGGTCAGTGCCAGAGCGCCGACCAGCGTCAAGGGGGTGCGGAGTCGCATGAGAGGTCCGGTGAGAGTGGGCTTGCCGGCCCCAATACGGGGCCAAGCGCTACTGCGCTTGGAGTACCCGGCGCGGCGAAAGGTTTGAACCGCGCCTCTCGCCCACTGACCACCTCAGTACAGCAACCGCGTACGCAGCGTGCCGGGAATCGCCGCCAGCCCGTCCTTGAACACCTGGGCCTGCGTCTCGTTGGCGTTGACGTCGATCACCACGTAGCCGACCTGACCGGCGGTCTGCAGGTACTGGGCGTCGATATTGACCTCGCCGCTGGAGAACACCTCGTTGATGCGCGAGAGCATACCCGGCACGTTGCGGTGGATGTGCAACAGGCGGCGGCTGCTCGGGTGCTCGGGCAACGACACCTCGGGGAAGTTCACCGCCGACAGCGTCGAGCCGTTGTCGCTGTAGCGCACCAGCTTGGCGGCAACCTCGATGCCGATGTTCTCCTGCGCCTCCAGCGTGCTGCCACCGACGTGGGGAGTGAGGATGACGTTGTCCATGCCAATCAGCGGCGAAACGAAGGGGTCGGCATTGCCCTTGGGTTCGACCGGGAACACGTCAATGGCCGCACCGTTCAGGTGCTTGCTGCGCAGCGCTTCGGCCAGCGCATCGATATCCACCACGGTGCCACGCGAGGCATTGATGAGCAGGCTGCCGCGCTTCATCTTCTTCAGTTCGGGAGCGCCAATCATCCACTTGGTGCTGGGGGTTTCCGGCACGTGCAGGCTGACGATGTCGCTGCGCTCCAGCAACTCACCTAGGCTCGCTGCGGGGCTGGCATTGCCGAGCGCCAGCTTGGTCTCGATGTCGTGGTAAATCACCCGCATGCCCAGGCCTTCGGCGAGCACGCCCACCTGGGTGCCGATGTGACCGTAGCCGACCAGACCCAGGGTCTTGCCACGAACCTCGTAGCTGCCGCTGGCGGACTTGCTCCAGCCGCCACGGTGGCACTCCATGTTCTTTTCCGGGATGCGCCGCATCAGGAGGATCGCCTCGGCGATCACCAGTTCGGCGACGCTGCGGGTATTGGAGTACGGCGCGTTGAACACCGGAATGCCGCGCGCCTGGGCGGCGTCGAGATCAACCTGATTGGTGCCGATGCAGAAGCAGCCGATGGTCATCAGCCGGCGCGCCTGCTCCAACACCTCGGCGGTGAGATAGGTGCGCGAGCGGATGCCGACGATGTGGGCATCGCTAATGGCTCGGATCAGCTCTGCCTCCGGCAGCGACTTCTCGTGAAACTCGATCTGGCTGTAACCGGCGGCGCGGAAGCTTTCGACGGCAGTCTGCGACACGCCTTCGAGCAGCAGAACCTTGATGTCCTGCTTGGGGTAGGAAGTCTTTTTCATGGCGGCAAGAGCCTGCGGCGGGGCGATCCGGCTGATCGCGGCGCGCATGATGCCAGCCCGGCCCGGCAAACACAGCCCCGCACGCGCAACAAAAAGCCGCCCGGGGCTCCTTGCCCCGGGCGGCCTGCTGACAGCGATCCAGCTAGCCGGTGAGATCGGACTTCAGGCGCAGGTCGTTCTTCACTTCCTTGACGCCCTTCACATGCCTGGCGATATCCACCGCCTGCTCGATCTGGGCGGTGGAGATCACCGCACCGCTAAGCACCACCACGCCATTGGTGGTTTCGACGCTGATCGCCAGCGACTTCAGGTCGGGCTCGGCCAGGAAGGCGGTTTTCACCTTAGTGGTGAGCGCGGCGTCACCGGCGTATTGCTTCACCTCGGCCTTGGTCGGCGTCTGGATCGGTTCGGCCGCAAGGGCCAGGACCGGCAGGGTGCTGCAACCCAGGATGGCGGCAGCAAGCAGGGTTTGCTTCTTCACGGTACACCTCCATTTCACTTTGGACCGGCGCGAGTACTTCCAACAACGCCGGCCATTGGCGCCCGTGTCGCCGCAATGCGTATCGATGGCATGACCGATCAGTATTGCGTCGAATCGCCGCGGGCGAAAAAGGAGTGGCGATTTCGATGCGGTTACAGCGACGGGTCCAGCCTGCACCCAGGCAATGAACCTGCGGTGAACTTCCTCGATGCCGCAGCCAAGCTGGCGCGGCTCGTGCTAGCGTGATTCACATCAGTCTCAGTCAGTTCTGCTTTCCTGGATGCACAGTCCTCGCGGCAGCCCGGCTTCAGCCTGCGGCTACCCCCTCACTGAGACTCCCCGTGCAATTCCGAATCGGCTTCGAACTGACCTACGCCTGTCCGCAGCCCACCCCGATGATCATCACCCTGGCTGTGCACCACTCGCGGGTGTCCGACCTGGTCTACCCCGATCACCTGCTCACCCGCCCGGCCCTGCCCCTGCGCGGCTACCGCGACGGATTCGGCAACTGGTGCCATCGGGTGGTCGCGCCCGCCGGCCGCACCACTTTCAGCGTCGATACCCGCATCCACGACAGCGGCCTGCCCGATCCGGTGGACTTCGGCGCCCAGCAGCATCCGGTGCAGGACCTGCCGGAGGAAACCCTGGTCTTTCTGCTCGGCAGCCGCTACTGCGAAACCGACCGCTTCTACGACGCCGCCTGGCAGCTGTTTGGCCAGGTGCCCGCCGGCTGGCAGCGGGTGCAGGCGATCTGCGACTACGTGCACCGGCACATCGCCTTTGGCTACGAGCACGCCAACCCGACCAAGACCGCCTGGCAGGTCTGGCAGGAACAGCGCGGCGTCTGCCGTGACTACGCCCATCTCGCCATCACCTTCTGCCGCTGCCTGAACATGCCGGCGCGCTACTGCACCGGCTATCTCGGCGACATCGGCACCCCGCAGCCCTGGGGGCCGGGCGATTTCGCCGGCTGGTTCGAGGTCTATCTGGGCGGCCAGTGGCACACCTTCGACCCGCGCAACAACGCCCGCCGCATCGGCCGCGTGCTGATCGCGCGTGG
>SCVA01000058.1 GCA_004297005.1 Nevskiaceae bacterium
ATCAATGTGATCGTCCGCTACCAGCCCTTGCAGGGGCCGGGCTTGCAGAAGCTGCTCAGCGAGCGCGAGCCGGCCTGGACTTTGCCGGCCGCCAGCGCGCCGCCCTCGGTGTTCGCCAGCTATTTGCGGCTGGGCGTCGAGCATCTGCTGGGTGGCTACGACCACCTCTGCTTCGTCATCGCCCTGGTGCTGTTGCTGCGCCGGTCGCGCCCCTTGCTGCTGGCGGTGACCGCCTTCACTGTCGGCCACAGCCTCACGCTCAGCCTGGCGGTGCTGGGGCTGGTGCGGATCAACCCCGGCTTCACCGAGTTCGCCATCGCGCTGAGCATCCTGCTGCTGGCGTTGGAACTGCTGCGACCGGACAGCGCCGGCCCTGGCCCGGTGCAGCGCTGGCCCTGGGCGCTGGCGGCCGGCTTCGGCCTGCTGCATGGCCTGGGCTTTGCCGGCGCGCTAGTCGAGATCGGCCTGCCAGCAGGCGAGGTTCCGCTGGCGCTGCTGGCTTTCAACCTCGGCATCGAACTGGGACAACTGCTGGTGGTTGCGGGCCTGCTGGCACTGGGACTTGCCTGGCGGCAAATGCCCACCATCTTGAGTGCGGGTCTGGAGCGGGCGCTGCCGGCCTATCTGATCGGCAGTCTGGCGGCGTACTGGTGCCTGGAGCGCGCCGGAAACTGGCTTGCGCCCTAGGCTGAAGAAGTCCGGCGTGGATTTATGCTGCAATGCAACATAAAATGGTGATCTGGATTACTGGAGGTCGGTGATGATGAAAATTCTGGCAACGATTCTGGCCCTGGGGCTGATGGGTACCGCGCAGGCGCAGACCTCGGCCGACACCGTGCTCGACTGCATGCGCGCCAACCTGCCGCCCTCGCTGCGCATCCAGGACATCGAGCTGACCACCACCGACCGTGCTGGCGCCAGCCGGGTGCTCAAGGGCCGGGTCTACGGTCAGCAGGAGAAGTCCGCCAGCGGCAACCAGGTGCGCGCCATGCTGCGGGTGACCGCGCCGGACAACCTCGCCGGCGCCTCCTTCCTCATTCGCGAGGCGCGCCAGTACGCCGACGAGGGCCTCTATGTGTGGCTGCCTTCGGTGCGCCGGGTGCGGCGGGTGAGCGGCGAGTTCGCCGACGGCGCCCTGCTCGGCACCGACTTCAGCTACAACGACTTCAAGCAATTGCAGAACGCTTTCGGCGGCTTCAGCGCCGCGCAACTGGACCCGGAAACCGTGGCGCAGCGCCCGGCCTGGGTGCTCAGCTTCAAGCCGGTTCCGGATGCCAAATCGGCCTACACCGAAGTGCGCACCTGGGTGGACCAGAAGACCTGCGTACCGCTGAAGACCGACTTCTACGAGGCCGGCAAGCTGCGCAAGCAGTTGAGCGTCACGGTGGAGGCGATCAAGCGCATCGACAACTACTGGTATCCGGCGATTGTCGAGATGAACGATCTTGATAGTGGCAGCCGCAGCACCCTGCGGGTGCTCGGTGTGCAGCCCGACGACAAGCTGGCCAGCCGCCACTTCAATCCCAAGCTGTTCTACATGCCGGGCTGAGCACCGGCAGGGCGGCTTTCTCCCTCCAACGGATGAGGTGAGGCGCGCCGGCTGACTCCGACAATGCGGTCACAACGACCGGTCGGAGGAGACAGGCATGACGCAGGCAGCATTCCCGCAAGGGGCGGTGTTGGTGTTCGGTGGCAGCGGCGGTATCGGCCAGGAAGTCGCGAAGAGTTTCGGCAAGGCCGGTTCCGATGTCGCCATCGTCTATCGCTCCAAGCAGGCGGTCGCCGAGAAGGTGGCCGGCGAGATCGCCGCCGGCGGTCGCAAGGCGACCATCCACAATGCCGACGTGCGCGAGGCCGCGCAGGTCAAGACCGCCGTCGAGGCCGCCATCGCCGCGCACGGCCGCATCCACACCGTGGTCTGGGCCGCTGGCCCGGTGGTCGAGCAGGTGCATCTCGCCGACACCAGCGAAGAGCTCTGGCGCAAGTCCATCGACATCGAGGTGCACGGTTTCTTCAATGCCGTGAAGGCGACGCTGCCGCACCTGCGCGCGCAGGGCGGTGGCTCCTATGTGCATCTCGGCTCCGCCGGCCATGTCTGGTGGCCGGCCAAGGACGGTCTCTCGGTGGCGCCGAAAGCCGCCAACGAGGCGCTGGTGCAGGGCATCGCCAAAGAAGAAGGCCGGCACAACATCCGCGCCAACAGCGTGCTGGTCGGCGTGATCGAGGCCGGCATGTTCCTGGAGCTCTTGAAGCGCGGCGTGTTCGACCAGGCCTGGACCGACGAAACCCAGAAGCTGCTTTGCATCAAACGCTGGGGCAAGCCGGAGGAGATCGGCAGCGCTGCCGTGTTCCTCGCCACTAATGGCTATGTCACCGGTCAGCAGATCAATGTCTCCGGCGGCTTCGGCGTCTGAGCCCCGCGAACCCATCCAAGGAGTTGTCCATGACCCTGCAACAACTGGCCGATCTCGAAGCCATCAAGCGCCTGAAGTACGCCTACTGCCGCTGCGTTGACACCGCCAACATCGAGGAGCTGAAGGACCTGTTCACCGAGGACGCCAGCGTCCGCTACGAGGGCGGCTCCTACACCTTCGAGACCGAAGGCCGCGACAAGATTCTGGACGGCATCCGCTACGCCTTCCACGCCGAGGCCATCGCCCAGCACCACGTCAATCATCCGGAGATCGACTTCGTCTCCGACACCGAGGCCAGGGGCACCTGGTATCTCAAGGACTGGTTCCTCGATCTCAACCGCAAGGTGATCACCGACGGCACCGCCTTCTACCGCGACATCTACGTGAAGCAGGACGGCCGCTGGAAGATCAAGCGCGCCACCTACAGCCGCGTCTACGAGATCGTCACCGCCTTCACCGACACCCCCAACATCACCGCCCACTACCTGGCCAAGCACGGCCAGAAGCTGCCGACCGAGAACAACGCGACGCTGCAGTGGAAGTGAGGCGTGGCGGCTGAGCCGACGCTGCGTGGCCGGGTCGCGCTGGTCACCGGTGCCAGCCGCGGCATCGGCCGCGCGATCGCGCGCCGGCTGAGCGCCCACGGCGCGGCGGTCGCGCTCAGCGCCAGCCCGCGTTCGGCCGAGGCGCTGAACGCGGCCCGCGATGAAATCCGCGCCGCCGGCGGCGGTGCCGAAAGCCTGGTCTGCGAACTCGCCGACGCCGAGGCGCGTGGCGCACTGGTGGCCCGCGCCGAGGCGGCGCTGGGGGCGGTGGACATCCTCATCAACAATGCCGCCGGCATCAGCGCCTACGCGCCGCCCAGCAAGATCGACCTCGCCGCCCGCCGCGCGATGTTCGAGTTGAATCTGCAGGCGCCGATCGACCTCATCCAGCAGGCGCTGCCGGGCATGCGCGCGCGGGGCTGGGGGCGCATCGTCAACCTCAGCAGCGATACCAGCACGCAGCCGCCGATCCCGTATGCCGGCGGCGCCAAGTTCGTGCACGCGCTGGCGCTCTATGGTGCCAGCAAGGCGGCGCTGGACCGCTACACCACCGGACTCGCCGCCGAGCTGCATGGCAGCGGCGTCCACGTCAACGCGCTGCTGCCCTACAAGATCGCGCGCAGCGAGAGCGCCGAGCAGGTCGCCCGTCAGGCCGCCGCCACCCACCCGGACTGGGTGGAGCCGCTGGAGCTGATGGCCGAGGCCGCCTACCTGCTGGTGGCGGGCGCGCACCAGGGCGAGATCGCGGTGAGCCGCGCGCTGTTGCAGCGCTGCCAGCAGCCGCTGCACGCGCTGGATGGCGAGACCGTGATCGGCGACGCCCTGAGTCTGGTCCAATTTTCTTGAGCCGAGAGCGGCCCGCGGAAGACGGGCCGCCGTATGGAGAGCCGTAGCATGAGCAAGCAAGAGCAGCCTGGGTCCGCACACTGGTATTCCGCCGTCGAAGCGCCGGAGGTACTGAGCGATGTGGACGCCGGGCGCTGGGATGAGAGCGCCGACTTCGTGGTGGTGGGCTACGGCGGCGCCGGCGTCGCCGCCGCCATCGAGGCCGCCGAGCGCGGCCTGTCGGTGATTGCGCTGGACCGCTACGAGGGCGGCGGCAGCACCGCCCTCAACGGCGGCATCTACTACGCCGGTGGCGGCACCGCCATCCAGAAGCAGGCCGGGGTGGAGGACAGCGTCGAGGCGATGTTCCAGTACCTGCGCGGCGAGACCCAGGGCGTGGTCAGCGACGCCACGCTGCGTGATTTCTGCGAGGGCAGCGCCGCCTCGCTGGACTGGCTGATCGAGCGCGGCGTGCGCTTCGACGCCACCGTCTACGCGAAGAAGACCTCCTATCCGCCGCCGGGCTATCACCTCTACCACTCCGACAGCTCGCTGTGCGCCGCTCGCGCCGCCGTCGCCAAGCCGGCGCCGCGGGGCCACAAGGTGTATTCGCCGAGCACGGTGAAGGCCGCGACCGGCTTTGGCGTCGCGCTCACCGATCCGCTGCGCGCAGCGGCCGAGAAACTGGGCGTGCGCCTGCATCGCCACAGCGAGGTGCGCAAGCTCATCACCGACCCCAGCGGCCGGGTGGTCGGCGTCTCGCTCTGGCAGATCCCCGCCAGCTCGCCGGCCTATGCCGAGTACGCGCGGCTGCAGGGGCTCGCCAATAAGTACCTGCTGCTGCTGCCGCCGGCCTTCCCCGGCGCCGGCATCACCATGGCGCTGTCGCGCCGCTACGCCGCCAAGGCGCAGAAGCTGGAAGCACAGCACCGCGTCGAGCGGCGCATCCGCGCCAAGAAGGGCGTCTGTCTTTCCGCCGGCGGCTTCGTCTTCAACCGCCAGATGGTCGATCACCACGCACCCAAGTACAGCGCCGGCATGCCGCTGGGCAATCCCGGCGACGACGGCAGCGGCATCCGGCTCGGTCAGAGCGTCGGCGGCGCCACCGACCGCATGCAGCACATGAGCGCCTGGCGCTTCGTCAGCCCGCCCGCGGGCATGTCCTGGGGAATGATGGTGGACGGTCGCGGCAAGCGCTTCAGCGACGAAACCGCCTACGGCGCCGCCATCGGCTACGAGATCATCGAGCACTGCCAGGGCCGCGCCTGGATCGTGTTCGACGCCCGGCTCTACGCCGAGATCCAGAAGCAGCTGAAGTCCGGCGAGCTGTATCCCTTCCAGCGCGACCCCGCCAAGCTGGCGCTGATGTTCGCGCGCAAGAAGGCGCCGACGCTGGAGGCACTGGCCGAGAAATGCGGCCTGGATGCCGCCACGCTGAAAGGCGAGGTCGAGGCCTACAACCGCGCCGCCGAGGGCGCCGCGCCCGACACCTACGGCAAGAGCGCCAAGGACGCCTGGGCGCTGCAGCAGGGGCCGTACTACGCGCTCGACATCTCCATCCACAGCCGGCTGTTCCCGCTGCCGACGCTGTCGTTGGGCGGCCTGGTGGTGGACGAGAAGAGCGGCGCGGTGCAGCGCGCCGACGGCAGCGCTGTTCCTGGTCTCTTTGCCGCCGGCCGCAATGCCGTGGGCATCTGCTCGCACCTCTACGTCAGCGGCCTGTCTGCCGCCGACTGCATCTATTCCGGCCGGCGCGCCGCCGTCGCTGCCGCCAGCGCGGCTTAGGCCCGGTCTGCGTCGTCTCCGCCTCTGCGCGGCCGCGGAGGGGGAGCTGGCCGTCGCCGGTTAGGTCGGGACCTCGTCCGCGACGCCGCCTGCACTCGCCCGCAGCGACTGCCGATACGCCTTCGGGCCTAGGCCCTGCTGCTTGCGGAAGGCATGGCTGAAGTTGCTCAGCTCGCCATAGCCCAGGCGGTGCGCGATCTGGGCGATGCCGAGGCGGCCTTCGCGCAGCAAAGCGCAGGCGCGCTGGTGACGGACCTCGGCGGCCAGTTGCCGGTAACTGCAGCGCTCGGTGCTCAGGCGGCGGGCGAGGCTGTGGGCGCTCATGTTCAGCAGCGCGGCCAGCTCCGCCTGGGTCGGTTGATGCGCATCGGCCTCGCGCAGCATCAGCCGCACCCAGTCGCTCCAACGGCGTGCCTTGCTGACCCCGCTTTGCAGCTGCGCCAGTTCGGCACCGCCGATGCCTTCGTCGCCGGTGAGCGCTAGCGGCAAGGCCAGCAGCTCGCGCTTGAGCAGGGTGCGCACCTCGGGCAGCGGGCTCTCCACGAAATGCAGACGCAACTGCCGCAGCTCACGGTAGCGGTCGGCATGGGCCGGCCGCGCCATCGGCAGCCAGCACTCGTAGGCCGGCAGGCGGCTGCCCAGCAAGTCGTGCAGCAGGCGGTACAGCGAGACCACATGGACCTCGTAGAAGGCCCGTAGCGTATCGGCGGACATGCCGGCGGCCGGCCGCCAGAGCAGCTCCGCGTCCTGCGCGCGAGGGCGGTACAGCAGGCTGAAGCTCGGCGACATCAGCCGCGAATAGCGCGAAGCCAGTTGCAGCAGCTCATCGACGTTGGCGCAGCGGCCCAGGGCCTGTCCCAGAGGGCCATGCGTGTCGCGGGTGATGCGCAGGCCCAGCTCAAAGCCCAGATCGCGGCGCCCGCTGAGTCGTCCCAGCGCGCTCAGCAGACGGTCGAACTGCGCGAAGCCGAGCTGCGCCTCGGGATCACTCAGCAGGCTGGCTTCCACACCGGCCTCACCCAGCGCCGCATCCAGCCAGGCCGGCTGGCCTTCGCGCAGATAGTCGAGCAGCGGCGCGGTGTAGCGCGTCGGCACATAGGGTTCGTAGAGCGGCATGGCGGGCGGCCGGTTTGCTGAAAAATCACAACTATCTTGCACAGAAATCACAAATTTCTGCCGCGGTGGCGGGGAATACTCGCCGCCAGTCGCCGGCCATGTACCGGCGCCGCTACCAACCGAGGAGATATGCCATGACCCTGTTCTTCGAGAAGATCGACACCGCCCTGATCGATGTCGAGGCGCTGCCCTGGGCGCCGTTTCTGCCCTATACCGACCGCGCCTTCGTGAAGGCGATCAAGGTGGACCCCATCCGTGGCGAATGGATCACGCTGCTCAAGGCGCCCGCCGACATCGAGCTGCCGCGCCACCATCATTCCGGCACCGTGCACGTCTACACGATCAGCGGAAAGTGGAAGTACAAGGAGCACGACTGGGTGGCGACACCCGGCAGCTTCGTGTTCGAGACCGCCGGCACCGAGCACACCCCGATCGGGCTGGGCGAGGGCGAGGTGATCACCCTCAATATCGTGCAGGGCGACTGGAACCTGATCGACGAGGCCGGCCGGGTGCTGGCGGTGGAGAACTGGCGCACGGTGATGCAGCGCTATCTGGATCACTGCCAGCGGCACGGCCTCACGCCGGTGGACATCTCCAGCTTCACCGCCTGATGGCCGAGGGTGCTGGTGTGACCTACCCGCCGCGGAGCATTCGGGTCGACGGCCTGAACCTGCGGCTGGTCGACGAGGGGCAGGGCCCGGCCGTGCTGCTGCTGCACGGCTTCCCCGACGACCACCGCGTCTGGCGCCGGCAGATCGCGGCGCTGGTGGCGGAGGGCTATCGGGTGATCGCGCCGGACCTGCGCGGCTGTGGCGAGTCCGACCTGGCGCCTCGGGTATCCGACTACCGTCTGCCGCGGCTGTGCGCCGACCTGGATGCCCTGCTCGAAGCCTTGCAAGTGCCGCAGGTGGCGCTGATCGGCCACGACTGGGGCGCGGTGATCGGCTGGCACTTCGCCATGCGCTATCCGCAGCGGGTCAGCCGCTATGCCGCCTTGTCGGTGGGTCATCCGCTGGCCTATGCCCGGGGCGGACTGGAACAGAAGCTGAAGGGCTGGTATGTGCTCGCCTTCCAGTTGCGCGGCCTGATCGAATGGATGCTGCGCGCCCGCAACTGGGCCCTGTTCCGCCGGCTGACCGCGCAGCCCGAGGAAACCCCGCACTGGATCGAGCGCCTGCGCCGGCCCGGCCGGCTGACTGCGGCGATCAACTACTACCGCGCCAACCTCGGCTTGCTCCTGCTCCGCCGCTACCCTCCGGTACGGATGCCGGTGCTGGGCATCTGGAGTGATGGCGACCGCTTTCTCACCGAGGCGCAGATGCGCGCCAGTGCCTCGCTGGTCGAGGGCCCCTGGCGCTACGAGCGCGTGACCGGCGCCGGCCACTGGCTGCAGTTGGAGGCCCCGGAACGGGTCAACGCCCTGCTGCTCGGCTTTCTCAGAAACGGAGTCTGAACATGCGCTCTTACCGCTTCGAGCTGGCTCTGGGTCTGGTCTTCGTGCTGCTGATCCTCGCGGTCTGGTGCTGGCAGAACCCCGGTGGCCTGCGCCAACCGCTGAGCCGACCGGAACAGGAACACTTCCTCGCCGAGCTAGAGAAGCTGCCGCTGCCCGAGGCGGAGCGGCAGGCGCTACGGCCGGTGCTGAGCGCCTGGATGCAGGGCGACGACGGCCGGCCGTTCTACATGCTCAACCTGATGCGCTATCACCCGGCCTTGCAGCCGCTTCCCGGTGCCCCGGCGTTTGCCGGTACGCCGCAGCAGAGCAATGCCTACTACGAAGACCGGGTGATGCCCCTGCTGCTGAAGGTCGGTGGTCAGCCCCTCTACGCCGGCACGATTGAGGACGCCAATCTGCTCGAGCACGCGGAGGAGCTGGACCACTGGAGCCGGCTGTTGCTGGTGCGCTATCCCAATCGCCGGGCCTTCCTGAAGCTGCTCGCCGATCCGGCCTATGCGCCGATCGAGCCCTACAAGTTCATGGCGCTCAAGGTGATGCTCACTCCCACCATGCCGGAGATGGTGCTGCCGCCGCTGTACGCGCTGCTCGCCGCTCTGCTACTGCCCTTGTATCTCGCCATCGGCTGGTGGCGCGCCGTCCGCGCGCAACGGGCCTGAACCACGCCGTCGCCAGGGAGACTCCTCGATGAAATCCGTCGTCTGCCAGAACCACGAACTGCGCGTGCTGGACCGCCCGGCGCTGCGCCCCGCCGTCGGTCAGGTCCTGCTCAAGGTGCTGCGTTGCGGGATCTGCGGCTCCGATCTGCACATGCGCCTGCACTGCGACCACATGGATCGCCTGGTGCGCAGGGTCAACTACCAGCGCTTCGCCAATTCCGGACAGGAGCTGGTGTTCGGCCACGAGTTCTGCGGCGAGGTGCTCGACTACGGGCCCGGCACGCTCGGCAAGCTCAAGCCCGGCAGCACCGTCTGCGCCCTGCCACTGCTGCGCAGCGGCGAGGACATCGACATGATCGGCCTCTCCACGCACGCGCCCGGCGCCTATGCCGAGCAGGTGCTGGTGCAGGAGTCGCTGATGATGCCGGTCCCTAACGGCCTGGCGCCCGATCAGGCCGCGCTCACCGAGCCGATGGCCGTCGCCCTGCACGCGGTGCGCCGCGGCGAAGTCAGCCGCAAGGACGTCGCCATCGTCATCGGCTGCGGCCCGGTGGGCCTGGCGGTGATCTGCATGCTCAAGGCGCTGGGCGTGAAGGCCATCGTCGCCAGCGACTATTCGCCGGGGCGTCGCGAACTGGCGCGTCGCTGCGGCGCCGATCTGGTGGTGAACCCGGCGGAAACCTCGCCCTACGCCAGCTGGCAGCAGCATGGCTTTCTCAACGGCTTGCCGGGTCTGCTCGAACTCGCGGTGGGCACCCGCGAGCAATTGGGTCGCCTGCCGTTCCCCTGGTGGCAGAGCTGGCGGCTGGCGGAGAAGCTGGGCCTGCAACCGAAGCGTCCGGTGATCTTCGAATGCGTGGGTGTGCCCGGCCTCTTGCAGAGCGTCCTCGATGGCGCGCCGATGCTCTCGCGCGTGGTGGTGGTCGGCCTGTGCATGCAGGCCGACACCATCGAACCGGCGATGGCGATCAACAAGGAGATCGAGCTGCGCTTCGTGCTGGGCTACTCGCCGTTGGAATACCGCGACGCCCTGCACATGCTCGCCGAGGGGCAGGTGCGTGGTGAGGTGCTGGTGACCGGCACGGTGGGGCTGGAAGGGGTTGCCGCGGCGTTTGCCGCGCTGGGCGACGCCGAGCGGCACGCCAAGATCCTGATCGACCCCTCTCGCGCTGGCAGCGACTTGAGCTAGCGTCGGCCGTCGCGGCGGCTAGCTCAGCGCCAGCCGCACGCCGGTCTGCCGCTCGCAAACCTCCCACAGGCGCCGCTGCACTTCGGTATCCAGCGCCGCTTTCGAGGGCTGCACCCGCTTGGGATGGCCGGCGAACTGACCAAAACCGTCCGGGCCATAGAAGGCGCCGGACTGCGCCTCGGGCGCGGCGGCGGCGTAGATCACCGGCCAGGCGCCTTGGTCCGGATCCTGCCCCAGGAAGCGGAACACCAGCTTCTGGATGCGCTCCTCTGCGCGATCACGCCAGCGACGCTGGGCGGTCTGCTGCTTCCGGTCGGAGCCCAGCGCGGTGCGGGCGACCCCGGGGTGCGCGGCCAGACTCATCAGCGGCAGGCCTGCCGCCTGCGCGCGCCGGTGCAGCTCCAGCGCCAGCATCAGACAGGCGAGCTTGGCCTGGCTGTAGGTGCGCTGCGGTTCATAGCCGCGCTCGGCGTGCAGGTCGTCGAAGTCGATGCGGCCATAGGCCTGCACCAGACTGGAGACATTCACCACCCGCGCCGCCGGCGCCTTCAGCAGTGCCGGCATCAGCAGGCCGGTGAGCGCGAAATGACCCAGCACATTGATGCCGAATTTCAGCTCGAAGCCATCGCGGGTGGTGGCGCGCTGCACCGGTGGCAGGATGCCGGCGACATTGGCGAGCACATCCAGCGGCCGGCCGTCTTCGAGCAGTTGATCGGCGAAGCGGCGGATGCCGGCCAGCTCGCCCAGATCCAGCGGCAGGAAGCGCAGCCGCGCGGTCGGCCACTGCGCGCGGATGCGCTGCACCGCGGCGGCGCCGCCCAGCTCGTTGCGGTCGGCGAGCAGCACCTCCGCACCCTTGGCGGCCAGCGCGGCGGCGGTCTCGTAGCCAATGCCGCTGGCGGCGCCGGTGACCAGGGCGCGGCGGCCGTCGAGGGCGGGGAGTTGCGTAGGCGTCCAGGCGTTCTTGCTCATGCCGCTAGCGTCCATCGCCGGCGCGCGCGGCCGAATACCCGGTTTGGATGAGGTTGCTGCTGCGGGCCTCCGATAAACCAGCGCAAAGCGCATCCATAAAGCGCGGCGGGAGGAGACGATGCGGTATCGGAAGAGGGGGTGCGGACTGCGCGCCAGCGGGCTGCTGCTGGGCTGTCTGTCGGCGTCGCTGGCACTGGCGCAGGAGCCGCCGGCCGCGAGCGCGGACAGCATACCGGTGCAGAGTCTGGAGTCCGCACCGGCGGCGCCAGCGCCAGCCGAGCGCGCCCTGCCGCCGGCCACGGCGCTGGAAACCGTGGTGGTCACCGCGCAGAAGCGCGAGGCCTCGCTGCAGAAGACGCCGATCTCGCTGCTCGCCTTCGACACTCGCAAGCTGGAAACCCTCGACATCCGTGGCGTCGGCGATCTCGCCAGCCAGGTGCCGGCGATGACCGTCGATCCCTTTCCCACCAACAACGCGCAGTTGCGGCTGTTCATCCGCGGCGTCGGCCTGATCGACGCGCAGGTGACGCAGGACGCGGCGGTGGGCGTCTACATCGACGGCATCTACATCGCCCGTTCCGCCGGTCTGGCGCTGGATGTCGCCGACCTCGCGCGGGTGGAAGTGCTGCGCGGCCCGCAGGGCACGCTCTATGGCCGCAATGCCACCGGCGGCGCGGTCAACCTCATCACCCGGCGGCCGTCCACCCAGGGTTTTGCCAGCACCGAGAGCCTGAGCTACGGTAGCCGCAACACGCTCACTGCGAAGGCGGCGGTGAATCTGCCGCTGAGCGAGACCCTGGCGGTGAAGCTGGCGGCGATCCGCAGCACGCGCGACGGCTACGTCGAAAACCTCGGGCCGGGCGGCGAGTTCGGTGACCACCGCGATCTCGGTCTGCGCTTCGACGCCCGCTGGCGGCCCTGGTCGGCGCTGACCGCCGACTACAGCTACGACTACAGCGATGTCGGCAACTACAACCAGTTGTTCCAGGCGGTGATCCCATCCATCACCACGCATGGCTCGGCGGACCTGTTCAAGGCGCATGCGCAGAGCCAGACGGTCTATTCGCGAAGCCGGCTCGATGCGCTCACCACCAGCGCGCCGCTGGCCGAGTCCGGCACCGAGGTGTCCGGCCACGCGCTGACCCTGGCCTACGACTTCGGCGGCTACGAGCTGAAGTATCTCGGCGCCTACCGCCAGCTCGACGACAGCACCTATTCGGACTTGGGCGGCGGCCTCGGCTCGCAGACCTACCGGCTCGATACCCAGGCCCATAGCGGCCCGGCGGCGACCATGGCCAATGGTGGGCCCACGCCTCTGCAGATTCCGCACGTGTTCCAGGACCAGTGGTCGCACGAGCTGCAACTGAGCGGCAAGTGGTTCGACGAGCAGCTCGATGTGGTTGCCGGCCTCTACGCCTTCGAGGAGAACGGCGGCGAGGACGGCCGGCCGCTGCACCACATCCTGCATTCGGTGATCGACCCCTCCGGGCAGGTGCCCTTGCCGCCGGCCATCGCGCAGGTGCTGGGCGGCCTGACCGGCGCGGTCAATCCGCAACTGGTGGTGTTCCGCGACTACCTGTTCGGCATCCGCAACGAGGCGCAGGCCTTCTACACCCAGGCCACCTGGTCGCCGGACTGGTTCCAGCGCCGCCTGCATCTCACCGCCGGCTTCCGGCATTCCCGCGACCGTCGCTACGCGCTCAAGGACTCGCACAGCCGCCAGTACATCCAGGTCGAGCAGAACGGGCAGGGGCTCGCGGTGGAGCTGCCGGAGAGTTCCGGCACCGATACGTTCGACAATGTGCAGGCCAGCAGCCGCTACACCGACAACTCACCCTCGTTCAATGTGCAGTACGAGCTGAGCGAGGGCGCCACGGTGTATCTCTCCGCCGCGCGGGCCTACAAGAGCGGCGGCTACAACGTGCGCGATCCGCAGGTGTCCGGCGAGTCCGGCGCGGCCTCGGACGGCAGCGACTACGGCTTCGGCTTTGTCGAGGGCTTCAAGCCGGAGACGGTGCAGTCCACCGAGCTGGGCATCAAGAGCGAGTGGCTGGGCCGGCGCCTGCGGCTCAATGGCGATGTCTTCCGCAGCGACTACCGCGACCAGCAGATCAACTTCCTGATCCCCGGCACGGTGTCCGACTCCAAAACCCTCAACGCCGGCCGCTCGCGCATCAGCGGCCTGGAGCTGGAGCTCACCGCCCTGCTGGCGCCGGGCATGGTGCTGGGCCTCAACTACGCCCTGCTCGATGCGAAGACCATCGAGGTGCTGGACATTGACGGCAACAACGTCGCCGACCGCTATCCCTTCAGCTCCGCGCCGCGCCACTCCGGCAGCGCCTCGCTGGACTGGACCTTCCTGAAGCGTGGCTGGGGCAATCTGCGCGCCTATCTGGGCTACAACTACACCGGCCTGCGTCAGGGCAGTGCCTCGCTGCGCGACTATCGCGACGGCGCCCAGGTGCCGGCCTATGGCCTGCTGACCGGGCAGATCGGCGTCAGCGGCTTCCGGCTCGGCGGCAAGGGGCGGCTGGATGTCGCGCTCTATGGCCGCAATCTGCTGGACGAGGAATACGTCGCCATCGCTATCGACAACACGCCGCAGGCGGATCGCGCGGTGGTGTTCGGGGAGCCCAGGAGCTTGGGCGTGAATCTGATTTATCGGTATCGCTGAAGGCGGGGCTGCACCTCTTTCCCCTCCCCCTTGAGGGGAGGGGTTAGGGGAGGGGGAAAGCCGTGGCGGAGTGCAGTGCTTTCGCCTAGCTCTGCTGGTGTGCGGTGCTGGTGGTTCGCGCGTTCGCGCTCTGTTTTGTGTGTGCTGTCTGAGGTCTTTCTTTCGCCTCTTGGCGACTCACTTTTCTTTGCTCCTGCAAAGAAAAGTAAGCAAAAGAAAGCAGTCCCCTGCGTCGCGCCCCTACGGGGTACCCTGCGATGCTCGCGGCCGGGGGGACGCGCCCGAACTC
>SCVA01000059.1 GCA_004297005.1 Nevskiaceae bacterium
CGCAATCCCATCGTCGCCGCGATCCGCGCCGGCTGCGCCAGCCCGGAGGCGCTGGGCGCGCAGCTCAAATGCGGCAGCAACTGCGGCTCCTGCATCCCGGAGCTGCGGCAACTGATTGCCGCCGTGCATGCCGAGCAGACCTAGTGTTCCGCCCGCAACAGATCGTTAGCGCCTGGCGGCGCCTTTTGGCACTGCTCTTCGTTGCTCGTCATTCTGTAGAGCCCGCTACAGCGCTTTCTCGCGCCTCGATCAGTGCCAGAAGTCACTCGCCATCCATCTAACGCTCCGTTGCGGGCGGAACACTAGCGGCAAGCGCTAGCTATGATCGCCGCCATGCCCACCGCCGCCACCGCCGTTGCCACACCTCCGCTGTCCGCCGGCGTGCTCGCCGGCGGCGCCGGCCTGCGTCTGGGCGGCGCCGACAAAGGCCTGCTGCCTTTCCGTGGCCGGCCGCTGATCGACTGGGTGCTGGCGGCGCTGCGGCCGCAGTCGGTCGAGCAACTGATCTCCGCCAACCGCCATCCCGAGCGCTACGCCGCCTATGGTCTGCCGGTGCTCGCCGACCGTGGCGGCCAGGGGCCGCTGGCCGGACTCGCCGCGCTGCTGGCGGCGGCGCGCCAGGACTGGCTGCTGTGCGTGCCCTGTGACAGCCCGGAGCTGCCCGCCGAACTCGGCGCCCGCCTGTACGCCGCCGCCCTGGCCGCCGGCACGCCGGCCGCCTATCTGCACGACGACCTCGGCCCGCACCCGACCTTCTGCCTGGTCCGCTGCGCTCTGGCCGCCTCGGCGCAGGCGGCGGCCGAGCAGCAGCAGGGCCTGGTGGCCTGGCTGGACGCGCAGGGCGCGGCGCGCCTGCGGGCGCCGGCGCCGGTGAATCTCAATACCGCGGCAGACTTCGCCGCCGCCGAGGCCAGACCATGAGCGGGCCGGTGCAGGCGCCGCTGGTCGATGCGCGCGGCCGGCTCAAGCGCAAGCTGCGGGTCTCGCTCACCGACCGCTGCAATCTGCGCTGCCACTACTGCATGCCCGAGCAGCCGCGCTGGCTGCCGAAGGCGGCGCTGATGAGCCGCGAGGAGCTGCGCCGCCTGGTCGGCCTGTTCGTGCGCGCGCTGGGCATCGCCGAGCTGCGGCTGACCGGCGGCGAGCCGCTGCTGCGGCCGGACCTGGAAGACATCGTCCGCGAGCTGGGCGCGCTACGCGCCCAGGGCCTGGAGCGCATCGCGCTCACCAGCAATGCCTCGCGGCTGGCGCCAAGGGCGGCGGCGCTGCGCGCGGCCGGGCTGGACGACCTCAACATCAGCCTCGACGCCATCGAGCCCGAGCGCTTCCGCGCGCTCACCGGCGGCGCGCTGGCGCCGGTGCTGGCCGGCATCGCCGCCGCGGTCGCCGCCGGCCTGCCGCTCAAGCTCAACTGCGTGCTGATCCGCGGCGCCAACGACGACCAGGTACTGCCGCTGCACCAGTGGGCGCGGGAGCGCGGCCTGCCGCTGCGCTACATCGAGTTCATGCCGCTCGACGGCCGCCAGAGCTGGGCGCCGGAGAAGGTCTACCGCGAGGACGAGATCATCGCCCAACTGTCGGCGCTGGAGCCCCTGCGGGCGCTGCCGCGCGGCCACGATCCGGCCGCCTACTACGCCAGCGCCGACGGCTATCGGGTCGGCGTCATCTCCACCATCTCCAAGCCGTTCTGCAGCCGCTGCGACCGCCTGCGGCTGGATGCGCGCGGCCAGCTCTACACCTGCCTGTTTTCGGCGCAGTCCTGCGACCTGCTGACACCGCTGCGCGCCGGCGCCGACGATGCCGCGCTGCTGGCGCTGATCCGCAACGCGGTCTGGCACAAGCCGGCCGGCTATGCCGAGCAGCCCGGCTATGTCGAGCGGACCATCACCATGCACCACCTGGGGGGTTGAAGCGCATGCGGGTTCGTGTCGAATGCTGCGGCGCCAGCGGCCGCCTGGCCGGCGCGGCGCAACTGGACGTGGAGCTGCCGGAAGGCGCCGACGTGCGGGCGCTGTTCGCGCGGCTGGGCGAGCGCTCGGCGGAATTCGCGGCACTGCTGGAAAGCTGCGCCTGCGCGCGCGGCGATGCGCTGGTGCACCGGGCCACCCCGCTGGCGGACGGCGACCAGTTGGCGCTGCTGCCACCGGTGGCAGGAGGGTGAGCGGGCGCGCCTTGCGAGTGCCTGTGGCACTCGCTGCGCCCGCGAACGCCCGGCCAGAGACGGCCGGGCCGGGGCCTGATCGGAGCGCGTGGTCGCGCCAGGGGCGGCATCTGCCCTTTTCGAGGAGCTGAACATGTCCGATTGGGAACTGAACCGCATCCAGTCGCAGCCGCTATCGCTAGACGCCCTGCTGGCCGGCAGCGCGCGCAGCGACTGCGGCGCGCTGGCGATCTTCGCCGGCACCGTGCGTGACCACCATCAGGGCCGCGCCGTGGTCTCGCTGAGCTACTCGGCCTACGCGAAGCTGGCCGAAAAACTGATCCGGGAAATCGAGCAGGAGATCGCCGAGCGCCACGGCGTGGCGGTCTGCCGGGTGGTGCACCGGGTCGGCGAGCTGGCGATCGGCGATACCGCCATCCTCGCCCTTGCCCGCGGCGCGCACCGCGCCGAAACCTTCGCCGCGCTGCGCGCCCTGGTCGAGGCGGTGAAGCAGCGCGCGCCGATCTGGAAGGAGGAGTTCTACGCCGACGGCAGCAGCGCCTTTGTCGCCGGCTGCGCCCTGGTGACGCCGGAGGACGCGCCGCCCGCCGAGAGCCGCCTGCACTGCCTGCCCAGCCATGCGCAGGTCGAGACCGAAGTCGAAGAACCCATCGAGATTCTTGGAGAGCCGTACTGATGCGCGATGTCAGCCTCAAGCCCAACAGCCTGCGCAGCGCCACCGCCGAGGGCCGGGTGCGGCTGTCCGCCGCCGGGCTGGCGCTGATCCGCGAGCGGCGGGTGGACAAGGGCGATGTGCAGGAGTGCGCGCGCATCGCCGGCCTGATGGCGGTGAAGAAGACGCCGGACTGGCTGCCGCACTGCCACCCGCTGCCCATCCTCGACGCCGGCCTGGACTTCACGCTGGAGGAGACCGCGCTGCGCATCACCGCGCGGGTGCGCACCATCGCCGCCACCGGGGTCGAGATGGAGGCGCTGACCGCGGTGAGCGCGGCGGCGCTGACCGTCTACGACATGATGAAGCCGCATGTGCCGGCCGCCGAGCTGGGCATCGACGGCATCCACCTGCTGGAGAAGCAGGGCGGCAAGTCCGACTTCAGCCGCGACGCCGGTGGCGCCAGCGCGGCGGTGATCGTGCTCTCCGACACCGTCGCCGCCGGCCGCAAGCCCGACACCGCCGGCAAGTCGGTGGCCGAGGGCCTGCAGGCCGCCGGCTTCACGCTCGCCGCCTACGAGGTGCTGCCGGACGAGCCGGCGCAGCTCGAAGCCCGCGTGCGCCACTGGCTGGATCAGGGCCTGGCGCTGATCGTCAGCGTCGGCGGCACCGGCGTCGGGCCGCGCGACAAGACCGTCGAAACCCTGCGGCCGCTGCTGGTCACCGAGCTGCCGGGGCTGATGGAGGCGGCGCGCAATTTCGGCCAGCAGCGCACGCCCTACGCCATGCTCTCGCGCGGCATCGCCGGGCTGGCCGGCAGCAACACCGTGCTGATGACCTTTCCCGGCAGCCGCAAGGGCGCCGAGGAATCGCTGGCGGCGGTGCTGCCGGGCCTGGTGCACCTGATCCGCGCCTGCCGCTGGGGCCAGCCGCATGCCGGCGGCTATCGCTGAGCCGCGCCTTACAGCCATGACCGAGCAACTGCCCCTGCTGATCGCCGCGGTGTTCACCGTCGCCCTGCTCTACGCCTCGGTAGGCCATGCCGGCGCCTCCGGCTATATCGCGGTGATGAGTCTCCTGGGCCTGGCGCCGGACAGCATCAAGCCGCTGGCGCTGATGCTCAATGTGCTGGTCGCCAGCATCGGCAGCGTCCAGTTCTGGCGTGCCGGGCATTTCCGCTGGTCGCTTTACTGGCCGTTCGCGCTCGCCGCCCTGCCTTGCGCGGCGCTGGGCGGTTATCTGCAACTGCCGGCGCTGGGCTTCCAGATGCTGGTCGGCCTGGCGCTGCTGCTGTCCGCCGCCAATCTCCTGCTGCGGCCGCCGCCCGAGACCGCGACCCGGCCGCCGCCGCTACCGCTGGCCCTGGCGGTGGGCGCCGGCCTGGGCCTGCTGGCCGGGCTCACCGGCACCGGCGGCGGCATCTATCTGACGCCGCTGATGCTGTTCCTGCGCTGGGCGCCGATGCGCCAGGTCGCGGCGGTGTCGGCGCCGTTCATCCTGCTCAACTCGCTGGCCGGCCTGGCCGGGCATTTCGCCGCCGGCCAGGCCTTGCCGACACTGGCCGCGCCGCTGCTGCTGGCGGTGGGCCTGGGTGGCCTGATCGGTGCGCGCCTGGGCGCGCTGCATCTGCCGGTGGCCAGCATCAAGCGGCTGCTCTCGCTGGTGCTGCTGTTCGCCGGGCTCAAGCTGGTACGGCTGATATGAGGCGCGGACGATGATCCCGGTCGACGAGGCGCTGGCGCGGGTGCTGGCGGCGGTGCCGGCGCTGGGTACCGAGGAGCTGCCGCCGACGGCGACGCTCGGCCGGGTGCTGGCGGCGCCGGCGCACAGCGCGCACCCGCTGCCGCTGTTCACCCAGAGCGCGGTCGATGGCTATGCCGTCCGCCAGGCCGATCTCGCGCGGCTGCCGGCGCGGCTGCCGCTGGCGCAGCACATCGCCGCCGGCGCCCATGCGCAGGCGCCGACGCTGGCAGCGGGCAGCGCCGCGCGCATCCTCACCGGCGGCCTGCTGCCGCTGGGCGCCGACACCGTGGTGCGCCAGGAGCGCTGCCAGCGCGAAGGCGCGCACTTGCTGGTGGCGGAGGCGGTCGCCATCGGCACCGACATCCGCGAGCGCGGCGAGGAGATGCCCGCCGGCGCCGAGCTCGCCGGTGCGGGCAGCCGGCTCGGTCCCGGTCTGATCGCCGCCCTGGCCCTGGGCGGCGTGACTCGCGTGCGCGTGCATCGGCAAGCACGGGTGGTGGTGCTGGTCAGCGGCGACGAGGTGGTGGCCGGCGGCGCGCCGCTGGCGCTGGGCCAGGTGCCGGACGCCAACGGCCCGCTGCTCGCGGCTTACTTCCAGCACTGGCGCCTGCCACTGCTGCGGCTGGAGGCGGTGGCCGATACCGAGGCGGCGGTGCGCGCGGCGCTGGCGCGCGCCTTCGCCGAAGCCGATCTGGTGATTACCACCGGCGGCGTCTCGGTGGGCGATCACGACTACATCCCGGCGGTGGCCGAATCCCTGGGCGCCGAGCGGCTGCTGTGGAAGGTGGCGCAGAAGCCGGGCATGCCGCTCTACGTCGCCCGCCGCCAGGGCGCGCTGCTGTTCGGGCTGCCGGGCAATCCGGCCTCGGTGCTGGTGAACCTCTTGGTCTACGTCCGCGCGGCGCTGGACGCGATGGCGGGACTGGAACCCGCCGCCCGCTGGAGCAGTGCCGAGGCGCCAGCGACAAATCTGCGCGCCGACCCGCAGAAGACGCTCTGGCTGCGCGCCGTGCAGCAACCCGACGCCGAAGGCCGGCCACAACTGCGCACGCTGAGCGGCCAAGCCTCGCACATGCTCGGCAACCTGGCCCAGGCCAATGCCCTGCTGCGCCTGCCGCCTGCCAGCGAGGGCCCGCCGCCGGCACAACTGCGCTGGCTGGCCCTGGAAGAGTGAGGGCGGCGGCCGTTGGCCGCCTGTGAGGGCGCGGGTTCGCTGCGCTCCCCGCTGTGAGGGCGGGCCGCTGCGCGACCCTGTGAGGGATAAGCAATAGCAAGCATTGCGGGGCTAGCGACGCCCGCGATTCGCTTCGGCTTTTCCCTCACAGCGATGCGTAGCATCGCGCCCTTACAGCGAGCCCGCGCAGCGGGCAGCGCCCTCACAGGCGGCCAACGGCCGCCGCCCTCACCGCTCAGCCGCCTTCGAGATTGCCCAACAACTGGCGCATCAGCCGGTTGTTGGCGGCGAAGTTCGGCAGCTCGGCGAGGATGCTCTCCGGCCGCTGCACATAGCGCGCCGGCGTGGGGCGCTCCACCGCGAACCAGTCGCGGGCATTGGCGGCGGTGACTTCCAGATGAAACTGGATGCCGGCCACCCGCGTGCCCAGTGCATAGGCCTGGCGCGCGCAGGCCTCGCTGCCCATCAGCGACTCGCAGCCGGGCGGCAGCGCGAAAGTGTCGCCATGCCAGTGAAAGGCGGTGAATTCTTCGGGAAAGCCGGCGAAGGCGGCGGCGCCACGACCGGCCTCGGTCAGCCGCAGCGGATGCCAGCCGATCTCCACCTCGGGATTGCGCGATACCGGGCCGCCGAGCTGGTCGGCGACGAGCTGGCTGCCCAGGCAGATGCCCAGCACCCGCTTGCCACCGTCGAGGGCGCGGCGGATCAACTGCTTCTCCGGCACCAGCCAGGGGTAGAGCGCGTGCTCGTAGATGTTCATCGGCCCGCCCATCACGATCAGCCAGTCGAAGCTCTCCGGCGCCGGCGGCGCCTCGCCGCGCTGCAGGCGAGTAAGGCGCACCTCATGGCCGCGCGCGGCCAGCCAGGGGGCGATGCAGCCCAGGTCTTCGTGCTCGGCGTGCTGTAGCCAGTGAACGCGCATGTCGTAAGGGCAAGAGGGTTTGTGCCAGTGTAGCGAGCCCGGCGCGTGGCGGGACGACGCTGGCACCGCTCCCGTCGGCGAACCGGCGGGGTTTTCTCAGGTCCATCCACCGTGCCGCACCGTTTCCCTCCTTCATGCCCCGCGCCGGGGCCCACGCCATGAGTTCGCCAGCGGCGCGTCGCTGGCGACGGCTGCTTCTGGGTGCCAGCCTGCTGATCTCGGCCTGTGCCTATCTGCGCGCACAGCCGCTGGATGCGGTCGCCAACCCGGAGCTGGACGAGCTCTCCGGCCTGAGCCGCTCGCTGGTCAGCGACGACTGGCTATGGGCGCACAATGACAGCGGCGACCGTGCGCGGCTGTTCCGGGTCGGCTTCGATGGCAGTGATGGCGGCGCGGTGGCGGTGCCGGAAGCCAAGGCCGTCGACTGGGAAGACATCGCCGCCTTCCGCTGGCGGCAACAGCCGGCGCTGCTGATCGGCGACATCGGCGACAACTACGCGCTGCGAAAATCGGTGACGCTCTACGCGGTGCGCGATCCCGGCGCCCGCGGCGACACGGCGAGCCTGCTGTGGTCCCTGCAGCTGCGCTATCCCGACGGCCCACGCGACGCCGAGGGCCTGGCGGTGGACCCGGTGAGCGGCGACATCCTGATCTTGAGCAAGCGCGAGCGGCCGCCACGGCTCTACCGCCTGGCCATGCCGGAGCGGGCGCCGGCGGCAGATCAGGTGCGGACCGCTGAACTGGTGGCGACGGTGTCGCATCTGCCCAAGCCGACACCGGCCGATCTCACCGACGATCCCAAGTACGGCTTCCTGCGCGACTGGCCCACCGCGCTCGACTTCGCGCCCGACGGCAGCTATGCCGTGGTCGGCACCTACAAGGACGCCTATCTCTACCGCCGCCAGCCCGGCGACAGTTGGGCGACGATGTTCGCGCGCAAGCCCGAGACCATCGACCTGCCGCAGTGGAAGCAGACCGAGGCGGGAACCAACAGCGCCGATGGCCGTCTGTACTGTGCCGGCTCCGAGCAACGTGCCGGCTTCGCCTGTCTGTCGCTGCCGGAACCGCCCTCAGGGCATCCGCCGCCGCCCTGACCACGTAGCACCTTGTAAGCCCCGGGCCAGTCCGCCCGGTCTGGAGAACGTCCGTGATGAACCGTCGCACCCTGCTCAAGTGGATCGGCCTCGCGCCGGCGCTGTCGCTCGCCGGCACCGCCGCCAGGGCGGAGGTGAAAGTCACCTCCCGTCTTGGCAAGGAAGGCTGGCGCAAGCTGCTGCCGCCGGAGTCCTATCAGGTGCTGTTCGAAGAGGCCACCGAACGCGCCACTACCAGCCCCCTCAATCACGAGAAACGCGAGGGCGTGTTTGTCTGCGCCGCCTGCTATTCCCCGCTGTTCGACAGCGCGCACAAGTACGAGAGCGGCACCGGCTGGCCCAGCTTCTTCCAGCCGCGCGAGGGCCAGGTCGCTACCAAGACCGACTACTTCCTGTTCTACCCGCGTACCGAGTACCACTGCGCGCATTGCGGCGGCCACCAGGGCCATGTCTTCGACGACGGCCCGCCGCCTACCGGCAAGCGCTACTGCAACAACGGCGTGGCGCTGCGCTTCGTCCCCAAGGGCGAAGCCCTGCCGGCGACGCGGGGTCTGTCGTGAAGCGCGCCGGGCCGTTGCTGGCGCTGGCCTTGGCCCTGGTTCTGGGAGCGGCGCCGGGTGCCGGGCAGGCGGCTGGCGCCACCGCGCCCGCGCCAGGCAAGACCGCGCAGGCGATCTTCGCCGGCGGCTGCTTCTGGTGCGTGGAAGCCGATTTTGAAAAGCTGCCCGGCGTGATCACCGCCGAGTCCGGCTACACCGGTGGCAAGGAGCGCAACCCCAGCTACGAGCAGGTTTCGGCGCACGCCACCGGCCACACCGAGGCGGTACGCCTGACCTACGACCCGGCCAAGGTCAGCTATGCACAACTGGTCGAGTACTTCTGGCGGCATATCGACCCGACCGTGCAGGACCAGCAGTTCTGCGATCACGGGCCGCAGTACCGCAGCGGCATCTACCCTCTGGACTCCAGCCAGAAGCAGATCGCCGAGGCCAGCAAGGCGGCGCTGGTGAAGAGCGGGCGGTTCAAGAACATCTACACCGAGATCGCCGCCGCCGGGCCGTTCTGGCCGGCCGAGGACTATCACCAGGACTACTACCAGAAGAATCCGGTGCGGTATCAGTACTACCGCTTCGGTTGTGGCCGCGATGCCCGGGTGAAGGAACTCTGGGGCGAGGCGCACTGAACGGGGTACGCAGTACACACGCGGTAGCAGGACGGCTCCCGCACCCACGCTGCGCGGCACCGTGTCGCCGTCCTACCGCTTCGGCTGTGGCCGCGATGCCCGGGTGAAGGAACTCTGGGGCGAGGCGCACTGAGCAAAGCTCGCAGTACACACGCGGTCGCAGGACGGCTCCCGCACCCACGCTGCGCGACACCGTGTCGCCGTCCTACCGCTTCGGTTGTGGCCGCGATGCCAGAGTGAAGGAACTCTGGGGCGAGGCCGGGTAAAGGACGATGGCCTTGAATGGCCATCGGCCCCGGCCGACGGGCATGCAGGGATGCATGCCCCGGGGGCTCAATGCAAAGTGCGGGCTCGCTCCAGGGATGGCGGCGAATATCTAGCGGCGCGCGCAACTGACGCTCCCATTCCGGCCCTCCCCCGCACGCGTGTGAGGGAGACAAGCGCGACTCAGGCCGAGGCCTGCAACCACAGCGCCGCCACCCGCTCCAGCCCGGCGCGATCCGCTTCGTCGAAGCGGCCGGTCAGCGGGCTGTCGAGATCGAGCACGCCCAGCAGTTGGCCATCGCGGACCAGGGGCACGACGATCTCGGAGTTGCTGGCGGCATCGCAGGCGATATGTCCAGGGAAAGCGTGCACGTCCTGCACCACCTGGGTCTCGCGGCTGGCGGCAGCGGTGCCACAGACACCCTTGCCGAGCGCGATGCGCACGCAGGCGGGTTTGCCCATGAACGGGCCCAGCACCAGCTCGCGGCCGTCGTAAAGATAGAAGCCCGCCCAGTTGAGGTCGGGCAGGCTGTGCCAGATCAGGCTGGCGAGGTTGGCGGCGTTGGCGATGCGGTCGGGCTCGCCTTGGAACAGGGCCTCGGCCTGCTGCGCCAGCAGCGCATAGGTTTCGGACTTGCCGGCGGCGGCGGTGCTGGTGTCGAGCTGGAACATGCGGATTGTGGATTCGAGATTGCGGCCACCATGGGGCCGGGAGCGGCAATCCGCAACGCCGGCCGCGCACCGGCTGCGAAAAAAATCCGAGCGGGTTTAAACCCTGGGGCCAGCAGCGGCATCCTTGCCGGTCGCGTTACGATCACGCATTGCCTTTTCGAGGTCTCCCCAATGAATCGTTTTGCCCTGAGCGCCATGGCGCTCGCCCTCCTGGTTGCCTGCGGCAAGAAGGAAGCCCCGCCCGCCACCGAGGTCGCCGCCCCGGTAGTGGCCGCCGCGCCGGTGTCCGGCATCGACCTGAGCCAGATCGAGGCCGCCGTCCGTCCGCAGGACGACCTCTACCGCCATCTCAACGGCAAGTGGCTGGACAGCTTCGAGATCCCCGCCGACAAATCCAACTACGGCTCGTTCACCAAGCTCGACGACCAGGCACAGGAACAGCTCAAGGCGATCATCGAGACCGCCGCCGCGAGCAAGGACCGCAAGCCGGGCTCCGAGGAGCAGAAGGTCGGTGATTTCTTCGCCAGCTTCATGGACGAAGCCAAGCTGGAAGAGCTGGGCCTCAAGCCGCTGGCGCCGGAATTCGCCGCCATCGACGCCATCAAGGACAAGAAGGAGCTGGGCGCGAGCTTCGCGCACCTGAGCCGGCTCGGCGTCGATGCGCCGCTGTTCCCGTACATCCACCAGGACGCCAAGGACGCCACCCAGTACACCGCCGATCTGCTGCAGGCCGGCCTGGGCCTGCCGGAGCGCGACTACTACCTGCAGGACGACGCCAAGTTCAAGGACATCCGCGCCCAGTACCTGAAGCACCTGGAGACGGTGTTCGGGCTCGCTGGCCTCTCCGAGCCGGCGAAGGCCGCCAAGTCGGTGATGGCGCTGGAAACCCAGCTCGCCAAGGGCCATTGGGACAAGGTGAAGAACCGCGATCCGGTCGCCACCTACAACAAGTTCGAGGCCGGCAAGCTCGCTACGCTGACCGGCGCCGTGGACTGGACCGCCTACCTCGACGGCCTCGGCCTCGCCGCGCAGCCCTCTCTGGTGGTGAGCCAGCCCAGCTACGTCAGCGCGCTCGGCAAGGCGGTGCAGACGGTCAGCCTCGACGACTGGAAGATCTACCTGAAGTGGCGCTTGCTGGCGGGCTTCTCGCCCTTCCTGTCCAAGCCCTATGTCGATGCCGACTTCGCCTTCTTCAAGAAGACGCTCAACGGCCAGCAGGAAATGGAGCCGCGCTGGAAGCGGGGCGTGGACGTGGTCGAGTTCGGTTCCGGCGGTCTGGGCTTCTCCCGTGGTCTCTCCGAGGTGCTGGGCAAGCTCTACGTGGAAAAGCACTTTCCGCCGGAAGCCAAGGCGCGCATGGAGACCCTGGTCAAGAACCTGCTCACCGCCTACGGCCAGAGCATCGACGGCCTGAGCTGGATGAGCGACGAGACCAAGGCCGCGGCCAAGGTGAAGCTGTCGAAGTTCACCACCAAGATCGGTTATCCCGACCAGTGGCGTGACTACTCGGCTTTTGAGGTGAAGGCCGACGATCTCTACGGCAACCTGGTGCGCGGCGCCGAGTTCGACTACCAGCGCAACCTCGCCAAGCTCGGCAAGCCGATCGACCGCAAGGAATGGATCATGTCGCCGCAGACGGTGAACGCCTACTACAACCCGGAGATGAACGAGATCGTGTTCCCGGCGGCGATCCTGCAGCCGCCGTTCTTCGATCTGAAGGCCGACGACGCGGTGAACTACGGCGGCATCGGCGCGGTGATCGGCCACGAGATCAGCCATGGCTTCGACGACCAGGGCAGCCAGTACGACGGCGACGGCAATCTGCGCATGTGGTGGACCAAGGACGACCGCGCCAAGTTCGAGGCCCTGGGCGCCAAGCTGGCCGCGCAGTACGACAGCTACGAGCCGGTGAAGGGTTACCACGTCAACGGCAAGTTCACGCTCGGCGAGAACATCGGCGACCTCGGTGGCCTCACCGTCGCGCACAAGGCCTATGTGCTGTCGCTGGCCGGCAACCCAGCGCCGGTGATCGACGGCTACACCGGCGACCAGCGCTTCTTCCTCGGCTGGGCGCAGGTCTGGCGCCGCAAGTACCGCGAGGAGAACCTGCTCACCCGCATCAAGACCGATCCGCACTCGCCCAGCGAGTTCCGCGCCAATGGCACGCCGGTGAACATCCCGGCCTTCCACGCCGCCTTCGGCACCAAGGAGGGCGACAAGATGTACAAGCCCGAGGCCGAGCGCATCGTGATCTGGTGAGCCACAGCAGCAACAACCGGGCCGGTCGCAAGACCGGCCTTCTTGTTTTCAGACTTCGAGGAAGCCCATGACCACGCTCCTGTTTCGCCGCTCCACCTTCGCGCTCGCCGCCGCGCTGCTGCTCGCCGGCTGCGGCCTGCATCGACTCGATCGCCCCGATGCGGCGGCCACCACCGCTGCGCCGGCCGCGCCAGCACTCGGTTCCGGCGTGATCGACGCCAACCTCGACCGCAGCGTGCGGCCGCAGGACGATCTGTTCCGCTACGTCAACGGCAGTTGGCTCAAGGCCAACGCCATCCCGGCCGACAAGACCAGCTACGGCATCGACGGCCTGCTCGACGACCGCAATCAGGACTGGCTCAAGGCGCTGGTGGAGCAGGCCTCCGCCAGCGGCGCGCCGGGCAGCGAGGCACGCAAGATCGGCGACCTCTACGCCGCCTATCTCGACGAGACCAAGCTCAACGCACTCGGCGCCAAGCCCTTGTTCCCGCTGCTGACGCGCATCGACGGCGTGGACTCGCGCAAGGCCATGCCGGCGCTCTACGCCGAGCTGGACCTGCTCGGCGTCGGCACGCCGGTGGCGCCCTATGTGCACCCGGACGCGCGCGATGTCTCGCGCTACAGCCTCGATCTCTACCAGTCCGGCCTGGGTCTGCCTGATCGCGACTTCTATCTCGACAGCGGCGAGCGCTTCGTGAAGCTGCGCGCGGCCTATCTCACCTACATGACGCAGTTGTTCAAGCTCGCGGGCGAGAAGAACCCCGCCGGCAAGGCCAAGGAGGTGCTGGCTTTCGAGACCGCGCTCGCCAAGCTGCACTGGAGCAAGGTCGAGAACCGCGACCCGGTGAAGACCTACAACCCGCGCACGCTCAAGGCGCTGGCCAAGGAAGCGCCCGGCTACGACTGGTCGGCCTGGGTCGCCGGCCTGGGCCTGAAGACCGACGCCGTGGTGGTGAGCCAGCCCAGCTATCTCAAGGGTTACGCCAGGCTCGCCGCGAAAACGCCGCTGGCCACGCTCAAGGCGCACGCCAAGCTGCGTGCCATCGCCGCCTCCGCGCCTTACCTGAGCCAGGACTTCTACGACGCGCATTTCGCGCTGCGCAAGGCGCTCTCCGGCGTCCAGCAGCCGCAGCCGCGCTGGAAGCGCGGCCTGGACGTGGTCGAAGGCGGCCTCGGCGAGGCGATGGGCAAGCTCTATGTCGCCGAGCATTTCCCGGAAGCCTCCAAGCAGAAGGTGCAGGCCCTGGTCGGCAATCTGCTCAAGGCCTATGCGCAGAAGGTGGACACGCTGGAATGGATGAGCCCGGAAACCAAGGCGCAGGCCAAGGACAAGCTGGCCAAGTTCACCGTCAAGGTCGGCTACCCGGACAAGTGGCGTGACTACTCGGGGCTGGAGATCGTCGCCGGCGACCTGCTGGGCAACATCCAGCGCAGCAGCCGCTTCGAGGCGCGCTACAACCTCGACAAGCTCGGCCAGCCGGTGGATCGCAGCGAATGGCAGATGACGCCGCAGACCATCAACGCCTACTACGATCCGCAGCAGAACGAGATCGTGTTCCCGGCGGCGATCCTGCAGGCGCCGTATTTCGACGCCAGCGCCGACGATGCCGTGAACTACGGCGCCATCGGCGCGGTGATCGGCCACGAGATCAGCCACGGCTTCGACGACGAGGGCAGCCAGTTTGACGGCGACGGCAATCTCCGCGACTGGTGGACCAAGGAAGACCGCGAGCGCTTCGAGGCGCGCGCCAAGCAGCTCGCCCAGCAGTTCGACGGCTACGAGCCGGTGCCCGGCCTGCACGTCAACGGCGAGCTGACCCTGGGCGAGAACATCGCCGACCTCGCCGGCATCATCATCGCCTACCGCGCCTGGGAGATTTCCCTCAACGGCCAGCCGGCACCAGTGATCGACGGCCATACGGGCGCCGAGCGCTTCTTCGCCGGCTACGCGCAAAGCTGGATGACCAAGGTGCGCGAGGAGACCCAGGTCACCCGCCTGAAGTCCGATCCGCACTCGCCGCCCGACCTGCGCGTCAACGGCGTGGTGGTGAACGTGCCGGCCTTCCACGAGACCTATGGCACCAAGCCGGGCGATGGCCTCTACAAGGCGCCGGAGGCGCGCGTCGCGATCTGGTAAGCGCGCGTCGCGAAGCTCCGACCCGGCGCGCCGCGATGGTGCGCCGGGTTTTCTTTGGCTACTCTACATACCGAACAGTTTGGAGATTTCCATGAGCAGCCCCAAGAGCTTCGTCGAGCTGTTGACGCCCACTGCCAGCGCGCCCGGCGAGTTGCAGTTCGAGATCAGCGAGGACTGGCTGCAGGGCCGCAGCGCCTTCGGCGGCCTGCAGGCGGCGCTGGCGCTGGCGGCGATGCGTCAGCTCACCGGTGTCACCGCGCCGCTGCGGGTCTTGCAGACCACCTTCATGGCGCCGGTGCCGCAGGGCGTGGTGAGCCTGCGCGCGCAGGTGCTGCGCGCCGGAAAGTCGGTGACCCATGTCGAGGCGCGCATCGAGGCCGAGGGCCAGACCCTGGCCCTGTTCGTCGGCGTGTTCGGCGCCGGCCGGCCTTCCGCCATCGTGGTGCCGATGGCGGTGCCGGCACTGCCGGAGAAAGGCCCCGAGGGCCTACGCGACCTGCCGTTCGCCCGCGGCATCGCGCCCAACTTTTTGCAGTACTACGCGATGCGCTGGGCCGAGGGCGGCTGGCCGTTCAGCAACACGCCGGGGGCGACCACGCGCATCTGGCTGAAGTCGCGCGAGGCCGCGCCGAGCGTCGCGCAGTTCGGCGAGCACGCCGCCGAGCTGGCCCTGGTGGCCCTGGCCGACGCCATCCCGTCCCCGGCGATCTCCTGGCTCAAGACACCGGCCCCGGCCAGCTCGCTGACCTGGACGCTGGAGCTGATCGAGCCGGCACCGGCGCCGGACGACGCGCAGCGGTTTGGCGTTGGGCACGACTACTGGCGCATCGACTCCGAGATCCACTCCGCGAAGGAGGGCTACATCGCCCAGACCGCCATCGTCCACAGCCCGGACAACCGGCCGGTGGCGCTGTCGCGGCAGTCGGTGGTGATCTTTGCCTGAGCGCCCCTGAGTCAACCCCGGCGCCATCGCTACGCCAGGACTGAGACAGGGCCCGACGTCCGGGCCTGCCAAGACCGGCTGTCATCTCCAACCTTTGGTTGGTTGACACCGCTCCACCAGCCACGCCTAATGGACCAACCGTTCAATTACGCGCCATGGAGGAGAACCCCTTGCGCTCTACCGTCCCCGCTGCCCCACGCCCCGGCGTGCCCAAAGACCCGCTCTACCAGGCGCCCGCCGTCGCCTGGCCGAGCCTGGGCCTGTTCGCCTTGGCGCTGCTGATCTGGGGCGGCGCGCTCTGGGGCGCGGTGGAAGGCCACCTGCACCCGGCGCTGGCGGTGGCCCTGCAAACGGTGGCGGCGTTCATGCAGTTCACCGTGCTGCACGACGGCGTACACCGCTCGCTGCTGCGTGGCTACCCGCGACTCAACGATCTGGTGGCGGGCATTGGCGGCAGCTTCCTGGGCATCGTCGGCTCGGTGACCGCCTTCCGCTATGCCCACTTCGCGCACCACCGCTACACCAACGAGACCGAGCGCGACCCCGACCTCTGGAGCGGAACGGCGCGCTCGCCCTGGCTGCTGCCGCTGCACTGGGCCACGGCCGACCTCTACTACGCTCTGCTGATCCTGCGCCACCGCGCGCGCATCCCGGCCAAGGACCAGCTCGCCATCGTCGGCACCGTGGCGCTGATCCTGGGCGGCTACGCCACCGCCTGCGCACTCGGCTATGGCTACGAGGCGACGCTGTACTGGCTGCTGCCCTCGCGGCTGGCGATCCTCTGGCTGGCCTGCGCCTTCAACTACCTGCCGCACCATCCGCATGCGGTGGAGCAGTCGCACAACCCCTACGCCGCCACCAATGTCCGCGCCGGCGGCGAGCCGCTGATTCGCTGGCTGTTCCTCTACCAGAACTACCACCTCATCCATCACCTGTTCCCCAGCGTGCCGTTCTACCGCTACCGGCGGATCTGGCGGCAGCGCGAGACCGAGTTCGTGCGCCTGGGCGCGCCGGTGGTGCGCTGGTGGCAACTGGAGACCAGCTCCGGGCACTAGGGCCAGGTGGTGAGGCTACGCGGGCCGCTGCGTTAACAGGCCCCAAGCCGCTCGCTATCATCCGGCGATGCCATCCAGCACCGCCGCCTTAAGCCTCTCCGCCGAGCACCGGGAGTTCATCCAGGGCGGCGTATCGATCACCGCCGGCAGCGTCAATGCCGAACGCCTGCCGTCGATGGCGCGGGTGATCGGCTGCGCGGCGAGCGAGGATGACCGGCAGGTGCGGCTGCTGTTTTGCCCCGTGCGCGCCGCTGGCCTGCTCACCGACATCGCCGCCAGCGGCCGGGTGGCCGTCACCTTTTCGCAGCCTTCCAACAACCGCACGCTGCAGCTCAAGGGCCGCGATGCGCGCGTCGAGGCCGGCAGCGCCGAAGACGAGGCGCTGCGCGAGCGTTACGCTCGCGCCTTTGTCGCCGACCTCGCCAAGCTGCACTTCCCCGAAGCGCTGGTGCGGGTGCTGTTGCAGGTGCTGGCAGAGGCGCCGGTGGCGGTGGTGTTCCACCCAGACGCCGCCTACAGCCAGACGCCAGGCCCCGGCGCGGGAGCGCGGCTGCCATGAAGCTCACGCTCGACGCCATCCGCGACTGCCTGGACGGCAGCATCCCCGGCACGCTCGCCACCTGCGCCGCCGACGGCACCCCCAACATCACCTACGTCTCGCAGGTGGACTATGTGGACAGCGAGCACGCGGCGCTGTCCTTCCAGTTTTTCAGCAAGACCCGCGAGAACGTGCTCGCCAACCCCGAGGTGCGGGTGACGGTGATCAACCCGCTCAGCGGCGCCAGCTACCACTTGCGGCTGCGCTACCTGCGCACCGAGAGCGAGGGCCCGCTGTTTGAGCGCATGAAGGCCAAGCTCGCCGGCATCGCCTCGCACGAAGGCATGGCCGGCGTGTTCCGCCTGCGTGGCTCCGATGTCTATCGGGTGCTCGACATCCAGCCCGTGCCCGGCCCGGTGCTGGCGGTGGAAGCGCCGCGCCGCAATCTGCTCGCCGCCCTGCGCCAAGCCAGCGCCCGGCTCGCCGCCAGCGGTGAGCTGGACGCCTTGTTCGACCAGGCGCTGACCACGCTGCGCGATTGCTTTGGCGTCGAGCACAGCCTGCTGCTGCTGCTCGCCGAGGCCGGCGACCGGCTCTACACCGTGGCCAGCCAGGGCTATGCGCGCTCCGGCGTCGGCTCCGAGATCGCC
Organism: Nevskiaceae bacterium; assembly: GCA_004297005.1. Classification (GTDB taxonomy): domain Bacteria; phylum Pseudomonadota; class Gammaproteobacteria; order Nevskiales; family Nevskiaceae; genus Stagnimonas. Next base: position 17,448 of record SCVA01000059.1, read on the forward strand.
GTCGGCGACGGCGTGATTGGCGTCGCCGCCCAGCAGCGCACCGCCATCTGCGTGCCGCACGCCACGGCCGAGTACAGCTATGTGCGCGCCCAGCGCGAGGCCGCGCTGGCCCAAGGCGGTGGCGAAACGCTGCCGCGCGAGATCCCCTTCCCCGGTCTCACCGAGCCGCACAGCCAGCTCGCCGTGCCCATCGTCGCCGGCAGCCGACTGCTGGGTGTGCTCTACGCCGAGAGCCCCGAGGACCGCCGCTTTGGCTATGACGACGAGGACGCGCTCTCTGCCTACGGCGCCCAGCTCGGCACCGCCATCCAGTTGTTGCAGCAGTCCGCCACCGAAGACGACGGCGAGCCCGAAGCCGCGCCGCGCTGCCCGCTAGGCGCGCCGGTGCAGGTGCGCCACTACACCGCCGACGACAGCATCTTTCTTGGCGAGGACTACCTCATCAAGGGCGTGGCCGGCGCCATCTTCTGGAAGCTCGCCAAGGCTCACGCCGAGGGCGGCCGCGTCGAGTTCTGCAACCGCGAACTGCGCCTCGACGCCTCGTTGCGACTGCCGGAAGTCGGCGACAACCTGGAAACCCGCCTGATCCTGCTCAGCCGCCGTTTAGCCGAGCGCTGCGACTACCTCGCCATCGAGAAGACCGGGCGCGGACGGTTCCGCTTTCGGGCGGAGCGGGCTTTGCGGTTGGTGGAGGTGGTTTAAACAGAGGGCGGCTGTCAGCCCAAAGCGGCCGGTTGTGGAGTTAGGCTCCCAACGCCTGCGCTACCGAAAATCAGGGGAACGTCGGCAGTGGACGCACTACTATTTTGCTGTGTACATGTGACGACCCACTGAACTACGATTCCAGGAGCCCCCGAACCGCTCAATCGACGGTTTCTGGAGGGTACGGAGCCAGGGGTGGGACCTTGGTTGCCGGCATACAACGATTTAGGGAGAAGCAATGACCGATTTTTTCGAGATCGACTTTCTTGGCGTTGAAACCGACAAGAGCGGTGACGCCATCGCGATTCGATACTCACGCAACGGCGCAACCACGATTCACGTCGTCGACGGTGGATATCTGGACACGGGCGATCAACTGGTCGATCACATTTACGCCCAGTACAACCACGCGACGCACGTGGATCATGTCGTACTGACACATCCCGACCAGGATCACGCCAACGGGCTGCGAAAGGTATTGGAACGCTGCACGGTAGGTCGTCTCTGGATGAATCGGCCTTGGCTTTATGCCGCTGACCTGCTTCACCGGTTCTCGCGGTTTCAGAGCGCCGAATCTCTGGCAAAGCGACTACGTGAAGCCTACCCCGCGAGTGTGAAGCTGGAGGAACTCGCGATAGCGAAGGGGATCCCGATTTCTGAGGCCTTCCAGGGGGCACAGATCGGCGCCTTTGTCGTGCTTACTCCCTCAAAGGCCCGATTTCTCGACCTCATCGCGGAATCCCAGAAAACTCCTGACGTGGTGAGTTCGGAAAGCGCCACGCTCGACTCGATTGTTGAGGCGGTAGCAAAAGCCCTGAAATCAGCCGCGAATTTTGTTCGGTCAAAGTGGGGGGAAGAGATCTTTCCCGCCGATGGGACGAGCAGCGAGAACGAGATGAGTGTTGTCCAGATCGCCACCGTGGCGAGCTTCACGACCTTACTCACCGGAGACACGGGACGTGACGGCCTGACAGAAGCCGCCGATTTTCTGATTGCGCGAGGCATTTCCTTGCCGTTGAAATTCGAGGTTTTCCAGGTTCCACATCATGGCGGTCGACACAACGTAAACACCGCTGTGTTGGACCGTTGGCTGGGTGCTCGACTCCCCAGCAAGCCTGAGAAAGGCACTTGGAATGCGGTCTGCAGTTCGGCACTTAAGGACAAAGACCACCCTAGGAAGTCAGTAAAGCGGGCCATGATTCACCGTGGCGCCAATTTCACCGAAACAGAGGGCAAGGCTGTTCGGTTTGGCACCTTCGTGAGGCCTGGATGGACGGCTCTTTCTCCCAGCGCCTATCCCGAAGACCAAGAGGAATGAGTTCAGCCAAACATTCACCTGACCTCGGCATGCCGAAGAAATCGATGAAATTGCCCGCGCTTCCGCTGGATCAATACGACCGTGGCGCACGGCTGACACCGGCCCTCGTCACGTTGCTTCCGGTGATGATCCCCTTGGTGAGCGTGTACGGTTCGAAAAACCCGGTGCTAACCGGTGTTTTGGGACTGCTCATCTCCTGTGGTGCTCTCGTGACCCTCGCCAACGTCGCGGGCGGACGTGGCAAGGCGACAGAAGAGAAACTGGTGAAGAAGTGGGGCGGAATGCCCACAACGATTGCACTCCGCCATTCGGATTCGTTTCTGGATACGGTGACAACGACGCGATACCACTCGTTGATTGCAGACAAACTCGGAATGCCCTTACCCACAGCGGATGCGGAACGAGCCGATCCAGCGGCGGCTGACAATTCATATATGGGCGCGACCCGCCGGCTTCGCGAGCTGACGCGAAGCGACCGTGGCCTTCTCTTCAAGGCGAACATCAACTACGGATTCCATCGCAACATGCTTGGCCTGAGGCCGATCGGAATCGCGACCGCCCTGATCGGCCTGGCCTACGGCCTAATCCTGTCTGGGTCGCTGACGTTCAGACCGCTCGCTTTCGATCTGATCACCCTCGCCGCGCCTGGGCTCGCGGGCGGCATCTCGACTGCGGTCTCTCTCATGCTGCTTATAACCTGGCTGCTCTACGTCAGCGAGGCAACGACGCGTAGAGCAGGTTTCGTCTATGCAGAGAGGCTCTTCGAGCTACTTCCGAAGTTGGCCGGCCCCAGCAAGAAGCGCACTGGCTCCGATTCAAAAGTAGATGGCTGAGGAAGGCGACGAGGGGTTCGTGCCAGAAGCTGCGAGTCCTGCTGATGAGGAGCTTCCTCCGCAGACAGCACCAGTCAGCATTCCGGTCTCTTTAAGTGGATTCGAAACCACGGAAAGAGCGCAGGAGATGGCCGATCTGATCTGCGGCTACTTACGCGAGCTCAGTCGGCAGATAGATCTTTCGAATCTCGATGGGATCACCGTCGCTTACGACTACGACGGGGCACTGCGGAATTTGGATCGGGGCCGGGAGTACTCCAGATCGCTGACTAAAAGCGATGGAGACGTCGTTGGCATCGCGATGACCCCGCATGTCTGGCGTGACGGCGTGCTGAAAAGCCACATGGTCTTTAATGCACCCTATCTGGACCCTCTGAAAGACCCCAAATCCGAGTTCTACTGGGCCACGGTTTACACCCTCGCCCACGAGGCGGCACACGTCGAGATCACTCACGTGTTCAACTCCATGTTCCCCGATCTCATTGGCTCGAAGACCGATGACATCGCCCACATGCTGCGGTGGGACGCAATTCGCGGCTGCTGGGACGAGTACGCGGCATGCGAAATTAGCGCGCGATGGGAGGATCGGTCCTCAGTGTTTGAGGAGGCTTTTCTGACGGCAGCCGATAAAGCACGAAATCAGGGCAATGACCTGATCAAGCTGTACCGCTCTCATGGCGAGGTCAGCCGGATCATCTCCGAGCTTTTCGCGGTGTACGGCAACCTGGCGAAGCTTGCCGGCTATCTGCTCGGAAGCGTCGCTGGCCGCCAAGGCAAGTGGCAGGACTTAGAGAAGACATCGGCAGCGCTTTCCGGGCACTGGTTCCGAGGCCATTTCATTGCGCTCGAAGAAGCCCTCGGAAAGATCATGTCCGGCTACGGGACCTGGCCTGACAGGGACTCGTTCGAGCAGTTGGGCGATGTCATCGAGCGTATTGTTGCGGAAGGTGGTGCGCATATTCATCGCAGAGATGGAAGGTGCTTCTACATCGAAATTCCGTTCTCTGAGGAAACGATGCCGTAGTTCAAGATTCGCGGCCTGTTTCGTTTACAACGACTTGCAGCAGGCGGTGAACACAGCCTCCTCGCCCAAGATCTTCACCAATCTGCGTTCTCGGCAGATCTGCATCTCCCCACGCGAGATGCGCCAGCGAGTCCTGCTGTGGGCCCACCTGCCGGCCTGCGTCGAGATCGCTCCGACGAATTCCCTGGCCAAGCTGGCAAATCATTGCGCCAAGAAAAGCCTGGCCGGCAGCGGTGGGGCTTGTGATTCCGGTGCGATGGAACCGTCGGCTCTTGACCACGTGCTAACTGGCATCGAGGTCGGTGAGGTCTGAGTTTGGGCTTCAGGTCTGAGCGTCCGCTTCTGGCACAAACGCGGCTGTCGTTGTCAGCGTGCGAAGCAAAACAACTATCGCCACAGTCGATTTGCGAGCACCACATCACAGTCGCCCCGCGCTTAGTGAGTTTTTAGGATTCGCTTAGGGAAGATTTAGCGGCGGCGCGCGGCCACGCGCCCTAGTCTGGCGGCCCATCGCAGCACGCATTTCGCGGGCTGCCGAATAGCCAAGCACGACAAGGAAATCATCATGGCCAGCGAATCCACCCGCTACAGCATCTACGCCGTCATCCACAAAGCCCTGCGTGCGCAGATGTCGCACACGCTGATGGAGGTCGGCCGTTGCGATTGGCACGACGCCAGCGAACGCACGCAGGTGCTGCAGACCGTGGAGCAGTTGCTGCAAGCCTGCGGCGCGCACCTGCAGCACGAGAACGAGTTCATCCACACGGCGATGGAAGCCTGCCAGCCGGGCTCGGCGGCGCACACCGCCACCGAGCACCGCGGCCACCAGCGCGAGATCGCCGAGCTGGCGGCGCTGAGCCGCTGCATCGCCCAGACCCCGGACCGCGCCGCCCGCGTAGGCGCGGCCGCGCAGCTCTACCGGCAACTGGCGCGCTTCGTCGCCGAGAACTACGAGCACATGGAGGTGGAAGAGAGCCACAACAATGCCGTGCTCTGGGCCGGCTACAGCGATGCCGAGATCCACGCCATCGAGCAGCGGCTGGTCGCCAGCATCCCGCCCGAGGAGATGATGGGCGGCCTGCGCTGGATGCTGCCTTACGCCAACCATCAGGAGCGCAGCCAACTGCTCGCCGGTATGCGCCAGCAGGCGCCGGCCGAGGCCTTTGGCGGCGTGATGGCGATGCTGCAACCGCTGCTGCGCTACAGCGACTGGCACAAGCTGGAAACCGCGCTCGCCGCCTGAGGCCGGTGGGCGCGGTGACTAGCGCCCTTTGCCAGCCGAGAACGCCGCCGCGCTCCAGCCGGGCGCGGCGGCTTCGATGATCTTCAGTAGCTCCGGCGGGATGTCGCCGGCGCCAGTAAGCGGCCGCACATCCAGCAGCTCGGCACTGGCCATGCCGACGGGGCAGCGCAGCGCCCACTGGATGGCCTCGTCCAGCGTCGGCACCTCGATGAGGTAGAAGCCACCGACCAGCTCGCGGGTTTCCGCGAACGGACCATCAACAACGTAGCGGCGGCCATCGCGCACCGCGATGCGCGCGCCACCGGCCGCCGGGTTGAGGCCCTCGGAGGCGATCAGCACGCCGGCCCGATGCAGCTCCTCGTTGTAGCGCATGTAGTCGATGAGCTGCTGCTCGCCGAATGGCTGGTCGGCGCCTGCCGCGCCGGGGCCGGTGGTGGCGGTGATGATGAAACGCATGCCGGGTTCTCCTGGGAGGGATGAGTGAAAGTGCTTGCCGCCTTTCACGTCGGATCAGCCTGGGCGAAATCGACAAGGCGCGGCGCACGGCCGCCGTAGAATGCGCGCCTCACCCCACCGAGAGCGCGCAATGAAAGCCTTGCAGTTTGATCGCCTGGGTTCACTCGACGACTTGCGGCTGGCGGATCTGCCGGCACCGCAGGCCGGGGCTGGCGAGGCGCTGATTGCGGTGCGTGCCGCCGGGCTCAACCCCAGCGATGTGAAGAACGTGCTGGGCCGCTTCCCCGCCTATACGACGCTGCCGCGCGTGCCCGGCCGCGACTTCGCCGGTGTGGTGCTGCAAGGTCCGGCGGACTGGATCGGCGCCGAGGTCTGGGGCACCGGTCGCGATCTCGGCTTTTTCAACGACGGCAGCCACGCCGAGCAACTGGTGCTGCCGCTGCGCGGCCTGGCGCGCAAGCCGCGCGCGCTGAGCTTCGCGCAGGCGGCGAGCTGCGGCGTGCCCTACACCACGGCCGTCAACGCGCTGGATCGCAGCGGCGTTAGCGCTGGCACCAAGCTGCTGGTGATCGGCGCCAACGGCGCGGTGGGCCGCGCGGCGGTGGCGCTGGCCAAACAGCGGGGGGCCGAGGTGGTGGCCGCCGCCCGGCGACCGGAGTCGCTGGCGGAATTCGCCAGCGACGGCATCGCCACGCTGGCGTTGGAAAAGGCCGCCAGCCTGCCGGCCCGGCTCAAGGCGCATTTCGCCGCCGGCGCCGAGGTGGTGTTCGACACCACCGGCTTCTGGCTGCCGGCGGCGGTGGAGCTGCTGGCGCCGTTCGGCCGCATCGCGGTGATCGCGGCGCCGGTGGATGGCCTGGTGCAACTGCCGGTGCTGGCCCTGTACCGGCGCGGCGGCAGGGTGGTCGGCATCAACACCCTGCTCTACGACGTGGGCGACTGCGCCGCCATGCTGGCGCCGATTGCCGCCGCCTTCGACGACGGCAGCCTGCCACCACCGCCTGAGCCGGACTGCCGGCCACTGAGCGAGGGCCTGAGCGCCTATGCCGAGGTCAACTCCGGGCGCTCGGCCAAGCTGGTGCTGCTTAACGAATAAGGCGCGGGGCGCGGATCAAGCCTGAGGCTGGCCAGTTGCCGGAACCGGAGGACAATGGCATTTGCTATCTCAAGATTCCCCTCAACACCTTCTGAACCCGAGCCCCACCGGAGCCATCCCCATGCCCGCCCGCCCACTCACCGACAAGCTGTCGGTTTCTCCCCAGATTCAGCTCGACGAGCTGCCTGACTTCGCCAAGCAGGGTTTCCGCACGCTGATCTGCAACCGCCCGGACGGCGAGGGTGCTGACCAGCCCACGCATCAGCAGCTCGCGCAGGCGGCGGCGGCGCTGGGCATGCGCCTGCACTACCTGCCGGTTACCCCGGGTCAGCTCGACGAGGCCAGCATCGCCGGCTTCGGCAAGCTGCTGGCCGAGGCGCCGGGCCCGGTGCTCGCCTACTGCCGCACCGGCACCCGTTCGACCATGCTCTGGGCGCTGTCCCAGGCCGGCCGGCAGCCCGCCGCCCAGTTGCTGCAAACCGCGCAGGAAGCCGGCTACGACATCTCGGCTCTCGCCGGCCGGCTCGGCTAGAGCCTGCTCAGCAGGCCGCGGCGCGTTCCAGCAACAGGGCGCGCTCGCGCTCGTTGGCGGTGAGCGCGGCGGCCTGCTCGAACTCGCGGCGCGCTTCCTCCAGGCGCCCGAGCTTGTAGAGCAGATCGCCGCGCACGCTGGGCAGCAGGTGGTAGCGCTGGAGCGCCGGCTCGCGGCGCAGCGCATCGACCAGCTTCAAGCCTGCGGCCGGGCCTTCCGCCATCGCCACCGCGACGGCGCGGTTGAGCTCCACCACCGGGGAGGGTCTGATCCGCGCCAGCAGCGCATAGAGCGCGGCGATGCGCGACCAGTCGGTGTGCTCGGCGCGCGCCGCGCGGGCATGGCAGGCAGCGATGGCGGCCTGCAACTGGTAATTGCCGGGCGTGGCACTCAGGGTCTGCGCCCGCTCCAGCGCCTGCAGGCCGCGCTGGATCAGCAGGCGGTCCCAGCGGCTGCGGTCCTGCTCCAGCAGCAGGATGGGCCGGCCGTCGGCCGCCACCCGCGCGGCATTGCGCGAGGTCTGGATCTCCATCAGCGCGACGAGGCCGTGCACCTCCGGCTCCAGCGGCGCCAGGGCCGCGAGCACCCGGCCCAGGCGCAGTGCCTCCTCGCAGAGCGCGGGGCGCAGCCAATCCGCACCACTGGTGGCGGCATAGCCCTCGTTGAAGATGAGGTAAATCACTTCCAGCACCGAGGCCAGTCGCTCCGCCAGTTCGGCGGGCGGCGGCAGCTCGAAGGGCACCTGCGCCTCGGCGAGCGTCTTCTTCGCGCGCACGATGCGCTGCGCGACGGTGGGCTCCGGCACCAGAAAGGCGCGGGCGATCTCGTCGGTGGAAAGCCCGCCGAGCAGGCGCAGCGTGAGCGCCAGCCGCGCTTCGGTGCCGAGCACCGGGTGGCAGGCGATGAAGATCAGCCGCAGCAGGTCGTCCTCGATGAACTCGTCGAGCGCGGCGGCGCGGTCGGCGGTTTCGAGCTGGTGTTGCAGCTCCAGGTCGGGCGCGAGCAGTTGGTGCTTCTCGTCTTGCAGACGCAGATGCCGCAGGCGGTCGATGGCCCTATGTTTGGCGGTGGCCATGAGCCAGGCAGCCGGGTTGCCGGGCACTCCCCCGCCCGGCCACTGCTCCAGCGCCGCGAGCAGCGCGTCCTGCGCCAGCTCCTCGGCGAGGCCGACGTCGCGCACGATCCGCGTCAGGCCGGCGATGATCTTTGCCGACTCCATGCGCCAGACCGCGTCGATGCGGCGATGTATGTGCTCTGTGCTGGTCACGGGCGGGGATCAGAGCATCGCCAGCCAGGCGACGCAAGCAAGCGCAGCGCAGCGCGCGCTCCTTCCCCCGCGGGCGGGGGAAGGCTGGGATGGGGGCGTTAGGCGACCGCCACTGCCCGCCGCGCGCGCGACCTTCGGCGGCGCCCCCACCCCGACCCTCCCCCGTACACGGGGGAGGGAGCGCTTCAGGCGCAGACATGCTCGGGCTCGCGGGCCACCATCGCCGCGTCGGCGACGCTGTTCCAGGGCAGGTTGGCGAGATAGGGCGCGAGTTCCGCCGGAAGGTCGGCGGCGGAGATGATCTGCCGCACCTCCATTTCGGCAACACCGTCGCCCGCCATCGAGGGGCAGGCCTTGGCCCAGCGGATGGCCTTGGCCAGCGAGTCGCACTCGACGATCAAAAAGCCGGCGATCAGCTCCTTGGTTTCGGCGAAGGGGCCATCAACCACGGTCCACTCGCCGTTGTCGATGCGCAGGCGGGCGGCGCCGCGGCTGCTGGCGTGCAGGCCGTCGCCGTAGACATAGACGCCGGCGCGCTCCAGCGCGGCGCGGTAGCGACCCATCGCCGCGAGGAACTCCGGCGTCGGCGCGAAGCCTGCCTCGGTGCGCGCGTCGGCCCGACGAAGAATCAGGTAGCGCATGGTGGGGCCGTGAGATCCATCCACTTCGCACCCCAGACATGGCCGTCGGGGTCGGTGAAGTCGCGGCCGTACATGAAGTCGTAGTCCTCGACGGGATTGATGTCGGCGGTTCCCCCGTGTGCGGCGGCCGCCTGGTTCATCGCGTCGACCTGCTCGCGAGACTCGCAGGAGAGCGCGAGACCGACCTCGCTCGAGGTGTTCGGCGGGATGGGGCGGCTGGTCAGCTTTCGCCAGGTTTCGTGGGGCAGGAGCATGAGGCTGATGGTCTCGCTCCAGACCATGAGCGCGGCGCTGTCATCGCTGAACCTTGGCTCGCTGACGAAACCGAGTGCCGTGTAGAACGCCCTGGCAACTCTCAGATCGGTCACGGGCAGGCTGATGGTGATAGTTCTGGGCACAGCGGTTCTCCGGTTGCGGGGTTCCGTTCAGTCGGCGGCGGCGAAGTGCGCGAGCTGGTCGGCGTGGGCCTTGATGAAAGCCGGGCGGGCGGTGGCGCGGCCGACGTAGGCGCGGCAGGCCGGGAACGCCGCCAGCCGCTCGGACTCGTTCAGCAAACGCAGCGCATCGGCCATGGCGATGTCGGCAACCGAAAAGCTCCCGGCCAGCCATTCGCGACCGGCCAGCACCGGCTCCAGATGCCCGAGGCGCGCCTTGAGGAAGGCCTCGAACGGCTGGGTCACCGGCATGTCCGGGGTGAAGCCCGCGAACTCGAGCACGGTCATCGGCAGGATGGCCGGCTCCATCGAGTTCAGCGCCGCGAACAGCCAGGTCGTCGCCTCGCTGCGCGGACCGGCCTCGGTCGGCAACAGCGCGGCGCTGCGCTGGCCGAGGTGCAGCAGGATGGCCCCGCTCTCGAAGATCGAACGCCCACCGTCGACCAGCCACGGCACCTGTCCGAACGGCTGGTGCGCGTAGTGCGCGGCCGCGCGCTCGCGGAAGGGTGTGCTCTCGACGCGATAGGGCAGGCCGGCTTCCTCCAGCGCCCAGCGCACGCGCAGGTCACGCACGTAACCGCGCGGTGTTTCCGGCACCCAGTCGAAGGTGGTGACAACCAGCGTGTCGTTCATGCCGCCACCGCGCGCTCGACGGCCGCGGTGTCGATCTTCACCATCTGCATCACCGCGCGCATGGCCTTGCTGGCCTTGTCCTTGTCGGCGCCGGCCAGCAGGGCGATGACCGATTTCGGCACGATCTGCCAGGACAGACCGTAGCGGTCCTTGAGCCAGCCGCAGGCCTGCGACTTTCCGCCGCCGCCTTCGGCGAGTGCGTTCCAGTAGTGGTCGACCTCGGCCTGATCCTCGCAATAGACGATCAGCGAGACCGCCTCGCTGAACTTGAATTGCGGGCCGCCGTTGAGGGCGAGAAAGCCCTGGCCGGCCAGCTCGAAAGCGACGGTCATCACGGAGCCGGCGCGCTGGCCGTGCACCTCGTGGCCGTCCTCGGTGTAGCGGCCGATGTCGACGATGCGCGAGTTCGGGAACAGGCCGACGTAGTAGCGCGCGGCCTCCTCGCCCTGGGTGTCGAACCAGAGACAGGGGCTGATCTTGCTGGCGAAATCCATGTGCTTACTCCTCAGTGCGGGTTGTCGAGGCGGGCGCGCAGGGCGTCTTCCTGGGCACGCAGTTCCGGCGTGAACTCGGCGCCGAAATCTTCGGCCTCGAACACGCGGCGCAGCTCCAGCTCGAAGTGCTCGCCGTCGGGGTTGGGGCAGCGTGCTGCCCATTCCAGCGCCTCGTCCATCGAGCGCACCTGCCAGAGCCAGAAGCCGGCGACGAGTTCCTTGGTCTCCGCGAACGGCCCGTCGACGACTCGCGAGCGGCTGCCCTCAAAGACCACGCGGTGGCCGCGCGAGCTCGGGTGCAGGCCCTCGCCGGCCAGCAGTACGCCGGCATTCACCAGCGCCTCGTTGAACTGGCCCATGGCCGCCAGCATCGCCTCGGTCGGCATCACGCCGGCTTCCGAAGCCGGGCTTGCCTTCACCAACACCATCACGCGCATGGCCGTACTCCTAGTTGCAGGGCTGCGGAGCGCCGGCCATCGCCGCGGCGGCGCGGGCGGGCAGGTCTTCCGGCGACACGTCCTCGATGTGGGTCGAGAACATCCAGCTATGGCCGAACGGATCCTTGAGGCAGCCCATGCGGTCGCCCCAGAACTGGTCGGCGACCGGCATCACCTGGGTGCAGCCGGCGGCGAGGGCGCGCGCGAAGAAGGCGTCGACATCTTCCACGAAGATTACCGCCGAGCTGGCCGAGCCGCCCAGGCTGGCCGGGCTCAGCGCGCCCATCTGGGGCATCTCCTCGGTGAGCATAAATGGCGCGGCGCCGACCCGCAGTTCGGCGTGCATCACCCGGCCACCGGGCGCGAGGCAGGCGACCTCGGTGGCGCCGAAGGCGGCCTTGTAGAACTCGATGGCGCGGTCGGCGCCGCGGACGGTGAGGTAGGGCGTGGCGCCGGGATACTGCGGCGGGATCGGCGGGACGGTGGGGCGGCTGCGGCTCATGGGGGGCGGTCTCCTGTCGTGCGCGACGCGGAACCAATTCCGCGCCTTCATGAACACGTCGAATGAACCGACGCCAATTCGACAAGCACCACAAGAAGATCTGCAAGCCGCTGAGTGGGAATGATTTCTTGTCGCTTCCGCTGCGGCGGCCCTATAGTCCGGCGAGTGCCGCGGGGACTACGAACGGCACCCGAAGAAAACCATACGGGAAAACACCATGAAGACAGCGATGGCTATAGCGCTGGCCGCGCTGCTGGCCCTGCCGGCTGGCGCCCAGCAACTGACACCGGCCGTGCGCCTGCAATTCCAGTTCGGCGGGCACCAGCCGACCGAAGGGTTGCGACTGCGCCTACTGGCCGAAACGCAGGACTGGCGACTGCGTGCGGCCGAGCAGACGCCGGCCGTCGTGGTGGCGAGCGTCGAGCTGAGTCCTGATCAGACGCCCTACAGCAGCTTGCTCGGCCTACCCTTCCGGCCGCGCTCCGATCGCTCACAGGCGACGGACGGAGCCTCCGGTGGGCACACCTAGCTCTGGGTTGGTGCCGGCGTGGTCGGGGCGGTCGCCATCGCGGCGCTGGCCGGCGGCGGCTCGCACCAGGAAGTGAACAATGGCAACGGCTGCACCGTGGACACCAACGGTCAGTGCGAGGTGCCCGGTATTCCCCTGCCGCCGATCATCTCGGGCGGCGGCTAAGGGCCGGGCGGCGCCGCGCTGTGAAGCCCTATCGGCTTTGCTGCGCGGCTATGACTCAACCCCAGTCTGCGTGCTGGCTTGGCGAGGCCAACTCCAGGCATACCAGAGCGTAAGCAGTCCAAGCCCGATCTCGATCACGCCCAACAGCAGGTAGAAGTTCCACGCGCCGGGCATCGTGAGCACCATGACCGCGATGTAGAACGCCGCAAGCACGATGTTGCTCCAGCGACAGATCGCGACCGGCAATACCAGCGAGAGAAACACCATGAGGCCGGGAACGGCGAGCAGGACGGCGGTGATGACCAGCGTGCCCTGGCTCACCGGCCCGATCGGGCCAGCACCTTCAATCATGCCGCTCAGCTTGCCGGGGACATAGAGGCCGAAGTAGTCGCCATAGATGTAGCAGAACATCAGCGTGGCCCAGAGCGCGGACAGCTTGGCGCGAACCGGCACCGCGATATCGACATGTGGAGATGCAGCCATGTGGCGTTTTCCTTTTCTGACAACGAGCATTCTGCGAGAGGACTTAAAGCCCCGATTCACTCACGGCCTTGGCGCCAGTGGCACTCACCCGCGAAAGCTTGCGGCGGATGCACTCAATCCAGCAAGGGGCTCGGGTCGGCCGGCTGCCAGCCGTGGTGCGCGAAGCTGACCTTGCCGTTGAGAAAGACCACGCCCTCGGCCTTGAGCAGGCGGATCCGGGTGCGATGACCAGGCGAGTCCTTGGGGATGGCGATCTTCCCCTGGACGTGAATAACGCGCTGCCAGGGAATCACTCCGTCGCTGGCCTCGACAATGCGCCGCCGGCGCTCACGCACCTGTTCCGCGGTGACAACATGGGGAAGTTGATGGTGGAGATTGAGGAAGGCCCGGTGGTCGGTTAGCAGATGAAGAGCGCACTTGAGGAATCGGCCCCAACCTTCGGAAAGGCGCAATCTCAAGACATCCCTCGTCCAGTGCGGACGCCTTAATTCCTCGAGAGCTCATCTGGAACAGAACCGTGCCACGCAAAACCTCCATTCCACAGAATCGACGTCTTTTGACTCTCCTAGATGCGCTGCCAGTCGAGGGGCAGCACGGACTCGGGCCGAGCGAAATCGCAGATCGCATGAGTCGGGTTTTCGGAATCGACGACTACCTCGATCCTGAAGGCTGCAGACCGGGGACAGGACAAAAGCGACTACAAAGAGATCTTGTCGCGCTGGAAAACCTGTTCGGTTCTTCTGTCGTGATCAGCGCAAGGGAGGTCAGGAATCGGCCCCTGTTCTGGAAAAGTGCGGCCCTCAAATTGCCAGGGCTGGACGCCCATACCGCGCTCGCGTTCAAAGTGGCTGGCGAAATGTTGCGCCCTCTATTGCCACCGCCGACCTACGAGCGGCTCGCGGACCATTTCGCTGCCGGAGAACGGGCGCTGGCCCAATTGACCCGCGTCAATGACTGGCACAACAAGGTCGCCGTGGTTCCACGCGGCCAACCATTGCGGGCGCCGATGGTGGATCAGCACTCGCAAGAGCAGATTCAGCAAGCTCTTTTTGAAGGCCGCCAGCTACGTCTTCGCTATCGAAAGAAATGGGACGCGGATGCCACGGACTACGAAGGCATCTCGCCAGCGGGCCTCCTGGTTCGTGGCAACATCAGCTATCTGATCGCTTTCAAGTCTGACGACGAGCAGCCGCGACAGTTCGCGCTGCATCGCGTGCAGTCTGCCGAGAAGCTTTACTCCGAGGCCTGCGTCCCCGCGGGATTCTCCCTCCGGGATTTCGTGGCGCGCGGAGAGCCCAGCCTGCGCCTGGCAGATCAGGCCATTGAACTTCACCTGCTGATCACCGCCGACGCTGCACAGCACCTGCGCGAAACACCCCTGTCGGCCAATCAGCAGCTAGGCGAGGTACATGCCGATGGCAGGCTGCTGCTGACGGCCACGCTGGCCTGGACTCAGGAACTGGAATGGTGGTTGCTCGGCATGGGGTCGAGCGTCGAAGTTCTCGAACCCATATCCCTTCGCCAGGAAATATCGAAACGGCATCGGGAAGCCGCTTGCCGTTACGACCCGGTTGCTCGAAGTTGAATTTCCTCGCCATCAGGACTGAGGTAGCGAAATCCTGGCCGGCCACTCGCGTCGCGCGAGCCCACGATCAGTAGGAATTTGTCCACATCGCATGGGTCGATGCCGTTGATCTTCTCGAGCGCTGACTTGCATTCCTTACCGCCGTGCCTAATCCAGTGAGTGAAGTTGGGTTCTACCCCGTTAGCGCGGACACTTCAAAGAAGGGTTCTACCCCGTTAGCGCGGACACTTCAAAGAAGGCCGAAGATGGCCACAAGGAGTGTTTATGTCGAAGCGAAGGAAGTACAGCGTTGAGTTCAAGCGTGGTGCTGTGGAGCAGAT
>SCVA01000060.1 GCA_004297005.1 Nevskiaceae bacterium
CAAGACCGCGCTGACCGCCGACGACCTTCTGCGTTCAGATACCGTCAGCCGGGCCGAGATCGAGTACCTGCGCGAGCGGGTGCTGAACCGCGCCAACCTGATCGTGGTGGGTGGCACCGGTTCTGGCAAGACCACCTTCCTCAACCTCATCAGCCAGTGGATACCTGCCGAGGAGCGGGTCATCACCGTCGAGGACGCGGCCGAATTGCGCCTGGAGAACGCCCATGTGGTGCGTCTGGAAACCCGCCCCCCCAATCTGGAAGGTCAGCGGGCGGTGACCGCGCGAGATCTGGTGCGCAACGCACTGCGCATGCGCCCCGACCGGATCATCGTCGGCGAGGTCCGTGGTGACGAGGTACTGGACATGCTGCAGGCCATGAACACCGGTCACGATGGCTCGATGACCACCCTGCACGCCAATTCCACCCGCGATGCCATCCACCGCCTGGAGCTGCTGGCCGGCTTCGCCGGCTTCAAGGGTAGCAGCGCCACCTTCCGTGGCCAGATCGCTTCTTCCATTGATCTCTTCGTTCACGTCGCCCGTCTGCCCACGGGGGCGCGCAAGCTGATGGCGGTCACCGAGGTACTGGGACTGGATGGTGAGGAACTGCAGTTGCGCGACCTGTTCCGCTACGACCCGGTCAGTGGTCAGCGCCAAGACCTGCGAGGAGCACGATAAATGCCCGCCCAGGCTCTGATCTTCTTCGGTATGTCCTTGTTGATGGGCATCGGCGCGGTGTTGCTGCTGCTGCGCGCCTACAACCGTGCCCGCCGCGCCGATGTCGATCTGCGCCTGCGTGTGCTGGGCGAGGACGCCAATGCCGATGAGCTTCTGGCTCGTAGTCGCGCGCAGGGAAATTTTCTGGTGCGCTTGGTCAACCGCATGTTCCTGCGCGCCGGCATTGACCTGCCACCCGAAACCGTCGCCAAGGGTTTGCTGGTAGCGGCCGGGCTGGTGCCCCTGTTATTGCTGTTCTTCGGGGTTCTGGCCGGCAGCTTGGCGATCGGCATCGCGATGGTGGTAGTGATTGGTGTGCTGTCCCGCAATGCCGCGCGCCGCCGCGCCAAGATCGTCGAGCAATTGCCCCCGTTTCTCGAAAGCGTGATGCGGGTGCTGACTGCCGGCAACACGCTGGAGGAATCGCTCGCCGCCGCCGCGCGCGAGGCGCAGGATCCAATCCGACCGCTGTTCCTCAGCATTGGCCGCCAGGTACGGCTGGGCGCGCCGGTGGACGCGGTGCTCGCGGAGGCCGGTGAGATCCATCGCCTGCGCGACCTCAAGATCATGGCTCTCGCGGCCTCGATCAACCGCAAGTACGGTGGCTCGCTCAAACAGGTGATGAAGAGCCTGATCACCACCATCCGCCAGCGCGATGTCGCCGCCCGTGAGCTGCGTGCGCTGACTGCCGAGACCCGCTTTTCGGCGATGGTGCTGGCGATCATTCCGGTGGCGCTGTCGTTCTACATCTTCAGCCGCAACACCGCCTATTACGCCACCATGTGGGCGGACGCCAGCGGCCGCTGGTATCTGGTCGCCTCGGTGGTGTTGCAGATCGTCGGTGTCGCGATCCTGTTCCGCATGATGAATGCCACCGAGGATCCCGACGCATGAACGCCGCCGGTTTCGGAGTGGTAGTCGCGGTGGCCATCGTCCTGGCGGCCGTCACACTCTCGCTGCTGTTCGTGCTCGGCCTGCGTTCTCGTCAGGACAACCGCCTGAAGCGGCGTGTGCTCGGACAGGACGCCCCGGTTGAGGACTACGAGCAGGCCACCGCCAATCCGGCAGTGCAGGGCTTGGCGCGTACCGGCAAGAGTGTCGAGCAGTGGGTGGACAAGGATGGCGAAACGCCCCGCTTGCTGGCCCAGGCCGGCTGGCGTGGCTCCGAGCGACGCCTGATCTTCTACGTGTTCCAGGCCTTGATGCCGCTGCTGGCCCTGCTGGTGCTGATGGCGCTGTGGATGCTGGGCAAGGCGCCGGGCCTCAGCATCGTCGTCTATGCCTTCGTGTTGTTTTCTTTATCCTTCCTGGTGCCGCGCTGGGTGTTGCGGTCGGCGGCGAACGCCCGTCGCGCGCGCATCGCCCGCGAGGTTCCTTTGTTGTTGCATCTGCTGGTGCTGTTGTTCGAGGCGGGCCTGTCGATCCGCCAGGCCTTCGCCAGCATCGTCCGTGATGGTGGCGGCGTTCTGCCCGAGCTCGGATCGGAGTTCGAGATGGTTCTCCGTCAATTGGAAGCCGGCGCTGAAACCGGCGAAGTCCTCAAGAGTCTTGGCGAGGCCATGGCGGTTGACGATCTCAGCGGCGTTCTCGCGGTGCTGCGCCAGGTGGATCGCTACGGTGGCGAGGTGCGCGGCCCCCTGCTCGAGACCATGTCGCTGATCGAGGAGCGGCGCGGCCTGGAACTACGGGAAAAGGTCAACCTGATTTCCGGTCGGATGACCGTGGTGATGGTGCTGTTCTTCTTCCCGGCGCTACTGATCTTCGTCGCCGGGCCGGCGGTGATCTCGCTGCTGAAGGCGCTGGGCGCGGTCTCCGGAGCGCGCTAGTGGGCGTCCTCGCGCCGAAGCCGGCGAACCACCTGTTGCTGCTGTTGCTGCCCGCTCTGGTCGGACTGAACGCCTGCACCGGCCTGCGCACGCTCGACAACCCGATTGGCTCCGGCAAGTCGGAGGCATCGAGTTCCGAGGCGGCGCTCTATCTGGACGCGGTGCGTTCGCTGATGGCACAGGGTCAGTTCTACGCAGCCCTGGCGCATATCCAGGAGGATCGGCGCGCGCATGGCGACTCACCCGAGCTGCGCCTGCTGGAGGCCGATGCCCGTCGCAATCTGGGGCAGCCACGCGAGGCCGAGGCGCTTTACCGGGGATTGCTGAACGGTCCGCAGGCCGGCGCCGCCAAGCACGGCCTGGGCCGGCTCTATGCCAGCCGCGATCTCGCCACCGCCATCCGTTACCTGCGCGAGGCCTCCCTGCTGCGGCCCACCGATGTCGATGTCCGCAACGATCTGGGTTACGCGCTGATGCAGGCCGGCCGTTACCGCGAGGCCAAGCCGGAACTGGCCACCGCCGCCGAGCTGGCGCCGGGCGAGGCGAAGGGCCGCAACAACCTGCTCATTCTGTTGATTCTGATGCGCGACGAGGCGGCGGTGCGGCGAATCGCCGACCAGTCTGGCCTCGACGCGACCGCGCTTGCGCGCTTGCGGGCCCAAGCGCAGAGTCTGAAGCAGAACGCCAATTCCCCTACCACTGGCGACCGCCAGAACACCAGCCGCACCGGAGGTGCCGGATGAAACTCTCAGCCAAGTTGTTCCCGGGCCTGGCGTCCCTGATCGCCGCTCTCACCTTCGCCAGTTGGGCGACGCTGGCCGCTGCCCAGACCGACCAGCGACAGTTCTCGGCCGACGCTGGCGGCGAGGCCCCGGCCAAGGTGGCGCCGGGCGGCGAGCCGGTGCTGGGTGCCGAGTCGCGTGCCTGGACTGATCTGCAGGCCAGCGGCAGCGCGGCCGCCGGTGGCGCTCGTCCGCTTCCGGGCGAGGTCGCGGACGCCGTGTATCAGCGTTACCTCAACAGTTTCAAGCACCCGATTCCGGAGCAGTTCACCCGCGATAGCGGAGGCTCCGGGGGGCAGAGCGGCGGCAATGGCAGTACCAGCGACTAGCCGGCGGAGACAAGGCGGAGTTGCGGCGGTATTTGCCGCCATTTCACTGATCGCGCTGCTGGCCTCGGTGGCGCTGGCCCTCGACACCGGCCGTCTGTACAACGCGCAGCGCAACCTGCAAAGGCTCGCGGACCTGGCGGCGATGGACGCCGCGCGGGTTTCCGGCGGCTGCCTGAGCGGCGGGGCCGACTTCGACGCGGCGGAATCCGAGGCTCTGGCCAGCCTGGCCCGCAATGGCGCGCCGGAAGACCTGCAAACAAGGGTGTTGGCGGGCAGCAAGGCCTGGGTGGACGGCCGTTTCGAATTCCATGCCGCCGACGCCCATTCGCCGCGCGATTCCGTTCAGGTCACGCTTACCGTGCCGCGGCCCAGCCGCCTGTTCGCGCTCCGCCTCGACGGCAAGCCGGGAAAGCTGCTGGCGCGTAGCGCCGCGCAGTCCAGCGTGCTGGCGACCACCGCTTTCCAACCGACCCTGTTCAGCCTCGAGGGCAACAGCGAGGATCAGTTGTTCGCCCGCCTGTTCCCGCTCCACCTGCGGCTGCTCGCAGGGGGGCACCGGCTCGGCTCCGAAACCGAGGTCGAGGTGGAGCACCTGGTCGCCGCCCGGGTGGTGGCCGGCGTCGATTACGTCGACCTGCAGACGCCGGTGCGGGTCTCCGGTCTGCTGAATGCCATCGCTGGCGCGCTCGACGAGCAGGGCGACGCACTGGCGGCGGCGGTGGTGCGTGGCTACGGCGACACCGTGGCCGGTGCCACCGAAGTAGTGCCGGCGGAAGTCCTGGGCATCCCGACCGGCACCCCGATGAGCTTGGTCAGCAATGCCGCGGTCAACGCTGGCGCGGTGCTGGTGGCGGTCAGCAGCCAGATCACCACCCCGGGTCCGGTCCGGGTCGCCGATCTGCCACCGCCGCTGGATTTCCTCAACGACCGGGTGGAGGTCGAACTGACGCCGCGACCCTCGCAGCCCGGCTCCTACACGCCTTCGTTCACCGACGTCAGCCTGGAAACCCAGGAGGCGGCCGCTAGCGTCGGTGGCCTGCTCCGTCTGCGCATTCGCCTGGTCAATCCACTCACGGGCGAGCCGCTGGCGCCGCTCAGCTTCCTGGCCGATTCCCGGGGTGAGTCGGCCACGGTCACCGATATCGAGTGCGCCCGACACGGAGTGCCGCTGACCCGGGTGCTGGTACGTGGCAACAGCCGGGGAATCAGCTTCGGCGTCGGCGGCACCCAGGCCGGTTCCACTCCGGATCTGCGCCTGGGGCTGGACCCGGTGGAGTTGCTGTCCATCCCCTTGGGGGAATTGCTGGGGACGGCGCCTGGCGGTCTGCCGAGCCTGCCGATCAGTCTGCCGCCGGGGCTCAGTGGGCAACACGTGAAGATCAGCCTGCAACCCAGCGCCGTGCATCTAGGCGGACAGGAGAGCAATCTCTGCTTCGAGGGACCGGCCTGGGGCCGTCCGGTGCAGTGCGATGGCAGCCCGGCGAGGATCGGAGGAATCAGCAGCCGCGAGTTGGTCGAGGCGCTGCCGGCGCTGATCGACGGCGTGCGTCTTCAGGTCAGCCTTCCGGCCAATCTGCCAGCCTCGCTCCACGATACCGTCAATGGACTGGTGCAGCCTCTGGTGAGTCAGCTCAATCAGCAGTTGCTGGGGCAGTTTCTGGAGCCGCTGGCCGCGCAGATCCTGCCGCTGCTGAAGGCGGCCAACCTGTCGGTTGGGGACACCGAGTTCTGGGTGGTGGCGGTCACCGCCGGCGACGGCAAATCGGAGCTGGCCCAGCCGGTCATCTATGCCCGTTAGCCGCCTCCAGCAATTCCGCAGGCAGCAACCCTGGTGGCTGCAGGCTGCCGCCCTGTTGTCCGTGCTCAGCGTGCTTGGCGCGCTGCTGCTGTCCCTGCAATCGCTTTGGGCAGCACAGCAACTACAGGTACGGATGAACCGCGCCTGGGCGCTGGAGTCGGCGCAGCGGCAATTGCTGGCGCCGCTACAGACCGGTAGTCAGGCAGCGCTGGCGACCGCGCTCGCCGGCCTGCTCGACGGCGCCGACCTGGGATTCCGTTACCTGGCGGTGCTGGATGCCGATGGCCAGGCCCTGATCGCCCGTGGTCGCTACGAGTCGATCAACCGCAGTCGCTGGTTGCCGGCGCAGACGCGCAGTTGGCTGCGCCTGAAGCTCTACAACAGTTTCGGCGAGACCGGCCGCATCAGCCTCAACGAGGGTGACCGCCGGCTGGGCACCTTGGAATACGCGCTGGGCGGCAATACCGCGCGACTGGTGCGCGACGAGGCGGTGGACCGTTTGCGCCGACTTGGGCTGTATGGCGCCCTGCTCGCACTGTCGTTCGGCGTCGCCAGCCTGCTGCTGCTGCGCGCGTTCTGGCCGCGACGGACCTCGCTGGCGGAGCGGATCGCACCACCAGCACCGGCGTCGTCGACTGGCGGCTTGGCGCCGCCGTCATCGGCCTTGGCTATGCCCGGCATGCTCAGCGAGGACAGCTACGACCAGATGCAGATCGGCTCGCTGCTGGTGGACGCCGAGCAGCGGGTGCGCGCCATCAACAGCACCGCCAGCCGTCTCACCGGCTGGACGGCGGCCGACGCGATTGGGCAACTGGTCTACACGGTGTTCCATGTGCGCGACGACCAGGGCGCTCCCCAGCCCAGTCCGGCCGAGCTGTGCCTGCGTGAGCAGAGCGGACAGTCGATGCAGGAACTGCGGCTGCGGCCACGCGGCGGCAGCCTGAGCGAGCAGTACGTCGAGGCCAGCGCCTGTCCCCAGACCCTGGTGGATGGCGGGCAGGGGGCGCTGATGCTGTTCCGCGACATCAGCCCCGAGCGGGCCGAGCGCCAGCGGCGGGAGCGGCAGACCGAACTGGCGGCGGGGATCGTCGATCATCTTTCCGAAAGCGTGCTGACCACCGATCTCAACGGCGTCATCCAGTCCGCCAATGCGCGCGCGCTGCGGCTGTTTGGCTATACCCAGGAAGAGATGCTGCGGATGACCGTGCCGCGTCTGCTGCCGGTGCCGTTTATGAACACACCGGGCCTCAAGCTCACCGACTACGTCGCCGCCGGCAGCGGCCGCATGCCCAAGCTGGCCGGTTGGCGCAAGGACGCCACCACCTTCCCGGCTGAACTGCTGGTGGAGGTGATGCACAGCGGCGGCGAGGAACGGCTGGTGGTGGTGGTGCGCGACATCAGCGAGCGCCTGCGCAGCCAGGGGCTGGCCCAGCGCCTGGGGCGCTTGCTCGATGCCGCCAGCGAGGAGATCTATATCTTCGACGCCCAGTCGCTGTACTTCATTGAGGTCAACAAGGGCGCGCGCCGCAATCTCGGCCTCAAGCCGGAACAGCTCACGCGCATGAGCCTGAGCAGCATCGCCACCGATCTGGACCCCGCGGCCTTGCAGTCCTATCTCTCCAAACTGCGTGGCGGCGACAGCGACCACATCAGTTACAAGACCCGGCATCGTCGCCAGGATGGCAGCAGCTACCCGGTGGAGGTGCGGCTGTCGTTCTCGCGCGAGGAAGAGCCGCCGGTGTTCATGGCCATCGCGCTGGACATCACCGAGCGGGAGGCGGCGGAGAAGCGCATGCGCCAGCTCGCGCACTTCGACAATCTCACTGGCTTGCCCAATCGCACCCTGCTGGTCGACCGCCTGCAGCAGGCGATGCGGGTGGCGGCGCGCGGCGACCGCCAACTGGGCCTGTTCTTCCTCAGCCTCGACGATTTCAAGGCGCTCAACGAGCGTCACGGCCATGCCGTCGGCGATCAGGTGCTGCGCGCGGTGGCCGACCGTCTCGGCAGTGGCCTGCGCGTGGCCGATACCGTGTCGCGGCTGGGAGGCGACGAATTCGTGGTGCTGGCCCAGGGCATCCGCGACGAGCAGGAGGCGCTGCAGTTGGCGGAGAAGATCCAGGAGCAGTTGCGGGTGCCGGTGGAAGTGCGCGGCCAGCGCTTCCCGCTCAGCGCCTGCATCGGCATCAGCCTGTCACCGCTGGACCCGGCCGACGCCGAAGGCCTGCTGCGGCATGCCGACATGGCGATGATCCAGGCCCAGCAGCAGGGCCCGGGGCAGGTGCGCCTGCATCCGCTGCACGGCGCCGAGGCCAGTGGTGGCGACCAGTTGCCGGATCTCGCCCGCGATATCCACGCGGCGCTGGAGTCCGGAGAGATCCAGTTGCGTCTGCTGCCGGTATTCGCCGCCGACGAATCGGTGGCCGCCGCCGAGGCCGACTTCTGCTGGCAGCACCCGCGTCACGGCGACATCGGCTCCGAGGAGACCCTGCGCGCCGCGCGCCGCCTGGGCCTCAACGCCGCGATCGAATCCTGGCTGCTGCGCGAAGTGCTGCGCCTGCAAAGCCCGAACCAGACCCAGGCGCTGCCCTCACTGCCGGTGCTGCTGCCGCTTACCGCCCGTCAGTGGCGCGACCCGGAATTCGCCGACCGCCTGCGCGAGCTGCTGGAGCAATTCCGGGTGCCGCCGTCCCTGCTCATTCCCCTGATCGAGGGCGAGGACTGGCCGGACGCGATCGACTCGGTGCAGCTCCTGTGGTCGCGCCTGCTGCGTCAGGGGATGCGCCTGGCCGTGCGGCGGCCGGCGCTGGACGCGGTACTGGAGCCGGTAGCCCTGGTGGTGCTGCCTCCCGAGTTCGCCAGCGGCGTCAGCCATGACGACGCCAGTTTGGAACGCATCCGCCGCTACGCCAGCAGCGGCCGGCCGCTACTGCTGGAGGGGTTCAGCCCGGGCCATTCGCGCCAGCGTCTGCAGCAGGCCGGCGTCAGCTATTTCTGTGGTCCTGGCTTGCAGGCGCCGCTGTCGGCGGTGGAGTTCATGGCCCGCTTTGGTGGGCGACCGCTGAAGCCGCTATAGGCGGTCCCGAAGACCGGGAAGCCTAGAGGTGCGGTGGAGTGCGCCCCCGCCAGGTCAATGCGCGGCCTGGGTGCCGACCAGTCTCCGGTACTCCACCATCAGGCAGCGGTCCTGCACCACGGCGATTCCCGCAGCGCTCAGTCGCGCGGCCACTGCATCGTGGCGGATGCCGAGCTGGAACCAAACCGCCCTCGGGGCCTTGGCCAGCAGATCGTCGAGATGCGCGGGAATGTCCGCCGGCCGGCGGAACACATCGACTAGGTCTACTGGGCCGGGGATGTCGGCAAGCCGCCGGTACACCGGCTGGCCGAGAATTTCCCGCGCCTCCGGGTAGTAGACCGGCACCGGCACGATCTCCAGGCCGCGACTGGCGAGGTCGGCGGGCACGTAGCAGGCGGCCTGATCGCGCTGCTGCTCGGTCTTGATGCCGAGCACGGCGACGCGGCGAATACCGCGCAATAACTTCGCGAGGGCCTCGTCGGTGTCGATCAGCAAGGGTTTCCCAGCAGGCATGCGGGCATCATGCGCCAGGCCCGCGGAGTCTTGCTAGGCGGCCGCGCGAGTCTGCTGCTGGTGCCGCAGCAGGGCCGGCTTGCGGAACACCGCGTCCGGCGACACGACCCGGCGGATCGAGTCCTCGGCGCGCAGCGCGAGGCTCTGGCGATCTTCGTGTGCCTGCGGAAACACCGGCGTGCAGTAGTGCAGCTCGGCGGACAGGCCCGGAGCCTTGAGCAGGCGGACGATGTGCGAAACCAGATCGTCGTCGCCGATGAAGGGGGCGAGGTCCTGTCCGTCGGGAGTCGGCCCGTAGCGCAGCGCTACTGGCTGCACCGGGCAGCCGGCGTCCAGCGCGCACTGGAACAGCCGGGCATGGAAACCGAGGACTTCCTTGCCGTCGGTGGTGGTGCCTTCCGGGAAGATCACCACCGAGCCGCCGGCCTTCAGGTGCGGACGCAGCTTCTCCAGCAGCGGTCGGCTGCCACCGGGGCCGCGGCGGATGTAGAAGGTGCCGATGCATTTCGCCAGCCAGCCGGCGACCGGCCAGTGCTGGATCTCGCTCTTGGCGACGAAGCGGCTGCACAGCGCCGCGCCGACCAGGGGGATGTCCAGCCAGGAGACATGGTTGCAGACGATCATCTGCCCGCCGTCAACCGGCGTGCCATGGATGCTGAAACGGATCCCGAGGATGCGCATCAGCCGCTTGAGCCAGCGGCGAGCCCAGTCGTCGGCATCGATGCGGCCTGTGAAGTCGAGATTGATCAGGGTCGCCAGGAACATGCCGACGGCGACGTGCAGCAACAGGCGGGCGCAGCGAAGCGGGAAGCGCATGTTCTTGTTCTTGAGTGATGCCGGCGACTCCTCCGTCGCCATGGCGCCAGGCAGCCGTATGGCAAAACGGCGGCCAGTGGGGCCGCCGTCGAAGAATGCCGCCAGGACGTTACGCAAGCGCGACAGCCCCGCTGGCCTCGCTGCGGCCCTTGCCCAGGAAGTGGCGGGCGTACCGCGGGTTAAGGTCGCTGACGTTGAGCAGCATGAACACGTCGGCGCAGTTGAAGTCGCGGTCCCAGTAGGCTTCGCCGCAGGCCTTCGCGCCCAGGCTGACATAGGCCTTGAGCAGCGGCGGCATGCGCACTGAGACTTCCTGCCGGCGGTCAGCGACCGGCAGTGGGTAGTAGGGCCGCACCCGCTGCGAGACGGCGGTCATGTACTTGCCGCGCAGGGTTTCGAGGATGCTGTGCGCGGCGGCGCCGCCGTCTTCCAGACCGATCGACGCGCAGCCGAACAGGTAGTCGTAGCCCTCGCGGGTGATGGTTTCGGCGATGCCCTGCCAGAGCGTGGCGATCACCGCGCCGCTGCGGTGCTCGGCGGCTACGCAAGTGCGGCCGATCTCCATCACCCGGCCGGGCAGGGCGCGGATCATTTCCAGATCGAACTCGCTCTCGGAGTAGAAGCCGCCAGCGCGCTCGGCGGCAGCGTCGGTGAGGATGCGGGTGCAGGCGACGATCTCGCCGCTGTCGGCGTCGCGCACCATCAGGTGGCGGCAGTGGGCGTCGTACTGGTCGGCGTCGATGCCGGCTTCGCCGCCGTCGATCTGCGCGCCGAGTTCGCCGGCGAAGATGCGGTAGCGCAACTGCTGGGTGGCCAGAATCTCGGCCTCGGTTTCCGCGAAGCGCACTTCAAAGCGCGGCGCTCGGGTCTGCGGCAGCAACTGGATCATCTCGGTCATGGTCAGCATCCGGTTTCAGGATGCTGCGCAATCTATGACCAGTTTCTTGCTCGCTTCTTACTGCCCGATGAAATCTCCATGACAGTCGGCAGCGCTGTCAGCGGCCTCGGACTCAGCGCGTCCAGACCTTTTCGTGCATCGCCGCCAGCGCCGCGCGGTCGCTGAGCAGACGGTTGCGGGCGTAGGCATCGAGGGTGTCGAGCCGGTCCAGCGAGGCCGCCTGGGCCAGCTCTTTGGCTGGGGTGCCGCGAGCGATCTGGGTGGGGGCGAGCGCCAGCACCAGGGCGTTGGTGAGCGGTGAGCGGATCGCGCGGCGGAAGCCCAGCGAATAGTCCTCGGAGCTGTGCAGCAGCACCTTCAGGCGGCGCAGCTCGCGCGGCGGCGAGGCTTCCTCGGGAATCAGGAACAGCCGCGCGCTACGGGCCGCGCGGCCCCAGCTCACCCGGCTGCTGAACACCGAGGCCGGGATCGAGATCAGCAGCGCCCCGGCCACCGGCAGCAGCCAGGTGATGAATTCCGGATTCAGACGGTATACCGCGTACAGCCAGACGCCGCCCAGCAGCGTGCCCCAGCCGTGGCGCAGCAGGGCCTCGCTCCAGGGGGTCTGGGAGTCCTCGCGCGGCGGCGACTTCCACTGGATGGCGATGCCCAGCAGCGCCGAGGCGACGAAGCGGGTGTGAAAGAGCATGCGTACCGGCGCCAGCAGCGCCGAGAACAGCATTTCCAGCAGCAGACTGGCGGACAGCGCCAGGCCGCCGCCGAACCAGCGCCGCTCGGCCGGCTTGAGCAGCAGCAACAGGGCGGCCAGCACCTTGGGCAGGAACAAGAGGCCGGCGGTGATGCCGAACAGCCGCATCGCCCATTCCGGATGCCATTCCGGCCAGGTCGGGAACAGCTGGTAGGGCTGGCTGAAGTACACCGGCTCGGCGGTGACGTTGACGTAGAGCAGGGCGGTGGACAGGGCCAGGAACAGGAACCACAGCGGCGCCGACAGGTAGGCCATGACGCCGGTCATGAACACTGCCCGGTGCGCCGGGTGCAGGCCGCGAGTGAAGAACAGCCGGAAGTTCTGCAGATTGCCCTGGCACCAGCGACGGTCGCGCTTCAACTCGTCGAGCAGGTTGGGCGGCATTTCCTCGTAGCTGCCCTGGAGGTCGTAGGCGATCCACACGCTCCAGCCGGCGCGCCGCATCAGCGCTGCCTCGACGAAGTCGTGACTCAGGATCTCGCCCGACAGCGCGCCGCGCCCGGGCAGGCGGCCGAGCGCGCAGTGCTTCATGAACGGCGCCACCCGGATGATGGCGTTGTGGCCCCAGTAGTGGCTTTCCCCGAGCTGCCAGTAATGCAGGCCGGCGGTGAACAGCGGGCCGTAGACGCGGGTGGCGAACTGCTGGATGCGCGAATACAGGGTCTCGCGGCCGGAGGCGCGCGGCGCGGTCTGGATGATGCCGGCGTCGGGCCGGGCCTCCATTAGTTGCACCAGGCGCTTCAGGCAGGCGCCGGACATCACGCTGTCGGCGTCCATCACCACCATGTACTGGTAGCGGCTTCCCCAGCGCCGGCACCAGTCGGCGACGTTGCCGCTCTTGCGCTTGATGCGGTGGGTGCGGCGCCGGTAGAAGATCCGGCCGTAGCCCTGCACCGCCTGGCAGAGATCGCGCCAGGCCTCGAGTTCGGCGACCCGGATGTCCGGATCCCCGGTGTCGGAGAGGATGAAGTAGTCGAACTGCCGCGCCGCGTCGGTACGGTCGGCGGACTCGACGGTGGCGCGCAGGCCGGCGAACACCCGCGCCACGTCCTCGTTGCAGATTGGCAGCAGGATCGCGCAGCGGTGTTCGGGATTGATCGCCTGGTCGGCGGCGGTGCCGCTGTCGATGGCGTGCTTGTCGCCGCCCCGGAGCAGCACCATGAAGCCCATCAATGCGGTCCAGAAGCCCAGGCCGACCCACATGAACAGGATCAGGTACAGGGCGAGGATGGCGCCGACCAGCCAAGTCTCGATCAGCAGCGTGCCCTTGTAGGGCAGGATCGAGCGCATGTAGTAGGTCGCCGCCAGCGCCTGCCCGACGGTGAGCATTGCGAGCACGAAGCGCCGGTTGCGGCCGGCGCTGCGCCAGCGCGAGCGGCGCCCTTGCGGACCGCTCGGAGCATGGTCGGGCGTGGGGTCGCCTGTGGGTTGCAGGCCGCGCCGGCCCAGCAACCAGGCGCGCGCCGCCTCGATCAGCCTCCGCAGCGGATTGGCCGACCAGGGCGTGGGCGACATGCTGGCGCGCGCCAGTGGCGGCGTGGTGATCAGCCGGGTGGTGCCACGGCGGTCGTGCTGTATCGGCGTTGTGCTGCCCAGGGCCAGTTGCAGCCGGGCCTCCAGTGGGTCGCGGGCCGTGGTCAGCGCTATCAGCCCCTGGTTCAGGGCGGGCAGGGCATGGCTGGGTTCGGCGCCGTTGATCCGCTCCGCCAGTTGCCGGGTCTGCGCAGCCAGCAGCGGCAACTCGTTCAGGTAGTCGCGCGCGGCGGAGCGGGGGTCTGGGGCAGCCATCGTTGGGTCGGCGGAGCTCAGCTTGGCGGGTAGACGTAGCTCCAGGTCTCCGAGACCTGGGCATTGCCGCGCTTGAGGTAGGCGCGCATCTCCACCGGCTTGTCGTTGTCCCGACGGCGAAAGCGGAAGCTCATGCGCCAGCCGCCGGTCACCTCGTTGCGGTAGGTCTGCCGTTCCAGCAACTCGGCGTTGTCGTCCAGCCAGAGCACGCCAGCGACCGGCTCGGGTGCCGGCGCCGGTTCCGGCCTGGCTTTCTTGCCCTTGCCGGCCTTGGCCTTGCTGTCCTTGACCGCCACCGGTGCCGGTGGTGCATCGAAGTCGACGATCAGCCGCTGGCTGTCGTCGGCGGTCTTGATGTAGCCGTGGCCGCGACGGGTCTGCAGCACCCGCGCGACGCCGGGATTGACCGGGTCGTGCAACTGCCAGCGCAGCTGGTATTGCAGGTCCATCGCCTGCCCGGGCACCGGCGGGGCGTTCGGCACCCAGTAAGCGACGATGTTGTCATTGGTCTCGTCCGGGCTGGGGATCAGCACCAGCTCCACCCGGCCGGCGCCCCAGGCGCCCTTGGGCTCGACCCAGGCGCTAGGCCGGAGGTCGTAGCGGGACTCGAGATCCTCGTAGTGGCCGAAGTCACGGCGGCGCTGCAGCAGGCCAAAGCCCTTGGGGTTGGTCAGGCCGAAGCTGGTGACGATCAGCCGGCGCGGATTGACCAGCGGCCGCCAGATCCACTCGCCGTTGGAATTGGCGACCAGCAGACCGTCGGAATCGTGCACCTCGGGGCGGTAGTCCTCGGCCACCCGGGTCTGGTTGGAGCCGTGGTAGAACATGCTGGTGAGCGGCGCCAGGCCCAGCTTGCCGACGCCGTCGCGCAGGAACAGCCGCGCCTGCACGTCCATCACCGTGTCGGTGCCGGGCCTGACCACGAACTTGTAGGCGCCGGTGACCCGCCGGGAGTTCAGCAGGGCGTAGATGGTCAGGCTCTGCGCCTTGGCGCTGGGCACTTCGATCCAGAAGTCGGTGAAGCTGGGGAACTCTTCGCCGGATGCCAGGCCGGTGTCCACTGCCAGGCCGCGTGCCGACAGGCCGTAGCGCTGCTTCTCGCCGAGCGCGCGGAAGTAGCTGGCGCCCTGGAACACCAGCAGCTCGTCCTTGTACTGCGTCGAGTTCAGTGGGTAGTGGACGCGGAAACCGGCGTAGCCAACACCCTTGAGCCGGGTCTTGTCGAGGTTGTTCTTGCCGTAGTCGAAATAGCTGGGGTCGAACTGCAGCGGCCGGGCGACGCCACCGGAGATCATCGAGATCTTCACCGGGGTCGTGTAGTACAGCCCCGGATGGAACAGTTGCAGTTCGAAAGGCAGCTTGTTGCCGCGCCAGATCGCGCGCTCCGGCTTGAAGCGGATATCGCGGTACTGGTCGTAGGAGAGCTCGCGCAACTCCTTGGGCAGCTCGGTGTTTGGCGGCGAATAGCTCGCCTGCGACAACCGCTGCGCGCGCTTGGCGACATCCTCGAACCCAAAACCGGCCGCCTGCGCCATGGGAGCGCACAGCGCCGCCAACAAAGGAAGCAGCGCGAGCGCGCGGCGCGGCGTGGCGAACAGCGAGGCAGACGGCATGGGGATGGGCGCGGCGAGGGCGATGATGCAACGCACTATTTTATGGAGCCTGCAACACAAAGTCTTGAGGTCGCGAGCGCCGGCGGAGGAGCGGTACTCAGGGCGCCGGGTCGGCCGAGTCGGGTTCGGGCTCTCGGTTTCCAGTGCCCAGCAACTGCTGGCGGACTTCGCGGACGCTGTTGTAGAGCAGGCAGAACAGGTCGGCGGTCTTCTCGGCGTCGTAGATCGCCGAGTGTGCCTCGCGGGTGTTGTGGCCCAGGCCGGTGGCCTCCAGGGCCTTGGCCAGCACGGTCTGGCCGAGCAGCACGCCGCCCAGGGTGGCGGTGTCGAACACCGAGAACGGGTGGAAGGGATTGCGCTTGATGCCGCTGCGCTCCACTGCGGCATTGACGAAGCCCAAGTCGAAATGGGCGTTGTGGCCGACCAGCACCGCCCGGCTGCAGCCGTTTTCCGACACCGCGTTGCGGATCGGCCGGAACAGCTTGTCCAGCGCCTCCCGCTCCGGCACCGCCATGCGCAGGGGGTTGTCGATCTTGATTCCGTTGACCTCCAGCGCCGCCTTCTCGATGTTGGCGCCGGGGAAGGGCTCGACCTGGGCGAACACGGTCTGCCGCCGCACCAGCCGGCCGTCGTCTTCGGCGCCGAGGATCACCGCCGCCACCTCCAGCAGCGCATCGGTGCGGGCATTGAAGCCGCCGGTTTCGACATCCACCACCACGGGCAGAAAGCCGCGGAAGGTGTGCTTGAGCTGCTGCATGGGAGAGGCGGGTGGGAGTCGGGGCGCGACATGATACGGGAGGGGCGGATTTACCGGCGGCCGCTGGCCGGGCGTGGCCCGCTCTTTGTATGGTGTCGGCAAGCCTTTTCCACGGATGGTCCAGTCATGGTTTCGCTGTCCATGCGCCGCGCTCGCGGTCGTAGCCTTTGCCTGTGTGCTCTCACCCTGTCCCTGCTGGCGACCGCGCCGTGGGCGCAGGAGGCCGCTCCCGAGCCGCCACTGGCCGGGATCCCGGTGCAGTCGCTGCCCGAGACCTCGGCGCCAGCCGCCGGCGAAACCGTGGCCGAGAACACCCGGCTGCAGGACGTGGTGGTCACCGCACAGAAGAAGAAGCAGAGCCTGCAGAAGGTGCCGGTGTCGGTGGGCGTGGTCAGTGGCGAGACGCTGGCGCAGGCCGGCAGCTTCGAGGCCGGTGGCCTGGAGAACTTCGTCGCCAACGTCGAGATCGACAGCGACCCGCAGGCGCCGGTGATCGGCATCCGCGGCTTTTTCACCGAGACCGACAATGTCGGCTTCGAGCCCTCGGTGGGCCTGGTGTTCGACGATCTCTCGCTGGGCCGGCCGGAGTTCATCCCCGATGGCCTGTTCGATCTCGACCGGGTCGAGGTGCTGCGCGGTACCCAGGGCACCCTGTTCGGCAAGAACACCATCGCCGGTGTCATCAACTTCCAGACCGCCGAACCGACCGGTTCGCCCAGCGCCGGCGCCACACTGACCGTGGGTGAGCCGCTGCAACGGCGCCTGGAAACGGTCTTCAACGCGCCGTTCGGCGAGGATTACGCCGGCCGCTTAGCCGGTGTCAGCTGGTTGCAGAACGGCGACATCTATAACTCCACCCTCGCTCGTGACGAGGGCCGTTCGCAGCAGACCGCCGGTCGCCTGAAGCTGCTGGCCCGGCCTTCCGAGGACTGGCGCCTGAGCCTGTCCACCCAGGTGTCGAAGACCCAGGTCGACTACGCCACCTGGCAGCTCTACGACGTTGACGCCGACGCCATGGACTACGCCCTTGGCTTCGACTCCAGCACCGAGGACGATCCGCTGGACCGCCACACCGCCTTCAACCTGCCGGGCTATGTGGACCGCAACTCCAACGTCTCCCGGGCGCTACTGGTCTATGAACCGCAGCGCGCGCCCTGGAGCCTGGAGGATTTCAGCCTCACCGTCGTCGGCGGCCACGCGGCGACCAATTTCCGTGCCCTGATTGACTCCGACGTCACCGCCGCCGATCTCATCAGCACGCCATTCGTGCTCGACTACCAGCAGGACTCGCTGGAACTGCGTGCCGGCCTGAGCAGCGGCTCTCTGTTTGGCCTCGGTGGTCCGGTGGACGCGGTGTTTGGCTTGTACGGCCTGCGCGCCGAGCTGAACAGCAGCCTGGACAACTACGCCGGCAGCGATCTGATCAATTTTGCTCTCAGCCCGGCCGGCCTGGAGGCACTGGGCATCCCTTCGCCGGATCTGCTCGATCCCATCCTGGCTGCCATTCCCGATTTCAGCCTGCCGCTCAACGACGGAGTGCTGCGCGGCTTCCGCCAGACCACCAACAGCGAGGCGCTGTTCGGGCAGATGAGTTGGCACTTCACCGAGCGTTTCGCCGCCATCCTCGGCGCCCGCCTGGGGCAGGACAAGAAGGTCGCCGACTTCAACACCGAGCAGGTCGGGCCTGGCATCGTCGTGCTGGTGGTGGGTGCGGAGCCTTTCACCGACCATCGGGAGCGCAAGGAAGAGGACTTCTCGCCCAAGCTGGGCCTGGAGGCGCAGTGGACGCCCGATTTGATGAGCTACGTCAGCTGGACGCGCGGCTTCAAAGGGGGGGGCTTCAACGGCGCCGCCGATACCAATGAAGACCTGGAGTTCGAGGCCGAGCACGCCGATAGCTGGGAGGCCGGTATCAAGAGCCGCCTGTTCGGCCGCAGCCTCACGCTCAACGCCGCGCTCTACCGCACCGACGTCAAGAATCTGCAGGTGGTCGATCTCACCGATTTCACCTATGTGATCGGTAATGCCGCCGAGGCGCGCCTGCAGGGCCTGGAGCTGGAAGCGCGCTGGCGACCGAAGCGAGCGCGCTGGTTCGAGTTCAATGCCTCGGCGGCGTTTTCTGAGGCCGAGTACTTGAGCTACACGGAGGCGCCGTTGTCGCAAACCGAGGCCGCCGAGCGCAGTCAGCGCAGCGAATGCCAGGGCCCCTCACAGACCCAGCCGACGAGCTGCCGCTCGCAGGATTTGAGCGGCCGCACCCTGGCAAATGCGCCGACAGTGACCTTGAGTGCCTCGCCGACTCTGTTGTTCCCAGTGCCCTACAGCGACTCGCTGGGCCTGGCCTGGTCGGTGGATGTCAGCTACCGGGGCGACCAATACTCCGCGACCGACCTCGATCCGCACAGCTACCAGGCCGGCTACACCCTGCTCGGCTCGCGGTTGGTGCTGGCACCCAAGAGCCGACGCTGGGCGATCGTCGCCAGCGGCAGCAATCTCACCGACGAGCGCAAGCTCGACCTGGTGTTCGACCACAGCGTGTTCAACAACAGCTTCGTCGGCCAGCAGATCAGCGGTCGCAGCCTGCTGCTGTCGTTCCAAGCCAGTTGGAAATAGGGCGCGGTGGCGGGGCGGCGACCCTATAATCCGCGCGCCGTCCCCTCCAACGCTCGTACAGACATGGCCTCCAACAAGAACACCGTCCGCAAGGTCGCGCTCGCCTATTCGGGCGGCCTGGACACCTCCGTCATCCTCAAGTGGCTGCAGGACACCTACAACTGCGAGGTGGTGACCTTCACCGCCGACATCGGTCAGGGCGAGGAGCTGGATCATGTGCGGCCCAAGGCGAAGGCCCTGGGCGTGAAGGAAATCTTCATCGACGACCTGCGCGAGGAGTTCGTCCGTGACTTCGTGTTCCCGATGTTTCGCGCCAACGCCATCTACGAGGGCGAGTACCTGCTCGGCACCTCGATCGCGCGGCCGCTGATCGCCAAGCGGCTGATGGAGATCGCCGCCGCCACCGGCTGCGACGCCATCGCCCACGGCGCCACCGGCAAGGGCAACGACCAGGTGCGCTTCGAGCTGGGCGCCTACCACTTCAACCCCAATATCAAGGTCATCGCGCCCTGGCGCGAGTGGGACCTGACCAGCCGCGAGACGCTGCTGGCCTACGCCGCCAAGCACAAGATTCCGATCACCAAAAAGAAGGGCGGCGGCTCGCCTTATTCGATGGACGCCAACGCCCTGCACATCTCCTACGAGGGTGGCGGTCTGGAAGACCCCTGGTGGGTGCCGGACGACAGCATCTGGCGCTGGACCAAGAACCCGGAGGATGCGCCCAACACGCAGGAGTACATCACCATCAAGTTCGAAAAGGGCGATGCGGTGGCCATCAATGGCAAGCGCATGAAGGCCTACAAGATCCTGGCGACGCTCAACGAGCTGGGCGGCAAGCACGGCATCGGCCGCCTGGACATCGTCGAGAACCGCTACGTCGGCATGAAGTCGCGTGGCTGCTACGAAACCCCCGGCGGCAGCATCTTGCTCAAGGCTCACCGCGCCATCGAGAGCATCACCCTCGATCGCGAGCAGGCGCACCTGAAGGACGAGCTGATGCCCAAGTACGCCAGCCTAGTCTACAACGGCTACTGGTTCAGCCCCGAGCGCCGCGCCCTGCAGGCGCTGATCGACGACACCCAGCAGAAGGTCAACGGCGAAGTGCGGCTGAAGCTCTACAAGGGCAATGTCTACAACGCCGGCCGCCGCTCCAAGGACTCGCTGTTCGACGCCCGTGTCGCCACCTTCGAGGACGACAAGGGTGCTTACAACCAGAAGGATGCGGAAGGCTTCATCCGCCTCAACGCCCTGCGTCTGCGCACCGGGGCCAGGCGCGACCGGCGCGGCTAAGCCACGCGGCTGCCTGCGATGAGCGGTCAGTCTGCCGCTGACGTGTTCCGTTTCCAGGCTGCCAACGGCCTGGAATTCGGGTTGCTGGAGGCCGGTCCCGCCGACGGACCGCTGGTGCTGTGCCTGCACGGCTTTCCCGATAGCGCACACAGCTTCCGGCCTTTGCTGACGGCGCTGGCCGCCGAGGGTTATCGGGCGGTGGCGGTGAGCATGCGCGGCTATCTGCCGTCCTCGCGGCCGGCCGATGGCGACTATTCGCCGCTGGCGCTGGCGCGCGACGCCATCGCCCTCATCGACCATCTGGGCGCCGAGCGCGCGGTGCTGGTTGGGCATGACTGGGGCGCGGTCGCCACCTATGTCGCGGCGGCGCTGCGGCCGGACCGCTTGCGCGGCGTGGTCACTGCCGCGATCCCGCATCTGCGCCGCTTCCTGCTGCGGCCGACCGCCACGCAGCTCTGGCGCTCGCGCTACATGCTGCAGTTCCAGTGGCGCGGCACTGAATCCTGGCTGCTGGCCGAGCACTTGCGCCCGCTGCAGGCGCTGGCCCGCGAGTGGTCGCCGAAGCTAGAGGTGGTCAGCGAGCTGGCGCCGGTCTGGGCCGGCTTTGCCGAGCGCGAACGGCTGACCGCGGCGCTCTCCTACTACCGCGCCCTGCCCGGCGCGCTGCTGTCATCCGAGACTTGGCGCCTGCTGTTAGCGCCAACCCCGGTGCCGGCCTGCGTGATCCACGGCAGCGAGGACGGCTGCATCGGCGCGGAGATGTTCACCGGGCTGTCGCACCTGTTTGCTGCCGGACTCCGCGAGGTCGCCATTGCCGATGCCGGTCACTTCATGCATCTGGAGCAGCCGCAGCGATTCAACGCGGCGGTGCTCGATTTCCTGAAGACGCTACCCTAGTCGCGGTAGCGGCGCACCAGATCGCCGTAGGCGTCAATCCGGCGGTCGCGGAGGAAAGGCCACCAGCGACGCACGTTCTCGCTGCGGGCGAGATCGACATCCACCACCAGCACGTCAGCCGACTCTTCTGCCTTGGCCAGGAACTCGCCCTGCGGGCCGGCGACAAAGCTGTGGCCCCAGAACTGCGAGCCGGACAACTGGCCGCTGGGGTCGGGCTCGAAGCCGACACGGTTGGCGACCAGCACCGGCAGGCCGTTGGCGACGGCATGGGCGCGCTGGATGGTCACCCAGGCCTCGCGCTGGCGCTGCTGCTCCTCGTGCGGATCCCGCGGGTTCCAGCCGATGGCGGTGGGGTAGAGCAGCAGGTCGGCGCCCGCCAGTGCCATCAGCCGGGCCGCCTCCGGATACCACTGGTCCCAGCAAACCAGCAGGCCCAGCTTGCCGACGCTGGTCTGGACCGGCGTGAAACCCAGGTCGCCGGGGGTGAAATAGAACTTCTCGTAGTAACCGGGATCATCCGGGATGTGCATCTTGCGGTAGACGCCGGCCAGCGAGCCGTCGGATTCCAGCACCACGGCGGTGTTGTGGTAGAGGCCAGGGGCGCGGCGCTCGAACAGGCTGCCGACCAAGACGACGCCCAGTTCCTTGGCCAGGTCACCCAGCCACTGTGTAGAAGGGCCGGGGATGGGCTCGGCGAGATCGAATAGGTCCGTCGATTCGTGCTGGCAGAAGTACAGCGAGGTGTGCAGCTCCTGCAGCAGCACCAGCCTGGCGCCGCCGGCTGCGGCGGCGCGGATGCCTTCTTCCGACATCTTCAGGTTAAGGGCGCGGTCGGTGGTGCAGGGTTGCTGGATCAGGCCGACACGCAGGGTCTTGCTTGACATGTTCAGTCTCCTAGCGGGACGTGGTGGCGGCGGGAATCTGCATGGTGACGCAGTGCAGACTGCCGTACTGGTTGATCAAGGCCCGGCAGTCGAGGCCGATGACCTCGCGGTCGCGGAAGTGCGGACGCAGCCGCCGTAGGGCCTCCTCGTCGTTGACCTTGTCGCCGTAGGTGGGGACCAGCACTGCTCCGTTGAGGATCAGGAAGTTGGGGTAGCCGGCCGGCAGCCGGCGGCCATCCTCGTCGTGAATCGCCCGGGGCAGGGGAAGTGGCACCAGGGTGTAGGGACGGCCCTCGGGCGTGCGCAGGGCCTGCAATTCCGC
The DNA here is from genome assembly GCA_004297005.1 of Nevskiaceae bacterium. Classification (GTDB taxonomy): domain Bacteria; phylum Pseudomonadota; class Gammaproteobacteria; order Nevskiales; family Nevskiaceae; genus Stagnimonas. The sequence goes on from SCVA01000060.1 coordinate 21,666, forward strand.
CTCCAGCGCCTTGAGGTCCTGGTAGTGCGCGTCGCCCCGGTCTTCGCAGGCCTGGTAGGCGATGGTGTGGTCGTCACAGAAGCGGGCGATGGTATCCACATGCCCGTCGGTGTCGTCGCCCAGAAGATCGCCGTGGGCCAGCCAGAGGATGCGCTTGGCGCCCAGCTTCTCCTTGAGCAGAGTCTCGATCTGCGCTTCGGAGAGCTGCGGGTTTCGGGTGGGGGCGAGCAGGCAGCGACGGGTGGTGAGCAGGCTGCCCTGGGAATCGACGTCGATGCCGCCGCCTTCCAGCACGAAGTCGATGGTCTCCACCGGGGCGGTCAGTGCGCCCTGATCGGCCAGTTGACGTGTCAGGGTGTTGTCCAGGCGGGCGTCGAACTTGCCGCCCCAGCCATTGAACTGGAAGTCCAGATGCAGGGGCTGGCCGTCGCGTAGCACGGTGACCGGGCCGTGGTCGCGGGCCCACACGTCATTGCTGCGTACCGGGTAGATGCGCAGGTGCCGCTCTTCGGCGCCGGCGGCGATCAGGCGCTCGCGTAAGGCCTGCGGATCCTGCTCGGTGCCGATCAGTACCGTCTGGTAGCGGCTGATGGCGACCGCCAGGCGAACGAAGTTGTCTTCCACCGCCTCGAACCAGTGGGCGAAATCTCCGTCCGGGCGGGGCCAGGTGAGCTGGATCGCGGTTTGGGGCGCCCACTCGGGCGGCAACAGACGGTTGGTCATGGTGTGAGCAGGGCGTAAGGGACGGTCGGCCGGAGCGCGTAGGCTCCGGCGCGATAAACAGGCGACGTTGCCCGTCTATTTAAGGTGTGGTTGTTTGCAATTCGTCGCTGTGCTGGATCGCCGGCGGCTGTCCAGGGATGACTGCGTCCACCACGTGATCGTGCTCGAAGAACACGGTAAAGCCGGCGTAATCCCAGCGGGTGATAGGCGGCTGGTGCGGGTGGCCACCGCCGACCGCCGGGTATTTCTTCACTGGTGCGCCATAATGGTGCTCGACTGCGGCCATGGTGCTGCCCTTCACTGGCTTGTCGATGGTGGTGGCGGTTTCGGCGGAAGGCGGCAGATCCAGCACCTCGGCGCGTACCAGGTGGGGCGTCAGGCCGGTTAGCAACAAGAAAGTTGCCGTTAGGAAGTGCGGTGTAAGGCGCATGGACTGCTCCAGCAATGCTGCGGATGCCGTTGAATGCCTTCTACTTTAACAGCGCTTGCCTGCCCCTCAGAGCCGCCGCCGCCGACAAATTTTGTTGGTCCTCCGCTTGTTGACACTGCCGAGGAGCGCCCGTAAGATTCGCGACCTCCAAAAAACGGGCCGGCCTGTCGGCCCGTTGCTGTCTTTGCCAAGCCGACCTCGCGGAATCGCGGGAGACAAACGAACGTGCCGACGATTAACCAACTTGTGCGCACTGGGCGCACCAGCAAAGTCTACAAGAGCAAGGCTCCCGCCCTTGCTGGTAGCCCTCAGAAGCGTGGTGTCTGCACGCGCGTCTACACGACGACCCCGAAGAAGCCGAACTCGGCGCTTCGCAAGGTTTGCCGCGTGCGCCTGACCAATGGCTTTGAAGTCACCAGCTATATCGGTGGTGAAGGCCATAACCTGCAGGAACACTCGGTGGTGATGATTCGCGGCGGTCGCGTAAAGGACTTGCCGGGTGTCCGTTACCACACCGTGCGCGGTGCGCTCGACGCCTCTGGCGTTGACAAGCGTCGTCAGAGCCGTTCGAAGTACGGCGCCAAGCGTCCGAAGGACGGTGGCAAGGGTGCCGCGGCTGCTCCCGGCAAGAAGAAGTAATTAGGAAACCGTCATGTCCCGTCGTCGCACCCCCGAAAAGCGCGAAGTCCTGCCTGACCCGAAGTTCAAGAGCGTCACGCTCTCGAAGTTCATGGCGATGATTATGGAGGACGGCAAGAAGGCCGTCGCCGAAAAGATCATCTACGGCGCCCTCGACCAGATCGCCACCAAGAAGAAGACCGACGATCCGGTCGCGGTGCTGCAGACCGCCTTCGACAACGTCGCTCCGAGCGTCGAGGTCAAGTCTCGCCGCGTCGGTGGTGCCACTTACCAGGTGCCGGTGGAAGTGCGCGCCGTGCGCCGCACCACCCTGGCCATGCGTTGGCTGATTGATGCCGCCCGCAAGCGTGGCGAGAAGGGCATGATGGATCGCCTCGCTGGCGAGCTGCTGGATGCCTCCGAGAACCGTGGCGCGGCCGTCAAGAAGCGCGAAGACACGCACAAGATGGCCGAAGCCAACAAGGCCTTTGCCCACTTCCGCTGGTAAATCCGGGGCTCGCCCCCAGATTGCCCGCTGTCCCGACGATCCGCAGCCCCAAAAGCTGCGGATTGTCGTTTTCCCCGATCAGTCCAGATCATTTTTACCAAGAGGTTACCGCCGTGGCCCGCACTACCCCGATTGAGCGCTACCGCAACATCGGCATCTCCGCCCACATTGATGCCGGCAAGACCACCACGACCGAGCGCGTGTTGTTCTACACGGGTATCAACCACAAGCTGGGCGAAGTGCACGACGGTGCTGCGACCACCGACTGGATGGAGCAGGAGCAGGAGCGCGGCATCACCATCACCTCGGCGGCCGTGACCACCTTCTGGGCGGGCATGGGCAAGCAGTTTGACCAGCACCGCATCAACATCATCGACACCCCCGGGCACGTGGACTTCACCATCGAAGTCGAGCGGTCCATGCGCGTGCTCGACGGTGCCTGCATGCTGTACTGCGCGGTCGGCGGCGTGCAGCCGCAGTCCGAGACTGTGTGGCGCCAGGCCACCAAGTACAAGGTTCCGCGTCTCGCGTTCGTCAACAAGATGGACCGTACCGGCGCCGACTTCTTCAAGGTCGTCAAGCAGATGAAGGAGAAGCTCCGGACCAACCCGGTGCCAATCCAGATCCCGATCGGCGCCGAGGACAAGTTCCAGGGCGTGGTCGACCTCGTGAAGATGAAAGCGATCATCTGGAACGATGCCGACAAGGGAATCACCTTCACCTATGGCGACATCCCGGCCGACCTGCTCGACACCGCCAAGGAATGGCGCGAGAAGATGGTTGAGTCCGCCGCCGAGGCCAGCGAAGAGCTGATGAACAAGTACCTCAACGAGGGTGACCTCACCGAGGAAGAGATCAAGGGCGCGCTGCGTCAGCGTACCCTTGCGCTCGAAATCTTCCCGATGCTTTGCGGCTCGGCGTTCAAGAACAAGGGCGTGCAGGCCATGCTCGACGCCGTAGTCGAGTACCTGCCGGCTCCGACCGATGTGCCGGCCACTGAGGCGCACGACGTCGACGACTACGAGAAGATCATTCTGCGCAAGGCCGACGACGCCGAGCCGTTCTCGGCCGTGGCCTTCAAGATCATGACCGACAAGTACGTCGGCGCGCTGACCTTCATCCGCGTCTACTCCGGTGTGCTCAAGCAGGGCGACTCGGTGTACAACTCGCGCAACGGCAAGTCCGAGCGTATCGGCCGCCTGGTGCAGATGCATGCCAACGAGCAGAAGGGTATCGACGAAGTGCGCGCCGGCGACATCGCCGCCTGCGTCGGCCTGAAGGACGTCTACACCGGTACCACCCTGGCCGATCAGAACAAGCCGGTGGTGCTGGAGCGCATGACCTTCCCGGAGCCGGTGATCAGCCAGGCCGTGGAGCCCAAGACCAAGGCCGACCAGGAGAAGATGGGCCTCGCCCTCTCCAAGCTGGCCCAGGAAGATCCCTCGTTCCGCGTCCGCACCGACGAAGAAACTGGCCAGACCATCATGTCCGGCATGGGTGAGTTGCACCTCGAAATCCTCGTCGACCGCATGAAGCGTGAGTACGGCGTGGAAGCCAACGTCGGCGCGCCGCAGGTGGCCTACCGCGAGACCATCCGCAAGAGCGTCGAGCAGGAAGGCAAGTACGCCAAGCAGTCCGGCGGTAAGGGCCAGTTCGGTCACGTCTGGCTCCGCATCGAGCCGAACGAGGTGGGCAAGGGCTATGAGTTCGTCAACGAGATTGTTGGCGGCGTGGTGCCGAAGGAATTCATCCCGGCGGTCGACAAGGGTCTGCGCGACGCGATCAAGAACGGCGTGCTCGCCGGCTACCCGGTGGTCGACGTCAAGATCAGCCTGTTCGACGGCAGCTACCACGAAGTCGACTCTTCGGAAATCGCCTTCAAGGTCGCCGCTTCCATGGCATTCAAGGAAGGTTGCCAGAAGGCCAGCCCGGTGATCCTGGAGCCGATCATGGCGGTGGACGTCGAAACCCCCGAGGACTACACCGGCGACGTGATGGGCGACCTCAATCGTCGTCGCGGCATGATCTTGGGCATGGAAGACAACTACGGCGCCAAGATGATCCGCGCCGAGGTGCCGCTGTCCGAGATGTTCGGCTACTCCACCACCCTGCGCTCCATGAGCCAGGGGCGCGCCACCTATTCGATGGAATTCAAGAAGTACCAGGAAGCGCCGCGCAACGTTATCGAGCAGCTCTCCAAGGCCGCGGCCAAGGGCTGATCCGCTTCACTCCTTATTTATTGATCTGACAGACGAACAGAGGACGCCGACATGGCCAAGGAAAAGTTTTCCCGTAACAAGCCGCATGTGAACGTGGGCACGATTGGTCACGTTGACCATGGCAAGACCACGACGACGGCGGCGCTGACCAAGGTGTCTGCTGACAAGTAC
>SCVA01000061.1 GCA_004297005.1 Nevskiaceae bacterium
AAGATCACGTTCCGGTGCAGCATCTGGCCGCGCTTGTTGGAGCTGAACTCGTAGCCGTGCAGCGTCGAGAAGCTGCAAGGGCGGTATTCCTCCTCGGTGATCGTTTTCTGCGCCGCCCAGGCCGGGCGCTCGGTGGGGCTTTCCGCCAGCAGGGTCTGCACCACGATCTGGAACGGCGTGGTGGTGCCCTCGACGAAGGCGCGGATGTCGCCACGGATGTTGTCGCCGACGATCTCGCAGACCGGATTGGTGCCGGCCGGCACCGTACCGCCCAGCTCGCAGAGCGTGCGGAAGGCGCCGAGGAATTCGGCGTGGTCGGTGACCGCCGCGAAGTCCAGCGGCCGGTCGAGCTGCTCGAAGTGGGTGACGGTATTGGGATCGGTGTCGCCCGAGGGATAGCCACCCGGCTCGCCCTGGGCAAAACGCAAAGCCTCGCGCGGGCCGTTGATGGAGTTGAAGAAGTAGGCGTCGAAGGAATCGCTGGTGTGCACGTGCAGATCGCCATACAGCGCCTGCTTGCCGCCGGCGACCACCGGCCCGCATTCGCCCTGCACCACCTCGGGATCGGTGGGCGTCACCGGCGTCGGCAGCTCCGGCGCGGTGGAGGAGCCGCAGGCCGCCAGCAGGCCCGCGAATACCGTCAGACCCAGGCGAGAAGAAAGAGTCATACACTTGCTCCGGTGAAGACCACGGCCGCGCGTTGCAGCAGCCAGTAGGCGGCGATGGCGCCGTAGGCGCTCAAGGCCAGCGGCGCATACCGCGCCAGCGGCCGCGCCAGGGCGACGAGGCCCAGCAGCGCCAGCACGAACAGCAGTTGTCCGAACTCGACGCCGAGATTGAAGGCCGCCAGCGCCCAGGCCTGCGCGCCCTCCGGCAGGCCGGTGGCGGCCAGCGCGCCGGCAAAGCCGAAGCCATGCAGCAGGCCGAAACCGAAGGCGATGCTGGCCGGCCGGCGCTGCGCCAGTCCCTCGGCGCCGGTAGCCAGCTCCACCGCCAGCAGCAGGATGGAGGCGGCGATGCTCGCCTCCACCGCCGCCGAAGGCAGTTGCCAGCCACCAAGCGCGGCGCCGGCCAGGGTGATCGAATGCGCCAGGGTGAAGGCGCTGAGCGTGCCGACCAGGCGCGGCAACCCGCGCGCCGAACGCCGCCACAGCGCGAACAGGCCGAGCACGAACAGCAGATGATCCGGCCCACCGAGGATGTGCTCGACGCCCAGCCCCAGGTAGTGCGCCACCGGCGGTGGCGGCGGCGCCTCGCTGCGCTGCCACTGCGGCCGGCTGGCCGAGAGCACCGCGTATTGCGGCTCGCCGTGCAGGGGCTGGATCAGCAGCACCGCGTCGGGCAGTTGCACGCTGAAGCCTTGCAGGCCGAACTGGCCGTCGAGTCCCTGCGGGCAGCGCAGCGTCCAGCGCAGCACCATGCCCTCGTCGGCCGGCTGCTGGCGTGGCTCGCCCAGGCGCTCGCAACTGGCCGGCCACTGCGGTTGCAGCGGCAGCAGACGGCCTTCGAAGTCTTCCGGCAGGCGCAGGTGGCTGTCCCAGGTCTGCGCGTCGCGCTGGGTCAGGCGCCACTGCGCGCTGCTCATGGCGTGCGACCAGGCGAGGCTGGGTAGCAGGAGGAGTAGAGCCAGTACGGCGGACTTGAAGCCGCTGCGGGTCGAGCCCCTCCCCCCGCCTGCGGGGGGAGGTTGGGAGGGGGGCGGTTTAGGGGCGGCGACGGTGGCAGCGGTCCAGCGAACGCCCCCTCCCCAACCCTCCCCCGCGCGCGGGGGAGGGAGTGATGCGGCGATGCGTGAATAGCCCCAAGGCGCCAGCCCACTCACTGCTGCGCACTCCCACTCAAGCCATAGCGCGTCTTCAGCCGCTCCAGCGCCAGCCGGGTCTGCTCGCGGCGCTGCTCCAGCAGCCAGTCGCGCTGGGCGCGTTCGCGCACGGCGGCGAAGTCCGGCGCGCGGGTTTCGCGCTGGAGGATGCGGACGAAGTGCAGGCCCAACGAAGACACCAGCGGCCCCTGCCAGTCGCCGGCCGGTAGCTCCTGCAACTGCTGCGCGAGGCGGCCGCCGAACAGGCGTTCCAGCTCGGCGCTATCTACGCCTTCCAGCCGGGTGCCGCCGGGGTGGGGATCGCTGAGCGCCGCCAGGTCGGCGGCACCAGCGCTGGCCAGACGCGGCGCCAGCGCGCTGGCATCCGCCGGCAACTGTTCGCCGTGGCGACCGCGCGACAGGAATACCTGTTGCATGCTCAGCCGCGCCAGCCCGCCGTAACGGGCCGGATGCTGCGCCACCCAGTCGCGCAGCTCGGCCTCGCTGGGTTCAGCGACGTCGACGCCGGCCTCCAGCAGCAGGCGCATCTTCTGCACCAGCCGCCGCCGCACGATCAGATCGCCGTCGTCGAGACCGCGCGCCAGCGCCTCGCGATAGAGCACCTCGTCTTCCAGCCACTGGCTGGCGTCCTGACCGCCGCCAGCCACCGCCGGCGCGCGCAACTCGGGCGAACGCTGCCGCCAGCCGTCCACCGCGAACAGCAGCGCGCCCAGCCCCAGAAACAGCAGCAGCGCGTGCCGCCGTTGCAGGGCACTCAGGGCATCGAGGAAGCGCTGCACGCGCATCGGATCAGGCCCCGGGGCGAATAAAAATGGGGCTGGACCACGCCCGCTGCTGCACGTCCTTCAGGCATTGGTCAGCGAGCGGCGTGCGGGCATCACCGTGGCAGGGCTGCACCGCGATGCACTGGCCCTGGGCGTCGTACTCGCAGCGCAGTTGCGCGCCGTTGATGGTCGGCTCGGCGCGTTGCAGGGCGCGCGCGTAGTAAAGCACCTCGCCACCCAGCGCCGGATAGTCCGGGTCTTCGAACTCGGCGCTGCAACCCTGGCCGCTGTCGGCGCAGGCCAGCACCTTCCAGGGGTCCTCGATCAGCGGCTTGAGCGGATCGTGCGCGTTCTGCTGACGGCGGATGCGGACGATCTCGATGCGCTCGATCGGCGTGCGCGCGTCGCCGGGGTTGTAGCACTCGCCGCCGCACAGCTCCCGGATGCGCTGTGGGCCGATGGCGGCCTCGGTCCAGGCCGGGCAGCCGGGCTTCTGCTCGTAGGCTCCCAGCGCGCGCACCTTGAAACGTGGCACCTCGGTGCCGACCAGCTCCGAGCCCATGGGGTGGCGCTGGCCGTCGCTGCCGATCAGATCGAACCAGAGCAGCATGCGCGGGCCGGAGGTGCCGTACACCTCCTTGCGTTGCAGCGCGTTCCAGATCGAGTCGCGGTCGCGGTGCGGCGCGTGCACCGCGACCAGACCACCGGTGTAGAAGAACGAGGACTGCCGCTCGGTCTCGTTGACCTGCAGGAAGCTGAAGGGCGAGCCCTCGAGGCTGAACTCGCGCGGCGTGCCGGGATCGCCAGTGGGCTTGGCGCGCTCGACGAAGCGCTGTTGCACCACGGCATTGAGCGCGCCACGGCTTTCGGTGGCGGCGTGGCGGTTGACCTGCTTGTAGCCGGTGCCGGCCTCGGCGGCGTGGTTGTCGCTGGAGCCGATGAAGCCGAAGTGGAAGCGCAGCGGGCCGCCGTCCAGCGGGTCTTTCTCGGCCGGATTGCTGAGCGCCATGATCGCCTGCGCCGAGCTGCCCGGCCGGTAGTTGAAGGCCGGCAGGACGCAGTCGGTGCACTGGCCGCAATTGAGCCAGTCTTCCGGCTTGACCTCGGCGACGGTGAGCTGGCCGGCGCGGCCAGCCTTGAGGTAGTTCTTCTTCACCGTCTCGACCTTGCTGTTGCAGTCGGCGGAGTTGGGGTCTTCGCAGCGCGAGCGGATGATCTGCGCGGCGCGCTGGCAGCAAGGCAGGTAGTCCGGCGTGGCTTCCGGGCAGACCATCTCGCCATTGCCGTCGTAGGCCACCGCCTTCCAGTCGCGATAGGGCTCGGAGTTGCCGTGGCCGGAGTAGATCTCGATGAGCTTCTGGCGCTTGGGGTCGTGTTGCGCGAGCGTGAGCTGCTTCTCCCAGCTCGAACCCGGCGGCGTGTAATAGCCCCAGGTGGTGCCGTGCGGGATCACCAGCGCCTCGCCGCCCCATTCGTCGAGCTTGCGGAACAGCTCGCCGGGCGTGGCCACTGCCTCGATGCACTCGGCCGGCAGTTCGCGACTGTTGACGCCCTCGGCGCAGGCCGGAATCTCCGCCAGTTCGCGGCGCTTGTCCTGTTGCAGGAACTGCTGCTGGCGGTGCGGGAAGTCGGCCACGTAGGGCCCGAACAGCCGCTCCAGCGGCGGCTGCGGATCGTGGCGCATGGCCTTGAAGGCGAGGCCGCCGGCGATGATCGGCCGCGCCGGCACCAACGCGTCGGCGGTTTCCTTGAGGATCACGTTCTTGTGGCCGTAGTGGGTCGCGGGCGTGTTGCCCATCTGCGTCCATTCCCAGCCGAGAAAGGCCACGAGGTCCGGATTTTCGGCCGGGCCAGCGGCCTGGTTACAGGCGCGCACGGTGTCCTTGATCATCGACCAGTGCCGGGGCGTCAGGCTCTCGGAGTGGTCGGTGTGGGCGTAGAAGTCGAGCGCCGAGCAGTAGCGCGCGTAGTCGCAGGCATCGGCCGGCGGCCGCGCGCCGGGGCCGTGCATCAGCGGCAGCGCCCAGACGAAGGCGTCCATCGAGAAGGTGGTGTGCACGTGCAGATCGCCGAACAGCACCTGGCCGTCCTCGCCGCTGCCATCGGCCGGCGCGCTGTGCTGCGCGAGACGCTGGCGCAGGCTGTCGGGGCTCGCTCGCGAGGCGCTCAGCGCGCCCGCGTCCTCGGGTGCGACCTGACGGTCCCACCATCCGAGCAGGCTCACAACGGCAACGCCGACCAGCAGGCCGGCCAGCACTTTGTTTCTTGTTTTCATGGCTCCTCCACGGAGCAAATTCCGCAGACTTGCGGCCATTAAAGGTCCGTGGTTTACACTCTGTCAATATGTATCGATATTCGATTTCTTCGCGTCTGGCGCTGGCCTGGGCCTCAGTGCTGCTCGGCGGCCTGCTGGCGGCCGGCAGTCTGCTGTACGAAGGCCGGCCCGGCCGGTTGCCCGGCGATGCGGTCGCCCTGGTCGGCGCGCAGAGCATCGGCCGCGCGCAATGGCTGCGCGCCGTGCAGGCGGTCGAGGGCGATCTCGGCCGCCCGCTGGAAGCGAGCGAGCGCCGCGCCGTGCTCGACAAGCTGATCGACGAGGAGCTGCTGTTCCAGCACGCGCTGGACAGCGGCCTGGCGCGCGACGAGCCCGGCCTGCGCAAGACCCTGATCGCGGCACTGATCGACGCCAGCACCGCCGGTGGCCAGGTGGACGAAGCCGGCGCCCGCGCGCTGTTCGCCGCCGACCCCGGCCGCTTCGCCGCGCAGCCGCGCCTCACAGTGGCCGCCGTGCAGGCACCGGGCGACGCCAACCGTGCCGCCCTGCTCGCCATGCTGCGTGGCAAGCAGGCGGCGCCGCCGGGCTGGCAGGCGGTGGCGCTGCCGGAGCAGGCGCTGTCGCTCTCGCAGCTCGCGCACTACCTCGGTGGCGGCGCCAGCGAGGCGCTGCGGCAGGCGGCGGTCGATGAGCTGATCGGGCCGCTACAGACCGGCACCCGCACGCAGTTCCTGCTGGTGCTGGCGCGCCAGGCCGACGCTCCCGCCTACGAGGACGTCGCCGAGGCGGTGCGCGCGGAATGGGCGCGCCGCGAGGCCGAGCGCGCGCTGGCGGCGCTGCTGCAACGCCTGCGGCGCAACGCCAGCCTGCGGGTCAGCGATGCGCTTTGACGCCGGTAGTCGGTGGGACTGGCTGCGGCGCGCGCTGACGCCACTCGCCGCACTGTTGCTCCTCGCGCTGCCGGGCAGCGCTAGCGCGCACAGCCGCTCGGTGTCCTACGCGGACTGGAGCCAAAGCGCCGATGGCCGCGAACTGCGCCTGGAACTGCGCCTGCCGCTGGTGGAGCTGAACCGCGCCAGCCTCGATCCCGCCGATCCGGCGCTGGCCGACACCCTGGCGCAGGCGCTGCGCGAGGGCTACGAGATTCGCGATGCCAATGGCCCCTGCGCCAACGACAGCGCCCAGGCGCAGCGCAGCGGCGAGAGCTGGCTGCTGGAGGCGCGCTGGCACTGCCAGGGCGCGGCTCAGCAACTGCGCAGCCAGTTTCTGCTCGACCGGGTTCCCGGCCATCTGCAACTGGTGCAGTTGCACGGCCCGCAAGGCAGCCGCGGCCCTTACGCGCTGAGCGCCGGGCAGCCGCGCTTGCAGCTCGCCGAAGCGGCGGCCGAACCGGCGCCGCCGCCCGGTCTCGGTCGCTACCTGGGCCTAGGCGCGGAGCACATCCTCAGCGGCTGGGATCACCTCGCCTTTCTGCTGGTGCTGGTGCTGGGCGCTACCACCCTCGGCCAGCTCGCCTGGCGGGTCACCGGCTTCACGCTCGGCCACAGCCTCACGCTGGTGCTGGCGACCCTGGGCGCGGTGCGCCCGCCCTCGGCGCTGATCGAGGCCTTCATCGCGCTGACCATCGCCTGCACCGCCGCCGAGCGCCTGCTCGCCGGCCAGCCGCGCGCGGCGACACAGGCGGCCTTGCTCACCGCCGCGCTGGCGCTGGTCGGCTGCCTGGCCGGCGTGCTGCCCTGGCTGCTGCTGCCGGCGGCGGTGCTGCTGAGCCTGGGCGGTGGCGCCGACCCGCGCCTGGAAAGCCTGCGCAGCGCACTGTTCGGCCTGTTCCACGGCTTCGGCTTTGCCGGCCTGCTGGCCACGCTCAGCCCAGGCCAGAGCCTGCCGGCGCTGCCGCTGTTCGGCTTCAACCTCGGCGTCGAGCTGGGCCAGTTGCTGTTCGTGCTGCCGGTGTACTGGCTGGCGCAACGCTGGCCGCGCTGGCGCGATGGCCCCCTGCTGCCGGCGGCGGTACTGGCGCTAGGCTGCGGCTGGTACTTCGCGCGCCTGAGCTGAACCCCTGCACCTCACAACAACAAGCAAAACCACAAGGAGAACCACCATGCGTTTCCTGAGCTGGAGTCTGGGCACTCTCGCCCTGCTCGCCCTCGCCAGTTTCGGCCTGCTGCAACTCACCCCGGTGCAAGACCGGCTGATCGACCAGGTGATCCGCAAGAACGTCGACAACAGCGCCGCGCAGGCGCTGTTCAAGGACGACGCGATGCGGCTCCTGGTCTGCGGCAGCGGCTCGCCGCTACCGCACCCGACCCGCGCGCGGCCCTGCCTGGCGGTGATCGCCGGAGGCAAGTTCTACATCGTCGATACCGGGCCGGGCTCCTGGAACCAGCTCGCGCTGCGGCACATCCCGGCCGAACGCATCGGCGCGATCCTCTACACGCACTTCCACTCCGACCACATCGGCGAGCTGGGCGAGTTCAACATGCAGACCTGGGTCGCCGGCAGGCCGGCGCCGCTGGCGGTCTACGGCCCCGAAGGCGTGCAGCGGCTGGTGGCCGGCTACAGCGAGGCCTATGCGCTGGACAACGGCTACCGCACCGCCCACCACGGCGCCGAGATGCTGCCGCCCGAGCGCGGCCAGATGCAGGCGCATCCCCTGGCACTGCCCGCCGACGGCCATCGCGTGCCTGCCTTCGAGGACGGCGAGCTGAAGGTGTCGGTGTTCGCCGTGCATCACGAGCCCATCGAACCCGCCGTCGGTTACCGCTTCGACTACAAGGGCCGCTCGCTGGTGATCAGCGGCGACACCCGTCGCGACGAGCGCATGATCGCCGCCGCCGAGGGCGCCGATGTGCTGGCGCACGAGGCGCAGGCGCAGCACCTGGTCGCGCGCATGCAGGCCCTGGCGGCCGAAGCCGGGCGACCGCGCATCGCCAAGATCTTCGGCGACATCCCCAGCTACCACACCAGCCCGGTGGAGGCCGCCGAACTGGCCAATGCCGCGAAGGTGCCGCTGCTGCTGCTCTACCACCTCACGCCGTCGCCGCCCAACCGCATCGCCGGGCAGGTGTTCATGCGCGGGGTGAAGGCGGTGCGGCCGGAAGGCGTGGTGCTCTCCGACGACGGCACGCTGATCACCCTGCCGCTGGCCGGCGGCGCGCCGCAGGTGGGGCGTTTCGATCCCTAAAGTCGTCGCAGCTCGGAGGCCAGCCCCTATCGGCTGGTCACCTTCTTCGATAGCAGCAGAACTCAGGACAGTCATCCGCGCCCTATCGCGACGAAAGCCAAGATCGACGCCCGTAAAGAGCGCAGGCTCTATAGCCGGCGCCTAAGCGTCGTCGAACAGGTGTTGGGTTCTACCCCGTTTTCACGGACGGTTTGGAAAGGGATGAAAACTGCTGATCCCGCTTAGCGACTCTCCGTCGCATGCGAGGGTTGTGGAATCTCTCGATGTAGTCAAACACATCGGC
>SCVA01000062.1 GCA_004297005.1 Nevskiaceae bacterium
GCTGGCGAACACCGAGGGCGGCGCGCTGGCGGCCGGCAAAGTCCAGGCCGGCTCGCGCTCGCTGAGCAGCTTCTGCAAGCCCGGCCCCTGCAAGGGCTGGTAGCGGACGATCACATTGATACCGCTACCGGCCAGGCCCTCGATGCGCAGCGTCTGCCCGGCCAGGGGCGCGGCGCAGTGCAGCGCCCAGCGCTGGCTGCGGGCGACGGCATCGTCCTCGATCCGCAACTCGCCCAGACGCTGGCAGCCCTCCGGCAGCGAGGGCTGCGGCTCCCGGCCCGCCGCGCGCGTCAAGGGACTGCGCCAGAGCAGGGCGTAGTCGCTCACATCGGTCTGGCTCAGCTCCAGCAGCGCCGGCGCCAGCGGATGCGCCCCTGCCGCACCGGCCAGGAGCAGGCCGATGAGCAGCCCCCAGAACGCCGCTCTCATTGCCCCGCCTCGGCCAGCAGCACGGCGGCGCTGGGCAAGCCCTGTTGCTGGCGCAGCGCAGCCAGGCGCGCGCGCCGCCAGCCCGGTTCCTGTTCGGCCAGCCAGGCGTAGGCGGCGCGCTGGCGCACCTCCGGGTAGTCCGCCGCCTGGGCGGGCTGGCGCTCCTGCACGCGCAGCAGATGCCAGCCATAGGCGGTCTCCAGCGGCCCGATCCACTGCCCGACCGGAGCCGCACGGAGAGCCGCCACCAGCCCGGCACCGTAGCGCTGACGTAGTTGCTCTTCGCTCAGCGGAGCCTCCTCGCCATCGAGCAGCCAGGGGTCGCCCAGGGCCGCGACATCGAGGTCGGGCTTGGCGGCCAGCCGCGCCAGCAGTTGTTCGGCCTGCGCGGCGCTGCGTCCGGGCCGGTCGCGGTTCAGATACACCTGCCGCAGGCGGTAGCGCTCCGGCTGCCCGTAGCGCTCCGGGTGCGCGGCCACGTAGGCGCGCAGCGCGACCTCGTCCACCGTCTGGTCGGCGCTCAGCTCCTGCTCCAGGCGCTGCACCAGGCGCCGGCGCACCACCAGATCGCTGGCCGGCATACCCAACCGGCGCGCCTCGGTGAGCAGCGCCGCCTCGTCGCCGGCCAGCTCCGGCCGCGCGAAGCGCAGATTGGCGAGCAGGCGCTCGCGCGCCACCGAGTCGCGCAGATCCAGCTCCCGGTGCAGGGCCTCGCCGAGCAGCGCCTGCTCGTCGAGCCAGCGCTCGGTGCTCGCCAGCAATTCCTCCCGGTTGGGCCAGCGGCCGGTCTCGGCACGCCAGTCGCGACGCAGGCGTTCGACATCCGCGGCCCCGGCCGGCAAGGCCGCCGCCGCGCTCGGCAGCAGGCCCTGCCCGAGATGCAGCAGCCCGCCCAGCAGCAGGAAGTGCAGCCAGGGCGCCCGAAGGACAGTCCTCAGACGCATGCGCGTCGAGTCCTTGAAGAAATCGTAGCGAGCATGCCCAAGCGCAAGGAACTAGGAGCGCAGCAACCGCAGCGCACTTTGCCCGCATCCCAGAGACCGCGAAGCGGCCCTTGAGTGGAAGCGGGCAAAGACGGGCGCTCCCGCACCCACGCTACGCGGCACCGTGTCGCGCCCGTCTTGCGTGAGGATTGCGAGCACCGCATGGCTCTTGGCCCCGCGTCGGGACTGGCAGCGCCAGTCCCGCTTAGGCCAAGAGCGCGATTGGGCAGCGCAGTAGATTTATTCATGGACTCGCAGGGCGATACCAAATCGGCGACGACCAGGCCCGCTCCTGGATGGTCTTGGGATAGTCGGCATTGCAGCAGTCGGCGAACGCGTCTGGCACGGCGTCGGGATTGCTGCAATCCACGCCGGCGGCGAGGCACTGACGCGTCGCCCAGCGGCAACTCGGGTTCTCCAGCACGCGGGCGTAGTAGAAGGCCGACTGGCCGGCGTCGAACTCCGGGTCTTCCCAGACCGCGCAGAGACTGGCGTGGCCGCTGCCGGTGGGCTCGCAGTTGGAGAGATCGACGCTTGCGCCGTTGTCGGCTTCACCGGCCACCTCGTAGACCTTTTCCTGGCTGGTGCCATCGGCATTGAGCCAGCCCTTGACGATCTGGATGCGTTGCAAGGGCTTTGCCACTTCGATGCCCTGGCCGGGGTCGCGCAGTGCCGACACCGCGAAACGCGGCCGCGCGCCGGCCGGCACCGGCTTGAGATCGCCACCCATCGGCACGCCCAGCGCGTAGCCCTGCTGCACGAAGTCGCGGCGGCCGCAGAGATCGCTGGGCAGTTCGGCGCCGCCGAAGAAGCGCAGCACCGGCCGGGTGCCGCTGGTGGCATAGGCCTCGCGGCGGCGCATGGCGGCAAACAGCGAGTCGCGGCTGTTCTCCTCGGCCCAGAGCACGGCAAGGCCACCGGGGCTGTTCTCGATGCGGTCGGTGAGACCGGCCGGCAGTTCACCCCGGGCGCTGCCGCCGGCGCCGCCGTGGCCGGGGTAGTCGATCTCGGCGACATTGCCGGGCGTGCCCAGGTGGGTGTCGGAGCTGCCGATGAAGCCGTACTTGAAGGGATTGGCACCCAGCTCGCGCTCCAGACGCAGACCGTCCTTGAGCGCCGCGCGCAGGAAATCCTGCTCCAGGGGCGCGCCGCTGGCCGCCGTGCTGACCTGGCTGCCGGTGAAGTTGCGGTAGGGCAAGAGCTCGAAGCCACACTGCTCGTCGGCCAGGCCGGCGCCGGTGGTGCCCAGGCATTCCGACTGGCCCTTGTGCTGGTAGATCTCGGCCAGCGGCTCGTTGAGCTGACGCTGCCGCGCCAGCTCGGCGTCGTAAGGCAGGCCATAGACATCGCGGGTCTGGAACATCAGCCCGCCGGAGAGATTGGAGTTGTGCGGGATGGTCAGGTAGTCGCAGCCCTGGGCGCCCTGGCATTGCGCAGACAAGGCCTGCCAGAGCAGTTCCGGCGCCGGGTACTCCTGATAGGACGGCGGAATCTCCGGCACCACCTCACTGCGGAAGATGACGTTGCGGTGCAGATTGTTGGACAAGGGCGCGGCGGTGTACTCGTAGCCGACGAAGCTGGTGAAGCGGCATTCGTCGTTGTACGCGGCGGCGGCCTGCTGGATGTCGCGCCAGGGCGTCTTCGCCGCCTCCAGGCAGCGCTCGCCACCCAGGCCACAGAACGGCAGGCGCGGAATCGGCGCGCCTCCCACCGAGACCAGACCGGGGCCGAGAAAGTTGAACAGGATGAAGGACTGCGCCGGCGCCGCGCGGTAGAGCAGGCACTCCGGCGAGTTGTAGCCGGCGAGATCGGGATTGGTGCAGATCTCGGTTTCGCCGAACAGCTCGCCGTGATCGGTGACCGCGGCGAAGTCCAGAGGCCGCGCCAGTTGCGAGTAACGCAGCGGCTCGCCCTGCTCGTTGTAGGGCTGTATGCCCAGCCGCTCGCCCAGCGCGAAGCGATAGGCCTCGTGCGGTCCGATCAGGGTGCCCTGGGTATTGGCGTCCAGCGAGTACTTGGTGTGGACGTGCAGATCGCCGAAGAACGGCTGGCGCGAGGCCTGGTAGTCGGCGCACTTGGCACCCGCCAGCGGCGGCGCGCTGGATTCCGGCGCGGCGCTATCGCCGCAAGCCGCCAAGCCCAGCGTCCACAGCGCCCACAAAACCGCCCCCGCCGTCGACCCCGGCCGTCGTTCGCCGCTCGCCATCGCCTCTCTCCAAAAAGCACGTTCTAACCGCTCCGGTACGTCGCCGGAACGGATATGCATAGACCGTTTCCTGGCCCGCGGTGGCGGGCCTCGAAGGTCTAATTCTTGTTGGCGCTGGCCGCCGCCAGAAACGCCGGCCGCTCGCCGCCGCCGTGCAGCACCAGATTGGTCCCGGAGGCATAGGCCGCCGCCGGCGAGGACAGCCAGACGCAGGCTTCGCCGATATCACGCGGCTCGGCCAGGCGGCCGAGCGGGATGGTGGCGGCGACCGCGGCAACGCCTTGCGCATCGCCGAAGTGCAGGTCGGCATGCTCGGTGAGCACCGGCCCGGGGCTGATCGCGGTGAGGCGCACCTTGGGCGCCCATTCCACCGCCAGCGATTGCACCAGGCTCAGCACCGCCGCCTTGGCAGCGCCGTAGGCGGCGGTGCCCGGCGAGGGCCGCAGCGCCGAGATGCTGGCGATGAAGACGATGGCGCCGCCGCCGGCCTGCTGCTGCATGAGGGCATTGGCCTTCTGCGCGAGGTGCAGGGGCGCCAGCAAGTTCAGGGCAAAGATCTTCTCGTGAAAGCGTGGCGAGGCCTGGGCGGCCAGCGCGAAGGGTGCGCCGCCGGCATTGTTGACCAGCACATCGAGCCGGCCGTGGCGCTCGGCGATGGTGGCGAACAGCGCCTCGACGGCGGCTGCGTCACGGACATCGCAGGCAATGAACTCGGCGACGTTGCCGGCCACCGTCGGCAACTCGGCTGGCGCCTCGCGACCGCAGACGATCACTTTCGCGCCGCGCGCAAGGAAGCACTCTGAGATGCCACGGCCGACGCCCTTGGCGCCGCCGGTGATCAGGACGACATTGGTTTCCGACACTGGACGCTGTTCCTTACTTCGGTTTCCGCCGCTTCGCGCCCGCGAGCGCGTCGAGCCTGGCGGTGGTTGTCTTGGGCCACATGCTAGGCCAAGGGCCCTGGGCTTCCGTAGTCCGATTGGGTGACGCTGCTGGGCACCCGTTTGGCAAACATGCGCGGCACTCACAAGCCGCTTGCCGGGAGTCCCCCGCCGCATGTCCAGCCCTACCCACAATTTGCCGGTGCCGGAAGGCCGCTACGTCACGCTGGCCAATGGCTACCGCGTCCACTACCTCGACGAAGGCAGCGGGCCGGTCGTGGTGTTCCTGCACGGCTCCGGCAACGGCGCCAGCGGCTACAGCAACTTCAAGGGCAACTATCCGGCGCTGGTGCAGGCCGGCTACCGCGTGATCCTGCCCGACCTGATCGGCTTCGGTTACTCCGACAAGCCGGCGGATGTCGAATACCCGCTGGCCTTCTTCGTCGAATGCGTGAAGCAGGCGCTGGACGCCATCGGCGTCGAGAAGGTCACGCTGGTCGGCAATTCGCTGGGCGGCGCGGTGGCGCTGGGCTTTGCGCTGAGCCATCCGCAGAACGTCGAGCGCCTGGTGCTGATGGCGCCGGGCGGCGTCAGCGACATGCCCGACTATCTCGCCATGCCAGGCATGGCGACGATGTTCGCGCACATGGCCACCGGCCAGCCGTTCACCCACGAGACGATGAAGGCCTTCTTCATCAAGGCCTTCGTGGTGAACCCGGATTGCGTGGACGACGCGCTGGTCGCCGAGCGGCTGGCGCTGATGAAGCTGCAGAACCCGCAGGTGATGAAGACCATGAAGGTGCCCAACCTCACCGAGCGCCTGGGCGAGATCCAGTGCCCGGCGCTGACGTTCTGGGGCATCAATGAAAACATGATGCCGGAGAACGGCATCCTGCGACTGGCCAAGGGCCTGAAGAACGGCCGCCTGCTGACGGTGCCCAACTGCGGGCACTGGGTGATGATCGAACACCGTGAGCTGTTCAATCGCACCGTGCTCGACTTCCTGAACAACGGTTGAGCCCGATGGCACTCCCCGCTTCCCGCATCACCGCCCTCGGCGACGAGCTGTTCGCCGCCCTGCGCTCGCGCTCCGTGCTGGAGCCGCTGACCAACCGCGAGGCCGGCATCGACATCGACGACGCCTACCGCATCTCGCTGCGCTTTCTCGAACGGCGCACCGCCGAAGGCGAGAAGATCGTCGGCAAGAAGATCGGTGTTACCAGCAAGCCTGTGCAGGACATGCTCGGCGTGCACCAGCCGGACTTCGGCTTTCTCACCGACCGCATGTGGGTGGGCAACGGCAGCAGCGTCTCGCTCGCCAAGGCCGGCCTGATCCAGCCGCGCGCCGAAGGCGAGATCGCCTTCGTGCTGAAGAAAGACCTCAAGGGCCCGGGCGTCACCGAGGACCAGGTGCTGGACGCCACCGACTACGTCTCGCCCTGCTTCGAGATCGTCGATTCCCGCATCCGCGACTGGAAGATCAAGATCCAGGACACCGTCGCCGACAACGCCAGCTGCGGCGTGTTCGTGATCGGCCCGGACCGCGTCAAGCCCCATGCGCTCGATCTGGCGGCGGTGAAGATGGACATCGCCAAGAACGGCGCGCATGTCGCCTCGGGCCTGGGCTCGGCGGTGCAGGGCCATCCGGCCACGGCCGTCGCCTGGCTCGCCAACACGCTGGGCCGCTTCGGCATTCCGTTTCTGGCCGGCGAGGTGATCCTCTCCGGTTCGCTGGCGCCGCTGCTGCCGGCGCTGCCCGGCGACCGTTTCGAGATGACGCTGGCCGGGATCGGCGCCGCCTCCATTTCCTTCGAGGCCTGAGGCCTCCAACGCTGAAGACAAGAGTCATGACCAAGATCAAGTGCGCCATCATCGGTCCCGGCAACATCGGCACCGACCTGATCTACAAGCTCAAGCGCAGCCCGGTTCTCGATCCGGTGTGGATGGTCGGCATCGACCCGACCTCCGAGGGCCTCAAGCGCGCCCGCGAAATGGGCCTCAAGACCACCGACCAGGGTGTCGACGGTCTGCTGCCGCATGTGCTGGCCGACGGCGTGCAGATCGCCTTCGATGCCACCAGCGCCTACGTCCACAAGGCCAACTCCGACAAGCTCAACGCGCTCGGCGTGCTGATGGTGGACCTCACGCCCGCCGCCATCGGCGGCCTCTGCGTGCCGCCGGTGAATCTCGCCAGCCACGCCAAGGCGCAGGCGATGAACGTCAACATGATCTCCTGCGCCGGGCAGGCGACGATCCCGATGGTCAACGCAGTGGCGCGCGTCCAGTCGGTGGGCTATGCCGAAATCATCGCCACGGTGTCGTCGAAGTCCATCGGCCCGGGCACCCGCGCCAACCTCGACGAATTCACCTACACCACCTCCAATGCGGTCTGCGCCGTCGGTGGCGCGCGTACCGGCAAGGCGCTGGTGATCATCAACCCGGCTGATCCGCCGATGATCATGCGCAACACCATCTACTGCCTGACCGACGACGAGCCGGATCAGGAGCGCATCCGTGCATCGGTTCTGGACATGGTCAAGGAAGTGCAGAAGTACGTCCCCGGCTACCGGCTGGTGAACGGCCCGGTGTTCGACGGCAAGAAGGTCGCCTGCTTCATGGAGGTCGCCGGCCTGGGCGACTACCTGCCCACCTATGCCGGCAACCTCGACATCATGACCGCTGCCGCCGCCCGCACTGCCGAGATGTTCGCCACCGAGATTCTGGCGGGTCGCTACCAGCTGAAGGCATTGAAGGAGGCCGCATAACATGAGCGAGCTGAAGAATCTCAAGGGCCGCAGGGTTCTGGTGCACGACATGGCGCTGCGCGATGGCATGCATGCCAAGCGCGAGCAGATCTCCACCGAGCAGATGGTCAAGGTCGCCACTGCGCTCGACGATGCCGGCGTGCCGCTGATCCAGGTCTCGCACGGTGCGGGGCTTGGCGGCAACTCGCTGCAGCACGGCTTTGCCATGCACAGCAACGAGGAATACTGGGACGCGGTCGTCCCGAAGATGAAGCGGGCAAAGATTTCCTGCCTGCTGATCCCGGGCCTCGGCACCATGAAGGAACTGCACAGCGCCTACGATCACGGCGTGCGCAGTGTGCATGTGGCCACCCACTGCACCGAAGCCGATACCAGCCCGCAGCACATCGCCTATGCGCGCAAGCTCGGCATGGACGCCACCGGCTTTCTGATGATGGCCCATCTCAACGACCCCAAGGGTCTGGCCGAGCAGGGCAAGCTGATGGAGAGCTACGGCGCCCAGACCGTCTACATCACCGACTCGGCCGGCTACATGCTGCCGAACGATGTGATCGAGCGCGTGCGCGCCCTGCGCGCCGTGCTCAAGCCGGAAACCGAGATCGGCTTTCACGGCCATCACAACCTCGGCATGGGCATCGCCAATTCCATCGCGGCGATTGAAGAAGGCGCCTCCCGCATCGATGCCTCGGTCGGCGGCCTCGGCGCCGGCGCTGGCAACACGCCGCTGGAAGTCTTCATCGCGGTCTGCGACCGCATGGGCATCGACACCGGCTGCGACCTGTTCAAGCTGATGGATCTGACACAGGACGTCATCTTCCCGATGATGGATCACATCGTGCGCGTCGATCGCTCCTCGCTGACGCTGGGCTTCGCCGGCGTCTACTCGACCTTTTTGCTGCACGCCGACCGTGCCGGCAAGAAGTACGGCCTGCCGGCGCGCGACATCCTGGTCGAGCTGGGTCGCAAGAAGATGATTGGCGGCCAGGAAGACATGATCGAGGACACCGCCCTGACCATGGCCAAGGAACGCGGCCTGTTCAAGGACAAGGCCGCGTAAGGAGCGCCAGCATGCCGAACATCGCGGTCAACGACGATCTCGGCAGTTGGATGGCGCTGCAGCCGTCCATGGCGCCCGGCCTGGTGGCGTTCAGCAACGCGGTCTACGGCCAGAGCCAGTTGCCGCGACGTGTGCAGGAGATCGCCCGCATGCGCATCGCGCTCGCCAACGAATGCAGCGTCTGCCAGGGCGCGCGCTGGGCCGAGGGCAGCAACGAAGGGCTCGACGAGGCCTTCTATGCGCAGGTGCTGGACTGGCGCCAGGCGTCGATCTACAGCGAGCGCGAGAAGCTCGCCGCCGAGTACGCCGAGCGCTTCGCCAGTGACCATGTCGGGCTGCGCGCCGACAGCGACTTCTGGCAGCGCTACCGTGCGCAGTTCAGCGAGGCGGAAATCGTTGATCTCGCTCTGTGCTGCGCACTCTGGCTCGGCGCTGGCCGGACCATGCGGGTGCTGGACGTCGGCCAGAGCTGCGCCCTGACCTTGGGCGGCTAGCGACCGCCGCTCAGTGCGGCTTCTGCAACAGCCGCCGGTACAGGGTGCTGCGGCTGACACCCAGACGCCGCGCGGCGGCGGAGACATTGCCTTCGGCGGCGGTCAGCGCACTGCGCATCGCTTCTTCGGCCAGCGCGCTGAGCGTGGCATCCGCGGTCAGCGGCACGACTTGCGGCAGGGGATCGCGTAGCGCCGGCGGCAGGTCATCCAGAGTCAGCCGGTAGTCGGGGCCGGCCAGCGCCAGCAGCGCGCGCAGGCAGGAAACCAGTTCGCGGTAGTTGCCCGGCCAGTCGTGCGCGGCCAGCCGCTCCCTCAGCTCACTTGGCAGGTCCGCCACCGGCCCCTGTTGCAGGCGGCGCCACAGGTCGCCGATCAGGCCCGGCAGATCGGCGTGTTCGCGCAGCGCCGGCAGCGGCAGCGTGTACTGCGCGATGCGGTAGTAGAGATCGGCGCGGAAAGTCCCCTGCGCCACCGCCTGGCGCAGATCGCGGTGGGTGGCGCAGATCAGGCGGAAGTCCACCGCCACCGGCTTACCGCCACCGAGCGGCGTCACCTCGCGCTGCTGCAAGACCCGCAGCAGGCGCGACTGCAAGGCCAGCGGCATGTCGCCAATTTCGTCGAGAAACAGCACGCCGCCCTGGGCCTGGCGCAGCAGGCCGATGGCGCCGCGCCGGCGCGCGCCGGTGAAGGCGCCTTCCTCGTAGCCGAACAGCTCGGACTCGATCAGGTTTTCCGGCAGCGCCGCGCAGTTCACCGCCACCAGCGGCGCCTGGGCGCGGCTGCAGGCGGCGTGCAGCTGCTGCGCGAACACCTCCTTGCCGGCGCCGGTCTCGCCTTGCAGCAGCACCGGCAGATCGGCGTCGAGGATGCGGCTGGCGCGCGCCAGCGCCTTGCGCGCGGCGGCATCAAGCACGATGGCCTCGGCCGCCGGTGCCAACCGGGCCGGCGCCGCGGCGGTTGTGCTCATGGCCAGAGGCCGCGTCGCCTCCGGGTCCAGCCGGCCGTGCAATTCGCGACCGCGCAGGCCACGCAGCGGCGCGCCGTCGCGCAACTGCGAGAGCGTGGTGGCGAACAGCTCGGAGTAGCGGCATTCCCCAAGGCTGTCCCACTCCAGCCCGAGCAGCGCCAGGGCATGACGATTGGCGGCGACCAGGCGCGGGCCGTCGAACACCAGCACGCCCTCGCGCGCGGTGCCCAGATGGCCGCGCTCACTGTGCAGGCGCAGCACCTGGCAGTGTGGGTAGCGGCCCTCGAACAGCCGGTGCTCGATCTGGTCCACCACCACCCGCAGCAGACCCAGGGCGTGGGCATGCGGCATGGCCGCGTGACCGGAGAGATCGAGCGCGCCGGCGAGCCGGCCATCGGGTTCCAGAATCGGTGCGGCGTGGCAGCTCAGGATGCGGTGCGGCGCGAAGTAGTGCTCGGCGCCGCGCACCTCCACCGGGCGGCGCTCGATCAACGCCATGCCGATGGCATTGGTGCCGGTAGCGGCCTCGTGCCATTGCACACCGGGGCGCAGGGCGACGCGGGCCGCCTTGTCGGCGAACTCGGTGCTGCCGACCGCGTCGAGCACCAGGCCCTGCGGGTCGGTGAGGATCACCACACTGTCGGTGTCGCGGGCATCGAGATACAGCGACTCGATCTCCGGCCGGCACAGGCGGCGCAATTGCTCGTGGCGCTCACAGGCCTCGCGCAGCCCACCACTGGACAGCGTCGCCACCTCGGGCGTCTTGGCAGCTTCCAGGCCCAGCGCCGCGCAACGCGTCCAAGAGCGCAGGATCGGTTCTGCGATCAGACCGCGCGGCGTTCGGCCGTCCTCGAAGAAGCGGCGTCTGGCGGCCAGCACCGATTGATGATCGTTCGTGGCTTGCATGGGGTCTCCTCGGTCACTGTCGCAATCTGCGACACCTGCTCCGCACCCTGTTCCCCCAAGTTACATAGACGCGGCGCAAACGCAAACCGCGCGGCTCGGCTGAGACCGCGAATGCCACCGACTTTCCAACTGGAATCAAGCGTCTACACCGTCCGTTACGACCTTGGCCGCAGGCTGGCACAGGCACTGCCCCTTAAGCCGGACACCACAACAACGGAGGAGCCGTACCGATGAACATGCCCCTGCTGCAAACCAACAGCACCGCCTCGCCATTCCGCAGCCGCTACGCCAATTTCATCGGCGGCGACTGGCGCGAACCGGTGGACGGCCGCTATTTCCAGAACCTCTCGCCGGTCAATGGCCAGGTGATCTGCGAGGTGGCGCGCTCCAGCGCCGCCGACATCGAGCTGGCGCTCGACGCCGCCCACAAGGCCAAGGACGCCTGGGGCCGCGCCAGCAGCACCGAGCGCGCCAATGTGCTCAACCGCATCGCCCAGCGCATGGAGGACAACCTGCGCCTGCTGGCGCTGGCCGAGACCTGGGACAACGGCAAGCCGATCCGCGAAACCATGGCCGCCGACGTGCCACTGGCCATCGACCACTTCCGCTACTTCGCCGGCTGCATCCGCGCGCAGGAGGGCTCGATCGGCGAGGTGGATCACGACACCGTCGCCTACCACTTCCACGAGCCGCTGGGTGTGGTCGGCCAGATCATCCCCTGGAACTTCCCACTGCTGATGGCGGCCTGGAAACTCGCCCCGGCGCTGGCCGCCGGCAACTGCGTGGTGCTCAAGCCGGCCGAGCAGACGCCGGCCAGCATCCTGCTCTGGGCCGAGCTGATCGGTGACCTGCTGCCGCCCGGCGTGCTCAACATCGTCAACGGCTTTGGCCTGGAAGCCGGCAAGCCGCTGGCGTCGAGCAACCGCATCGCCAAGATCGCCTTCACCGGCGAGACCACCACCGGCCGGCTGATCATGCAGTACGCCAGCCAGAACCTGATCCCGGTGACCCTGGAGCTGGGCGGCAAGTCGCCCAACATCTTCTTCGACGACGTGATGCGCGAAGACGACGACTACTTCGACAAGGCGCTCGAAGGTTTCGCGATGTTCGCGCTCAACCAGGGCGAGGTCTGCACCTGCCCGAGTCGCGCGCTGGTACACGAGAAGATCTACGACCGCTTCATGGAGCGCGCGGTCAAGCGCGTGCAGGCGATCAAGCAGGGCAGCCCGCTCGACGAGGCGACCATGATCGGCGCCCAGGCCTCCAGCGAACAGTTGGAGAAGATCCTCAGCTACATCGACATCGGCAAGCAGGAAGGCGCGAAGCTGCTCACCGGTGGCGCGCGCGCCGCGCTCGGCGGGGACCTGTCTGGCGGCTACTACGTGCAGCCGACGGTGTTCTCCGGCAACAACAAGATGCGCATCTTCCAGGAAGAGATCTTTGGCCCGGTGGTATCGGTCACCACTTTCAAGGACGAAGAGGAGGCCCTGCATCTCGCCAACGACACGCTCTACGGCCTCGGCGCCGGTGTCTGGAGCCGCGACGCCAACCGCTGCTACCGCTTCGGCCGCGGCATCCAGGCCGGCCGCGTGTGGACCAACTGCTATCACGCCTACCCTGCGCACGCCGCCTTCGGTGGCTACAAGCAGTCCGGCATCGGCCGCGAGACGCACCGGATGATGCTCGACCACTACCAGCAGACCAAGAACATGCTGGTGAGCTACAGCCCGAAGGCGCTGGGCTTCTTCTAAACCGCGCCACGCGCTCGGCGGGCGGCCCGCAAGCCGCCCGCCCATCGCCACAGACCTACAAAAAATCCACGAGGAGATGACCATGACCAATTTCCGCCCCCAAGGGCAAGGCCTGCTGCTGGCCGCCATCCTGAGCTGCACGGCAGGGCCCGCCCTGGCCGAGGCTCCGCAGATTTCCTACACGCTGGGCGCCGCCAGCGACTACGTGTTCCGCGGCGTCAGCCAGACCAACGAAGACCCCTTTGTCTTCGGCAGCGTGAATCTCGCCGCCGGTGGCTTCTATGTGGGTGCCGGCGCCGAGAACGTCGACTTCGGCAACAGCATCGACTTCGAGTACGACCTCTGGGCCGGCTGGACCACCAAACTGGGCGCCCTGGGCCTGGATCTCGGCCTGGTCCGCTACGGCTACCACGACCAGCCCGCCGGCGTGGAGATCGACACCCTCGAGTACAAGCTGGCGCTAAGCCATCCGCTGGGGCCGGTCAATGCCGGCGCCGCGTTCTTCTACACCAGCGACTACTTCGGCTCCGATGATTCCGGCACCTATGCGGAGCTCAACGCCAGCTACAGCGTCAACGAGCAGTGGTCGGTCTCCGGCGCCTACGGCAAGCAGGACGTCGGCACCGGGCTCGACTACGCCACCTGGAATCTCGGCCTGGGCTGGGCGGCCAGCAAGCTGGTGTCCGCCGATCTGCGCTACCACGATACCGACGCGCACGAAGCCGGCGCGATTCTCGATAGCCGGGTCGTGGGCACCATCAAGCTCAGCTTCTAAAGCTTGCTCGCCCTCGCGCCGGCTCGGGAACCCGGACCGGCGCGGGGTCATTTAGGAGGCGTCATGACCACAGACATCTGCCCCAGGGTCATCGCGACCGAAGCGGCCGTGCACTTGATCGACGAGTTGCGCGCCGAGCACGGCGCCGTGCTGTTTCATCAGTCCGGCGGCTGCTGCGACGGCTCCTCGCCCATGTGCTATCCGGTCGGCGGCTTCATCGTCGGCGACCGCGACATCCGCCTCGGGGAAATCGGCGGCGCGGAATTCTTCATCAGCGAGTCGCAATTCGCCTATTGGCAGCACACCCAACTGATCATCGACGTGGTGCCGGGGCGCGGTGGCATGTTCTCGCTCGACAACGGCAGCGACCGACGTTTTCTGACTCGCTCGCGGCTGTATACCGAGGACGAGCAGGCGCGGCTTGGGCCACAGCGGAGCTATGCGGACAGTCGGGAAAGCTAGGCTGCGCGCTTGCCTGTCAGAGGTTTCGGTGCGGGCGCCGAATGCCTCCGAAGCTACTTGGACCTCCGGTTCCAGCGCAGAGCGGACCTTCGCTCGAACGTTTGACATGAGGGGCGGCCGAGGGCGTAGCCCTTGGGCGCCCCCCTCAATGCAAGGGTTAGGCCGCATTCTCAGCGAAGCTCCTTGCGAACTACCAACTTGAGACCCGACCAGACTTCGGTGACGGCGCAGACCTTGATATCTACGAACCCCAGTGGCGACGCTAACTCTCGGATGGTGTCTTCGGTAATCGTGGTTGTAACCTTGGCTGACTTCTTCGGCCATGAGATCCATAGCGCTGCGTCGGATTTCAGCTTCTTACGCAAGAGGCTCAGAACCTTTGCTAGTTCTTCTCTCTGGGTGACAAAGGCGTGGGCAATATCGACCTTTGAATCTGGTTGGGTGACAAACACCACGGCCGGCGGCAATGGGGCCAACAGGCTTTCGTACTCCTTCGGCGCTTGAAGGAGCAGCACTCGATTGGCCTCTTTGATGCCGAGCTTCTTGGAAAGCGGCGTTCCTGAGTAACCGGCGGTGGTTGCGGTTCCCATGCGGCCTAACGCCACGGTTCAGCCGCGTTTGTGCCGCAGCGAAGCGAAGGCAGAAACGTCGGCTGGAATGATGGAATGGACTCCTCCCGCTGTATTGATCGGCATCGAAGTGCCACGCTGGATGTGTTGATCATCAGCTCACAACGAGAGGAGTCCGACATGGAATCTACGCTCATTGCTGTCGATACGGCAAAGCTGGTTTTCGAGGTGGCGGAGGCCGGTGTTTCGGGTCGCGTGTCGCGCCGGCTGCGATTGAATCGGGCGCAGTTTCAGGAGTACCTGGTAACGCGCGAGCGATCACGATTCGTGCTCGAAGCCTGCGGCGGCGCCCATCACTGGGCGCGGCGGATGCAGCGGGCTGGGCATGAGGTGCGTCTGCTGCCGGTGCCGTAGTCTGCGCCTACCGCCGTCGCAACAAGACCGACCGGGCGGACTGTCTGGCACTGCTCGAAGCGGCCAGGAATCCCGAGATACTGCCGGTGCCGGTGAAGAGCACGGAGCACCAGGCGATCCAGGGGCTGCACCGGATTCGCAGCGCCTGGATGGAAACCCGGACGGCGCGCATCAACACCCTGCGCGGTTTGCTCCGCGAGTTTGGTCTGGTGCTGCCGGTGGGAGCGGCAGTCGCTCTTCAACGGCTTCCAGAAGCGCTGTGCGACGAAGCAATTCCACCGATGCTGCGTCCCAGCCTGCAAACCTTGCTCGACGAGATTCGCGATCTGGAAGCGCGGATCGCCGGTGTC
>SCVA01000006.1 GCA_004297005.1 Nevskiaceae bacterium
TCGTAGCGCCGAGAAGCGCAGGACCAAAGGGGGATAACAGCGAGCGCATGTTCGAGGCGCCTATAGGGCGCCGAGTTCGCGAGCGGCCCCTTTGGGCCGAGCATCGCAGGTTTACCCCCGTAGGGGGCGCTACGCAGGGGGGTGCTTTCTTTTGCTTACTTTTCTTTGCACAAGCAAAGAAAAGTGAGTCGCCAAGAGGCGAAAAAAAGCTCTCAGACCCTGCACAGCTAAAAGAGCGCGAATGCGCGAACCACCAGCACCGCACACCAACAGAGCTAGGCGAAGGCCAAGCGCCCCGCCACGGCATTCCCCCTCCCCTAGCCTAGGCGGCCATCGGCCCATGCATGGCCGATGGCGCTCGGCGGGACGAAGCAATGCTTCGTCTTTTTCCGCCTCGCCCCCGCAAGGGGGAGGGGAACTTGAGAGTCGGCGCTAGCCTAAAGCCTCGCTAACGCCCGTACCTCACCCTCACCGTCGCCGGCAAAAAGTCCGCATCCTTCATCGGCAGGTTGTACTGAAACGGCGCATCTTCCGAGAACAAGCGGTTGGCGAAGTAGCGGCCGTCCTTGAGGTCGTAGGTGTAGCTGGGCACGGTGGTCACCGCCTGCACGTCGTAGAGCGGCGTCACATGACCTTCCTGGAAACGCCAGAGATTGCCCTCGCGGTCCTCGTTCTCCACCAGCACCACGTTCCAACTGTCTTCGTCGATGTAATAGGTGCGCTTGCCGAACACATGGCGCTTGCCGCCGCGCTCGGTCGCCTCGATCACCCAGACCCGGTGCAGCTCATAACGCGCCTCGCCCTGGTCCGGATGGCCGCCCTTGAGCAACTGGCTGTACTTCACCCGGCCATCGGAGAGCCGGTAGGCGTTGTAGGGGATGTAGATCTCGCGCTTACCGATCAGCTTCCACACGTAGCGGTCGAAGGCGCCGTTGTACATGTCCACCATGTCGATGAACTCCAGGCCGTCGGAGCCGGGGAACGGCTGGTCGTAGCCCACCGGCGGCACCCGGAACATCTTGCCGACGCGGGTCAGCAGCACCCAGACATCGCGCGGGTCTTTCAGCGAGTTGGCGGTCTCGTGGAACAGCGCCACGAATTCCGGACTGCCGCCGGGCTTGGCGCCACTGGTGATGCCATAGACCAGGATGTTCTTCTTGGCGATATCGACCGGATCCTTGACGTTGCCGTAGCGGAAATAGGTGAGGAAGGTCTGCTTGGTGAGATCGCTGCGGCCGCTCGCCTGCACCACCGCCTGCGTGTAGGTGGCCTTCACGGTGTCGCCGCGGTAACGGGTGCGGTGGTTCCACATCACCTCGACGCCGTTCTGCGGCTTGGGGAAGGGAAAGCCCAGGCGCGCGCCTTCCAGCGCATCGGAGCCGAGCAGCTTGGCCTTGCCGAGATTGGCCTGGGTGGCGTCGTAGATCGCCTGCGGATAGCTGGCGCTGCGCCGCGTCTGGTAGACCGGCATCACGTAGTCGGCATAGCGCGCGAACAGCGCCTTGTGGCCCTTGGAGAGCTGCGCGGCGTACTGCGCGACATTGGCGGCGGTGATGCGGAACAGCGGCTGGTCCTGCGGATAGGGATCGCTCAGGCGCTGCCCGGGCTTGTAGCTGGCTGGCGGCGTGCGCAGACCGCCATCCCAGGCGGGAATGCGGCCATCGGCATTGCGGCCGCGCTCGGCGCCCACCGGGGTGAGCGCGCCCTCGCCGCTGCCGCCGGCGGCCACCGGCGTGGCGCCGCCTCGACTGGCCGTCTCGCCTTCCAGCGCCAGCGGCGCCTCGCCGAGCTTCTCGCCCAGCCGCACGCCGGCGGTCGCGGTGCCGCGCGGCTGGCGGCGCTCCAGCGCCATCAGCGCCTGCTCGCGGGCGGCGCCGGATTCCAGGTACTTGAGCCAGTCCTGCGCCAGCTTGCGGCTCTGCGGGTATTCGGCGGCCTGGCGGAAGGCGTCCACGGCGGCCTCCACCTCGGCCTGCTGGTAGCGCGCCATCGCCAGCGTCATCCAGGCCGGGCCGGACTTGGCACCGCTGTTGATCGCCTTCTCCAGGCTTTGCGCGGCGCGCGCGTAGTCCTCCTGGTTCATCTGCAACTGGCCGAGTTGCAGCAGACGCTCGGCGCTCGGCGAGAGCCGCTGCGCCTGTTCCAGCGCCGCGCTAGCCAGGCCGGACTCGCGGGCGCGGCTCCAGAGTGCGGCCAGCGTCGAATAGTTGCTGGCGTCCTTGGCCAGCACGCCCTCCTCCATCCAGCCCTGCATCAGCGAGCCGGCCTCGAAGGGCGCGCCGATCTGGGCGGTGAGATTGATGAGTTGCAGGCGCTCCTCGCTGGTCTTGAGATGCCCCTGGCGCGCGGCCAACTCCAGGGTGGCGGCGGCGCGCTCCTTGTCGCCGGCCTTCACCGCCATTGCCGCCAGCCGCAGCCAGTTTTCGCGCAACTGCGGCTGCGCGCGCACCTGCTCCTGCAGCAGCGGTAGGGCCTCGGCCTCGCGGCCGGTGGCGAGCAGCGCGCCGAGCAGCGCCTGCTTCCAGCTCGGGTCGGGATTGGCGCTACCGGCGATGCCCTTCTTGAGCGCGGTGATCGCCTCCGGATAGCGCTTGAGGTCGAGATAGGCCGAGCCCAGGGCGATGAAGATTTCCGGTGAGGCGCCCGGCTCGCGGGCGCGCTTTTCCAGCGTCGGCAGTTGCGCCTTGAAGTTGCCGGTGGCGAGCGTCAGCTCGCTCAAGGCCTCGCGTACCTGCTGCGCCGCCGGGCCGGAGAGACCATTGGTCTTCAGCGCCTGTTCCAGCAGCGCCGCCGCCTGCTTGTAGTCCTTCTGGCTCGCCGCCTGCCCGGCCAGCTCGCGCAGGATCATCGCCTTGGCGTAGGGGTCGGCCGCGCTCTTGAGCTGCTCGCGCAGATCAACCTCCTTCTCGGCCGGCGGCGGCGCGTCCAGCTCGCGCACCTCGCTGCGGTATTGCTGCGCCCGCGCGCCGGCCGCGCCAAGCAGCAGCGCGGCGGCGAGGCCCGTACGCAGGAGGAAGTTGTTCATTGCGGGTAGTTGTAGGCGCAGTCTTCCGGGTCCATCTGCACCCGCTGCTTCACTTCCCGCGCCTTGGCATACGAGGAGTAGATCCAGTTGCTGACGCTCTCCACCGCGGCCGCCTCGTAGACGCCGCGCGGATCGGCATCGACGATCTTCACGTCGCGCACCCGGCCATTGGGCATCACCGTGAACACCACCTCCACCCAACCCTTGATCTTCTGCTTGCAGGCCCATTCCGGCATCTGCGGGCGCGCAGTCGAGAGCGGGATGAGATCGCGGCCCTTGAAGCTCTTGCCGCCGGCATAGCCGGCGCCGCCACCGCCGCCATTGCCGCCACCTCCCCCACCGCCGCCGGCACCGCCACGCAGGAAGCCGCCGAAGGCGCCGGTGCCGATGCCCAGACCGGTGGTGTCGATGTTGACCGCGACGTTCACCGGCCCGGCCTCCATCGCGACATTGGCCAGCGCCGGCGCCGAAATGCTGGGCAGCGCGGTGGTGGTCAGCGAGGGCGGCGCGTCCGGCGGCGGTGGCGGCGCCTTCTCCGGCGCTGACAGCGGATCGGGCGGCGGCGGCTCCGCATCCGGCCGCACCTTCACCATGGTCACGCCCTCCACCTTCGGCCCTTGGGCATAGCCGCCGTGATCGGCCGGCGTGATCGCCCAGCGCAGGAAGGCGAACAGCAGCAGCACCGCGACCAGCGCAGCGAGCGGTGCCAGCAACCAGCGTCTCATGCGCGGGTCATCGCTCCGGCGTCGCCGCCACGGCCACGTTCTCGACGCCGGCCAGGCGCGCCTGGTCCATGGCTTCCACCATCAGGCCGGCGCGGGCGTCCTTGTCGGCCTGGATGATCACCGCCGCCTCCGGGTGCTCGGCGTGCATCTTGGCGACGATGCCACGCACCGAGCGGATATCGACGCGCTGCTTGTCGATGTAGACCTCGTTGTTGGCGGAGATGGCGACGAAGATGCTGGCCTTCTCCTCCTTCACCGCAGTCTTCGCCGTGGGCCGGTTGACCTTGATGCCGGACTCCGACACGAAGGCGGCGCTGATGATGAAGAAGATCAGCAGGTTGAGGAAGAAGTCCAGCATCGGCGCGAGGTCGATACCGGTTTCTTCCACCGGGGGGTTGTGGCGGCGGAACCTCATGGTGAAACCCTCGAAAAGCGTCGCGAGCGCGGGCGTGTCGCGCACCGCCGGAGCGCAGCAAGCGCAGTTGACTGGTCGCTCAATGAGCATTGCGAGCACCGCCGGGGCGCGAGACGCCGAGCGCAGCAGCTTTGCGAGGGCTTCACCGGGAGTCCTCCAAGGCCAGCACGCTGTTGAGCTCTTCCGTCTCGCGGCGCGCCTTGGCCGTGTAGTGGTGGCTGAAGTACATGCCGGACAGCGCCACCGCCAGGCCCGAGAGCGTGGCGATCATCGCCTGCGAGACGCCGCTGGCCATGGCGCGCGGTTCCGACTGGCCCTTGATCGCCATCACGTCGAACACCTCCAGCATGCCGCCGACGGTGCCGAGCAGACCCAGCAGCGGGCAGATCGGGATCAGCGCGCGCAGCAGCGGCAGGGTGCCGCCCATCGCCACCGACAGCTCGCCGATCATCGCGGTGCGGATGCGCCGCGCGGTCCAGGAATAGCGCTCAGGCCGCGCCTGCCAGCGGGCGGCGGCGGCGGCCCGCGCCTGCGGATAGACGCGGGCGAACCACCAGGCGCGCTCGATGATGAGCGTCCACATGGTCAGCGCCACCGCCAGGATCCACCACACCACCCAGCCGCCGGCGTCGACGAACTCGTTGATGCCGGCGAACGGCGTCAGCAGAGCCTCAAGCACGCGCCAGCGCTCCACTCTGCTGCAGCTCGATGCGCTCGGCCAACAGGCCCGCCGACTGCTCGTCGAGAATCTGGATCAGGGCCCGCGAGCGCGAGGCCAGCACCGCGTTGATGAACAGCAGCGGGATGGCGATGCCCAAGCCCAGCACAGTGGCGATCATCGCCTTGGAGATGCCACCGGCCATCAGCTTCGGGTCGCCAGCGCCGGCTTCCATGATCACCTGGAAGGTTTCGATCATGCCGGCGACGGTGCCGAGCAGGCCCAGCAGCGGGCCGGCGGCGATCACCAGCCGGATCAGTTGCTGGCCGCGCTCGATGGCCGGGGTTTCCTTCAGCACCGCTTCCGAAAGGCGCAGCTCCAGCACTTCCGGATCGTGCTTCTCGTTGTCGCCCTTGAACACGGTCAGCACGCGGCCGAGCGGATTGTCCGGCCGGGGATTGCGCGGGTCGGCGAGCTGGGCACGCACACCGGCATCGACCCGCAGCAGGTACTGCAATTGGTAGATCGCCAGCAGGAAGCCGCAGAGGCCGACGACGATGATCACGTAGCCGGGCCAGCCACCCTGGTGGATGCGCTCGGTGAGCGAGGGACGATCCACCTGCAAGGCCAGCAGCGAGCCGCGCGTGGGGTCGATCAGGATCGGCGCGATGGGTTCCTCGTCTTCCTCGGCGAAGTCCTCGGCCAGGCCGCGCGCGCCGTGGCCGGGCTGGCGCGACAGCGCGCGCAGCTCGCCGCTGCCCTGCGGGATCGCCAGGTAGTCGCCATCGGCGAAGGCGGTGAAGGCGCCGACGCGCACCACCTCGGCCTCGGTCTTGGCCCCCAGGGGATCGACCACCTCGGCCTTGAAGCGCGCCGACTTGCCCTGCTCGGTCATCTCCTGCTGCAAGGTCAGCCACAGGCTCTCCAGCTGGTTGATGCTGGGCAGCGCCGCGCCCTTGGCGATGCCGTCGAGCAGCTCCAGCCGCTTCGGGTACTGCGGATTGATGTAGGAGTCGGCAAGCACGGTGCGCAGATCGCCAGCCGACTGCCGCGCCGCCGCGTACACCTGCGTGTAGTCGCCGGCGCGCTCGCCGAGCTGCTTCTTCAACTCGGCGATCTCGCGCTGGCCGGCGTCGAAGCGGCTCTTCACGCCATTGACGCGCGCCTCGACGGCGGCGAGTTCGGCCTCGGCCTTGGCCAACAGCGCCGCCTGTTCGTTCTTGTTCTTGAGGAAGCGCGCCTCGCGCTCCTGGTTGAGCTTGCTGCTCTGCTGGGCGCTTTCCTGCACCTGCTTGAGCAACTGATCTAGACCGCTGGGCTTCGCGGCGGTCTGGGCCTGCGCCAGCCAGGGGCTCAGCGCCAGCAGCGTGGCGAGCAGGAGTCGGCGGCTCATTTCGCACCTCCGGCCGCCGCGGCGACGGGCACCGGCATGGGCAGCACCAGGGTGTCGGGCGCGCTGATCTCGCGGGCGATGCGCAGGCCCTTCTTCAGGCTGGCGAGGTAGTCGTCGTCCAGCGGTTGCCAGGCCTTGGCGGCGGCATCCCAGCGGCCGGCGTCCTCGCCATCCAGGCTCAGGTAGTACAGGCCGATGCGGCCGACCCGCAGCACGTCCACCTCGCGGTCCTCGACCACCGCGCGCTCCACCCCCATCGAGCGGCCGTAGTCGATCTCGATCTGGTAGGCCTCCAGCACCCGCCGATAGCGCTCGGCGATCGGTGTCTCGGGGTCGGCCATCAGGCGCTTGAGGTTGTCGACGCGCTCGCGCCGCTCCTGCTTCAAGAACGGCAGATCCAGGCTCACGAATTTGTCCATGCTGTCGAGCATGCGCAGCATCAGCGGCGTCAGCTCGCGCTCGGTGCGCTCGATCTCCACCAGCTGCTGCGCCAGCGAGGCCTTCTCGGCCGCCTGCGCTCCCTGCAACTGCTCCAGCTGCTTGGCATAGACATTGAGCTGCTGCGCCTGCCAGGTGGCGGCGCGGTAACGCTCCAGCATCGAGCGGGTGCTGTCATCGACGCCGTTGATGCGGCCCTGGCTGGCCACCGCGGCGCGGTTGCTCTGCACCGTGGCCTCGATGGCCTGGTTGATCTTGTCGTTCTGCTGGGCCGAGGCGCTGAGCGCCATCAGCCCCAGCGCCGCGCTGAGCAGGAGGCGGCGCGGCATGTCAGGCCCGCGCGACCTTGCCGGGTTCGCGCGTCGCGCGGCGGAGGATGGGCCGTAGCCAGCCGTCGATTTCATGAACCATGTCTTCCGTGTCGAGATCATCAATTACCCAGTGCGAACGCCCGGGCCAGTGTCTATGGGTGGCGCCCGGATAGCGCGCCGCCACCTTGCGCACCACCGAGGCCGGCGTGAGTTTGTCGGCGCCGGCGCTGACCACATACACCGGGCAGCGCACCGCACCGGCGGGCAAGCGGGTGGCCTTGCCGGCATCAGCCCACCAGAACACGATTTCGCTGAGCGCCCGCCCGGACTCGTAGACCAGGCTGCTGATCAGCTTGTCCTGGTAGCTGAAGTGCAGGCCGTTGGCGGCGTAACGGCGCAGCCGTTCCGGCGTCAGCCGGTGCGGCTTTCTCCAGAAGCCCCAGCGGCTGAAGATCGGCAGGCCCACCGGCAGCACTTCCGGCGCCAGCGAGTTGATGCCGGCCGGCGCCGCCGGAGTCAGCAGCACCAGGGCGGCGGCGTTCAGTTCCGGCGCCGCCAACTGGGCAATCAGACCGCCCATGGAATGCCCCAGCAGCACCGGCGGCTGCGCGAAATTCTGCGCGCGCACGAACTCGCAGGTGGCGCGCACATAGTCGCGGATGGAGAGTGCCGCCACCTGCTCGGCCTGCTGCGGGCCGGGCGTATGTGCCGGCAGGGTCAGACGGTGGCAGTCGTAGCCGCGGGCGCTGAGCAGTTCATCGACTTTCGCCAGATGCTCGGCGGTGCACCACATGCCGTGGATGAGTACGAGGGGATAACCCATGAGGTGGTGGACAGGCCTAGTAGCCGGTGATGAGTTTCTGGGACCAGCGATAGAGACGGTTCGGCGTCAGCTTCTGCAGCAGCGCCACCGCCTGGGTCTGCAAGCCCACCGGCCAGTGCACCGGGCATAGCGCCGCGCTGCGGGTGGCGGCGCTGTAGAGCGTCGCCGCCACGTCTTCCGCGGAGAGCCGCACGCCCAGGCGATCGATGCTCTTGGGCTTGTCGCTGACGCCCGCCACCATCGGCGTGGCGACGAACAGCGGCATCAGGTCCATCACCAGAATGCCGCGCCGCTGCCACTCGATGTTGAGTGCCTCGGTGAGCCCGCGCACGAAGAACTTGCTGGCCGAATACACCGCGAAGGCCGGCGTGCCGTAGAGCGCCGAGGCCGAGCACATATTGATGACCCGCGCGCCGGGCTTGAGATGCGGCGAGGCGGCCAGGCAGCCATTGACCACGCCACGGGTGTTGATGTCGATCAGCCACTGGTAGCGCTCGGCGCTATGGCTCTCGAAGTCGCCGGTCACCAGCACGCCGGCATTGTTGATGAGTAGATCGAGCCGGCCGGCGGCGAGCGTGAATTCGGCCACCGCATCGGCGAAGGCCTGGGCGTCGCTGACATCCAGGCTGCCGGCCAGCGCCCGGCCCGGCCCCAGTTCGGCAGCCAGCTCGCGCACCGCGGCGGCGTTGACGTCGTAGAGGCCGACATACCAGCCCTGCGCGGCAAAGCGCAGGGCGGCGGCGCGGCCAATGCCGGCGGCGGCCCCAGTGATGAAGACGGATTTTGCAGGGGTCTGGGTGCCGGCCATGGCGAATGTATTTTTCGAAACTTTCTCCTGCTCACGACTGTAGAGCATCGCCCTACAATTGGGCTACCAAAATCTTGCCCCGCACTGGACTACCCGTGGCCGACCACTCCCCCGCCTTCCTCGCCCTGGTCAACGGCGCCAAGTCGCGCATCCGCAAAGTCGGTGCCGCCGAGCTTCCGACGCTACTGCAGCAAAACCCGGCGATCCGCCTGATCGACACCCGCGAGGAGAGCGAATACGCCGCCGGCCATGTGCGCGGCGCGGAATGGATCGGCAAGGGCGTGATCGAGCGCGACATCGAGGCCAAGCACCCTAACAAGGCCACGCCGCTCTACCTCTACTGCGGCGGCGGCTTCCGCTCCGCGCTCGCCGCCGATGCCCTGCAGCAGATGGGTTACACCGACGTGGTGTCGGTGGATGGCGGCTGGCGGGAGTTGAAGAACCTGCTGCCGACGGAGTAGCCCGGCTGCTCCCCGCGGCATCTGGACTTCGGCTACAGTCGAGGCGTCAGACGGTTTTTGGGAACTTAATGGGCGGCCAAGACCGCTCGAAGGGGAAGCCGATGAACAGTATTGCTAGGTACGCTGCCGTCCTACCGATGGCATTCGCGCTGTCGGGCTGCTGGGGGATCACTAAGATTCCAGAACGGAAAGTGGACGAGCAAGCCATCGAGAAGCTCGAAAAATTTTACCTGGAGGGCATCAAGACTCATGGTTCCCTGAAGGGAATGATTGACGCCGCCTGTGCTTCCGACAGCAGGGCGATCAACCCTGCTAGTTGCCACACCGTCAACCGCAACGAGGTCGTCGGCGACCAGATACGCCTCCTGAACCATTATTACAACGTCTACGAGGGCAATATCCTCGCCGGGCGGGCACAAACAGACTTCGTGGTGGAATCGCTGAACTTCGGGTTCAGCAGCCTCGCCGCCCTGTTCTCCCCGGTGCTGACCAAGACCGTGCTCAGCACCAGTGCCGCCTTTCTCAGCGCCGGACAGACTTCCAATATCAAGAATTTGTACGGGGATTCTTCGCAGTTCGCGCTCATCGCGCGGATGCGCGCCGACCGTGCCGCGATACTCACCACCATCCAGGAGGGATTGACGCAGGGCTATCAGGACTACCCGATCAATCAGGCCGAGACCGATCTGGACAGCTATTACCGGGCCGGCACCATCGCCGGAGCCGTGCAGAACCTCGCGGGCAAGGCCGCCAAAGAAACGCAGGAGTCCGACGAGGTCAATACCCGGCTCAACCAGACCCTGACCCGGGCCCAGGAGGCGCTGAACACGCAACTGAAAGCCGCCGGTCTACCGGACAGTGCGCTGATCAATGTGCAGAAGGCGCAGCCCGCCAAGCCGGTCGCTCCCGCAGGAGAGGCGACGCCTCCGTCGCCAGCCGTACCACCGTCTCAGTAACGGACGGCCACGATCTCCAGCTCCACCTCGCCACCCGGCAACTGCACCCGCACCACCTCGCCCTCCTGCTTCTTCAGCAGGGCCTTGGCCAGCGGCGAGTCGATGCTGATCGCGCCGGTGGCGGCGTCGGTCTCGTCACCGCCGACGATGCGGTAGAGGCGCTCCTCGCCCTCGTCGTCGACCAGTTCCACCACCGCGCCGAAGTAGATGCGGCTGATGTCGGTCGGCCGGCTCTCGACGATCTTCAAATCCGGCAGCCGCCGTTGCAGGTAGCCGACGCGGCGGTCGATCTCGCGCAGCTCCTTCTTGCGGTAGATGTACTCGGCGTTCTCCGAGCGGTCGCCCTCGGCGGCAGCGGCGGCGAGCGCGCGCACCACCTCCGGCCGGCGTTCGCGCCAGAGGTGGTCGTACTCGGCCTTGAGCTTGTCGTAGCCGGCGCGGGTGATGTGCACCGAAGCGATCTCGGGATTCGGCGGGCGCCAGCGACTCATGACGACGTGAGCAGCGTGGAGGGCGCGGTGGCGACACCGAGCATGCGAAGCGGCGAGCGCAGGGGCCACCGCGCGGCGCGCCTCCCGCGCCCACCTCGCTGCGCTCGGACACCGTGTCGGCGCGCCAGCGTCGCGAGCCGGCGCTGGCATGAGACGGGATCACTTTCGGCAACCACCGCAGCAAGAAGTCTCATGCGTGGAATTTCCGGATCAGCCCCGGCAGCAGCACCAGGGTGCAGAGCAGGATCATCGACAGGCCGACGGTGAGCAGCAGCCCCATGCTGACCATGCCCGGGTGCCGCGCCAGCATCAGGTCGCCGAAGTTGGCGAGCGTGACCAGGGCGCCGAACAGCACCGCGCGGGTGGCGCCGGTCTTGAGCAGATTGGTGTCGGCCGGCAACTGGCGGCCCTGCTGCACCAGGTAGACGCCGTAGTCGACACCGACACCCAGCAGCAGCGGCAGGGCGATGACATTGGCGAAGTTGAAGGGGGTGTCGAACAGCACCGAGCCGGCCAGGGTGAGCAGGCCGGCGGCGATCAGCGGCAGCAGCACCAGCACGGTGTCGCGCAGGCTCTTGAGCAGCACCAGCAGCAACAGGCTGATCGCCACCACCGAGTAGAGGAAGGCCTGGCGGAAGGCCTCCACCACCGCATGGCCGGCCTCGATCATGCCCACCGGGCCGCCGGTGACCTCGGGTGCTGCGGCGCGCACGTCGGCGACGAAGCGGGCGGTGGCGGCGTTCTCGTCCAGCACCTCCTTGGGCCAGGCCTCGACGCGCGGCCGGCCGTCGCTGGCGCGCCAGCGGGCGCGCAGCCAGTCCGGCAGCTCGGCCTCGGTGACCGGGCCGGCCTGCAGCAGCTCGCGCAGCTGGCCGATCTGGCGCGGCAGGCCGTCCAGCAGGT
This sequence comes from Nevskiaceae bacterium, assembly GCA_004297005.1. Classification (GTDB taxonomy): domain Bacteria; phylum Pseudomonadota; class Gammaproteobacteria; order Nevskiales; family Nevskiaceae; genus Stagnimonas. The sequence continues at coordinate 11,408 of SCVA01000006.1, forward strand.
TGCCGCGCAGCACGGCGATGCGCGCGTCCGGCTGCGGTGCGGCCTGCAGGCGCGACAAGGCCTCGGCCAGCCGCCGGGCGGCGGCGGCGCGCTCGCCCTGCCAGAGCTGCGCAGCGCGGGTCATCACCTCTTGCAGGCGGTCCAGCGAGGCGGCGTCTTCCGGCCGCGCCTGCACCTTCAGCTCGCCCTCGCCGGCGATGGCCGGGCCCAGGCTCAGGCGCAGGTCGTCGAGGATGGCGAGCTTGTCGTCCTGATCGGCGGGCACCAGGTCGAGCACGCTCATGGCGCGGCGCACGGTGGGCCGCTGCGCCAGCCGGGCGGCCAGGGCCTCTGCCTCGGCGTCGCTGGCGACCACCGCCGACAGCGTCAGCGTCGGGATGCTGGGATCGCGCAGCAGGTCGCGGAAGGTCGCCACCGACTCCGCCTCGGGGTCGCGCAAGTGCAGCGGGTCGAAGTCGAAATAGGCCTTGGGCGCCAAGAGCGCGGAGCCGGCCAGCAGCAGCGCCATGACGATCCAGATCGCGCGGGCGTGGACGTAGGGCAGTTCCAGCAGGCGTTCCAGCCTCGGCGAGGGCGCCGGCGCAAGCAGCTCGGCGGCCGGCCACAGCGCCAGCAAGGCCGGCAGCACGCTCAGGCTGGCCAGGAGGCTGATGAACATGCCGGCGCCGGAGATCAGCCCCAGCCCGGCGATGCCGGTAAAACTGGTCGGCACGAAGGCCAGGAAGCCCAGCGAAGTGGTCGCCGCGCAGACCAGCAGAAAGCCGCCGACATCGGTGGCGGCGCGCGGGATCGCGGCCTCGTGGGCGAGGCCCGCCAGGCGCAGCTCGCGATAGCGCATGGCGAGGTAGAGCGCGTAGTCCAGGCCCAGGCCGACATAGAGCACGCCGAAGGCCATGGAGATGAGATTGAGCTGGCCCACCGCCAGCGCCGCGAAGCCGGCGGTGAGCGTGAGGCCAAACAGCAGGGTGAGCACGGTGGCACCCACCAGCCGGCCGGCGCGCAGGGCGACGAACAGCAGCAGCGTCGCCAGCACCAGGGCGACCCCGAAGGCCAGCAGCGCACCGGAGAAGGCCATGCCGATCTCCTCGTGCTCCAGCGCCTTGCTGCCGGTGAGCCGCACCCGTACCTCGCCCAGGCCTTGCGCCGGCAGGGCGGCAATCGCCGCGCGGATCGCCGCCACCGGCGCGCTGGCCGGTTGCAGGCGACCGTAGTCCAGCACCGGCACCAGCTCGATGAACTTGCGGCTGGAGGGCGTCATGCCCTCGGGCGCGGCCATCAGCGCCGACCAGGCCAGCGGCCGCTTCTCGCCGCGCGCGGCGGCGTCCACCGCGTCGGCGAAGGCGTTCAGCGCCGGGGCGAGGTCGAAGCTGTCGTCGGGCGCTTCCAGCGCGCGCGCCAGCAGCCCGGAGACGCCGGAGAGACTGGGCTCGCGGCTGAGCGCGCCGAGAAACGGCTGGGCGCGCAGCACGCCGTCGGCGAAATCCTGCAGCGCCTCCACCTCCAGATACAGCAGGCCGTTGCGGCGGAAGTAGGGCTCCAGCTCGGGCGAGCGCACCGCGGTGAACAGCTCCACCCGCGGTCGCAGCGCTGCCACCAGGGCCTCGACGGCGGCGGCGCTGCGGTCGGCATCGGCGCTCTCGACCACCAGCACCAGGCCAGCCTCGGTGTTGGGAAAGGCCGCATCCAGCGCCCGCTCGGCCTTGCGCCAGGGCAGCTCGGCCGAGAGCATGTTGGCGGGATTGGTATCCACCGACAGCCGGGTGGCGGCGAGCACGCCGGCGAACAGGGCCAGCACCACTGCCGCCATCAGCACCGCGCGCGGCTGCGCCTGCACCAGCAGGATCCAGCGGTGCAGCAGGTGACTGAGGCGTGGGTTCATCGGCCAGAATTGCGGTTCGGGAGCCGCGAGCTTACGGATGCCGTGGTCACCGGGCCAGTCGGGAGGCCAGAAACCCCGTGTTACCCTTTTGCCCCTCATTCGTTAACGCCTCCGGGGTCGTCACCCGCAATGCTCCGCACCGCACTGGCGCCGCTGACCACATTCTTCCTGCTGCTGATGGCGCTGCCCGCCGCCCAGGCCGCCAGTGCGCCGGCCGATACCGTCTCGGCCTTCCACCAGGCCCTGAGCGAAGCCATGACGCGCTCGGCCAAGCTCGGCTGCGAGGGCCGCATCGCCAAGCTCGGCCCGGCGGTGGACGCCGCCTTCGACCTGCCGTTCATTGCCGAACGCAGCCTGCGCCGGCACTGGAAGAACCTCGACGAAAGCCAGAGGCAGCAGTTCACCGCCGCGCTGCGCACCTCGGTGGTCGCCACCTACGCCACCGAATTTTCCACCCCCGGCTCGGTGACGTTCAGCACCGGCGCGACCGAGCCGCAGAGCAATGGCGATGCCCTGGTGCGCGCCAGCCTCAAGCCCAAGGACGATGCCGCGGTGAGCCTGGACTACCTGCTCAAGCCGCGTGGCGAGCACTGGCAGGTGGTCAATGTGCTGGCCGATGGCGTCAGCGACCTCGCCCTGCGCGCCAGCCAGTACGACGGCCTGATGAAGAAGGAAGGGCTCCCCGCCCTGCTCGCCCGACTCGACAGCCAGACCCAGCAATTGCTCAGCCGCTGCAAATGATCCGAAGCTCCCGACTCGCGCCGCTGCTGGCGCTGCTGCTGTTGTTGATTCCCGCCCTCGCGGCTGCCCAGGACGGCGCGGCCCCGCGCGAACTGGAGCAGGTCACCGTCACCGCCAACAAGGTGGTGCAGAGCCTGGAACGCGCGCCCGCCTCGATCACCTCGATCGGCGCCGAGTTCGCCCGCGAGCGCGCGGTGAGCGGTTTTCAGGAGCTCTCCGACTACACCCCCAACGTGACCATGAACGTCTCCGGCTCGGCCGGCCAGTTCGTGATCCGTGGCCTCGGCACGCCCGACACCAACTTGGGCTTCGATCCCTCGGTGGGCACGGTGGTGGACGGCGTCTACTACGGCCGTGCCAACTTCCTCTCCGCCTTCTTCAACGACCTCGATCGCTACGAGGTGCTGCGCGGGCCGCAGGGCACTCTGTTCGGCAAGAACTCCACCGCCGGCCTGTTCAACGTGGTCACCAACAAGCCGGGCCGCGAATGGAAGTTCGACGGCGAGATGCTGGCGCGCGGCTATGGCGACCTCGCCATCCGCCCGGCCTTGAGCGTGCCGCTGAGCGAGAACTTCGGCCTGCGCTTTTCCGGCACCTTCGTCAACGGCGACCGCAACACGCTCTACAACACCAAGCTCAAGCGCCCGGAAGAAAACGAGGAGCAGGCCAGCTACCGCGTGCGCGGTCGCTACGTCGGCGACAGCGGCCTGGTGGCCGACTTCAGCCTGCTGCGCGCGGAACTCAGCCAGAACAACTCCAACTTCCAGCTGGTCGACATCAGCCAGGCGATGGAAGACACCATCCGCGAATACGACCCCGACTACGACGACAATCTGGACAACCGCAAGAACTCCACCGACTTCGCCTCCGCCGAGAAGGCGACCATCGACAGCTACGCGCTGACGCTGGAACTGCCGCTGCCGGACTTCGGCGGCATGGAGAACCTGCGGCTGACCTCGATCTCGGCCTGGGCGCAGTCCCTGGCGACCCACCGCGACATCGACGCCGACTTCACTCCCATCCCCTTCATCAGCGACCGCCTGATCGAGCCCTCGCGCTACCGGCAGGTGTCCCAGGAGCTGCGTTTCACCGGCGGCGGCCGCGACATCTTCCGCCAGGGCGATGGCGTCAGCTTCATCGCCGGCGTGTATCTGCTCAGCTCCAGCTACGGCGCTTCCGACCTGTTCTCGCTGGAAGACCTCGGCGGTGCGCTCGCCTACTGCCTGGCGGCCGATGCCGGCACGTCCAACTGTGTCGATGGCATCCCCGGCGGCCTGGGCCTGATCGGCGCCAATCTCGGCCCCTTGGTCAGCCAGTTGCTGCCGCTGCTGGAGCCCACCGGCATCAGCGATCAGAACGTGCAGACCCGGCTGTATCAGGAGGAAACCACCTACGCCGGTTTCGGCCAGTTCGAGTACGCCTTTCTGCCCAAGTGGGCACTGATCGGCGGCCTGCGCTACGGCAGCCAGAGCAAGACCGGTGACCTCTCGGCGCAGGCCTCCAGCCCCATCGTCCAGCAGATCGCCGGCTCCGAGAACCATGCTGAGACCATCACCCGCAGCGAGGGCGACTACTCCCCCAAGGCCGGCATCCGCTTCTCGCCCAGCCGCCAGGTGTCGCACTACTTCACTTGGGCGCGCGGCTACAAGAGCGGTGGCTTCAACGGCCTGCCGCTGACCAGCGAGAACAACGAGTACGGCCCGGAGCGCGCCTCCAGCTACGAGTTCGGCACCAAGGCACGGCTGTACAAGGGCCGCATGCGGGTCGGCGGCTCGGCCTTCTTCACCGACTTCAAGGATCTGCAGGTCTCCACCTTCCAGAACAACCGCTTCATCGTGCTCAACGCCGGCACCGCCGTGTCACGCGGCGGCGAGATCGACTTCCAGTGGCTACCGGAGGCCCTGCCCTATCTCTTGTTCCGCGGCTCCATCGGCTACGCCGACGCCCGCTACAAGAGCTACCCGAACGGCCCCTGCTACGGCGACGCTGAACCCGGCTGCACGCCCAACGATCCTCCCGACTGCCCGAAGAACCAGGGCAGCAACGACTGCGCCGCGCAGGACCTGTCCGGCAAGCGGCTGCCCTACGCGCCGCGCTGGACCGGCGCGGTATCGCCAAACTTCTTCTTTCCGCTTGGCAACGGCCTGCGCGGCTCGCTGGGCATCGACTGGATCTACCGCAGCTCGCGCTTTCTGGACGTCGATCTCGACCCACGCAAGCTGCAGGGTTCCACCGATCTGTTCAATGCCTTCCTGGTCATCAGCGATGCCAGCCAGCGCTGGGCGGTGAACCTGGGCATCCGCAACATTTCCGACGCGCGCTATTACGACCAGATCATTTCCCAGCCTCTGGCGCCGGGAAACCTGGCGGCGGCCGGCATCAACGAGCCGCGCATGTTCACGCAGAGCATCAGCTTTTCGTTCTGATTGTCGCCTTGTCGCCAAGGCCGCAGCTCCAGTTCCCCTCGCCCCTGAGGGTGAGGGGAACTAGAAAAGCAGGATCAACAGCAACTCCGTATCTAGCCCGGCAACTCCGGCAGATCCTTGGGCAGGAAGAAATCCGGCAGGAACTTGCTCGTCCCCGGAACCGCCGCGTAGGCGGAGAAATCCCTCACTCCGGCTTCGTAGAGCACCAGATCGTCGATGCAGAACTGCCCGGTGAATTCCTTGGACGGCTTGCTCAGGATCACCTGCGCGGCGTCGGCCATGATGGTGGGCAAGCGGCTCTGCTTCATCATCGGGTCGCCGCCCACCATCTGGATCGCGGCGGTGGCGATGGTGGTGCGCGGCCACAGGCTGTTGGCGGCGATGCCCTCGCGCTTGAACTCCTCGGCCCAGCCCAGGGTGCAGAGGCTCATGCCGTACTTGGCGATCGCGTAGGCGACGTTGGAACCGAACCAGCGCGGCTCCATCGCCAGCGGCGGTGACAGCGTCAGGATGTGCGGGTTGCGGCCGGCTTTCGCCGCGGCCTGCAAGTACGGCAGCACAACGCGGCCGGTGAGATAGGTGCCACGCGCGTTGATCCCGTTCATCAGGTCGTAGCGCTTCATGTCGGTGGCCAGGGTACCGGTGAGCTGGATGGCACTGGCGTTGTTGACCAGGATGTCGATGCCACCAAAACGCGCCACCGCCTGCCGCACCGCCTCGATGACCTGGGCCTCTTCGCGGATGTCGCATTGCACCGCCAGCCCCTGCCCACCGGCCGCCTCGATCTCCGCCACGGCGGTGTGGATCGTGCCGGCCAGCTTGGGATGCGGCTCGGCGGTTTTGGCGGCGATAACGACGTTGGCGCCGTCGCGCGCGGCGCGCAGGGCGATGGCGAGGCCGATGCCACGGCTGCCGCCGGTGATGAACAGGGTCTTGCCGCTCAGGTTCGGGCCTTGCAGGCTCATGGTCAGGCGCTCCTCGCACTGGATTGATTCGGAGCGCAGTCTAGCCGCAGGAACCGGTAAGCAGGCTTACGTCGACAGTGCCTGCTCGCTGCGATGCGGCTTGCTTCCCCGATCTGTCAGGGGCAGCATCAAAATTGGAGACAGGGAGAACGACCGAAGTGTGTATCGCGACAGGCCAGCGATGAGACCGGCAAGACAGGACCAACAGGGACCAGAAGCGCTTGCCGGATGGCAGACTCTCATCTCCTGGCCGCGCATCACCAGGGCCTCGCAGCCCGGCCCAGCCCCTCTAACACCGGTACAGCCGACGTGATTCGCGGAACCTGCCTCTGTGGCGCGGTCCGCATCGAGATCGACGAGCCGCTGGAACACGCGCCCGAAGCCTGCCACTGCCACCAGTGCAGGAAGCAGACCGGCAATTTCTATGTCGGCGTCAATGTCCGCCGAGCGAACTTGCGAATCGCTGGTGAGGAACAGGTGCGCTGGTTCCAGTCTTCCGAACAGGTTCAGCGGGGATTCTGCGGCACCTGCGGATCCACCTTGTTCTGGAAGCCGACCATCGCCGGCTATCAGTGGACCAGCGTGGCGCTCGGCTGCCTGGACGATGAGTTGGGGCTGAAGATCGCGAAGCACATCTTCGTGGCGGACAAGGGCAGCTACTACGAGATCGACGATGGCGCGCCGCAGAGCGCCGGCGCTTGATGCCCCTGCGCGCGCGATTCGGCTTCGCCATGCCCGAGGCGATGAGGCGGCTGTCCATGACCACGTTCATTTCAATCGAGCCGGAGTGAGTCGATGAGCCTCGACCAGCCAAGCGATCCCGGAGCGGACGAGTCCGCCGACTTTCTCGTTGGCCTACGTCATCTGGCGGCGTGCGAACCACTGCGCTGGCTGGCGCGCGGTTGCGGCGACTTTCTGCGCGCTCCGGCGATCGGACTCTGCTTCGGTGCCTGCTTCGTGGCGATGGGCTGGGCCTTGCTGACGGTGTTCGAGTACGCGCCGGCCTACCTGCTCTGGCTCTCGGCCGGATTCCTGCTGGTCGGTCCCTTCCTCTGCATGGGCCTCTACCACGTCAGCGAGCAACTGGAACGCGGCGAGCGCCCTCGCCTGCTCGACGCTGCTCTGGCCTGGCGCCGCAAGCTCAGCACCCTGGCGATCTTCGGCCTGGTGCTGCTGGTGATCGAGATGCTCTGGGCACGCGCCTCGCTCGTGGTGTTCGCGCTCTCGGTGCAGGGCAACATGCCGAGCTTCGCCGGCTCGCTGATGAGCCTGCTGGACCCGCGCAACATCGACTTCGTTCTTGCCTGGCTGGCGCTGGGCGGCGTGTTCGCCACGCTGATCTTCTCGGTGAGCGTGGTGAGCATCCCAATGATCCTCGACCGGCAGACCGACGCGATCACCGCCGGCCTCACCAGCATCCGCCTGGTGCTCGGCCAGCCGGTCCTGCTGCTGTTCTGGGCGACGATCATCGCGACGCTGGTCCTGCTGGCGATGCTGCCGGGTTTCGCCGGCCTCCTGGTCGTGGCACCGATCCTCGGCCATGCCTCCTGGCATGCCTATCGCGCGGCGGTGGAGCCGTCATCGCCGGGTTCAACGCCAGCCGCCGCTGCGGGTTCGGCCTGAACTGTCCTCCGCAAGAGCTGAGCCGCTTTCAGCGCGCCGTCACGATCCAGCCGCCGGCCTCGGCCCGCCGCATGCGGAACTGCGCGCTGTGCGCCGTCAGCCCGCCGAACGGCGTGCGGGCACGAAAGCGCACCGCGATGTCGTAGCGCAGCGGATCGTCGGGGCTGGGTCGGATCGATTCCACGCGGTAGTCGCTCAGGCTGTCCGGCACCCGTAGGCGAGCCCGCACCAGGGGACGCGTGTAGTAATCGGCGACCGTGACGCTCGGCGGCCCTTCAACAGCATGGGCCTCCGACGGTGGCGACTCGGATCGGAGGCCCGGGGACGGGAACCACAGCAGCGCGGCGGCAAGCAAGGGATAACCGAACCTGCCGCGCAGCCGAATTACCCGGCGCAACATCGCGCCCTAGTTGAGCATCGCCGTCATCCGGGCGATGCGCTCGGACTGGATGCGGTTGAGGTTGCGGAACACGGTGGCGGCGATGCGCGGGTGCCGCAAACGGAGGCGTTCGAGATCCTGGCTGTCGAAGCGCAGCAGACGGACGTTGCTGGTGGCGTCGATGTTGGCGGTGCGCCGCTGACCAAAGTAGCCGGCCTCGCCGATCACCGCGCCACGGCCCAGGGTGGCGAGCGTCTTGCGCTCGCCGTTGCGTTCCACCCAGGCCTCGACCTGGCCATCGATGATCACGTACATGTCGCGGGCGTAGTCGCCCTCGGTGATCACCCGCCGGCCGCCGGGTAGTTTTTCCATGTTCGACAGGAGCGCGAAGGTGCGCGCCTGCCGCAACGACAGGCCGGACAGCAGCGGAATGGTGTGCTGCGGGCTGTGGCCCAGGTCCAGTCGCAGCAGATCCCACAACGTGACGATGCGGGCGTAGGAGGCCAGCGCCGGAGTCAGGGTGATGTCGGAGGCCCAGGACAGGAACAGCGTGAACGCCGCCAGCGCGCCGAACTGCACCTGGCTCTTCATGTCGGCGCCGAGGAACACCAGGAAGCCCAGACAGAGCGCGATCATGGTCAGGGTGACCGGCCGTAGCACACCGGCCAGGGCATGGTGCACCGCCTCGACCTCGCTGCCGCGCGCCCTCGCCTCGCGGTTGAAGCGGACCATGTAGTGGATGGTGTCGTCCACCGAGATGCCGAGCACGATGCTGGCGATCAGGCTGGTGGTGGGCGACAGGCCGATGCCGGTGAGCTGCAGCAGGCCGTAGTAGATCGACACCGGCACCAGATTCGGCAGCAGGGCCAGCAGCGCCGCGCGCGGCGAGGTGAAGATCACCGCCAGGATCGCCCAGATCAGCGCCGCGGTCAGCGCCACCGTCGCCCACTGGCCCGAGGTGAGTTGCGCCACCGTGCGGGTGGCGAGCAGGCTGGAGCCGGTGAGGCTGGCCGCCAGCGGCGGCGGCAGTAGCGCCAGACGGGCTTCGACCCGCTCGGCGAAGGCGGTGAGCGTGGCAGCGTCATCCACCTTCACGCGCAGCACCACGGCGGCGGTCTTGAACTGCTTGTCGACCACCCGCTTGATCTGCTCGCCGCCGGCGAACACCAGCAACTGCTTGATAGCCGGCGCGTTGTCGGGCACCACGGCGTACACCGGATCACCCTCGTTGAGGCTGCGGTTGAGCAGCTTCAGCAGATCGACATAGGTGTAGACACCGCCCACCTCGGGCTGCTGGCGCAACCAGGCGGCCAGGCCATCCAGCTCGCGTGCCAACGCGGGATCGGTGAGCGCGTCTGGTACATGGGTCTCGACCAGCACCGTCAGCACGTTGGCGCCGTCGAAATTGCGGTTGATCGCCTCGTAGTCCACCCGTACCGGCGCGTCTTCGGGAAAGCCACGCACGAACTCGGCGCTGGGCTCGAGCTGCAGTGCCAACACGCCGCCGCTGAGCAGGAGCACGATCGCGCTGCCGATGATCAGCGCACGGCGGCGCACCGCCAGCCGGGACAGCCGCGCGGCGATGGCGTGGTAGATCGGCTCGCGCGGTTTCCGGTAGCGGCCACTGCCCAGCAGTTGCGCCAGCGCCGGCAGCAGCGTGAGCGAGAGCACCACGGCCAGCGCGGTCCCGATCGCGGTGAGGATGGCGAACTGGCGGATCGCCGGCAGATCATTGAGCAACAGCGCCAGGAAGCCCGAGCAGGTGGTCAGCGCATTGAGCCCCAGCGGCAGCGAGGAATGCTTGAGCGCCCAGCGGGCACGGGTGGCGCTGTCGCGGGTGTCGCTGTGCTGCACGTAATCGGCCAGCCAGTGGATGCAGTAGCAGAGCCCCTGGGTCACCACCAGCACCGGCGTCAGCGCGGTGAGCATGTGCAGCTTCCAGCCCAGCCAGTGTGCGATGGCCAGGGTCCAGATCAGCGCGACGCTCACCGTGAGTGTGCCAGCGAGCGTCGCCCGCAGATCGCGGAAGGCCACCAGCAGCACGCCAACGATCACCAGCAGCACCATCGGCACGGTGACCATGAAGGTCTTCAGCAGGGCGTCGGCGGTCGCGCGCTTGATCACCGGCGCGCCACTGACTCGCACCACGCTCGCCCCGCTGACTTCTTTGGCCAGTGCGGTCAGCCGCTCGGGGTAGCCGGCGGCGCGAAAAGCCTGTTCGTCGAAGTCGCGCAGCGACAGCGCGAACGCCGCCTCCTTGCCGTCGGCCGAGACCAGGGTGTTGCGGTAGACCGGGTTGTCGGCCATCTGCGTGGCCAACAGCGGCACCCGCGCGGGATCGGCTTCGGCCTGCTGGGTGAAGCTCGAGACCTCGACATCCTCGCCGCTGGCCGAAAGATTCGGCGCGCTCGCCAACGAGAACACATCAGTGACGCCCGGCTGCTCGCGCAGACGGTCGCTGAGACGGGCGACGGCGGCGAGATTGGCGGCGGTGAATACGCCGTCCTCGAAGCGCACCGTCAGCAACACCGGATCGGTGTCGCCGAACACCGCGCGGGCGCGCTCGAGCACGGCGCGGTCGCTGTCCTGGGCCGGCAGCAGGCGCTCCATCGCCGGATCGATGCCCAGCTTCAACTGGCGGGTCTTGAAGTCGAAGGTGCCCACCCCCGCCAACAGGGTGATCACCGCCATGCCCAGCAGGGTCAGCCAGGGACGAGCGGCAAAGCGCTCCAGCAGGCGCAGCACGAGCTAGGTCCTAGGGTGTGTTGACATATAAATGATCGCTGCGGCGGAAGGCTGTTTTGGGGCAGTGCCAGGAAGGCAGGGAGGGGAATAGTGGTTCTATTCTCCTCCCTGGCTGACGCCGCAATGCCCCAAAACAGTCCCGCCCCGAAGGGTTGCTGGCCAAAAAGCCGCCATGCGGCGTTGCGAGCCTCGCCAAGGCTCCAGCCTTGGCGTCGACTCGCGCCTTGCCTGGCGGCTTTTTGGTCAGCAACGCAGCGACCATTTATATGTCAACACACCCTAGTTGCCGACGTAGAAATTGCGGGAATCGAAGTAGCGATTGGCCATGTCCTCGCCGCTCTTCACCCCGGTGATCTTCAGGCGCGTGCGGCTGCCTTCCTTCAGGTCTTCCATGGTCGCCTCCGACAGATACCAGTAGCTGCCGGAGCGGGTCAGCGCCTTGGCCGGACCGGTCAAGCGCTTGCGCACCGTGTTGCCTTCGAGAAACTCGACCTTCAGGGCCACGCAGCTCTCGTCATCCACCCAGGCACGGATGCGGCTGTAGCGGGAACCGGTCTCCTCGTGCGGCACCACCGACAGGCGCTTCACCGGCCGGCCATCCAGCTTCTCGGCGGCCTCGATCGTGGGCTGGTTTCCGCTGAAGGCGTTGTGGATCTGCTTGATGTCGGAATACGAGAGATCGGTGCCGAACAGCGGGCCGTCGCTGCTGCCGCCAGTGATCCGCCGCACCTTGTTGAGCGCCGGCAGGAACACGTACATGTCGTCGGCCTTGTCGCCTTCGCGCATCAGGTAGGAAGCGCCGTTGACATCGTTGGGCGCGGTCAGCCGCAGCATCGCCCGCAGCTTTTCGTTCTCGCGCTTGGCGTACAGGCGCCCACGCAGCAGGCGGCTGCCGCCGGCCCGGTCAGTGGCGGCGAGGTCGAATTCCTGAATGCGCAGGGTCTGCGGAATATTGGCCCGCATGCAGTTCATGAGCTGCTCTTCGGGCGCGCCGGCCTGTGCCATGCCGGCCAGCCAGCCCAGGGCGAGCGCGCCAAGACCGCGCAACAGCAAACCACGCATATCCATGTCCCCGGCTTCAGGCCTGTGATCCCGGCGGCAGTGTAGCCGGGGCCGACCAACGGCGCGTAAGCTCGCCGCCAGCTTCCCGATCCGCGCAGGAGTCGCAGCAGATGATCACTCTCGTCGGCGCTGGCGCGGTCGGCATCACCCTGGCCTGCCATCTATCCGTAGCCGGCCGGCCGCTACGCCTGTATGCGCGCGCCAAGGACCGGGCCGCTTTCGAGCAAGCCGGGCGTCTGCGCCTGGAGCGGCCCGGCGGCAGAACCCTGGAAGCGCCATTGCCACCGCTGACTGAGCGACTGGCGGATGCCGACACCCGCTATCTGCTGATCGCCACCAAATTCGGCGCGCTCGACGGCGTGATCGACGCGCTGGGCACGCCGCCCCCGGGTCTGAGCCTGGTCTCGACGCTGAACGGGGTGCGCGCGCTGCCGCGCCTGCGCGAATGCCTACCGCAGACCCCGGCGCTGGCCCTGACCATCATGTTCAACGCCCAGCATCTCGGCCCCCTGCACGCCCAGCTAACCACGAAGCCGGCGGTGATCCTGGCCGACGAGGGCGACCAGGCGCTACGTGGACTGCTGCAGGGCACCGGCCTAGCACTGGGTCGCAGCCGCGGCGAGGAGGCCTGCTGGGGCAAGCTGCTGATCAACCTCGCCAACGCCATCGGCGCGCTGACCCAGAGCACCTTCCGTGACCTGCTCAGCGAGCCAAACCTTAGACGCATCTTCGCTGCGGTTCTGGAGGAAGCCGTCGATCGCATCGAGGCGGCGGGCATCGCCTACAAGCTGCCGATGCCGCTGCCGCACGCCGCCTACCGTCAATTGCTGCTGCGCGGCGGGCCGCTGACCTGGTGGCTGGCGCGGCTGAAGAACGGCCTCGACGACGGCGCCTACCCCAGCATGGTCTCGGACATCCGCGCCGGCCGCGCCACCGAGGTGCGCCAGCTCAACGGCGAGATCGTGGCCCTGGGCGAGCGCCTGTCCTGGCCGGCGCCGCTCAATGCCCGGTTGCTGGAACTGGTGGAGGCGCTGGATCTGTCCAGCCCGGCTCGGCTGAGCCCGGCCGAGTTGCGTAGACAGCTCGGCCTTTAGACCGGGCTAGCCGGCCTTGGAGCGCGGCCCGGCCAGCCACCAGATGACGAAGCCGAGCACCGGCAGAAATAGCACCAGCAGGGTCCAGACCACCTTCTTGCCGACGGTCTCGCGGCTGCTGAAGATGCTGAACAGGGCATAGAGGTCGGCCGCCAGCACTAGCAGGCCGAACAGGCCGCCGTAACCACCACCGAGGTTGATGCTCATCGCTTGCTCCGATCAGGGTTTGGCGGCGTCTTCCGGCCGCATCAGGGATTCGATCACCGCCACCGGCGCGCTGCCGAAGCTCAGGAAGCGCTCGTGGAAGCGCTTCAGGTCGAAACGCGGCCCCAGTTCGGCCTTCAGCCGCTCGCGATAGTCGTAGATCGCCGAATAGCCGGCGAAGTAGCTGGTCAGCTGCACCTGGCTCAGCGTCGCCCGCCGCCACTTGCCGCGCGCTTCGGTCTCGCTCTGGAAAGCCTCGTCGCGGATCAGGTCCAGCACCTGCTGCTCGGACCAGCCCAGCACCTGGATGCCGTAGTCGAGCAGGGTGTTGGTGACCACCCGCAGCAGCCATTTGCTGTGGATGAACTCCATCTCCGGCTCGAAGCCGCCCCAGCCGCTCTCCAGCATCATCTTCTCGGCGTACACCGCCCAGCCTTCGACCATCGCGCCGTTGCCGAACAGGGTCTTGATCCGGCTCGGCGACTTGTTGGCGTGCAGGAGCTGTACGTAGTGGCCGGGCACCGCCTCGTGGATGTTGAGCACCTGCAACTGCCAGTGGTTGTACTCGCGCAGGAAGCTCTCGGCCTGCTCCGGCGTGTAGTCGCTGAGCGGCGAGACGTTGTAGTAGGTGTTGGCGGTAGGGTCGTAGGGGCCAGGCGCGTTGATGCTGGCGATGGAGAAGCCACGCATGTACACCGGCGTCTCGCGCACCTGCAGCGGCCGCGTCGCATCCTGGCCGACCAGATCGTGCTCGCGCACCCAGGCTTCCAGCAGAGGAATCTGCCGCTTCACTTCGGGGATGAAGTTTTCCGGCGTGGTGTGGTTTTCCGAAAGCTTGCCGATCAGAGCCGCGATCTTCGCCACCCGGTCGGCGGGGGGCGCGGTGTCGGGGAAATACTTGGGCCAGAGCTGCTCGGCGAGCACCGCCATGCGCGCATGCAGGCGCTCCTTCTCGGCCTGCGCGCGTTCATAGAGCTGCTTGGCGCTGGCGCCGGACTGCACCTCGTAGCCGAACTTGGTTTCGTACAGCGCCTCGCCGAGCCGGAAGCTGCGGGCACCGCCGTGCGCGGCGAGATCGGCGTCGAGCGCCTTGAGCCAGGCGAGGTAGTCGCTGACCGCCTCCCGCGCCTTGCCCAGGCGTTGCAGGAACAGCGTGCGCTCGGTGGCGCTGAGGCCGGAGCCGGCCAGCTGGGTCTCCAGCGGCTTGCCCAGCACCTCCAGCGCACCGGCGTTCTGCTGGATCGCCAACTGCGTGTGCTCGCGGGTGGGCTGGCTCACCGCCGCCTTCGCCGCCGCGTAGTAGGCCGGCACCTCCGTTAGCCGGCGCAGCACCGTGCGCAGACGCTCCGGCTCCGGCGCGTAGGGCGTGTTCAGCAGCAACGCGAACGGCTCGGCGACGTTGTAGAGCGCCGGATTCCACTGCCATTCCTTCAGCTCGCGCAGCGACCAGCGCTCCAGCTCCAGACGGTTGGAGAGCACCGCCCAGTCACTGCGGTGGTTCTCGTCCAGGGCCTGAGGATCGACGGCGGCCAGCGCCGCCAGCTGGCGGTCGAGGTAGCGCAGGTAGCCGGCGCGGGCGGCGGCATCCGGCGCCAGCAGGCGGTCGGCGTAGCGGTAATAGCCGTTGGCGATGCCGGCATCGGGGTTCTCGCGCCAGTAGCCGTCGAGAAAGGTATCGCCGAAGCGCTGCTCGAAGGCGGCATCCGCCGTGCCCGCGCGAGCCAGGCCGGACGTACCGCACAGGGCCAGGCATAGAGCCAGCCATCCCCAGTTCTTGCTCACGAGGCAACTCCTTTGCATGGACGCCGCATGATAACCAGGCGGCTGCGAGATAATGCGCCATGAGCGATAGCCCCTCCGCAGTTACCCCGGTCTCCGAGCCCAGCCCCGAACTGAGCTCGGCCGCCACGCCGGCCATGCCGCTGTTCGCCACCTGTCCGCGCGGCGTCGAGCCACTGCTGCTGGAGGAACTGCGCGGCCTGGGCGCGGCCAGCGTCAAGGAAACCGTTGGCGGCATCCACGCCAGTGGCGACCTCGCCTTCGCCTACAAGGCCTGCCTGTGGTCGCGCCTGGCCTCGCGCATCCTGATGCCGCTGCAACGCTTCCCCCTGAGCGGCGGCAGCGGTCCGCACGCCGGCAGCGAGGTGCTCTACGCCGCCGCCCACGCCATCGACTGGCCGGAACTGTTCGACGCCCGTTTCAGCTTCGCCATCGAGGTCGCCGGCCGTTCGCAGATCGTCACCCACAGCCACTACGCGGCGCTGAAGGTGAAGGACGCGGTCGCCGACCGCTTCCGCGCCGCCGTCGGCAAGCGCCCCGACGTCGATGCCGAGGCGCCGGACATCCGCATCCACCTGCACCTCGATGGCGATCACGCAACGCTGTCGCTGGATCTGGCCGGCGAGTCCCTGCACCAGCGCGGCTACCGCCATCGCGGCGTTACCGCGCCGCTGAAGGAAAACCTCGCCGCCGCCCTGCTGCTGCGCGCCGGCTGGCCGGCCATCGCCGCCCGCGGCGGCGGCCTGCTCGACCCCATGTGCGGCAGCGGCACCCTGGTGATCGAGGCCGGCTGGATCGCCGCCGACATCGCCCCCGGCTTGTTGCGCGAGCGCTGGGGCTTTGCCGCCTGGAATGAGCATCAGCCCAAGCTCTGGCGCACCTTGCGCGAGCAGGCCGAGGGCCGCCGCGAGCGCGGGTTGAAAGCCGAGCTGCCGGCCCTGGTCGGACGCGATCTGGACCCGGCGGCGATCTCCGCCGCGCGCACCAACGGCCAGCGCGCCGGGCTCACCGGCAAGGTCGATTTCACCGTCGGCGACGCCACCGCCGCGACACCGCCGGCCGGTGCGCCGGGCCTGGTGATCTGCAACCCGCCCTACGGCGAGCGGCTCGCCAACGAGGCCGAACTGGTGAAGCTGCACTCGCTCTACGGCAGCCGGCTGAAAGCGGCCTTCGGCGGCTGGCGGGCGGCGCTGTTCACCGGCCGCCCCGACCTCGGCCACCGTCTGGGCCTGCGTGCCGACAAGCTTTACGCCTTCTACAACGGCGCCCTGCCCTGCAAGCTGCTGCTGATGGATGTGCATGCCCAGGCCGCTAACGCCGCACCGCCTGCGCCGGTCAGCGAGCGGCCGACAGAAGGCAGCGAGCCGGATTCCAGCACCGCCTTGGCGGTATCCAGACCCTCGCCGCTGGGCAGCGGCGAACGCAAGGAGGTCGCGCCCGACTTCGCCAACCGCCTGCGCAAGAACCTCAGCCACCTCAACAAGTGGGCCAAGCGTAGCGGCGTGAGCAACTACCGCCTCTACGATGCCGATCTCAAGGACTACTCGGTCGCCGTCGACCTCTACGCCACCCCCGAACGCCACGCGGTGGTGCAGGAATACGCGCCGCCGAAAACCATCGAGCCGGCCGCCGCCGAACGCCGCCTGCGCGAGGCGCTGACGGTGATCCAGCAGGTGCTGGAACTGCCCTCGGCCAACCTGCACTACAAGCTGCGCCGCGCCCAGAAAGGCCCCAGCCAGTACCAGCGCCAGGCCGACACCGAGCGCTACCACATCGTGCAGGAGCACGGCGCCAAGCTGTGGGTGAACTTCGACGACTATCTCGACACCGGCCTGTTCCTCGACCACCGGCCGATGCGCCTGCGCCTGCAGAAGGAATGCGCCGGCAAGCGCTTTCTCAACCTCTTCTGCTACACCGGCGCGGCGACCGTGCAGGCGGCGGTGGGCGGCGCGGCGCAGACGCTGTCGGTGGACCTCTCCAACACCTATCTCGACTGGCTGGCGCAGAACCTGGAGCTGAACCAGATCGCCTGCACCGAGGTGGACGGCCGTGGCCCGCTACCGACCCGGCTGCCGGCGCACGCGACGCTGCGCGCCGACTGTCTGGAATGGCTGGCGCGCACCGCCGCCGATCCGCGCGCGCCTCAGTTCGACGTGATCTTCTGCGACCCGCCGACCTTCTCCAACTCCAAGAAGATGGAGGACAGCTGGGACGTGCAGCGCGACCACGCGGCGCTGATCGCCGACGCCATGCGCCTGTTGGCGCCCGGCGGCGTGCTCTACTTCAGTTGCAACCGCCAGCGCTTCAAGCTGGACGCGCTGGAGGGCTATCAGGTGCGCGACATCAGCCCGCAGACCCTGGACGAGGATTTCAAGCGGCCACCACCGGCGCACCGCTGCTGGCGCATCACCGCCTAGCGCAACCGTAGGGAATTCATCGGCGCGAAACATCGCGCCGCTAGGCTTGCCGGCTGCTTACTGAATGCCGGTTACGCCCCATGTCTGACAACGATTCCTTCGACATTTCCCGCCGGCGGGTGCTGGCCGGCCTTGCCGGCTCCGCCGCCGGAGCCTCCCTGCTCGCCGCCTGCGCCAGTTCCGAAGCACCGAGTGACAACGGCCTGCCCGCGGACTACGTCCCGGCCCAGCATCCGCCGGCCGGCAAGACGCTGCCCAAGCCGGAGGACAGCGGCATCGAGCACATCGTGGTGGTGATGATGGAGAACCGCTCCTTCGATCACATGCTCGGCTGGGTGCCCGGCGCCAATGGCCGCCAGGCCGGCCTGCGCTTCCCCAACGTCGAAGGCAAGAGCGTCGAGACCTTCCGGCTTTCCAGCGATGCCGACTACGGCTACCAGAGCTGCGGCTGGGCCGACCCCGACCACGGCTACAACGGTGGTCGCGTGCATCTCAACAACGGCAAGCTCGACGGCTGGCTGCTCACCGACGACACCAAGCTCAACCCGGCCGACAAGTTCCCGGTTGGCTATTTCACCGACGAGGACCTGCCCTTCTACAAGGGCATGGCGGAGCACTGGACCGTCTGCGATCAGTACTACCACGGCATTCTCAGCTCCACCTACCCCAACCGCATCTACATGCACTCGGGGGAAACCGACCGGCTCAGCAACAGCTTCGACCGCTGCGCGCTGCCGACCATCTGGGACCGGCTGGCGGCCAAGGGCGTCAGCGGCAGCTACTACTTCCAGGATCTGCCGCTGACCGCGCTCTGGTACGAGCAGCACCTCAACGTCAGCTTGCCCTACGCCACGTTCCTGCTGCAGGCTTCGCTGGGCCTGCTGCCGGCGGTGAGCTACGTGGAGCCGCGCTTTCTCGGCGAGAACCCGCAGGGCATCTCCAACGACGACCACCCGGTAGCCGATGTGCGCGACGGCCAGGCCTTCCTCAACCAGGTCTACGAGACGCTGCGCAACTCGCCGAACTGGGACAAGACCCTGCTGATCATCAACTACGACGAATGGGGCGGCTTCTTCGACCACGTGGTGCCGCCGCTGGCGCCGTTGTCGGAGGCGGAGAAAGCCCTGGGCAACGACGGTCGTCTGGGCTTCCGGGTGCCCTGCCTGCTGGCCGGGCCGCGCGTTGCCAAGGGCGTCAGCTCGCTGCCTTTCGATCCGCAGTCCATCCTCAACCTGATCACCTGGCGCTTTGGCCTGGACCCGATCGGGCCGCGCGCCGACTGGTCGCTGAACCTCGCCTACGCGCTGGACTTCGACAATCCGCCGCGTAGTGACAAGCCGGCCTTCGATGTGCCCGCCGGCCCGCACGGCCGGCTGTGCTCCACCGGCACGCCGCTGGACACGGTACTGGGCGTGTCCTCGGCCAAGACCATGGAAACCCGCGCCGCCGAATCGCACTATGGCGAGTGGCTGGTGCTGCGCGAGATCGCGCGCCGCTACGGCTTCCCCGAACCCTCCGCCAGCGGCGGGTAACGGAAGGCCAGCACGCCGCCCACCGGCAGGCCCGGCCAGCGCGCCAGCATCTGCTCCAGGGCGGCCTGCAGCGCCCGCCAGCGCGCCTCGGGCAGCTCCGGCATCGGCAAGTGGTAGTAGGCGAAGGACTCGGCGCACTGACGGCGCAGTTCGAGCCAGTCCGGTGACTGACTCCAGTCCACCCAATCGAGGGTGCTGGCGATCGTCTCGGCATTCACCGAGTCCTCGGTGTCGGCATCGAAGCCGGCGAAGCTGCCGGTGGCCGGCTCTTCCCGCAGATTCTCGTTGCGCAGCAACTGGCCGAACATGGCGTCGCCGAAACCCAGTTCGGTCTCCACCAGCCAGTGCAGCAGATCGTGCGGCAGGCCGGGCTGGTGCGGTGTCACCATCGCCAGGCTGCGCCCGTCGCTGCGGGTGCAGCGCAGGATGCTGGTGACCGGGGTGACCTTCTCAAAGCGGACTTGGAGACAGTTCACGGTCACCTGCAATTAAATCAAGTGCGCGGCAGGGTCACACCGCGCTGGCCTTGATACTTGCCGCCGCGATCCTTGTAGCTGGTCTCGCAGACCTCGTCTGATTCGTAGAACAGCATCTGCGCCACACCCTCGTTGGCGTAGATCTTCGCCGGCAGGGTGGTGGTGTTGCTGAACTCCAGGGTCACATGGCCCTCCCACTCCGGTTCCAGCGGGGTGACGTTGACGATGATGCCGCAGCGCGCGTAGGTGCTCTTGCCAAGGCAGACCACCAGGGTGGAACGCGGAATGCGGAAGTACTCGACGGTACGCGCCAGCGCGAAGGAATTGGGCGGGATGATGCAGACGTCCGACTTCACGTCGATGAAGCTCTTCGGGTCAAAGGCCTTGGGATCGACGATGGTGGAGTTGATGTTGGTGAAAATCTTGAACTCGTCGGCGCAGCGCACGTCGTAGCCGTAGCTGGAAGTGCCGTAGCTGACGATTTTGTGACCGTCGGCGGCGACCCGCACCTGGCCGGGCTCGAAGGGCTCGATCATGCCTTGCGCCGCCATGCGGCGGATCCACTTGTCCGATTTGATGCTCATCGCTTCCGTCGTTGCCTAGTCTTGGTTATTTGCCACGAAGTAGTACCGAGGCCGAGCGTACCCACAACAGCTCGCAGGCCCCGGCACCGGTGTCGGATCGGGTCAGCGAGCTCTGCCATTGCCAGCCGTCCTTGGCGGCGACATCCACCAGCCAGCCGTCCAGCGCCACCACCTGCCCCGGGCGCATTCTAGCGAGCGCGCGCCGCACACTGTCGTCGGCGGGGATCAGATGGGTGTTGGCGGCATGGCGCAGCATCTCGGTCTCACTCGCCGGCGCCGCCTCGCCCCAGCGCAGCCAGAAGTAGCGGCCGGACTGACTGATCTCCAGCGCGTCCAGCACGCGGTTGTCGGACATCACCCCCCAGCCGAGCGCGAAGTCCAGCGGCGACAGCTCCGCCTCGCGGCCCAGGCGATAGGACTCGCGCGACAGCAGGCGGGCACGCAGGTGGTAGCTGGCGCGCGGGCTCAACCGGTAGTCCCGGTAGTTGAAGCCGTCGATCTCCACCGGTTGCTGTCGGGGGTCTTCCGCCACCAGCACGCCATTGGCCTGCTGTACCGGCCGCAGCCGCCACCACTGGCCGGCCTGCCAGGCGCAGAGTGCCAGCAGCAGCGCCAGCCACAGCCTCGACATCGCTCAGGCGATCTCGATGGAGGGGAACGAGGTCTGAACCGCGCCATGCGCCAGCCGGGCGGCGGCGATGCGGGCGATGGCGCGGTAGCTCTGCGCCTCGGCCGAGTCGGGCTCGGCGATCACAGTCGGGCGGCCGCCATCGGCCTGGGCGCGGATCTTCGCCGACAGTGGCAGCGAGCCAAGCAGCTCGGTGTCGTAGTCGCGCGCCAGCTTCTCGCCGCCACCGGCACCGAAGATGTGCTCGCTGTGGCCGCAGTTGGGGCAGCAGTAGATGGCCATGTTCTCGACGATGCCGAGCACCGGCACTTCGACCTTGCGGAACATCTGCAGACCCTTGCGGGCGTCGAGCAGGGCGATGTCCTGCGGGGTGGTGACGATCACCGCGCCGGAGAGCGGAATCTTCTGCGAGAGCGTGAGCTGAATGTCGCCGGTGCCTGGCGGCAGGTCGATGACTAGGTAGTCCAGGTCCTGCCAGGCGGTTTCGCCGATCAACTGGTTGAGCGCCTGGGTGGCCATCGGGCCGCGCCAGATCATCGGCTGGTCGTCGTCGATGAGAAAACCGATGCTCATCACTTGCAGACCGAGCGCCTCAATGGGATGCATGCGCCGGCCATCGGGCGAGGTCGGGCGCTGGCCCTCGACGCCCAGCATGCGCGGCTGGCTGGGACCGTAGATATCGGCGTCGAGCAGACCCACACGCGCGCCTTCCAGCCGCAGCGCCAACGCCAGATTGGCCGCCACCGTGCTCTTGCCGACGCCACCCTTGCCGGAGGCGACGGCGATGATGTTCCGGATCTCCGGCAAGGGCTGCAGATTGCGCCGCAGGGCCTGCGACTGAATCCGCCAGCTCAGCCTGACCTCGGCCTCGACGCCGCAGGACTGGCGCAGGGTCTGCGCCACCGCCTGGCAGAAACTCTCGCGGATGCCGGCGGCCGGGAAGCCCAGTTCGATCTCCACCAGTGGCCGGTTGCCCGGCTGCAGCGATTTCACCACGCCGGCGCTGACCAGGCCCTGCCCCAGCAAGGGGTCAACGTGGGCGTCGAGGGCGGCAAGCAGGGTTTCGCGGCTGGCGGTCATGGGTTTTACTGGGCAAAAGCGGCCGGCAGTCTAGCATCGACACCCGCGTCCACCGACCCGCAGCCGGGCACAAAAAAGGCGGGCACCAGGCCCGCCTTCCTTGCCGCGTCAGCGCTTAGTGCGCGGTGTACAGCAGCGCGTTGGGCGAACCGGCGCCGAGACCGGTCAGCACGCCGGCGGTGGCGTCGCCGAGCAGCGCGTTGGCAACGTCTTCCGGCGAGGCCGTCGGGTTCAGACCCAGCACCAGCGCGGCAGCGCCGGCAACGTGCGGGCTGGCCATCGAAGTGCCGGACAGCACCGTCGAGCCGCTGTTGTTGCTGTAGTCGGCCGAGGTGATATCGGAACCCGGCGCGAAGATGTCGACACAGGCGCCAAAGTTGGAGAACGAGGACATCGCGTCAGTATTGGTGGTGGAACCGACGGTGATCGCGTCCGGCACCTTGTTCGGCGAGCCCGAGCAGGCGTTGGCGGAGTCGTTGCCGGCCGCCACCGCGATGGCGACACCGCTGGCGATCAGGTTCTGCACTGCGGTGTCCAGAGCGGCGGAATCGCCGCCACCGAGCGACATGTTGGCCACCGCCGGATGCTGGGCGTTGGCGGCCACCCAATCGACGCCGGCGATCACGCCCTCGTTGGAACCGGAACCACTGCAGCCGAGCACGCGCACCGAGTGGATGGTGGCCTTCTTGGCGACGCCATAGGTGGTGCCGACGGCGGTGCCGGCAACGTGGGTGCCATGACCATTGCAGTCGGTGGTATCGGCCGGATCGGTGCCGCCATCAAACAGGCCGGTGCCGAAGTCCAGGGCCGCCAAGTTGAGCGGGATCAGACCGCCGGGAATCAGACTGCCGATCAGGCCATCGTTGTTCGGCGCGAAGTTGCGACCGGCGCCAACACGGCCGGTAAACTCGCTGTGATCGGGGTTGAGACCAGTGTCGATCACGTAGACATTGACGCCAGCGCCGCCCTGGTCGCGGTAGATGTACTGGCCGTTGAGCGGAAGATTGCGCTGATCGATGCGGTCGATGCCCCAGGTGGCACCGGTCTGGGTGGCGGTCGTGGTCATCACCTGATCGGCCTCGACCGAAGCCACGTAGGGCAGCTTGGCCAGCGCCGCCGCCTGGTTGGCGCTCAGCCGTGCGGAGAAGCCCAGCAGAGCCGACTGATAATGGTTAATCACCTGACCACCACCGACCTGCGCCAGCACCGACTGCACAAGGCTCTGGACGCCCTGGCCACGGTAGGCCTTGGGCAGCGCCTGCGGCTTGAGTACGACGATGTACTGATTGGGGATGATGCGGGCCTGCGATGCCGCTGCGGCCGGAGCCGAGGAAGCGGGCATGGCGGTGAGGGTGGCGCAGCCGGCAACGGCGGCGGTGAACACGGACTTCAGCAGCTTGCTACGAGCAGTCATGGGCAATCCTGTGCGACGTGGAAGGGGTAGTAATGCGGTCCAGCAAGAGAACATCCGATGATTGGCAACGGTCAGCCGATGAATGGGTTGACGCTGGAATCTACAAAAATTCATTCCAATCAGTAACTTGAACCAACTGTCAGGTTTACGGACACCATCATGAACGCCGCACCCAGCTTTCTCTGGCACGACTACGAGACTTTCGGCGCCGACCCCGCCAGGGACCGGCCCAGCCAGTTCGCCGCGCAGCGCACCAACGCCGAACTGGAGCCGCTGGGAGAGCCGATCCTGCTCTACTGCCAGCCGTCGATCGACGTGCTGCCCCACCCCGACGCCTGCTTGCTCACCGGCATCAGTCCGCAGCAGGCCCGCGAGCTGGGCGTGCCGGAGTACGAGTTCGTCCGCCGGATCGCCGAGGCCTTCGGCCAGCCCGGAACCTGCGGCGCCGGCTACAACTCGATCCGCTTCGACGACGAGGTGACCCGGCATCTGCTCTACCGCAACTTCTATGATCCCTACGAGCGGGAATGGCGCGGCGGCAACTCGCGCTGGGATCTGATCGACGTGGTGCGGCTCTGGCATGCCCTGCGCCCGCAGGGTCTGGAATGGCCGAAGCGGGAGGACGGCGCCACCAGTTTCAAGCTGGAGCATCTGAGCGCCGCCAACGCTTTGAATCACGCCAAGGCCCATGACGCGCTCTCCGATGTCGAGGCCACCATCGCCCTCGCCCGCCGCCTGCGCCAGGCGCAGCCGCGGCTGTTCGAGCACGCGCTGAAGCTGCGCGACAAGCGCTATGCCGCCAGCCTGCTCGACGTCAGCGCGATGACGCCGGTGCTGCATGTCTCCTCGAAGATCACGGCCAGCCGCGGCTGCCTGGCGGTGATCGTGCCGCTGGCGCGCCATCCGACCAACAACAACTGCGTGCTGACCTACGACCTCGGCCAGGACATCGAGGAACTGCTCAGCCTGGACCCCGAGGAGCTGCGCGAGCGGGTGTTCGCCCGCACCGAAGACCTGCCCGAGGGCGTCGAGCGGCTGCCGCTGAAAGGCGTGCACCTCAACAAGTCGCCGATGCTCTCGCCGCTCTCGGCCCTGCGCGCAACCGACGCCGAGCGCTGGGGCATAGACCTCGCCGCCTGCCTGGAACGGCGCGAGGCCCTGTACGCCGTGCGCGAAGCGCTGGCGGCCAAGGTGCAGGAGGTGTTCAGCGCGCCCGAGTACGGCGAGCAGGACCCCGAGCTCTCGCTCTATGGCGGCTTCCTGCCCGACGAGGACAAGGCCAAACTCGCCAAGGTCCGCGCCGCCAGCGGCGACGCGCTCTGGCGCTACCAGGACAGCTTCAAGGACCCGCGTTACGACGAGCTGCTGTTCCGCTACCGCGCCCGCCACTTTCCGGACTTTCTCGACGAAGAGGAAAAGGCCCGCTGGCAGGACTTCGTGCAGCGCAAGCTGCACTACGACACCGGCCTCGCCAGCCTCACCCTGGAAGCCTACGAAGCCCTGCTCGCCGAGCGTTTCGCCGGCGAACGCCAGCCCGAGCGCCTGCGGCTGTTGCAGAAGCTCAAGGACTGGCCGGTGGAATCGGGTCTGCTGCGGCTGCTGGAAAGCTGAGCGCAATCCGCAATCCGCAATCCGCAATCCGCAATCCGCCTAGCGAACAATCTCCCTGGACTTGAGCACCAGCATCTTGCGCACCTGCATCTCCCGCATCGTGTGCGGGATGCCGCCGACGCCATAGCCGGAATGCTTGAGCCCGGCGAAGGGCATCCAGTCGACGCGGAAGGCGGTGTGGTCGTTGACCATCACCGCCGAAGCATCGAGGCGCTGGTAGCAGCGCAGGGCGGTGTCGAGATCGCGGCTGTACACCGCCGCCTGAAAAGCCACCGGCAGGCTGTTGGCGCGGGCGATGGCCTCGTCCAGCTGGCTATAGCGGTAGACGCAGACCACCGGCCCGAACACTTCCTGGGTCGAGACCTCCGCCTCGGCCGGCGGGTCGAGCAGCAGGGTTGGCGCATAGCAGGTGGCGGACAGCGGCTCGCCGCCGCACAGCAGGCGCGCACCGCCGGCCACGGCCTTCCTCACCCAGGCGTCGATGCGCTGCACCTCGGCGGGCGAAATCAGCGGCCCCACCTCGGTCTCGGCCAGGGTCGGATCGCCGACCTTGAGACGCTGCGCCGCTTCCGCCAGACGCTGCGCCAGGGTCTCGGCGATGGTCGCCTCGGCATAGACCCGCTGCACCGACACGCAGACTTGGCCGGCGTGGTAGTAGCCGCCTTTGGCGAGGCTGGGGACCACGGCATCGAGATCGGCGTCGGCGGCGACGATAACCGGCGCCACGCCGCCGTGCTCCAGCGCGCAGCGCGCGCCGGGAGCCAGTTGACTCTTGAGCTTCCAGCCCACCGCCGCGCTGCCGATGAAGCTGAGGAAGGCAACGCGGGGATCGCTGACCATCGCCGTGGTCAGGCTGTTGTCCACCGGCAGCACCAGCTGCACCCAACCCTGGGGCAGGCCGGCCTCGTGGAGGATGTCGACAAAGCGCTGGCAGGACAGCGGCGTGGCCTTGGCCGGCTTCACCAGCACCGGGCAGCCCACCGCCAGCGCCGGCCCGACCTGGTGGGCGATGAGATTGAGCGGATGGTTGAAGGCGGAGATC
>SCVA01000007.1 GCA_004297005.1 Nevskiaceae bacterium
TGGATGGGCACGAACAGCTGCCGGCGCGGGATGGTGTTGGAGGTCTTCACCCGCAGCACGCAGGCGCCCCAGCGGCTGCTCACCCGCGCCAGGCGGCCGTCCTGCACGCCCCAGAGCAGCGCCTCCTCGGGATGGATCTCGACATAGGGCTCGGGCAGATGCGCGGCCAGCTTCGGCGATTTGCCGGTGCGGCTCATGGTGTGCCACTGGTCGCGCACGCGGCCGGTGTTGAGCACCAGCGGCCAGTCGTCGTCGGTCCGGTGCGCCGGCCCACGCGGCCACAGCGGCAGCAGCCGCGCGCGGCCGTCGGGATGGGCGAACTGGCTGTCGGCGAACAGGCGCAGGCTCGGAGTCTGGGTGCCGGGTGGCGCGGTGACTGGCCACTGCAGGGGTTCGAGGCGGTCGAAGTCGGCCGCGCTCAGCTCGGCTAGGCCGGCGAGGTTGAAGACGCGATGGATGTCGGCCGCCTCGGCACCTGAGCCCTCTCCCGCTTGCGAGTTGGGGCGAGGGCGGTTGCGGTAGGCGGAGAGCCTGGCGTGCTCGACGAAGATCTCCTGCGCGCTGCGCTGCGCGAAGGCCTCGGCAAAGCCCATGCGCTTGGCCACTTCGGCGATCGCCCACCAGTCGGCGCGCGCCTCGCCGGGCGCCGGCAGGAAGGCGCGCTGGCGCGAGATGCGGCGGTCGGAATTGGTCACCGTGCCGTCCTTCTCGCCCCAGGCCAGGGCCGGCAGCAGCACATGGGCGAGGTCGGCGGTATCGGTGCGCGCCATCACCTCGGAGACCACCACCAGCTCGCAGCGCGCCAGCGCCGCGCGCACGCGGTCGGCGTCGGGCAGGCTCACCACCGGATTGGTCGCCATGATCCACACCGCCTTCACCTTCCCGGCGTGGATCGCCTCGAACAGCTCCACCGCCTTGAGCCCCGGCTGGCTGGCGATGCGCGGCGAGCGCCAGTAGTCCTGCACCAGGGCGCGGTGAGCCGGTTGGTCCAGCTCCAGATGGGCCGCCAGCTGGTTGGCCAGGCCACCGACCTCGCGGCCGCCCATGGCATTGGGTTGGCCGGTGATCGAGAAGGGGCTGGCGCCCGGCTTGCCGATGCGGCCGGTGTAGAGGTGGCAGTTGCAGATGGCGTTGACCTTGTCGGTGCCGCTCGACGACTGGTTGACGCCCTGCGAGAAGGCGGTCACCACTTTCTCGCTGCGGCCCCAGAGCGCGTAGAACTGCCGCAGCAGCGGCTCCGGCAGCCCGCAGGCGCGCGCCACATGCGCCAGCGAGCCGCTGGTCTCCAGCGCTACTGCCACCGCCGCTTCGGCGCCGCGCGCGTGCTCGGCGAGAAACGCCGCATCGCCCAGGCCCTGCTGGTGCAGCCAGGCGAGTAGGCCGTTGAACAGCGCCACATCGCTGCCCGGCGCCAGCGGCAGATGCAGGTCGGCCAGCTCGCAACTGGCGGTGCGGCGCGGATCGATCACCACGATCTGCAGCTCCGGCCGCGCCTGCTTGGCGGCACTCAGCCGCTGGAACAGCACCGGATGGCACCAGGCGGTGTTGGAGCCGACCAGCACCACCAGCTCGGCCGTCTCGAAATCCTCGTAGCAACCGGGCACTAGGTCTTCGCCGAAGGCGCGCTTGTGGCCGGCCACCGCCGAAGACATGCACAGCCGCGAGTTGGTATCGATGTTGGCCGAGCCGATGTAGCCTTTCATCAGCTTGTTGGCGAGGTAGTAGTCCTCGGTCAGCAACTGGCCGGAGACGTAGAAGGCGACGGCGTCGGGGCCGTGCTCGGCGATGATGCGGGCGAAGCCCTCGGCGACGGTGTCCAGGGCTTCGTTCCAGCTGGCGCGGCGGCGGGGTGCTGGCTCCTCCCCCCGCGTGTGGGGGGAGGTTGGGAGGGGGGCGTTGACGGGCTGAGACGCCCCCACCCCGGCCCTCCCCCGCGAGCGGGGGAGGGAGTGGCCGGCGCGCAGTTCGGGATACAGCAACCTCTCCTCCAGCCCCACCGTCTCCCCCAGCGCCGAGCCCTTCACGCACAGCCGGCCGAGACTCGCGCCGTGCGTCGGATCGCCAGCGATGTCGACGCCGCCGTCGGCGCGCGGGCTCGCCAGCACACCGCAGCCGACGCCGCAGTAGGGGCAGGTGGTGCGCACCGGCGCACTGGTGCTCATGCCGCGTCCGCGACCAGGCAGTAGGCGCGTCCGAACAACAGCGAGCGGCGCCAGGCGCCGATAGGCTGGCCACTCTGGATCAGCTCGAAGTACCAGCCGCTGTCGCGGGCATCGCCGATCAGCACCGCGCCGACCAGGCGGCCGGCGCGCAGCACCAGCTTCTTGTAGATGCCGCGCCGGGGATCGCGGTAGCGGAGCAGCTCGTCGCCCTCGGCGCCGACGAACTCGCCGGCCGAGAACAGCTCGATGCCGCTGACCTTGAGCTTGAGCGAGGTGGCCGAGCCCGGGTAATGCGCCGTGGACTCGCCGGCCAGTCGCGCCGCCAGCACCCGCGCCTGTTCGTAGACCGGCGCCACCAGGCCGTAGCACTGGCCGCGATGCTCCAGGCATTCGCCCACGGCGCTGATCGCGGCATCGGAGCTGCGCAGCGCGTCGTCCACCTGGATGCCGCGTCCGCAGCTCAGGCCCGCCGCCTGTGCCAGCGCGATGCGCGGCGCGATGCCGGTGGCGAACAGCACCAGATCGGCGGCGAGCACGCGGCCGTCGCGCAGTTGCAGCGCCGTGACCCGCTCCTCACCGAGCAGCGCCTGAGTCTCGGCGTGCAGCTCAAAGCGCAGACCCTGGCGCTCCAGCTCGGCCCGCAGCAGGCCCGAGGCCTCGGCATCGAGCTGGCGCTCCATCAGCGCGCCGGAGCGGTTCAGCACGCAGACGTCGAGGCCGCGGTGCCGTAGCGCCATCGCCGCCTCCAGGCCAAGCACGCCGCCGCCGACCACCAGGGCGCGGCCGCCACGGCGGATGCCGGCTTCCAGTTGCGCGAGATCGCGAAGATCGCGGAAGGCCAGCACGCCCGGCAGCGCCATGCCGGGCAGCGTCGGCCGCAGGGCCGAAGAACCGGTGGCGAGCACCAGCTGGTCGTAGCCGGACTCGGCACCGCTGCGTGTCCGCAGGCGCCGCCGCGCGCGGTCGATGGCGACCACCGGATCGCCGCCGAAAAAGCGGATGCCACGCTCGGCATGCCAGGCCGGCGGGTGGGTGATGATCTCGCTCGCGGCCATCTCGCCGGCCAGCACCGGCGACAGCAGCACACGGTTGTAGTGGCCCTCAGGCTCCTCGCCGTGGACCTCGATGGCATAGCGGTCTGGCGCCCGCGCGTGCAGCTCTTCGAGCAGCCGCGCGGACGCCATCCCTCCGCCCACAATCACCAGCTTTTGCATCGCCCTGACTCAGGCTCCGTCCGCGGGCCGGCGGCCCACGAAGATCTGCCCTTCCGCCACTCGCACCGGAAACACCGGTACCGATAGCGACTCGTCCTCCAGACATGCGCCGGTCTCCAGGGCGTAATGATTTTTGTAGACCGGCGAGGCCACTACCGCGACACCGTTGATATCGCCCAGCAGGCCACGCGACAGCACGTTGGCCTGCGAGCGCGGATCCCACTGACCCAGCGCGTGCACCGCCTCGTCCTCGCCCTGCGGCGACACCAGACGGAACACCGCCACCTGCTCGCGCCCGACCTTGGCGCAGACGCCGGTGTTGGGGACGATGGCGGTGAGCGGGCAGACATAGGTCCACAGTGCTTGCGTGGTCATGCGACGGTCTCCGTGATCTTCTCGGCGGCGCGCGCCGGACGGATCTGGCCGCGCTCGTCGACGAACTGGATGTTGGCGTCCGGCTCGGCCGAGTTGACGAAGTGACGGAAGCGCTTGAGCGTCTGCTCGTCGTTGATCGCCTTCTTCCACTCGCACTCGTAGGTGTCGACCAGGCCCTGCATCTCGGTTTCCAGCTCGGCGGCGATGCCCAGCGAGTCTTCCAGCACCACCTTCTTCACGTAGTCGATGCCGCCTTCGAGGTTGTCGAGCCAGGTGGAGGTGCGCTGCAGGCGGTCGGCGGTGCGGATGTAGAACATCAGGAAGCGGTCAATGTACTGCACCAGACTCGCGTCATCGAGATCGGTGGCGAGCAGCGAGGCGTGGCGTGGCTTCATGCCGCCGTTGCCGGAGACGTAGAGGTTCCAGCCCTTCTCGGTGGCGATCACGCCGACGTCCTTGCCCTGCGCCTCGGCGCATTCGCGGGTGCAGCCGCTCACCGCCAGCTTGATCTTGTGCGGCGAGCGCAGGCCGCGGTAGCGGTGCTCCAGGCGGATCGCCATGCCCACCGAGTCCTGCACGCCGTAGCGGCACCAGGTCGAGCCGACGCAGCTCTTCACCGTGCGCATGGACTTGCCGTAGGCATGACCCGACTCGAAGCCGGCGTCGACCAACGCCTTCCAGATCAGCGGCAGTTGCTCGACCCGCGCGCCGAACAGGTCGATGCGCTGGCCGCCGGTGATCTTGGTATAGAGGCCGTAGCGCTGCGCCACCTGGCCGATCACGATCAGCTTCTCCGGCGTGATCTCGCCGCCGGGGATGCGCGGCACCACCGAGTAGCTGCCGTCCTTCTGCAGGTTGGCGAGGTAGTAGTCGTTGCTGTCCTGGATCGCGGCGTGGCGCGGCTTGAGGATGTGCTCGTTCCACACCGAGGCGAGGATCGAGGCGACGGTGGGCTTGCAGATGTCGCAGCCGCGCCCCTGGCCGTGCTTGAGCAGCACCGCGTCGAAGCTCTTCAGCCCGCCCAGCTTGACCAGGTGGAACAGCTCCTGGCGCGAATGCGGGAAGTGCTCGCAGAGGTGGTTGCTGATGCTGAAGCCCTGGGCCTTGAGCTCGGCGTCCAGCACCTGTTTCACCAGGGCGGCGCAGCCGCCGCAACTGGTGCCGGCCTTGGTGCATTTCTTCAGCGCGCCGAGGCTGGTGCAGCCTTCGGCCACTGCGCTGCAGAGCGCGCCCTTGCTGACGTTGTTGCAGGAGCAGATGGTGGCGCTGTCCGGCAGCAGCTCCACGCCCAGGCCCTTCTTGGCGCCGCCCTCGCGCGCCGGCAGGATCAGCTCCTCGGGGTGCGCCGGCAGGGCGATGCCATTGAGCGCGAACTGCAGGAGGTTGCCGTAGTCGGCGGCCTCGCCGACCAGCACCGCGCCGAGCAGGCGCTTCTGGTCGCCGCTCACCACCAGCTTCTTGTAGATGCCGGCGACCTCGTCGCTGTAGACGTAGTTGAGCGCGTCCACGGTGGCGCCGTGGGCGTCGCCGATCGAGGCGACATCGACGCCCATGAGTTTCAGTTTGGTGCTCATGTCCGCACCCTGGAACTGCGCCGGCGCGGCCGCGTCGGCGATGGTCGCCGCCGCCACCTCGGCCATCTGGTAGCCGGGTGCGACCAGGCCGTAGATCTTCTTCTCCCACAGCGCGCATTCGCCAATCGCGTAGATGCTGGGGTCGGAACTGCGGCAGTGGTTGTCGATGACGATGCCGCCGCGCTCGCCCACCGCCAGGCCGCTGCTGCGCGCCAGCTCGTCGCGCGGGCGGATGCCGGCGGAGAACAGGATCAGATCGGTGTCGAGATGGCTGCCGTCGGCGAAGCGCAGGCGGTGCCGGCCCTGCTCGCCATCGACGATGTCGGTGCTGTTCTTCTGGGTGTGCACCGCCACCCCCAGTGCCTCGATCTTGCGCCGCAGCAGGCGGCCGCCCAGCTCGTCGATCTGCACCGCCATGAGGCGCGGCGCGAACTCCACCACCTGGGTGGCGAGGCCGAGATCCTTGAGCGCCTTCGCCGCCTCCAGGCCAAGCAGGCCGCCGCCGATCACGGTGCCGCTACGTGCGCCTACCGCCGAGGCCTTGATCGCTTCGAGATCCTCGATGGTGCGGTAGACCAGGCAGTGCGGCCGCTCCTTGCCGGGCAGCGGCGGCACGAAGGGATAGGAGCCGGTGGCCAGCACCAGGAGATCGTAGGGCAGCACCCGGCCCAGGCTGCTGCGCACGGTCTTGGCTTCGCGGTCGATGGCGACCACCGCCTCGCCCAGATTCAGTGCATAGCCGGTGTTGGCGAAGAAGTCCGGCGGCGTCAGCGACAACTGCTCGGCGCTGCTGCCGCTGAAATAGCTGGTCAGGTGCACGCGGTCGTAGGCCGGGCGCGGCTCTTCGCAGAGCACCTCCACCTGCCAGTCGCCCGCGCGTTCGGCGAGCTGCTCCAGAAACTTCTGCCCGACCATGCCGTGCCCGGCGAGGATCACTCGTTTTTTCATGTCAGCGCCCAAAAAAAAGTCCACGAGCGGCCCTAGGCCGGCTCATGGACGTCATTGCCCTTTGAATGTCTGTGCTTCCCGACCGTCGTTGGCCGGGAGGCTCAGAAGTGTTGACGCATGCACCGTGCCATGCACGGTGCCGGTGCTGCGCTTATGCCGCTTCGGAACTCGGGTGGCCCTGGCGCTCGTAGAGGAAGCGCAGGATCTCGCTGCGGTAGTGGTTGTAGGCCGGCTGGTCGGCCAGCTCCAGGCGCTTGCGAGGCCGCGCCAGCTCGATGCTCAGGATCTCGCCCACCGTCGCCGCCGGACCATTGGTCATCATCACCACCCGGTCGGAGAGCAGCACCGCCTCGTCGACGTCGTGGGTGATCATCACCACCGTCGCCTGGGTCTTGAGCTGGATCTCCATCAGCGAGTCCTGCAGGTTGGCGCGGGTCAGCGCGTCGAGCGCACCGAAGGGTTCATCCATCAGCAGCACCTTGGGTTCCATCGCCAGCGCCCGGGCGATGCCGACGCGCTGCTTCATGCCGCCGGAAATTTCCGCCGGGCGCTTGTCGCGGCAATGGCTCAGGCCCACCAGCTCCAGCGCCGCCAGGCTGCGCGCCTTCAACTGCTCGCGCGACTCCTTGCCGCCGAATACCCGCTCCACCGCCAGGTGGACGTTGCCGTAGCAGGACAGCCAGGGCAGCAGCGAGTGGTTCTGGAACACCACCGCGCGCTCCGGGCTGGGGCCGTTGATCTCGCGGCCGCCCAGCACCACGCCGCCGCGCGCCGGGTCGACCAGGCCGGCGATGGCGTTGAGCACCGTCGACTTGCCGCAGCCGGAGTGGCCGATGATGGAGATGAACTCGCCCTGCGCGACCTGCACGTCGACATCGCGCACGGCCAGAAAGCTGCCGCCGCCGCGACTGCGGAAGGCGACCGAGAGATTGTCGATTTCGAGATAGGCCGACATGTTTACTGGCTCCGGTAGTCGTAGCGACGGGCGATGGCGCTCATGCCCTGTTCCAACAGCAGGCCGACCAGCCCGACCACCAGGATGGCGATCAGGATGTGTTCCATGTTGAGGTTGTTCCACTCGTCCCAGAGCCAGAAGCCGATGCCGGTGCCGCCGGTCAGCATCTCGCTGGCGACGATGGCCAGCCAGGCGATGCCCAGCGACAGCTTGGCGCCGGTGAGCACGTAGGGGATCGAGGCGGGCAGGAGGATGCGGGTGAATACCTTCCATTCCGAGAGATTCAGCACCCGCGCGACGTTGAGGTAGTCCTGCGGCACGCTGGCGACACCCAGTGCGGTGTTGATCAGCAGTGGCCAGATCGCGCAGATGAAGATGGTGAACACCGCCGCCGGATTGGCGGCCTGGAACACCGCCAGGCCGATTGGCAGCCAGGCCAGCGGCGACACTGGCCGGAGCAGGCTGATGATCGGCTGCAACGCGCGGTTGAGCACGCTGAAGCGGCCGATCAGGAAGCCCAAAGGAATGCCCACCAGCACGGCTGCGCCGAAGCCCTTGGCGACCCGCTCCAGCGAGGCCAGCAGGTTCCAGGCGATGCCCTGGTCGTTGGGGCCGGTCCGGTAGAAGGGGTCGGAGAACAACTGCACCGCCGAGGTGAAGGTCTTGCCGGGCCCGGGGAGGTAATCGCTGCCTTTGGCTACCAGCGCCCAAACGAGCAGCAGGCCGGCGATGCCCAGCAGGGGCGGCAGCAACAGCGCGAACAATGCGCGCAGACGCAGATTCAGGGCCGAGACCGGCGGCGGCAGCGTCAGCGGGCGGGAAGGTGGCATGCGTGGCTGGTTGGCGGGTGTGGCGGTGGTGAGCAGCGAGGCCGCCTCGCTGGCGGCGGCGCGGCGGGAGACGAATTTCAGGGCAGCGGACATGGCTTGCTCCAGATGCAGGCGCCGCCGCCCCGGTGACGGCCCCGGCCCCCCAAGGGAGGAACGGACCGGAACCATCACCGGGGTGACGTGCGCGGGAAACCTTTAGGCCTTGATCTTGAAACCGGCGACGTAGTCGGCCGGCTTGCCGGGGTCGAACACGGTGCCGTCGAACAGCGTCTCGGTCTTCATCGCGCTGGCCGGCACCGCGATGCCGAGCTGCTTGGCGACCTCGGTATAGAGCCCGACCTGGTTGACCTCTTTGGCCACCGCCAGGTAGTCGATCTCGCCCTTGATCAGGCCCCAGCGCTTGTGCTGGGTGAGAAACCAGATGCCGTGCGAGTAGTAGGGGAAGTTCACCGCGCCGTCGTCGAAGAACTTCATGTAGTCGGGGTCTTTCCACTTCCTGCCCAGACCGTCTTCGTACTCGCCGAGCATGCGGCCGCTGATCACCTGCGGCGGGGCATTGACGTAGGACTTGCCGCCGATGATCTCGGCGACCTTGGTGCGGTTGGCGGTGGCGTCGATGAACTGGCTGGCTTCCAGCACCGCCGCCATCATTGCCCGGGTGGTGTTGGGGTACTTGGTGACGAACTCCTGGGTGGTGCCGAGCACCTTTTCCGGGTGGTTCTTCCAGATCGCCTGGCTGGTGGTGGCGGTAAAGCCGATCTTGTCGAAGATGGCGCGCGCGTTCCAGGGCTCGCCGACACAGAAGCCGTCCATGTTGCCTACCCGCATGTTGGCGACCATCTGCGGCGGCGGGATGACGATGTTCTTGACGTCGTTGAAGGGGTCGATGCCGTTCGCCGCCAGCCAGTAGTACAGCCACATGGCGTGGGTACCGGTGGGGAAGGTCTGCGCGAAGGTGTATTCGCGTTCCTTCTTGGCCACCAGCTTCTTCAGCGAGGCGCCGTCCTTGGCACCGGCCTCGGCCAGCTTGCTCGACAGCGTGATCGCCTGGCCGTTGTGGTTCAGGCCCATGAGGACGGCCATGTCCTTCTTCTGCGAGCCGATGCCCAGGTGGACGCCGTAGATCAGTCCGTAGAGCACGTGCGCGGCGTCGAGCTGGCCGAGCACCAGCTTGTCGCGCACCGCCGCCCAACTGGCCTCCTTGGTGACGTTGACGTTGAGGCCGTACTTCTTGAACAGGCCCAGTTCGCTGGCCATCACCACGCTGGCGCAGTCGGTGAGCGGAATGAAGCCGATGTTGAGGTCGGTCTTCTCGGGCTTGCCAAAGTCGGCGGCGTGCGCACGCTGCGGCAGGATGGCGGGAGCAACCCCGGCAAGGGCGACTCCGCTGGCGGACATCAGGGCATTTTTCATGAAGCTGCGACGGGAAGCGTCGGGTAGCGCGGACGCATCGACGGGATTGCGGTGGCTCATGGTTTGGGTCTCCGATTCGGGAAGGGCGTCGATGGGCATCAGAACTTGTATTCCAGCCAGGCCCAGGCCTTGTCGACGTCGCCCTTGATCGGCGAGACGCCGGTCACCGGAGCGGCGTCTTGGCCGTAATACGCCGCATATTTCAGGCCAGCGGTGAGCTGGGAACCGAGCGGTCGGGTGGCTTGCAGGTCCAGCTCGCTGCCGTAGTCGCCGTCGACGGCATCGGCGCTGAACTGGCTCCAGCGCGCCATCAGCGCGACTTTCTCGAGCTTGCCGCTGAGGCTCAGGTAGAGCTCTTGCAAGCCGTTGGCGGGCGTCACCAGGAACATATCCGCCCAGCCCTGGAAGGCGTGCAGGGTGGCGAGCGGGGTCTGGAAGGCATAGCTGCCGTCGCCGCCGAGCTTTTCATAGCCGAGCTTGATGCCGGCCGGCTTCGCCTCCAGACCGAGTTCGATCAATTGGTAGTCGGCATCGACCACGCCGGTGGAGTCAGCGTAGTCGGACTGCTGCGCGTACTCCAGCGCATAGCTGAAGCTCAGCGCGCCGTGGGGCAGGTTACCGCTGGCGCGCAGGCCCCAGGTCTGGCTGTCGGCGCTGGGACTGCTGTCGGGTGCCAGTGGCGGCTGGAAATCGAGCAGGTAGTCGTAGGCGCTCAGCTTCAGCGATTTGGCGTAGTCGTAGCTCAGGTGCAGGAGCTGGCCTTCGATGTCGCGGTTGGTGCTGGGCTTGCCGTCGATCACAAAGCTGCGGAAGGAATTGACGTTGCCCAGATAGGCGTAATCGAACGTCAGCTTCGGGAGGAAACTGTTGCTGAGCAGCAGCGCGTCGTAGGTCTGCTCGCGCTGGCGCCAGCCGACATTGCCGATGAAGCGGGCGTTGTCGAAGATCAGGCGCTGGCGGCCGAGCTTCGCCGTGGTCTTGGCCGGGCCGGCGTAGCGGATCCAGGCTTGGTTCAGCTCGCTGCCCTCGGGGTCGGCGACCACCGGGTAGGCGGCCATGCCGCTGTTTTCGGTGCTGTTGTAGTCATCCTGGCCGATGGCGGTCAGGTTCTCGAACTCTAGCTGGGCGTCGAGGCCGTTCCATTTGCCGGTGCTGTAGCCCAGCCGGCTGCGCAGGGTGAAGGCGCTGGCCTGTTCGGCGCTGCCGGCGCCCAGTTCCTGATCGACGTTTTCGTAGCGCAGCCTGAGGTCGAGGTTGGGCGTACCGCCCGCGACCGCGTAGGGCAGGTTCTCCAGCGGCTCGGCGGCATCGGCCAGCGTCGCCAGCCCCAGCAAACCGAGGAACAATCCCGACAGTGCCTTGTTGTAGTGCATGCAAAAAGCTCCGGAAGTAATGAGTCGCTGATTCGCGGGCACAAAAAAAGGCGTCCAGGTCGCCGGCTATTGCCGACGCACTGGACGCCTTTGCCCAAATTCAAGTTGTCACCCACCGCACTGGGACCGTCGTTGGTCCCGCCGTCACCGGCTCGTGCCTGGGTGCCTAATACGCAGCAATCACCGTGCCAATGTCGGCGGTGCGTGGGCCGCGATTACAGCAGCTCGGCTGCGGCGATCAGCATACGGGCGGCTTCGCCGATGCGGATGCTCTTGTCCATGGCGAGCTTGCGCAGGGCTGCGAAGGCCTCGGGCTCGCTGAGCTTGCGACGCTCCATCAGCAGGCCCTTGGCGCGTTCGACATCCTTGCGGTCGGCGAGCTGGATGCGCGCGTCTTCCAGTTGGCCCTTGAGCGCCTGGTACTCATGGAAACGGGCAATGGCGACATTCATCACCGGCTTCAGCCGCGCCTGCGTCAGACCGTCCACCACGTAGGCGGAGACGCCGGCCTGCATGGCGCGGCGGATGGTGTCGGCATCGCTTTCGGCGGCGAACAGCACGATCGGCCGTGGTCGGTCGCGGGAGATCATGCCCAGGGTTTCCAGGGTGTCGCGGCCGGGGGCGTCGACATCGATCAGGATGATTTCCGGCTGATGGTTGGCGACCGCGCTCAGGAGGTCGTCCTGCCCCATCAAGCGCGCCACCACCAGATGGCCTTCGGCAACGAGTGCGGCATCGAGCATGGCGAGTCGCTCGTGGTCGTCGTCTATCAGCATCACGCGCATCGAAGGGGAATCCGGAATTCCGCAGTGGGCGGCTGCGGAACAGCAATAAACGTGCCCCGGAGTGGTGCGCGGCCGCCGGCGAGTGACCGATCCTGGGCTTCAGACGCTGGTGTCGGCCGGCGTCTGGCTACCCCCGATCTGACCGGGGGAGCAGATCCCCGGGCGGCAGGCCCTAGCGCCAGAAGGGCAGCCGCTCATCGCCGATTTCGAGATCCAGCCGCTCCGGTGGTGCGGCGCGATACCGGCCTGCCTGCAGCGCGGCATGCAGCGCCACCAGATGCCCGGCATCGCGCCAGAGCACACGCGTCTCCCCGGCGCACCATGCCTGACCGCAGGCCTGGATCACCAGCAGATGCAGTGGCGGATCCGCTGCGCCCAGGCTGTCGGCCGGCAGGCGCAGGCGCAGCCATTCCGGCTCGCCGCCGGGGATGAGGTCGGCGCGCAGCAGCCAGCACTCCATCGGGGCGGCGCAGGGTCGCGCCCCGGTCTGGTCATCGCTCCAGCTTTCGGCGAAGCCCTGCAATCCGGCCGGCAGCGGTCCCAGATCGGGAGGCAGACGCAACTGGTTCGGGCCCTGCCCGCCCGTCCTGGCTGCGGGGTCCCAGCGCCGCTCGAGCGCCAGCAGGTCCTCCAGTTGCTGCGCCCGCGCCGGCTCGGCCGCGTCCCGCAGCCGCTCCAGCGCATAGAGCCCGGGGTGGCCGAGCTCCCAGCGCAGGTAACGCAGATCCTCGTCCTTCAAGGCGGCGCCCCGCGCCAGCAATTGGTGGGCGGTAATGGCGCGCAAGTCCAGTGCACCGGTCTGGGTCAGCAGCAGCAGGCCAGCGGCCAACAGCGAGGCAGCGCGGTTCACCGGCGCGATGCCGGCCAGCCAGACCGCGCCAGGCCGCGGCCTGGCGGCGGCGGCGGCGTAGCCCAGCGCGTAGAGGCCGGCGATCAGAATCAGCAGGGCCGCCCACAGGCGATCCAGGCTTAGGCCGTACTGCCGCCAGCGCAAGGCCAGCGCCCAGGCGGCGAGCGCCACGAACGCGGGCAGCAACAGCAGTGCCGCGTTGACCAGCCAGCGCAGCGCGGGCCTCGCCGCCGCCTCGCCGCCCTTGCCGTAAGCGGCGTTGGCGAGCGCGATCAGGGCGAATACCAGGGCCAGCAGCAACTGCGTGGCGTGGCGGGTTTCCCACAAGGGCTCCACGCCGCGCAACAGCACAGCGGCCGCGAACGCCAGGGCCAGCACCGCCGCCACTGGCAGCAGGCCGCGCCAGAGCGCCAATACCCGCAGGTGCACGGCGTCGCCCAGGCTGCTCCGGGTGCGGGCGATCACCAGGCCATAGCCGGCGACCAGGCTGGTGACCGGGTAGATGAAGCGGGCCTGCTGGAACAGCTCGGTGAAGAAGTCGATCTTCAAAGCCGCGAACAGGGCCGCCCACAGCCACAGCAGCAGCCAGAACGTGCCGGTGTAGGCCAGCACCTGCGCCAGGGTCGAGACGATCCGCCAGGCCGCCTCGAACAGCAGCGGATAGCAAAAGCCCTCACGGCGCAGGCTCACCGCGAACCAGGCGCAGAGCACCTGGCCGCTGGCGAGCAGCACTCCGGCGTAGGGCAGGATCACTGCACTGGCTTCCACGCGCGCCGGTTCGATCGCCCCTCCCGCGTAGTAGGCGAGATAGCTGAGCAGCAGCGTGTAGGCGACTAGACCGGCCCAGAACCTCCGGTCAGCTAGCCGCTGGATGCTCAGCGCCGCGAACAGCGGTGGCAGACAGGCCAGCGTGAACCACAGGCAGCGCAGCAGGCGAGGCTCGAACCAGGCGGCCTTGGCGGCCAGCGCCTCATGGGCGATCAGCAGCAGGCCGCCGCTGAGGATGGCGAACAGCAGAATGGCCTGGCGCGCCGGGCGGTCCGGCGCCTGGACATCCTGTGTGCCGGGGTCGTTCACGCCAGCGCCAGCCGCTGGCGCAGGAAGTGGCCGATGTCGTCGATCTCCTCCGGGCAGACCTGGTGCTGCATCGGGTATTCGCGCCAATCAACGCGGTAGCCGGCTGCACCCAGGATCTCCGCCGAGGACTTGCCCAGCACCAGCGGCAGCACCGGATCGTACTGGCCGTGGCACATGAGGATGGGCACGTCCTTGTTGGCCGGGCTGGCCTCCGCGGCCAGGCTTTCGTGCAGCGGCAGGTAGCCGGACAGGGCCAGTAGGCCGCCCAGCCGCTGCGGATAGCGCAGGCCGGTGTAGAGGGCCATGGCACAGCCCTGCGAGAAGCCGGCGAGGATCAGCCGCTCGCTGGCGATGCCGGCGGCGCGCTCGGCGTCGAGCAGGCCGGCGATGCGCGCCGCCGAGGCCTGGGTGCCGGCGATGTCCTGCTTTTCCATGCGGGTGAGCGAGAGGATGTCGTACCAGGCGCGCATCGGGTAGCCGTTGTTGATGGTCACCGGCCGGATCGCGGCGTGCGGGAACACGAACTTGATGCCGTGCTCCTTGCCCAGGCCCAATTCGGTGACGATGGGAACGAAGTCGTGGCCGTCGGCGCCCAGGCCGTGTAGCCAGATCACGGTGGCGGTGTGCTTGCCGGGCGCGGGCAGGATGACGGCGTCTTCGTTGCGGGACATGGGCTGGGAGCAGGAGTGGATGGGAGCAGGCGCCTTAGAATAGCGGCATGAACCGCGCCCACCGCCCCTTGCTCCTGCTGCTGGCCAGCCTGATCGCGGCCTGTGGCCAGATGGGGCCGCTGGTGTTGCCCAGCGAGACACCCGCACCGGCGCCGGTGCCGGCCGCCGAGGCAGAGCCGAAGTCGACGCCCACCGTGGCGCCCACCACCGATCCCGCCACACCCGCTCCCGCGCCAGCCCCGGCGCCCTAGATAAAGCCTCCCTCGCCCGTGGACCACTTCACCCTGCGTGACGGCGCGCTGCACGCCGAAAACCTGCCCGTCGCCGCGCTCGCCGAACGCCACGGTACGCCGCTCTACATCTATTCGCGCGCCACGCTGGAGCGCCACTACCGCGCCTTCGACGAGGCGCTGGCCAGCGTGCCGCATTGCGTGCACTACGCGGTCAAGGCCAATTCCAACCTCGCCGTGCTCAATGTGCTGGCACGCCTGGGCGCCGGCTTCGACATCGTTTCCGGCGGCGAGCTGTCGCGGGTGCTGCGCGCCGGTGGCGATGCCCGCAAGGTGGTGTTCTCCGGCGTCGGCAAGACCGCGGTGGAGATGCAGCAGGCGCTGGTCGCTGGCGTCGGCTGCTTCAACGTCGAGTCGGAATCCGAGCTGCGCCGGCTGTCGGCGGTAGCCGCCGCGCGCGGCGTGCGGGCGCGCATCGCGCTGCGGGTGAATCCCGATGTCGATGCCAAGACCCATCCCTACATCTCCACCGGCCTGAAGGCCAACAAGTTCGGCGTCAATCTCGCCGAAGCCGAGCGCCTCTACCGCGAGGCGGCGAGCCTGCCCGGCATCGAGATCGCCGGCATCGCCAGTCACATCGGCAGCCAGTTGCTCGACGACGCGCCGCTGCTCGACGCGCTCGACCGCATGCTGGCGCTGATCGACCGGCTGACGGCGGCGGGCATCCGCTTCCAGCACATCGATGTCGGCGGCGGCCTGGGCGTGCGCTACCGCGACGAGAAAACCGTCGAGCCGGCCGAATGGGCAGCGCACCTGCTGCCGCGGCTGGCCGGTCGCGGCCTGGAAGTGCATTGCGAGCCGGGCCGCGCCATCGCCGGCAATGCCGGCATCCTGGTCACCCGCGTCGAGGCGCTGAAGGTCGGCGAGGAGAAGAACTTCTGCATCGTCGACGCGGCGATGAACGACCTGCTGCGCCCCACCCTCTACCAGGCCTGGATGGACATCGTGCAGGTGCAGCCGCGCGAGGACGAGGCCGCGCGCGTCTACGACGTGGTCGGCCCGGTCTGCGAGACCGGCGACTGGCTGGGCAAGGACCGCAAGCTGGCGGTGCAAGAAGGCGATCTGCTGGCGGTGCGCACCGCCGGCGCCTACGGCTTCACCATGGCCAGCAACTACAACTCGCGCGGCCGCGCCGCCGAGCTGATGGTCGATGGCGACAGCGCGCACCTGATCCGCGCCCGCGAGGACTTCGAGGACCTGGTGCGCGGCGAGTCGCTGCTGCCCTGAGGCAGAGCGGGCGATAATCGGCCATGACCGAATCCGCGCCCCACACCCTGCTCCTGATCGACGCCAGCAACTGGCTGTTTCGCGCCTATCACGCGCTGCCGCCGCTCACCAGTCCGCAGGGCGAGCCCACCGGCGCCATCTACGGCTTTGCCAGCATGCTCAAGCGCCTGCAGCGCGAGCACCACGTCGACCGCGTCGCGGTGGTGTTCGACGCCAGCGGCACCTCGTTCCGCAACGACATCTATCCCGAGTACAAGGCTACGCGCAGCGAGACGCCGGAAGACTTGTCGGCGCAGTTCCCGGCGATCCTGGAGCTGGTGAAAGGTCTGGGCCTGCCGCTGCTGATGGAGCCGGGCGTGGAGGCCGACGACGTGATCGGCACGCTGGCCAAGCTGGGTGAGGCGCGCGACATGGAGGTGCTGATCGTCACCGGCGACAAGGACATGGCGCAGCTGGTGAGCGAGCGGGTGAACCTGCTCGACACCATGAAGAACCGGCGCATGGGCCCGGCCGGCGTGGTCGAGAAGTTCGGCGTGCGGCCCGAGCAGATCATCGACTACCTGGCGCTGATGG
>SCVA01000008.1 GCA_004297005.1 Nevskiaceae bacterium
CGGTCGAGCTGAGCGCCGTTGGGGGTGGACAGCACCGGATTGCCGGCCACCGTCAGCAGCGCGCGAATCTGGCCCTCGCCGGGCGTGAGTATCTCCTCCGCGAGTGCTGCCACCGGCAGCTCGCCAGCGAATTCCGGCAGGCCGCTGACCCGGCTACGCCATTTGCCGAAATGGCCGGGGCGGGAGTTGGGCGCGTCCACCAGATCCAGCGCCGGCGCGGTGAACAGCGCGCCGCCGACGCGATCGAAGTTGCCGGTCACCAGGTTGAGCAGCTGGATCGCCCACTGGCAGACCGTGCCATAGGCCTGCACCGAGACGCCCATGCGGCCATAGCAGACCGCCGCCTCGGCGCCGGCGAACTCGCGCGCCAGCCGGCGGATGTCCTCGGCGGCGATGCCGGTCTGCGCGGCGGCGCGCTCCGGCGTGTAGGGCGCCACGGTGGCGCGCACTTCGTCGAGGCCGTCGAGCCACCCGGCCAAGCGGCCGGGCTGGTCGAGGCGCTCGGCAAAAATCACCTGCAACATCGCCAGCAGCAGCCAGGCGTCGCCGCCAGGGCGGATGAAGTGGTGCTCGTCGGCGACCTCGGCGGTCTCGCTGCGGCGCGGGTCGATCACCACCATCTTGCCGCCGCGCGCGTGCAGCGCCTTCAGGCGGTTGCGGAAGTCCGGCACCGTCATCAGGCTGCCGTTGCTGGCCATGGGGTTGGCGCCGAGCACGAAGAAATACTGCGTGTGGTCGAGGTCGGGGATCGGCAGCAGCAACTGATGGCCGTACAGCCAGTAGGCCACCAGTTGCGCCGGCAACTGGTCCACCGAAGTCGCCGTAAACCGGTTGCGGGTCTGTAGCTGGCGCAGCAGCGCCGGCGCGTGGGTGAGATGGCCGTAATTGTGGACGCTGGGGTTGCCCAGGTAGGCGCCGACGGCATTGCCGCCGTGCTCGCGGATGATGCCGGCCAGCCGCTCCGCCACCAGCTCGAAAGCCTCGTCCCAGGCCATTTCCTGCCAGCCCTCGGGCGTGCGCCGCAGCGGCCGGCGCAGCCGGTCGGGGTCTTCGTAGAGATCGCGCAGCGCCACCGCCTTCGGGCAGATGTGGCCGCGTGACAAGGGGTCGGCCTCGTCGCCCTTGATCGAGAGAATCTTCTGGCCCTGCACCCGAAACTCCAGGCCGCAGATGGCCTCGCAGAGATTGCAGGCGCCGAGGTGGCTGCGTATCGGGGCGTCGCTGCTGGCTGGCGATGGCTCGCTCATGGGTTTGCTCTCCTCCGCGACCGGCGCGGCTGGCACGACTCTGTACCCGTCGCCCCTGGCCCGCAAGCCGCGTGGGCGCCGAGCCGCGAAGCCGGCGGCTACAGCTTCAGACCGGGCGAGAGCGCCGCCGGCAGGCTCAGCCGATGCGCTTCGGTACTCGACACCGGGTAGCTGCAGTAATCGGCCGCGTAATAGGCGCTGGCGCGGTGGTTGCCGCTGTCGCCGACGCCGCCGAAGGGATAGCTGCCGCTGGCGCCGGTGGTCGGCTTGTTGCGGTTGACGATGCCGGCGCGGCTCTTCCTGAAGAACCGCTCCCACTCGCTGTCGTCATTGCTGAGCAGGCCGGCCGAGAGGCCGTAGCGGGTGGCGTTGGCGCGGGCGATGGCCTCGTCCAGCGTCGCGTAGCGGATCACCTTCAGCAGTGGGCCGAAGTCCTCCTCGTCGGGCACCTCGGCGGCGATGGCGGTGACGTCGACCAGGCCGGGCGAGACGAAGGCGTCTCCGAGCGGCAGTTTCTCCATAGCCAGCAGACTGGTGCCGCCGAGCGCGACCAGCCGGTCGTGCGCGGCCTTGAGGCCGTCGGCGGCTTTTGCAGAAACCAAGGGGCCCATGAAGGGCTGCGGTTCGTCCTCGGCGCGGCCAACGAGCAGGGCGCGACCGGCCTCGGCCAGCTTCGCCAGCAGCAGATCGCCGCGCTCGCCGAGCGGCACGAACAGCCGCCGCGCGCAGGTGCAGCGCTGGCCGCTGGTAATCCAGGCCGACTGCACGATCTCGTACACCGCGGCATCGAGGTCGATGTCGCTGCCGACGATCAGCGGATTGTTGCCGCCCATTTCCAGCGCCAGGATCACGCCCGGCCGGGCCGCGAACTGCTGGTTGAGGATCGCACCCGTACGCGAACTGCCGGTGAAGTAGAGGCCATCGAGCTCCGGGTGCTTGGCCACCGCCTCGCCGGTGGCGCGCTCGCCCTGCACCAGGTTG
The DNA here is from genome assembly GCA_004297005.1 of Nevskiaceae bacterium. Lineage (GTDB taxonomy): Bacteria > Pseudomonadota > Gammaproteobacteria > Nevskiales > Nevskiaceae > Stagnimonas. The sequence goes on from SCVA01000008.1 coordinate 2,229, forward strand.
AGCACGCCGGGCGGCAGGCCGGCGTCTTCCCAGAGCTTCACGGTTTCCTGCGCCACCATGGGCGTCAGCTCGCTGGGCTTGAACACCACCGCATTGCCGGCCAGCAGCGCCGGCACGATGTGGCCATTGGGCAGATGGCCGGGGAAGTTGTAGGGGCCGTACACCGCGACCACGCCGTGCGGCTTGTGGCGCAGGATGTGGCGGCCGAAGTCCTGCGGCTGCTCCCGCGTGCCGGTGCGCTCCTGGTAGGCGGTGATCGAGATGGCGATCTTGCCGGCCATCGCCGCGACTTCGGTGCGTGCTTCCCAGACCGGCTTGCCGACCTCGCGGGCGATGGCGCGCGCCAGGTGCTCGCTGTTGGCCTTCAGCAGCTCGGCGAACTTCCTCGCGATCGCCGCGCGAGCCTCAAAGCCCAGGTCGGCCCAGGTCTCGAAGGCGTGGCGGGCTGCCTTGAAAGCGAGATCGACATCGTGGGCGTCGGCGCTGTTGCCGCTCCAGATTGTCTCGCCGGTGGAGGGATTGACGCTGGCGAAGGCCGGCCCGTGACCGGGCAGCCAGTGGCCGTTGAGGTAATGGACGGGGGTGCTCATGGGGACTCTCTTTTCGGCTCCTGGGTGTAACGGCGCCGGTCTACAGGGCGGTGACGCGCAGCATGTCGCCTTCGTCGATGGCCAGCGCCCGCGCCAGCGCCGCCGGTATCGCCACCTTGCCGGCCTCGACATACAGCGTGGCGTGCGTGCAGCGAAAGCCGTGCAGATCGGTGTTGGATACCAGGCAGGGCACGCCGCCGGCGGCGGGTTCGGCGATCACCGCCTCGAACAGGCGCGAGCGCTTGATCGAGCGGATCTCGTTGCGGGGCACTTCCACCGAGGGGCCGCCGTCGAAGATGTCGATGTAGCCCTGGTAGCGGAAGCCCTCCTGCTCCAAGAGGTGCAGGGCTGGCGCGGTTTGCGGATGCACCTTGCCCATCACGTCCTGCGCGCTCTTCGGCAGCAGTACGGTGTAGATGGGATGGGGCGGCATCAGCTCGGCGATGAAGGCCTTGTTGCCCATGCCGACGATGTGCTCGGCGCGCTCGTAGTCCACCGAGAAGAAGTGACGGCCCAGGCCCTCCCAGAACGGCGAGTGGCCCTCCTCGTTGCTGACGCCGCGCATCTCGGCGATCACCTTCTCGGCGAAACGCTGAGGAAACTGCGCCATGAACAGGAAGCGGCATTTGCTCAACAGCTTGCCGGCGCCATCACCACGGAACTCCGGCCGCATGAACAGCGAGCACAACACGCTGGTGCCGGTGAGGTCGTTGCTGAGATAGAGCGTCGGTACCCGGTTGTAGATGCCCAGCTCGCGCGAGGCATGCACGGTGAGGCCGACGCGATAGTTGTAGAAGGGCTCGTCGAGTCCGCAGGCCGCCTCGATGGCGCAGCAGGCGCCGACCTCGCCGCTGTCGGTCTCTTCCATCACGAACATGTAGCGCTCGTGGCCGGCCACCTGCACGGCGCGGTCGAAGGAGGCCATCGACAACGCGATCTTCTCGCGCAGATAGCCTTCGTCGGGGGGCAGCGAGGTGAAGCCGGCGCCGGCGGTGCGGGCCATGTGCAGCAGGGCCGGCAGGTCGTGGAGGGCGATGGGGCGGATGAGTTTCATGGCGGGCAGTGTCGTTGATTGCGGCGCGACCCGCAGGTGGCGGCCGGGTAACCCGGAGAGAAGACGATGGTCCTTGGTCGGGCCAGCATTCAGTACACCCGCTGGCCGTTGGCCACCGGACGCTCCACGGCCAGCAACACCAGGCCGCCGTCGCCATCGACGGCCAGGGTCAGGCAATCGCTGACCACGCCGGCGACGTTGCGCGGAGCGAAGTTCACCACCGCCAGCACCTGCCGTCCCACCAGGTCCTCCGGCGTGTAGAGCTGGGTGATCTGGGCGCTGCTGGTGCGCGGGCCCAGCGGGCCGAAGTCGAGGCTGAGCACGTAGGAGGGCTTGCGCGCCTTGGCGTTGGGCCGGCAGGCGGTGATCGTGCCTACCCGCAGATCGCAGCCAAAGAACTGCTCGACGGGGATGGTGGCGGCGGCGCTGGTTTCCAGGTTCATGGCAGCAGGCGGCGGATCGGCGAGTCGGGCGCGAGGTGCTCGGCCAGCGCCGCGTAGGGCAGGTGGATGTTGGGTAGGCCCATGGAGTAGGGCGCGATCTCGTAGGCGCTGTAGGTGAAGCGCAGACCTTCGTTGTCGAGCGCGACGTTGTCGGTGAGCGGCAGTCGGTCCTCGAAGAAGCCACTGGCTTTCAGCGAAGCCTGTGGCGGCACGTTCAGCGCCAGCCGCAGTTGCTGTTCCAGCAGCGCGCGCAGCTTGGGCTCGGGGATCTGGATCAGGTCGGTGAGCGCCAGCGCCTTGCCATTGCGCCGGTCGATGTTGAGATAGCTGACCGAGGGCATGCCGTGGGCGCCGCCGGTGTCGGCATAGCTTTCCAGCGCCAGGCTCAGCAGGTAGTCGCGGTTGAGCACGACCTTGGTTTCGGCGCTGAAGCTGCAGCGTACGGGTGTGTCCGTGCCGGCCAGGGCCGTCGCCTGCTTCAGGCAGCCGTCCATCCACAGCTTGAGGCAGGCGGCGCCACTCTCCGGCACCGAGCTCTGTTCGGGATCGCGCGGGCAATGGCTGCCGACCCAGCGCTCGATCTGGCGGTTGAGACCGGCTTCGCTGGTCTCGATCAGGCTCAGCTCGGCGCGCAGGTCCTCGCCTGGGAGGGGCTGGGGTGACTGGCGGCGATCCTTGAGCAGCAGGCTACGGATTTCCACCTTGCTGTGGTCGCTCGTCGTGCCGGCGGGTGCCGGCGTTTCCTGGCGGCAGCCGGCGAGCGCCAGCAGCAGTACCAGGCCCGCGATGTGGCGCCGGCTCAGGGCCATGACAGCTCGCCGCTGGCGAGGCGCAGCAGCAGCAGGGCGCTGAGCTTGGCGCGCTCGGCCAGCGAGTCCAGGCGCATCCATTCGCGCTCGCTGTGGATGTCGCCGCCGACCACGCCCATGTTGTCGAGATTGGGCAGGCCGTAGGCGGCGAGGTTGTTGCCGTCGCAGCAGCCGCCGGTGGGCTTGAACTCCAGACCCAGGCCGAGCTGGCGGCCGCAGTCGCCGACGTAGTCGATCAGCCGCTGCATCTCCGCGCCCACCACCTTGGGCGGGCGGGTGAAGCCGCCGACCAGTTCGCAGCGCAGACCGTCGCGGTCGTTGAGCCGGGTCATCAGCAGATCGAGCTGGTCCTGCATCCAGCACTCGTCGCTGGGCTCGGCGGTGCGGACATTGAACTTGAACACCGCCAGGTCGGGCACGACGTTGAGCGCGCCGCCGCCGTGGATATAGCCGGGGTTGATGGTCAGCTCGCCGCGCTGGCCGTTGAGGGCGTTGAGCTCGCGCAGGAAGTCGGCGGCGGCGACCAGGGCGTTGCGGCCGGCGGCGAAGTCGCGGCCGGCGTGGGCGGCGCGGCCATGCACGATGAGGTCGAAATTGCCGCTGCCCTTGCGGGCGCTGGCGAGGTTGCCGTCCGGGTAGGCCGGTTCGTAGATCAGACCGAGCTGGTGCTGGCGCGCGGCCTCGCGCAGCAGCGGCGCCGAGGAGCGCGAGCCGATCTCCTCGTCGGGGTTCATCAGCACGGTCCAGCCGATGCGTTCGCGCAGCGGGCTCTGTTCCAGCGCCGACAGCGCCAGTTGCAGGGCCACCAGGCCGCCCTTGAGGTCGGCGACGCCGGGGCCATTGAGGATGTTGTCGTCGAGCAGGCGCGCGGTCTGGAACGGCGAATTGGCGGCGAACACCGTGTCCAGATGGCCGCAGAAGAACACCTGCAGCGGCGCCTCGGGCCGCTGACGCAGGCGCAGCGCCGGGCCCAGCGGCCTTTGCAGGCGCTGGCCCTGGTCGTTGGTGGACTCGTAGGGGGCGACTTCCAGCCATTCGACGCGCGCGCCCAGCGGCGCGTAGAGCTCGGCAAAGGCTTCGGCGGTGGCGCGTACCCCGGCGGCGTTGAAGCTGCCGGAGTTGATGTTGGACAGACGCACCAGGCGGTCGCGCGCGGCGGCCTGCTGCTGGTCGATCAGGGCGAGGGCGGCGGCGTGCGGGTTCATGGCGGGAGTTTACTGGAGCAGCCAGAGGCGCCGCAGCGGCGGCCGGTCGTAGCCGGAACGCTTATTGCCTGCATGCGGCTAGACTAAAAAACACCGCTCCCGAATCCCGACCGACCATGAAACGCTGGTTCACCGCGCTGCTCGCGCTCGTGCTTGCCGTCCCGGCCCTGGCCGCCGACCAGGCGCTGTGGGAAAAATCCACGCTCAACCAGATCATGAAGCGCGGCGAGCTGCGGGTGGGGCTGGAAGCCGGCTACATGCCCTTCGAGATGCGCGACAAGAACGGCAACATCATCGGCTTCGATGTCGACCTGGCCAAGAAGATGGCCAGCGTGCTGAAGGTGAAGGTCACCTTCGTCAACACCCAGTGGGACGGCATCATTCCGGCCCTGCTCACCGACAAGTTCGACATCATCATGGCCGGCATGACCATCACCAGCGAGCGCAATGCGCAGGTGAATTTCACGCAGCCCTACATCGTGGTCGGCCAGGCGGCCCTGCTCAGCAACAAGATCAAGGGCAAGGTCAGTGAGGCCCGGCAGCTCGACGACCCCAAGTACAGCATCGCCACCAAGCTGGGGACTTCCGGCGACATCACCGCCACGCGGATGATGACCAAGGCCAGGATCAAGCGCTTCGAGACCGAGGCCGACGCCGCGCTGGAAGTGAAGAACGGCCGCGCCGACGCCTTCATCTACGACTTTCCCTTTCTCGCCATCTACGCCAACCAGTATCCGGAAGGCGTGAGCCTGCTGCCCGAACCCTTCACCAAGGAGGCGCTGGGCTGGGCGATCCGCAAGGGCGATCCGGACTTCGAGAACTGGCTGAACAACTTCCTGCTGTCGATCAAGAACGACGGCACCTATGACGTGCTCTACCAGCGCTGGTTCCAGGGCACCGCCTGGTTGAAGAACGTGCAATGAAGCCGGCCAGTCCGCTATGGCGCCTGCTGACGGTGGCGTTGGTGCTGGCCATCGGCGCCGGCATGTACTGGGCGACGCTCAAGGTCAATTACCAGTGGCGCTGGGAGCGGGTGCCTGAGTACCTGCTGGTCACCGGCGGCGAGGAAGTGCCGGCTCCTTTTGACGGCACCGTCGCGGTCAACGGCAAGCAGATCCGCATCACCCCGCTGCTCGGCGGCGAGCCGCAGGCCATCCCCGACATCGACGTGGTGCAGGTCTCCGACGGCGAGATCGTGTTCGCCGGCAACACCGTCGGCAAGAAGGCCGGCATCACCCCAGGGCCGCTGCTGATCGGCCTGTGGGTGACACTGAAGATCTCGGCGCTATCGCTGGTGTTCGCGCTGGTTCTGGGCCTGATCGCCGGCCTCGGCCGGGTGGCGCACAACCCGGCGGCGCGCGATCTGGCGGCGATCTACGTCGAGCTGATCCGCGGCACGCCGCTCTTGGTGCAGATGTTCATCGTCTATTTCTTCCTCGGCACGGTGCTGAACCTCTCTGGCTTCGTCGCCGGCGTGACCTCGCTGGCGGTGTTCACCGGCGCCTATGTCGCCGAGATCGTCCGCGCCGGCATCGAAGCCGTGCCCAAGGGGCAGATGGAGGCGGCGCGCTCGCTGGGCATGAGCCACTGGCAGGGCATGCGCAAGGTGGTGCTGCCGCAGGCGCTCAAGCGCTCGCTGCCGCCGCTGGCCGGGCAGGGCATCAACCTCATCAAGGACTCCTCCCTGGTCTCGATCATGGCGCTCACCGACCTCACCAAGGCCGGCCGCGAGGTGGTGAGTTCCACCTTCAGCCCCTTCGAGGTCTGGTTCACCGTCGCGCTCATGTACCTGCTGCTCACCGGCGCGCTGTCGGTGTACGTGCGCAAGCTTGAAAAGAAGATGGCCCATGACTAAGTCCGAGTCCGCCGCCGAGGTGCTGATCGAAGCCCGCCAGGTCGAGAAGCGCTACCCCAACGGCACCCTGGCACTGAAGGGCGTATCGCTGGCGATCAATCGCGGTGAAGTGGTCTGCATCATCGGCCCCAGCGGCTCGGGTAAGTCCACCCTGCTGCGCACCTTGAACGCGCTGGAGAGCATCAGCAGTGGCGAGATCCTGATGGACGGCATCTCGGTGCACGCCGCCAAGACCGACCTCAACGAGCTGCGTACCCACGCCGGCATGGTGTTCCAGCAGTTCAACCTGTTTCCGCACATGACCGCGCTGGAGAACATCATGCTGGCGCCGGTGGAGGTGCTGAAGCTGCCGGTAGCGCAGGCGCGCACGCGCGCCGAGAAACTGCTGGCCAAGGTCGGTCTGGCCGACAAGGCCGGCAACCGCCCCTCCCAGCTTTCCGGTGGCCAGCAGCAGCGCGTCGCCATCGCCCGTGCCCTGGCCATGCAGCCGCGGGTGATGCTGTTCGACGAACCCACCTCGGCGCTGGACCCGGAAAAGGTCGGCGAAGTGCTGGACGTGATGAAGGATCTCGCCGCCGAGGGCATGACCATGGTGGTGGTCACCCACGAGATGGGCTTCGCCCGCGCGGTCGCCGACCGCGTGCTGTTCATGGATCGCGGCGAGCTGGTCTACCAGGACGCGCCCGAGGCCTTTTTCACCGGCGCCACCAACGAGCGCCTGCGCGCCTTCCTCGGTCAGGTGGCGGCGCACTGAGCGCCGCTCCCGTTTACCAGCCTAGTTGCAGCTCTCGGTGCCGGGCGGCAGCAGGGGCGTCTGCGCGCCGGCGAAACGGCTGAGCAGGTGGCGCCAGTGCCCCGGCACCGCGAGCGCGCCGCCAGCGGTGTGATTGCCGCCGCGGGCGCGCTGGAAATGCACCGGGGTGCCCGCCGCGCACCAGTTGGCGACAAAGGCGGCGGTTTCCTCAATGGGCGCCAGCTCGTCGTTGCAGCGATCCCCGCAGTGCTGACAGGCCCTAGGAAGGCCGGCACTTTTATCGCAAGCTTCAGCCCTCGCCAGACGAGACTTGCCGCGCCTCAAGGCTTTACCATGGCGCCCCCAAGCGCCCGTAGCTCAGCTGGATAGAGCACGCTCCTCCTAAGAGCGGGGTCGCAGGTTCGACTCCTGCCGGGCGCACCATTCCTTCGCCAAAGACCGCGTTAGTCACCGGATGTGCCTGCGGCCCAGTTCAGGCCTTGGGGTCTGCCCTCAGCGCGGTCCATGCGACATAGGCGGCGATCGCCATGAAGATCAGCACGCCGACTGATGGACGTCGTTGGCGGATCTCGTTACTTCGATGGAATCGGCCGCGGAGCCGAATGTCGCGGTGCCCAGGCGGAGCTGCCCTGCCACCGCCACGACGTCTGGCTTCTGTGCCGGCTTGACCTCAAGCCGACTTGAAGTTGCATGCTGAGCTTCCCGCTACCGTGAAATTTGGACTCAGGAGCCTCACATGACCGCCAGCCTTCAATCCGCCAACGAGCAGTCGGTGCTGTGGAATGGCCAGGCGGGCCGCGCCTGGGTCGAGGCGCAGGCGGTGCTCGACCAGATGTTCAAGCCGTTGGAAGAGCTCCTGGTCGAGGTGGCGCTTGCCCAACCCAGGGAAAGGGTGCTCGACGTCGGCTGCGGTACCGGCAGCACTACGCTGGCGGTAGCCCGTAGCCTGGGCGGCAGGGTCGATTGCGTTGGTGTCGATATCTCCGAGCCGATGATCGTCGCCGCCAGGGCTCGCGCCGAACGGGAAGCCACGCCGGCCAGCTTCGTGCTGGCCGACGCCGAGGCCCACGCCTTCGAACCCGCCAGCTTCGACCTGATCGTTTCGCGCTTCGGCGTGATGTTCTTCGAGGACTCGGTGCGAGCCTTCGCCAACCTGCGCAGGGCGGCGAAGGCGGGCGGTGAACTGCGCTTCATCGCCTGGCGCAGTCCGGCGGAGAATCCCTTCATGACCGCCGCCGAGCGCGCCGTCGCGCCCCTGCTGCCCGATCTGCCGCCGCGGCAACCGAACGCGCCGGGCCAGTTCGCCTTCGCCGACCCGCAGCGGGTCCGGCGCATCCTCGAAGAAAGCGGCTGGCAAGCGATCGAGATCCGGCCCTTGGATGTCCGCTGCCGCCTGCCCGAGAAGGACCTCATGGGCTACCTGGCCCGGCTTGGTCCCCTGGGGCGGGTGCTGCCGGAGCTCGATGAGAAGACGCGTTCGCGGGTGCTGGAGGTCGCGCGCGCCGCCTTCGAGCCCTACGTGCAGGGAGACTGGGTGAGTTACGACGCCGCCTGCTGGAGCGTGGGCGCCCGCGCTCCCTGAGAGCCTGCGGAAGGGGCGAGCGAGGCTGCCGCTCATCCCCCGCCCAATGGATATTGCTCTGGTTCGGGGAGGGCGTAGTCTCTTGTCGGGCCAGGACAACAATTTCAATGACGGCAGACCTGCTTGAGGAGCTAACCAATAACGCCGCGCCATTGTTGGCGTTGGTGATTCTGCATAGCGTCCTGATCACCCGGCTGAGACGGGGAGAGCGTTGGGTTGCCTGGCTGTTCGGACTGCTGTTCGGTCTGACCACCCTGATCGGCATGGCCTATCCGTTCACGCTCCAGACCGGCCTGATTTTCGATGGCCGCTCGGTAGTGCTCGCCCTGGCGGGCTTCTTTGGTGGCCCTCAGGTGGCGGTCATCGCCGCCCTCATCGCCGCCGCCTACCGCATCCTGATTGGCGGCAGCGGCTTATGGATGGGGCTGGGCGTGATCGCCACCTCCACGGGCATCGGAATCGCGGGCCACTGGCTCAAGAACTCTGGCCGCCTCAAGCCTCGCTCGATCAGCTTTCTGGCGCTGGGCCTGATCGTCCACCTGTGCTCGTTGCTGTGGATGCTGGCGCTGCCGGAGGAACTCCGCTGGGTAGTGATTAGCGGCGTCGCCGTGCCCTATCTCGGGGTGCTGACGCTGTCCACCTGGGCATTCGGCCACGCTTTCCAACTGGTCGAGAGTCGCGAGGTGGCACTGCGCGAGGCGAGCGAGGCCGAGGGCCGCTTCCGCAATCTGGTCGAGGGTTCCCTGGTCGGCGTCTATCTGGTCCAGGACGGACTCTTCGTCTACACCAGCCCGGCCCTGGAGATAGTCTTCGGCTACCCGCCGGGTGGACTGCTTGGGCGGCCGGTGGACGACCTGGTGATGCCGGAGGATCGCCCGCTGGTGCACGACAAGCTGGCCTCCGCGACCAGCGACGGCGAGCACTTCCTGCGCTACCTGGTCCAGGCGCGGCATGCCGACGGTCATGGCTTCCGCGTCGAGGTGTTTGGCAGCCGGGTGCAGCGCGACGGGCGGCCAGCGGTGGTGGGCATGCTGGTGGACGTCACCGACCGCGAACAGGCGGCGCAGCGCTTGGTCGAGAGCGAGCGCCTGCTGCGCGAATCCCAGCAGGTCGGGCGCATCGGCAGCTATGAACTGCGGATCGCGGAAAGACGCTGGGTGGTGTCGTCGGTGGTGGACGACATCTTTGGCATCTCGTCCGACCATCCGCATAGCTATGAAGCCTGGGTGGAACGGGTGGTTCCGGAGCAGCGCCAGGAGCTGGTCACCTATCTCCAGCAGGTGCTGGCGGCGGGCGGGCGGTTCGACCGGGAATACCAGATCCTGCGTCCGGGGGATGGCGAGCGGCGCTGGCTGCACGGGCTGGGCACGGTGGAGCACGACCCCAGCGGGCGGCCCGTGCGCATGTACGGGACGATTCAGGACATCAGCTCGCGCAAGGAGGCCGAACTGGCCGCCCAGGCGAGCGAGGCGCGCTTCCGCTCGCTGGTCGCTGCCATGCCCGACCTGGTCTGGCTCAAGGATCCGGACGGCGTCTATTTGGCCTGCAACCCGCCGTTCGAGCGCCTCTTCGGCGCCAAGGAAGCCGACATCCTCGGCAAGACCGACTTCGACTTCGTCGATGCCGAGCAGGCGGAATTCTTCCGGCGGAAGGACCGCGAGGCGCTGGCGGCGGGCCGCCCCTCGGTCAACGAGGAAACCCTGACCATTGCCGCCGACGGTCGCACCATCCAGGTGGAGACCATCAAGACCCCCCTTCTGGATGCCAGGGGAGAGCTGGTGGGTGTGCTGGGCGTGGCGCGCGACATCACCCAGCGCAAGCAGGCGGAACTGGCCTTGCGGCATAGCGAGGACTTGCACGAGGAAGCGCAGCGGGTGGCGCAGATCGGCCACTGGCAGATGGACCACGCCGATGGCCGGCTGACCTGGTCAGGGCAGACCTACGACATCTTCGAGCTGGATCCCAGCACCTCCGAGCTGAGCTACGAGCTGTTCTTGGGGGCGATCCATCCGGCGGATCGCGAGCGGGTCAATGCGGCCTTTGCCGAGTCGGTCGCCAATCGCAGCCCCTACGCGGTGACCCATCGCCTGCTGTTGCCGGATGGTCGGATCAAGTTCGTCGAGGAACGCGGCGAGACCTTCTTCGCCGCCGATGGCAGCCCGCAGCGCTCGATGGGTACGGTGCAGGACGTCACCCTGCGCCGAACCGCCGAGATCGAACTGGCGCGCGAGCTGGACAACACCCGGATGATGCTTGGCGCCATGACCGATGGCTACGTCCGCACCGACGTCGAGGGGCGGATACTCGATGCCAACCAGGCCTACTGCCGGATGCTCGGTTACCAGCGTGGTGAGCTGGTCGGGCGTCGCATGGACGAGTTGAAGCGGCCGGGTGCCGAGAGCGAAGTGCCGGAGCGTATCCGGCACATCCTCGATGCCGGGCAATTGCGCTTTTCCACCCAGCACCGACGCAAGGACGGCGGCCTGGTCGACATCGAGGCCAGCGCGGTGTCGATGGCGCAGGCCGAGCCGCCGCAACTCGCCTGCTTCTTCCGCGATGTCACGCAGGAGAAGCGTGTCGAAGCGCAGTACCAGGAACTGGTCAACCGCATTCCTGCCGGTGTTTTCCGCTACCGGACGGTCGCCGATGGCGGGCGCTTCGAGTACGTCAGCCCACGCTTCGCCGACCTGCTGGAGATCGACGCCGCCGAGGTACTGGCGCAGCCGGAGCAGGCCTTCGAGCATCTGGCGGCGGGGGATATCGCACTGATTTCCACCTTGCGCGCGGCGGCCCGCGAGGGCGCCCAACCCTTCGCCTGGGAGGGTGAACTGAAGCTCGGTGAACGGACGCGCTGGCTACGCGTCGAGGCGGGAGCCACGGCGGAAGCCAATGGCGATCTGGTCTGGCACGGCATCGTCTCCGACGTCACCGAGCGTCAGCAACTGCTGGAGCGCCTGCGCCTGGACTCGGCGGTCATCGCCAGCACCTTCGAGTCGATCATGGTCACCGATCTGGCGGCGCGCGTGGTTTCGGTCAATCCGGCGTTCTCGGAGGTGACCGGCTATGGAGCGGACGAGGTTCTGGGTCGCAACGCCCGCCTGCTCAAGTCCGGCCGGCACGACGTCTCCTTCTACCAGGAGATGTACCGGGCGCTGCGGGAGGCCGGACATTGGCAGGGGCAGGTGTGGAACCGTCGCAAGACCGGCGAGCTGTTTCCGGAACTGCTCAACATCAGTGTCGTCCGTGATTCCGCGGGACGTCCGACGCATTACGTGGGCGTGGCCAGCGACATCAGCCAGATCAAGCACAGCGAAGAGCGGCTGGAGCACCTGGCGCACCACGACGCGCTTACCGACCTGCCCAATCGCCTGATGCTGGGTACGCGCCTGGAGTACGCGCTGGAGCGGGCTCGCCGCGAGCAGCGCGAGCTGGCGGTATTGTTCCTCGATCTCGACCGCTTCAAGACCGTCAACGACAGCCTCGGCCACCAGATCGGTGACCAACTGTTGGTCTCGGTGGCCGAGCGCCTCAAGCAGAGCCTGGGCACGGCGGGCATCCTCGGGCGACTGGGCGGCGATGAGTTCCTGGTGCTGCTCGAGGATATGTCCAGCTCCATGGCCGTCGCCCAGTTGGCGCAAACGCTGCTGAAAGCCCTGGAGCCACCGTTCCTGCTGGTCAGCGGCCACGAGTTGTTCGTGCAGGCCAGTGTCGGCATCAGCCTGTTCCCGGCCGATGGCGACCGCGCCGAAATCCTGATCCGCAACGCCGACTCGGCGATGTTCCGCGCCAAGGAACTGGGGCGTAACAACTACCAGTTCTATACCCGCGCGCTGACCCTGGCCGCCAGCGAGCGCCTGAACATCGAGACCCGCATGCGGCGCGGTATCCAGAACGGTGAATTCAAGGTCTGGTATCAGCCGATCTACCGCTTCGCCGACCGTCGCCTGATCGGCGCCGAGGCGCTCGTCCGCTGGCAGCCACCGGACGGACCGATGATTTTCCCCGACCAGTTCATCCCGGTGGCCGAGGACAGCGGCATGATCCTGGAGCTGGGGCGGCAGGTACTGCAAACCGGTTGTGCCGATCTGCGAGGTTGGCTGGATCAGGGTCTGAAGGTGGAAACGCTGGCAGTGAACCTGTCCGCCCAGCAGTTTCGTGCGCCCAACTTCGAGCAGATGGTGGCTGCCAGCATCGCCGCGGCCGACGTGCCGCCGCAGATCCTGGAACTGGAAATCACCGAGCGCGGCCTGATGGACCTGGGCGACGAAACCCTAGCCAAGCTCGGCGCCCTGAAACAGGCCGGAGTACGGCTGGCGATCGACGATTTCGGCACCGGTTATTCCTCATTGGCCTACCTCAAGCAGATGCCGGTGGACAAGCTCAAGATCGATCGGGGGTTCGTCCAAGACTTGCCGCGGGACTCCAGCGATGTCGCCATCGTGCAGGCGGTGATCGCCATTGCCGGCATCCTCCACCAGCGGGTCCTGGCCGAAGGGGTGGAGACGCTGGAGCAATTGGAATTCCTGCGCAGCGCCGGTTGCGACGAGTGCCAGGGCTTCCTGTTTGGCCGCGCGGTGCCTCCCGAGCAGTTCGCCGAGCAGTTGCGGCAGAACCGCCTGCCGGACGGCGTCGGTCAGGGCTCTTGATCCGGCGCCGTGACTAAGCCCTACTGGTCTTTGCCCTGGGGAGATTGACCCAGATCAAGCTCCTGGTGCCGGGCCTCAAATAGCATCCAGACCTGCCCGTCGGTATTGGGCGAAATGGCTGCGAGGTCGCGGACGGCGGGTATCGGCGATGCTCCTGCGGTGGCACTGCCGCCGGTGTCGTTCCTGTATTGCGGAGACTAGGCTTGGCTTCCACGGTTGGCGTGAAGCGTTCGCTGCTGGGGCGGGAGGTATTGCCCCTGGCCCTGCTGTTCGCCGGACTGGTGCTGGCGGCGCTGCTGCTGGATGCCCTGCTGCACCGCCAGCAACTGGTCTGGGTGGGGCGCTACCTGGGCATCCCTGGGGTGCTGTTGATCCTGATCTCGATGCGGTACTCGCTGCGCAAGCGCAAGTACGTTCTTTCCGGCAACCCGATCCAGTTGCTGAAGCGGCATAAATGGATGGCCTGGCTGGGTTCGCTGCTGGTACTGGTGCATGCCGGCATCCATTTCAACGCCATCCTGCCCTGGCTGGCGGTCGCGGCCATGCTCGTCAATGTCGCCAGCGGACTGACCGGGACCTACCTCCTGGGTCGGGCACGCAGCCATCTGGAGGCCCGTCGCCAGAGCCTGCTCAAGCAGGGGCTCGGTGCCGAGGAGGTGGAGGGACAACTGCTTTGGGATTCGAGCACGCTGGATTTCCTCAAGCACTGGCGCGTCGTGCATCTGCCGATCGCCCTGGTCTTCGCGACCCTGGCGCTGGCGCACCTATTGAGCATTTTTCTGTTCTGGGGTTGGCGATGATTTCGCGCTGGTTGTGGCGAGCGGTGGTTCTTGGCCTGGTGGCGGTACTGGCGCTGCTGTTCCTACGCCCCGAGCCCATGCTCAGCCCGGGTGCGCCGATGCGCGCGCACCAGGACATCGGTGGCGATTGCTTCGCCTGTCACACGCCCCTGTTGGGCGTCCGCGCCGAGCGGTGCCTGAGCTGCCATGCCCTGGATCGCATCGGTCTGTTCACCAGCAAGGGCCGGCCGATTCCGGCCGACAAGTCCCGGCCGCCGTTTCACCAGAAGCTGAGCGAGCAGAATTGCACCGCCTGTCATGGCGAACACCAGGGTGCCGATGCCAAACGTGCGCTGCGGACCTTTTCCCACCAGATGCTGCAGCCGGGGCTGCGCAGCCAGTGCGCGAGCTGTCACGCCCGGCCGGAAGACGCGCTGCATCGGCAGGTGGGCGAGACCTGCGCGCAGTGCCACGGCCAGACGGCCTGGAGTCCTGCGACTTTCGAGCATGATCGCTACTTCCTGCTGGACCGCGATCACAACGTGGCCTGCGCGACCTGCCATGTCGGGCAGAATTTCAGTCGCTACACCTGCTATGGCTGTCACGAGCACTCGCCGGCCGGCATCCGCGCCGAGCACGAGGAAGAGGGCATCCGCGACTTCCAGCGTTGCGTCAAATGCCATCGCGGAGCCGACGAGGGCGAGGCTCATGGTCGCCATGGCGACGATGACTGAAGCCCGCTGCCCCGGAGACTCGCGGGCCTTGGTCTGACGGTGTCCTCTCGCGCCGAACGCTGTGTCGGTTGCGCGGTGTTCGCTAGGGCCTGCTAACACTACGGGCATCGCTGCGTTGCGAGTCAAAACCGCGTCAGGCAAGGCGCCGAACGACGCCAAGGCTGAAGCCTTGGCTAGGCCGGCAACGCGGCATGACGCGGTTTTGGCCGCAACCCTTCAGGGCCGGACTGTTTTGGCGCATCGCTACGTCAGCCAGAGAGGGCAATAGAACCACTATTGCCTCTCTCTGCCTTCCTTGCGCTGCGCCAAAACAGTCTTCGGCCGCAGCGATGCCCGTAGTGTTAACAGGCCCTAGCGGCTGACCAGAGGCAGGCTCACCGAACCGCTCACGTTCACCGGCACCGGCGCCAGCGAGAGGATGGAGTTGTTGAGGTAGTAGGGGTGAAAGCCGTAGAGCAGCAGGCCGATCTCGTCTCCAGCCGATAGCGCCGCGCGTACGCCGGCGAGGTCCAGCGTGACCGTGCCGTCGGCGCGCACTGGCGTCACCTGCTCACTGACCGCCACCGGGTCGCCGTTGCCGCCCGGGCGCAGGCCGATGCCGACGAACAGCGGCGGCGCATTGAGTCCGCCGGTGAAACTGAGGCTGGCCTGCGGGATTCCGGCCAGGGCCTGATCGCCGCCGATGCTGTGGAGCGGCACGTAGACCGGCGCGGCGGTGAGTTGCTGCAATAGCTCGTAGGGCAGCAGGTTGACGATCTGCGGCAGCAGGGCGAGAAAGTCCTGGCTGTAGCCGGCGTTGCTGCCGGGCGGGTTCTGAAGGATGTCGAGGATCAGATTGATCGCCTCCGGCCCCAGGCCGGCGAGGCTGCTCAGCAGGGTTTGCAGCGGCAGGCTGCTGAGCAGATTCACCACTTGGCCGACCGCGCCCGGCACCACGCTGGTCTCGCCGAACACCACGGGCAGTCCGCCGCGCGGCAGGCTGGGTAGCAGCAGGCCCTGGTCCGGCGTCAGCGAGACGCAGAGCGCCGGCGGCGACTGGCTGCCAGCGGGCTGGCCTTTGAGCTTCTGGTCGAGGAAATCGACCATCATCTCCGCGGTGTTGTAGTCCTGGTTGCCGCAGCGGAGCTGTTCATCGACGCCGAACAGGATCTGCCGGCCGGCCGCCTGCAGCGCCGGAATGATGTGACCATTGGTCTGCACCAGCAGGCGTGCGTCGCGGCCACGGCTGCGCAGGCAGTCGAGATTGGCGGCGGCCTCGTTGATGTTGAACAGGATGTCGTTGGCGCCCTGTACGAAGAAGGCATCCACCGCCGGCACGCCGGCACCGTCGGAGCGGGTACCGGCGCAGTAGGAGACGAAGCTGCGGCGCTCGAATTCATCCAGGGTCTCCTGGCTGACCATGCCCAGCGTCGCCTGCACGAAGGCGGTGTAGACGAAGGGTTCAAACTGGAAGCCGGCGGTGGCCCCGCCGGCGACGACGAGGATGTCCAGCCAGATGGTCTTGGGTACCCCGGCCGGCGCCAGGCTGTAGCGCAGGTCGTTCCAGGTGGCGGTGGGCACCAGCGCGTCGAAGCGCGCATCGACAGCGCTGCCGATCAACTGAAAGCCGCCGCCATAGCTCAGGCCCACTGCGCCCACCACGGGGTTGCCACGACGGCGGGCGAGGTGGGGCAGGTTGGCTTCCGCCCAGTCGAGGATGGTGCTGATGTTGCGGCCGTCGACTTCCGGGTCCATCACCGTGACCGGCCCGCTGGAGTCGCCGAAGCCGCGTTGATCGAAGCTGATGACGTAGTAGCCACTGTTCCAGGCCAGGCGGCCGGCATCGCTGGTGACATCCGCGCCCAGGAAGGCGGCTACCGGGTTGCTGGTGTCGAAGTCCTTGTTGCGTGACAGGCCGAAGCCGTGGCCGTGCATCACCAGCGGCGCGGCGGCATCGGTGGCCAGCGCCGGCTGGTAGACGGTGATGCCGATGGTCTCGCCGTCGGCAGCCGGAATGGTGCCGTCGTAGATGATCGCCTTGTCCACCGCCGCTGCCTGCAAGGGATCGTAGCCGGCGGTTCCACTATTTCCGCCCCCTGCGCCGGCTGGCTCGCTGGAGTTGCAGGCCGCCAGCAGCAGACTGCCGAGGGTGATGAAGGCGAGATGTCGGCAGAGGTGCATGGCAGTCGGGGTCCGGCGGCGGGAGGTGGAGCTTAGCTCCAGGCGCGAGTCCTTGGTATCCGCCAAAACATGACGAAACAATCATGAAATCAATTATTTGCCGAATTCCATCGACGCTCTGAGGGATTGACCCAGGTCAAGGCGAGGCTGCGCCCTGCCTCGCAGACTGGTCACATCCCTACCGCCAACCGAGGTCACCGCCATGTCCCGACTCAAGCAGGCTTTCCACAACGACGTTCAGGCGCTCGAACTGTTGCACGACGAGCTGAAGCTGCAGGCCCATCTTCTCAAGGCCGATGCCAAGGACCGTTGGCAGGAGTTGGAGAGCAACTGGAGCCAACTCAAGCAGCAGCTCAAGAGTGCCAAGGCCGCGGCCGAGGCCGCCGAACCGAAGATCGACGCCGCTGCCCAGCAGTTGGTCGATGCGCTTAAGGCCGGTTACGCTGACTTGAAGAACGCTCTCAAGAAGTAGATTCCAGCCACCCCCGCCGCGGAGTTCGTGCATGAAACTGATGGAAGCCCTGAAGCAGCGTCGCGCAGTGCGCGAGTTCCTCCCCGACCCGATCGACGCCGGCGTTCTGGAAGAACTGGTCGAGGCTGCTTGCCTGGCTCCCAGCCACATGAACACCCAACCTTGGTCGTTCGTGGTGGTTTCTGACCCTGCCGCAGTGGCTCGTCTGGGCCATGGCGCCACCGAGGCCTTGCGCCGGTCAGGCCATGGAGCCAAGTGGGAGCACGAGGCCGCAGCCGATGCACTGGGTACGGAGTTCAATCTCTTTTACCGGGCTCCGGCCTTGGTCGTCGTCTGCGCCACCCAATCCGGCAGCCTGGCCGAGATGGACTGCGCCATGGCGGCGCACAGCCTGATGTTGGCCGCGCACAACGTCGGTTTGGGTAGCTGCTGGGTGGGTAGTGCCCAGCCTTGGCTGGCTTCGCGTGAAGGTCGCCAGGCGTTGGGTTTGGACGCGGACGAGCGGCCCGTGGCGCCCATCGTCATTGGCGCGCCGGCCGGTGCGCCGCTGTCGCCTGGGCGTCTCAAGCCGCAGTTGCGCTGGATACGCGGCTAGGGTGGCCGGCCGGCACCGGGGTCCGGAGCGCGTCTAAAATTCTTGTCCATGCCGCCAGGCTGGCTCGGTGTCGCGAGCTGCACCTCGCGACAGCAACCACGCAGCCAGATCGGGGACGGATGAGCGCGAATCAGGGTAGGGTGGTCCAGCCATGCTGAAGCTGCCCGCCAATACCCAGGGCCGCGACTACTACGTCGGCGACATCCACGGTCACGGCGAGGCCTTGTGGAAGTTGCTGGACGCGGTGCGTTTCGACGACCGCTGCGACCGGCTGTTCTGCACCGGCGATCTGGTCGACCGCGGCCCCGACAGCGCCCGCCTGCTGCTGATCCTCGACGACGCGCCCTGGTTTCACGCGGTGATGGGCAATCACGAAGCGATGCTGATCGTCGCCGGCAGCGCCCGCGACGAGACCACCCGTAAGCGTTGGTCGGCGCGAGACTCCGCCTGGTTCTTCCGGTTGCCAGCCGAGCAGCGCAAGCCCTTGGTGCGGATCGCCATGCGTATGCCGCTGGTGATGCAGATCGAGCAGCCGGAAGGCGAGCCGATCGGCTTGATTCACGCCGACCTTCCGCTGGACAAGGGCTGGACGGCGCTGGAGCGCGCCCGTTTCGGGGTCGGCGCCGCCTTCGACAACGATGGCGACACCCTGGCCAGCCATCTGCTCTGGGGCCGCAGCACGGCCATGCAGTTGGGCCAGGCGATGACTACCGGGCGACGTCCTTCCGGCCTGCTGGCCCGTCTCCGCGTGGAGAGCTTGGGCATGCTGATCAGCGGGCACACCCCGATGCTGGCGGCCAAGCCGCGACTCGCCGGCAACCGCTTGTTTCTCGATACGGGGGTCTACCTGCCCGGCGGGAGGCTGACGCTGCTGGAGCCGCTCAGCCGGCGCTATTGGCAGACCAATGCCAACGCGGTGGAAGTGGCGCCGCCCAAGCGACTGAGGGCCATTGGCTAGCGCGGCTCACCGCCACCAACCGGAACCTGAACCGTAAACTGCGGGCCTGGCCCCTTTCCGCATCGGCATCCCCGCACGAAATGGAATTTCCCTTTGTCAGCAGTACCTGGCGCGCTGGCGTGGCGACGCTACGCTTCGAGCGCCCGGAAACCCGCAATGCCATCGCCAGCCTGGAGGACTGCCAGCAGTTCGCTGCGGCGGTGGAAGCCCTGGCGGCAAGCGCCGAGACACGCTGCCTGATCCTCACCGGCGCCGGCAGCGCCTTCTGTGCCGGTGGCGACCTCAAGGCCCTGCAGGAGCGGCGTGGCATCGGCCCGATGGCCAGCCCCGCCGAAACCCGCACGAACTACCGGCGCGGTGTGCAGCGGATGATCCGCGCCTTGGCGGATTGCGAGGTGCCGGTGATCGCCGCGGTGAATGGCCCGGCGATCGGCCTGGGCTGCGATCTGGCGGCGCTGGCCGACATCCGCATCGCCGCCGAGTCGGCGCGTTTTGCCTCCACCTTCATCAATCTGGGCCTGATCCCGGGCGATGGCGGTGCCTGGATACTGCCGCGCGCTGTGGGCTGGTCCAGGGCATCTGAGATGATCCTTACCGGCGAAGTGCTCGACGCCGGCGAGGCCCTGAGCTGTGGGCTGGTGTCGCGGGTGGTGGCGGACAGCGAATTGCTTGCCGCTGCCGCCGCGCTGGCCGACAAGATCGCCGCCAAGCCGGCCCAGGCGGCGCGACTGGCCAAGCGCCTATTGCGCGAAGCCCAGCACCAGCGGCTCGGCGATGTGTTGGAGCTGTCCTCCGCTTATCAGGCCCTGGCGCACGAGAGCGAGGATCATCGGGAGGCGCTGGCCGCCTACATCGACAAGCGCCCCCCCAGCTTCACCGGCCGCTGAGCGCCGGCGACCCTCGGCTTGCCCGGCCTGGCCCGCAGTCGGCGTCAGAACTGCAAAGTGGGGTGACACGGACTTGCGAAATTGCTTCGAGTTTGGTGCGGATTTGCTTGTTTCGATTGATTTTCCCGGTTAGCATCCAAGCGATATCAGCCACGCCGCAGCGGCGGCGAGTAGGGAGTGCCATGCGCAAGCTCGG
>SCVA01000002.1 GCA_004297005.1 Nevskiaceae bacterium
TGGCCTGCTTGACGTTACCGATGGCGATGAAGGCGCTCATGATGCCCCAGACCGTGCCGAACAGGCCGACGTAGGGGCTGGCGGAAGCCACCGTCGCCAGCATCGACAGGCCGCCTTCCAGGCGCTCCACCTCGCGCACCTGGGCGACCCGCATCTGACGCTGCACGGCGGCGAGTGCGTCTTCCGGTTCGGTGCGACCGCCCAGCCCCTGCTGGCGGGCGAATTCCTCGTAGCCGGCCTTGAAGATGGCGGCCACTCCCTCTTCCGGCTCGCGGTTGCGGGTCATGGTGGTGTAGAGATCCCCCAGGGTGCCGCCGGACCAGAACCGGCCCTCGAAGTCGGCGGCGTTGCGCTTGGCACGCGCCAGCAGGCTGCGCTTGGAAAGGATCACCGCCCAAGACAGGATCGAGGCCAGCAGCAGCAGCGCCAGAATCACCTGCGCCAGGAAGCTCGCCTGCAGGATCAGATGGGAAAAGGAAAGTCCGCCGTTCATGGGTCTGTACGCTTGGTCTTGTTGGGTTGGTAAAGCCGGGAAAGAAACCGCAGGTACCTATTGTCATTCATCCAGCCAGCCCGTGGGCCAGGGACGCGGCTTAAATGTGCCGACATCGACACAGGCCACCCGCACCCGGGCCGTAGCAAGCACCGCGCCGGGATCGCCGGCCCGATGCAGGGTCTGCGCAAATATCAGGCTGGCCCGACCGCGCTCGGCGACTTCCACCGTCGCGGTCAGCAGATCGTCCAGTCTCGCCGGGCGGCGGTAATCCACTTCCACCCGCGCCAGCGTGAATGCCGCGCCGTGCTGCTCGGCCAGCACCCGGTGGCTGCGCCCCAGGGAGCGCAGCCATTCGCTGCGCGCACGCTCGAACCAGCGCAGGTAGTTCGCGTGGTAGGCGACACCGCTGGCGTCGGTATCCTCGTAATAGATGCGCACCGGCCAGCGGAAGATCTCGCTCATCGCCGCTTCAAGCTCCACCGCCGAACAGGCCGGGCGCGCTTGGCGCCATCAGCCCAAGATGCCGGTAGGCCTTGGCAGCAGCCACCCGGCCGCGCGGCGTGCGCTCGAGAAAGCCCTGCTGGATCAGATAGGGTTCGATCACGTCCTCGATGGTGTCACGCGCCTCGCCGATGGCCGCGGCCAGACTCTCGACGCCGGCCGGGCCGCCGTCGAAGCGGTTGATGAGCACATCCAGCAACCGCCGGTCGAGCGGATCGAAGCCCTCGCCATCGACATCCAAGAGGCGCAGCGCCGCTGCCGCCATCGCCTCTGTGATGATCCCCTCGCCGCGCACCTCGGCGTAGTCGCGCACCCGCCGCAGCAGGCGGTTGGCGATGCGCGGCGTGCCGCGCGAGCGGCGGGCGATCTCGCGGGCGCCCTCGCCCTGCACCGGCGCGCCGAGGATGCCGGCGGAGCGGTTGACGATCTGAGTGAGGTCATCCACCCCGTAGAACAGCAGCCGCTGGACGATGCCGAAGCGGTCGCGCAGCGGGCTGGTCAAGGCGCCGGCGCGGGTGGTGGCGCCGACCAGGGTGAACGGCGGCAGATCGAGGCGGATCGAGCGCGCCGCCGGACCCTCGCCGATCATGATGTCGAGCTGGTAGTCCTCCATCGCCGGATAGAGCACCTCCTCGACCACCGGTGACAGCCGGTGGATCTCGTCGACGAACAGCAGGTCGCGCGGCTCCAGATTGGTCAGCAGCGCGGCCAGATCGCCGGCCTTTTCCAGCACCGGCCCGGAAGTCACCCGCAGGTTGACGCCCATCTCGGCGGCCAGGATGTGCGCCAGCGTGGTCTTGCCTAGGCCGGGCGGGCCGAAGATCAGCACATGATCCAGCGCTTCCTGCCGACGCCGCGCCGCCTCGATGGCCAGGCCCAACTGTTCGCGCACCGCCGGCTGGCCGATGTAGTCGGCCAGCCGCTGCGGCCGGATCGCCCGGTCAACACGGTCTTCTTCGTTGGCGCCAGTGGCGGAAACCAAGCGTTCGCTCATGCGTAAAGGCGGCAAATCATCGGGTGGCGGCAGCGGTGGCGAACAACCGCTAGGCTTCAGGGATGCTCAGTGTCTCACACCGTGTCGCGACGATCAGGCGCCCTCGCCCTGCACTGCGGCGGGCAGGGCCACGACCAGGCGCTCGAAGGCCTGCTGCAAGGCCTGCTGCATGGCGGCGACGCTGGCCTCGGGCGTGGCGGCGGCGGTGGGGACATCGGCGTCGAAGCGGCCGGTGCGGCTGGCCGCCTGGGCATGCCGGGCATAGGCCCAGCTGCCGCGCAGGCGTAGCACGCCGTCGCGGCCGGGCTCGAAGGCATCCAGGCTCAGCGACAGGGTGGCGTCGGGCGCGCGGCCATCCGGCGTGGTCAGCGCCAGCACCGCGTAGTCGGCGCGCCGCGCCGCCAGCGCCTGGGTCAGCCAACGGGTGACCGCCTTCGCCGGCCGCTCGGCCCATTCCACCTGCTCGTAATGGCGCAGCTCGACCCCCTCGGCACGATAGACCAGCTGCCGCCGGTCGAGGTAGTCGGGCACGGTCACCGCCCGCACCACCAGGCGCGGCCGCGCCAGCTCGCTCTGCGCGGGGGCCGGCCCCTCATAGCTCAGTAGCAGACGCCGCGGCGGCGCGATCTGCGGGCCGGCGCAGGCGCTGGCCAGCAGGGCAAGGGCAAGGGCGGCAAGCAACTTGGGATTTGAGCTGGGCATGGGCGGCTCCTCAGTTGCCGAACACCAGGGCATTGGGATTGCGCTCGACGGTATCGGCGAAGCTGCGCAGGGACTCGGCGCTCGCGGCCAAGTCACGCAGGGCCTGTTCGAGATCGGCACGTAGGGGAGCGCCCGGCGCGGTCAATTCGGCGGTGTTGGCCAGCGTCTGTTCGGCTGCCCCCAGCGTCTGTTCGGCCCGGCTCAGCGCGGCCTCGGCGGAGGCCAGAGTCTTGCTCAGCTGCGGGCCGGCAACCTCGAGCGTGGCGCCGGCCTTGTCGGCAGTGTTGCGCACCGAGGCCATGGCGCTGTCCATGGTCGCCAGGGTGCGGTTGGCTTGATCCAGGGTCTTGCGGGCGCTGGCCGCCGTGCTCTGCAGCTCTTCGCCGAGCAGTCCCAGGGACCCATCGGCCCGCCGCGTCAGTTCGCTGATCGAGGCCACCAGCGTCTTCATGTCGTCGGCGATCTGCCGGAAGGGAATCTGGCTGAGCTGGTCGCGCAGCACATCGAAATCCGACTTCACGGTCGGGATCTCGGGGATCGAGGGATTCGGGCTGCCCACCAGCACCAGGGGCGTGTTCGGGCGAAAGTCGAGATCCACCCCCAGCTGGCCGGTGACGATGCTCTCCATGTTCAGCTTGGCGCGCAGGCCCTTCTCGATAAAGGCCTCGAAGGGGATGTCGAGATCCTCGCGGCTGACGCCCATCACCTGGATCTGGTTGGGCAGCAGGGTGAGATACACCGGGATGCGGGCATTGAGGGTGGCGGAATCGAACTGCAGCGCGATGCGGTCCACCGAACCCACTTTCACGCCCCGGAAGTTCACCGGCGCCCCCACCACCAGGCCGTTGACATTGCCCTCGAAGAACACCACCGCCCGCTGCTTGGGCGTGAACAGCGCGGCGCCACCCAAGGTGATGATCGCCACCGCGACCAAGACCAGGGCGCCAAGCACGAAGGCGCCTATCGCGGTCGGATTCGCTTTACTCACTCCCATCGTTGACGCCCTCCGGTGGCACCTCACGCCGCAGGAAGGCGTGCACAAAGGGATGATCGCAGGATTCCAGCAGTTGTTTCGGCGCGCCACGGGCAATCGGTCGCTTGCTCTCCGCATCCAGGAAGATGCCGTCGTCGCCGATCGCGAACAGGCTGGGCAGTTCGTGGGTCACGACCACCACCGCCGCGCCGGTGCGCGCACGCAGGTCGAGGATCAGCTCGTCGAGCTTGCGCGAGCTGATCGGGTCCAGGCCGGCCGAGGGTTCGT
The DNA here is from genome assembly GCA_004297005.1 of Nevskiaceae bacterium. Taxonomy (GTDB): domain Bacteria; phylum Pseudomonadota; class Gammaproteobacteria; order Nevskiales; family Nevskiaceae; genus Stagnimonas. The sequence goes on from SCVA01000002.1 coordinate 3,955, forward strand.
CGAGAAACAAGTATTCCGGCTCCAGCGCTAGCGCCCGCGCCAGGCCGGCGCGCTTCTTCATGCCGCCGCTGATTTCGTTGGGCAGGAGGTCGGCCGCCGCCGCCAGACCGACCAGCCCCAGCAGCTCCTCGGCACGCTCGCGCTGCTCGGCAGCGGTCTGCCGACGGTCGCCATTGAGCTTCATCGGCAGCATCACGTTTTCGGCCAGGGTCATGGTCGAGAACAGCGCCGAGCCCTGGAACAGCACTCCGAAGCGGCGGCGGATCGCATCCTGGGCCACGCCCTCGGCCGCCCAGTAGTCGCTCTCGCCGTACAGCACCTGGCCCGCCGCTGGCGGATTCAATCCGATGAGGTGCTTGAGCAGGGTGCTTTTGCCGCAGCCGGAGCCGCCCATGATGATGAACACGCTGCCCTTGGCGACCTCGAAGCTGACCTGTTCCTGGATCAGCTTGCTGCCGTAGGCCATGCGCAGGCCGCGCACGACGATGGCGGGAGCCGCGGCGGAGGTGCTCATATGTCGAGCGAGTAGGCACAGAGGGCGAACACGGCGTCGATGACGATCACGCCGACGATGCCGCTGACCACCGCCCGGGTGGTGGCCTCGCCCACCGCGGCGGCATTGCGGCCGGCGCGCAGGCCGTGAAAGCACCCGGCGAAAGCCACCAGGAAGCCAAACGCCAGGCTCTTGCTCGCCCCCAGCACGAAGTGCGTGCCGGCCAGGGCGTCGGCGCTGCGGTCCCAGTAGAGATGGGTGGACAGATCGAGCATGCCGGCCGCCACCGCCCAACCACCCAAGAGGCCCACCGCGCAGGCATAGGCGTAGAGCAGCGGCGTCATCAGGGTCAATGCCAGCACCCGTGGCAGCACCAGGAATTCCACCGGCGACACGCCTAAGGTCTTGAGCGCGTCGATTTCCTCATTGCCCTGCATGGTGGCGATGCGCGCCGCGAAAGCCGCACCGGTGCGGCCGGACAGAACCACGGCGGTGATCACCGCCGCCATCTCGCGCACGGTGGCGATGCTGACCAGATCGGCGACGAACATGCCGGCCCCGAATTTGAGCAGCTGCACGGCGCCGACAAAGGCGAGGATGGCGCCAACCAGCAGATTCACCAGACTCACCACGCCCAGGGCGCCGGCGCCGCTGGCCTGCACCACCGCCCAGGCATCGGCACGATCAAACCGCGCCCTGCCGCGCAGCAGTTGACCAAGCGCCAGAATCACTTCGCCCAGCAGGCTGGCCACCTCGCGCAGCACCGCGAACCGCGCCAGCGCGAGGCGGCCCAAGGCCGCCAGTGCCGCAATCCGCTCGCGGCGCCTGTGGATCATCGCACCGCGCGCTTCAGGGCTTCGCGGATCAGCTGATCGGTGCTCATGCCTTCGGCCTTGACGGCATTGAGCAGCTTGTCGGCCTCGGCCGGCTTGTAGCCCAGCGCTTCCAGCGCCGAGCGCGCCTCCGCCAGCGGTGTCGCCGGCTGCGCACTGGCGCCGGCGCCGAGACTGGCCGGGCCATCGACGGCGCCGGCCTTCTCGCGCAGCTCCAGCACCATGCGCTCGGCGGTCTTCTTGCCGATGCCGGGCAGCTTGGTCAGCCGTACCGCGTCGCCCGCCCGCACCAGAGCCCAGAACTCCTCGACGCTGACCCCGGAGAGCACCGCCAGCGCCAGCTTGGGGCCGACGCCGGAGAGCTTGATCAGCTCGCGGAACAAGGCCTTCTCGGCCAGGCTGGCAAAGCCGTAGAGCAGGTGCGCGTCCTCGCGCACGGTCAGATGGGTGTGCAGGCTCACCGCCTCGCCCAGCGCCGGCAGCTTGTAGAGGGTGGACATCGGCACTTCCAGCTCGTAGCCAACGCCGCCGACATCCACCAGCAGATGCGGCGGCGCCTTCAGCACCAGCTTGCCGCTGATTCGACCGATCATCACCAACTTCCCTTGAGTGCCGGATGTCCTTGCGTGATGGTGCCACGAACATGGGCGTGGCAGAGCGCCACCGCCAGGGCGTCGGTGGCGTCCTCGGAATGCGCGGCCTGCAGCTTCAGCAGCAGCTTCACCATCTGCGCGATCTGCTGCTTGTCGGCGCGGCCGTGACCGGCGATCGCCAGTTTCACCTGGGCGGCGGCGTATTCCGCGAACGGCAGACCGGTGCGGGCGGCAGCCAGCATGGCCACGCCGCGCGCCTGGCCCAGCACCAGCGCGCTCTGGGCATTGCTGCGGTTGACGAAGGTTTCCTCCAGCGCGATCTCGTCGGGGCAGTGCTCGGCGATCACCGCGCAGAGGCCATCGAATACGGTGAGCAGGCGCTCCAGCATGCTGCCCTGGGTGGAGACGATGCGTCCGGCGGCCAGAAACTGGCTGCGCTGGCCCTGGCTCTCGAGCAGGCCCCAGCCGGTGTAGCGCGAGCCGGGATCAATACCGAGGATGCGAACCGGCTGCGCGCGCGCCGCGGGCTTGCGGGGCTCCACAAGCGCTTTCGCGGGCGGCCGGCGCAGTTCGTCGAGGGACTTCAGTCGGCGGGCCATGTCTGCTTGCCTGCCGGGCGCCTCCCGCTAGAGAGCCGCGTTGTGATAGACGTCCTGCACGTCGTCCAGGGCCTCCAGCGCGTCGAGCATCTTCTGCAGCTGCTCGGCGGCCTCGCCGACCACCGACACGCGGTTGGCCGGGCGCATGGTCACTTCCGCCTGCAAGGGCTTCAGGCCCGCAGCCTCAAGGGCTTTCTTTACTCCCTCGAAAGCCGCCGGGGTGGTGATGACGTCGCAATAGCCATCCTCGCTGACCACGTCGTCGGCGCCGGCTTCCAGGGCGATTTCGAGGATCTTCTCCTCGTTGGCCGCGCCGTCCAGCTCGAAGATCAGCTCGCCGACCTCGGAGAACTGGAAGGCCACCGAGCCACTGGTGCCGACATTGCCTCCGTACTTGCTGAAGGCGTGACGAACATCGGCGATCGTGCGGGTGGGGTTGTCGGTCATGGTATCGACCATCACCGCCACGCCACCGACGCCATAGCCCTCGTAGCGAATCTCCTGCGTGGCGTCGGCACCCTCGCCGCTGGCGCGCTTGAGCGCCCGCTCGATGGTGTCCTTGGTCATGTTGGCGTCGAGCGCCTTGTCGATGGCGATGCGCAGCCGCGGGTTGGCGGCCGGATCGGCGCCGCCGGTGCGGGCGGCCATACCGATCTCGCGGATCAGCTTGGTGAAAACCTGGCCGCGCTTGGCGTCCTCTACGGCCTTGCGGCCGGCAATACTGGGTCCACGTCCCATAGGGGTTCCGCTTGATTTAGAAGTTGAGACGAAGGCCGATGTGACCGGAGGAATCGACCTCGCCGTCACCACCGGCCTCGGGCTTGAGATTGACCAGACGATAGCCGGCGTAGACCGCCGCCGCACGCACCACCTCGAATTCGAGATCCAGCGCCACTTCGTGGTAGCTCTTCAGGTCGGAGAAGCTGGTGAGTTCGGGCGCGTACCAGCCGTAGCCGGTGACGCCGACGCGCTCATAGCCGGGCCAGCGGACGTCGAACTGACCACCGAAGGCGACCGCGCCACCGCTGGCGGAGTTGCCGGCCAGCTTGCGGTCGGCATAGATCAGCCGCGCGCCCAGACCGGCTGCCGCCTCGGTGCCACGGGCACCGACATCGCCGGTCGCCAGCACACCGAAATGCGCGAGCTTGAGCTCGGCGTCCTTGGGATCGGCGGAACCGTCCTGGCCTTCCTTGTAGATGAAGCCGGTGTCGTACTGGCCGGAGAGATTGCCGGCCAGCCGCGACAGGGGGCCGGACAGAAAGCCACGGAAGCTGTCCGGCCCCAAGTTGAAGTCCACCGTCTCCGCCTGCGCGGTGCCGGCGGCAGCCACGAGGCCGAGGGCAAAGCAAAGCTTGCGCATGGGCGGCGCCCTACTTCTTTTTGTTCAGCGCGTGGATCGCGCGCCCATCGACCGCCAGATAGGCCTCGTGCAGGGCCTCCGCCAGGGTCGGATGGCCGTGCATGGTCAGCTGCAGGTCGGCGGTGGTGGCGCCGAATTCCAGCGCGACGATCACCGACTGCAGAACCTCCGAGACATAGGGGCCGACCATGTGCACGCCGAGGATGCGGTCGGTCTTGGCGTCGCTGATCACCTTGACGGTGCCCACCGCCGCTTCCAGCGCCTTGGCGCGGCCGTTGGCGGCGAACGGGCTGGTGCCGGTCTTCACCTCGTGGCCTTTAGCCTTGGCCTGCTCCTCGGTAAGACCTGCCCAGGCCACTTCCGGCGCGGTGTAGATCACGCTGGGGATGGCGTCGTAGTTGATCTCGGTCTTCTCGCCGTGCAGCTGCTCGACCAGGGCAATGCCCTCCTCGATCGCCTTGTGCGCCAGCATCAGGCCACCGATGACGTCGCCGCTGCCGTAGATGCCGGGGATGTTGGTCTTGTAGTGCTTGTCGACCTTGAGGAAGCCGCGCGCATCCAGCTCCAGGCCGATGCCCTCGGCGTTCAGGCCCTTGGTGTAGGGCCGGCGGCCGACGGCGACGATCAGCTTGTCGAAGGTCTCGGTCTTGATCGCGCCTTCCGACTCGAACTCCACCACCACTTCCTTGCCAACCACCTTGGCGCTCTGCACCTTGGCGCCGAGGCGGATGTCCAGGCCCTGCTTGGCAAACTGCCGCTGGGCGTCCTTGGCGATGGTGGCATCGACCATCGGCAGGAAGGTCGGCAGGGCTTCGAGGATGGTGACCTTGCTGCCCAGGCGCGCCCAGACGCTGCCCAGCTCGACGCCGATCACGCCGGCGCCGATGATGCCCAGACGCGCCGGCGGCTCGGTGAAGTCGAGCGCGTCCCAGCTGTCGCAGATGTACTGGTGGTCGAAGGGCGCGATCTTCAGCTCCACCGGCTCGGAGCCGGTGGCGACGATGATGTGCTTGGCCTTGAGCACCTGCTTTTCGCCGGCATGCGGGGTGTATTCCACCTGGCCGTTGCCGAGCAGCTTGGCGTAACCCTCCATGCCGACCACGCCATTGGCCTTGAACAGGCCGGTGATGCCGCTGGTGAGGCTGGAGCAGATCTTGGTCTTGCGCGACTGCATGGTGGCGATGTCCATCGCCACGCCCTGCACCTTCACGCCGTGCAGCGCCAGCTCGTGGTTGGCCTTGTGGAACATCTCCGAGCTTTCCAGCAGCGCCTTGCTGGGAATGCAGCCAGCGTTGAGGCAGGTGCCGCCGTAGGCCGGCTTGCCGTCACGGTTGAGCCAGGCATTGATGCAGGCCACCTTCATGCCCAGCTGGCCGGCACGGATTGCCGCCGGATAGCCGCCGGTGCCGCCGCCGATCACCACTACATCCCACTCACCACTGCTGTCAGTCGCGCTCACGTTGTTTCACTCCTCGCTTCGATGCCGCGCATTGTAACGGCGGCCACTACCTATTCCGCAGCCGCCTCGCCGTCCCCGCCACCAAAGGAGAAGGGATAGAGCTTGAAGTCGAAGTTCACGCTCACGCCGGCCGCGATGGTGCTGCTGTCCCCACCGGTATCCAGCGACACCTGGCGGGCGGCGACATAGGCGTTCACGCTCTCGCCGAACTTGCGGAACAGGCCCAGGCTGTAGCCCTCGCCGGACAGCTCCGGGCTGCCCGGCTTGAAGTCCAGGTAGCCGAAGCTGCCGGCCAGACGCAGGGTCTCGCTCAGCGCATAGGTGCCGGCCAGGTAGTAGTAGTGGCGGGCATCCGGCTCGGAGGCGACGTCGACGTTCTCGAAGGAGAAGCCGACGCTGTACTTGGGTGCCGCATAGGCCGCATAGGCGCGGTAGCTGGTGGAAACCCCCGGCGAGCCGGCAACCGCCAGCAACTCGTTGCGGCCGGCGTCGCCAGCGACAAAGGCGGCGACGTTCTCGATCTTCAGGTACTGCGCGCCCACCGTCGCCTGGGTGCCCTCGACGAGCCCGGGCACGGTGAGCGAGCCACCGGCGCTGTAGTCCATCTCGTCGTTGGGCGCGTCCTTGTCGTTCAGGAACACCGCCGCGTTGAGCCGAACCTGGTCATACAGATTCGGCGTGCTGTAGGCGATCATGTTGCGCGAATAGCCATTGCTCAGATTGGACAGACCGTAGCTGGCGCCCTCGCTCAACGCGCGGCCGTTGAAGCCGGCGATGCTGGTGTCGTAGAAGGGGTCGATGCGCTCGCCGCTCAGGCGGTATTCGCTGGCCTTCTTGCCGGCCAGCAGCTGGCCATAGGCGGTATCCAGGCCGAAATAGATCTGCCGCTCCGGCTCGATGCCGGCCTTGTCGTTGCGCAGGCCGCGATCGTAGACACCGAACAGGCGCGCGTAGTCGTTCTTGACGCTGCCCTTGAGGCTCAGCCGCGAGGCATTGTTGGTGCCCTCGAACTGGTCTTCATCGGGCTCGAAGTCGGACTCCAGATAGCGCAGCGAGCCGGCCAAATAGGTATTGAGGTTGAGTTCGGGCTCCAGGGCCTGGGCGGGCACGGCGACCGCGGACAGCATCAGGGCGGCGGGGGCTAGACGGCGCATTCTTCCTCTCCTTTGAACGATGGCTGATTGTGACCGGCGCGCAACAAAAAAGCGCGCCCCACGGGGCGCGCTTTATCTTGCACGGCGGCTCTGCTTACAAATTGAGCAGCAGGCGGGCGGGATCTTCCAGGCACTCCTTGATGGTGCGCAGGAACAGCACCGCCTCGCGGCCGTCGATGATGCGGTGATCGTAGGAGAGGGCGAGATACATCATCTTCCCCTTCTTCAGACGCTTCACCGTGCCGTCGGCGTTCAACTCGACATCGAGCAGGCGCTCGTTGATGCCGTGCATGCCGAGGATCGCGCTCTGCGGCGGGTTGAGGATGGGCGTCGAGATCAGCGAACCGAACACGCCACCATTGGTGATCGAGAAGGTGCCGCCAGTCAGGTCTTCGAGCGAGAGCTTGTTGTCCTTGGCCTTGGTGCCGAAGGCACCGATGGCCTTCTCGACCCCGGCGAGCCCGAGCAGGTCGGCGTCCTTGAGGATGGGCACCACCAGGCCGCGCGGCGAGCTCACCGCGATGCCGATGTCGTAGTAGTTGTGATAGACGATGTCGCTGCCGTCGATGGAGGCGTTCACCGCCGGGAACTTCTTCAGCGCCTCGACCGCCGCGCGTACGAAGAAGCTCATGTAGCCCAGCTTGACTCCGTGGGTCTTCTCGAACTGGTCCTTGTACTTGCCGCGGATCACGTCGACCGCCGACAGGTCCACCTCGTTGAAGGTGGTGAGCATGGCGGCGGTGTTCTGCGCCTCCTTCAGGCGCTCGGCGATGCGGGCGCGGATGCGGGTCATCGGCACCCGCTCCTCGCTGCGCGGGGCGGCCGCTGCGGCGACCACTGCCGCGGGTGTGGGAGCCGGCGCCTTGGGGGCGGCGACCGGCTTGCTGGCGGCGTAGGCCTTGACGTCCTCGACGGTCAGGCGACCGCCACGGCCGCTGGCGGGGATGCCCTCGGCCGACAGGCCCAACTCGGCGAGCAGCTTGCGCACCGCCGGGCCCTGCACGTCCTCAGCGCTGGCGGCGCTGGTCGCCGCCTCGGCCTTAACCGGGGCGGCAGCGGCAGCCACCGGCGCCGCGGGCTGGGCAGCGGCCGCGGCGCCCTCGATGAGGATGCCGATCACATCGCCGGCCTGCACCGTCGCGCCCGGCTGGATGCGGATTTCGGTGAGCACGCCGTCGGCGGTGGCCGGCACTTCCAGCATCACCTTGTCGGTTTCCAGATCCACCAGATTCTGCTCGCGCTTGACCGCGTCGCCGGCCTTGACGTGCCAGGTGGCAACCGTCGCCGAGGACACCGATTCCGGCAGGTTGGGGACTTTGATTTCGATGGCCATGTGGCGCTGTTCTCCGACGTGTTTGTTTGGCTGGTTATGCGATTGAGGCTCAGACCGTCTTGCCGCCGGTCAGTGCCGCGGCGATGACTTCCGCCTGTTCCTTGTTGTGCACCTTCAGATAGCCGACCGCGGTGGTCGAGGTGCCGGCGCGAGTGGCGTAGAGCAGTTCGTGCTGTTCGCCCAGATAGGCGGCCAGGCGATGCTTGATCTGGTACCAGGCGCCCTGGTTCTCCGGTTCTTCCTGCGCCCAGACCACCTGCTTGGCCTTGGGGTAGGCGGCGAGAGCGGCCTCGTACTCGGCGCGCGGGAAGGGATAGAGCTGCTCGACGCGGACGATGGCGACGTCCTTCAAGCCTTCCTTCGCGCGGGCGGTGACCAGTTCGAAGTAGAGCTTGCCGGAGCAGAACACGATGCGCTTGACCTTCTTGGCATCGAGCGCCTCGGTCTCCGGGATGATCGGCAGGAAGCGGCCCTTGGTGAGGTCGTCGAGCGTCGACACCGACTGCGGATGGCGCAGCAGCGACTTCGGCGTCATCACGATCAGCGGCAGGCGCAGGCTGCGCTTCATCTGCCGGCGCAGCATATGGAACATCTGCGCCGGGGTGGAGGGCACACAGACCTGCATGTTGTTGCCGGCGCACAACTGGAGATAACGCTCCAGGCGACCGGAGGAGTGCTCCGGGCCCTGCCCTTCGTAGCCGTGCGGCAGGAACATCACCAGACCGCAGAGCCGCGCCCACTTGGCGTAGCCGGCGGCGATGAACTGGTCCACCACCACCTGCGCGCCGTTGGCAAAGTCGCCGAACTGCGCTTCCCAGATCACCAGCGAGTCCGGGTCGGTGGTCGAGTAGCCGTACTCGAAGCCGAGCACGCCCTCTTCCGACAGCAGGGTGTCGTTGATGATGAATTTGTTCTTGTCGCTGTGCAGATGGCGCAGCGGGGTCATCCGCTCGCCGGTCTTGGCGTCGTGGATGGTGGCGTGACGATGGAAGAAGGTGCCACGGCGCACGTCCTGGCCGGTGATGCGCACCGCGAAGCCCTCGTTGACCAGGGTGGCGTAGGCCATGGTCTCGCCGAAACCCCAGTCCATGGCCAGCTCGCCGGCGGCCATCTTGGCGCGGTCGTCCATGATCTTGGCGACGCGCGGATGCAGGCTGAAGCCCTCCGGCAGCGTCAGCAGCTTGCCGGCGAGCATGCGGATGCTGTCCAGCGACACCGAGGTATCGACCGGGTCGCTCCATTCACCCTTGCCGTACAGCGACCAGTTGACCGTGTACTGGTTGCCGACGAAGCCCAGGGTGGCGCGGGCGATGTTCTCGCCCTTGTCGAGGCCGTCGCGGTAGGCGCGGATCAGCTTTTCCGGCTCGTCGGCGGCGACCACCTTCTCACCCACCAGCTTCTGGCCGTAGAGCGTCAGGGTGGTCGGCAGCTTCTTGATGGTGTCGTACATCACCGGGCTGGTGACGCTGGGCTCGTCGGCCTCGTTGTGGCCGAGGCGGCGGTAGCAGCAGATGTCGACGATGACGTCCTTGTGGAAGGCGTTGCGGAAGTCCATCGCCAGGCGGGTGACGAACACCACCGCGTCCGGATCGTCGCCGTTCACATGGAATACCGGCGCTTCCAGCATCTTCGCGAGATCGGTGCAGTAGCGGCTGGTGCGCGCCTCGTGGCCGGGGTTGGCCTCGATCGGATTCGGGGTAGTGAAGCCGATCTGGTTGTTGACGATCACATGCAGGGTACCGCCGGTGGAGTAGCCCTTGCTGTGGCTGAGCTGCAGGGTTTCCATCACCACGCCCTGGCCGGCGAAGGCGGCGTCGCCGTGGATCAGGATCGGCACGATCTTCTGGCCGACCTCGTCGTGGCGGCGGGTCTGGCGCGCCTTGACGCTGCCTTCCACCACCGGGTTGACGATCTCCAGGTGCGAGGGATTGAAGGCCAGCACCAGGTGCAGGCGCTTGCCGGCCACCTCCACGTCGGTGGAGAAGCCCTGGTGGTACTTCACGTCGCCGGCGCGGGTCAGGCTCTCGGCGGAGTACTTGCCCTCGAATTCCGCGAACAGATCCTTGGGCGACTTGCCGAGGATGTTGATCAGTACATTGAGGCGGCCACGGTGGGCCATGCCAATCACCATCTCCTCGGCGCCGGCCTCGGCGCTGGCGCGCATGGCCTCGTCGAGCGCCGGGATCATCGCCTCGCCGCCTTCCAGCGAGAAGCGCTTCTGGCCGACGTACTTGTTGTGCAGATAGCGCTCCAGCCCCTCGGCGGCGGTCATCTGCAGCAGCACTTCCTTGCGGCGCTCCGGCGGCAGCTTGGGCTGATAGACCTGGGCTTCGAGACGCTTCTGGATCCAGCGCTTCTGCGCCGTCTCGGTGATGTACATGTACTCGGCGCCGATGGTGTCGGTGTACACCGCCTTCATCAGCTTGATGATCTCGCGCAACGGCAGGCGGTCGGCATAGGCCAGGGAGCCGGTGTTAAACACCGTGTCCATGTCCTGCGGGCCGAGGCCGTGGAAGTTGGGATCAAGGTCCTGCAGAGCCGGCGTCGGCGCCAGGCCGAGCGGATCGAGCTTGGCCGCCTGGTGACCACGCACGCGGTAGTAGTTGATCAGGCGCAGCACGCCGGCCTGCTTTTCGGCCGCCACCGCGTCCATCGAGGTGGCCGGAGCCACCACCGTCTTCGGCTGCTGAGCCAGCGCCTCGAAGCGCGCCCGCACCGGGCCGTGCGGCACATCGCCGGCGCCGTTCAGGCTGCGAAAGTAGTTACGCCAGGACTCATCGACCGAATTCGGGTCTTCGAGAAAGCGCTCGTAAGCCTCTTCCACATACACGGCGTTGCCGCCGGAAATCGAGGAAGTGGCGACCAGGGTGTTGTACTTGCTACCGCTCATGCATTCTCCCGCCGGGATGTGATCGTTCGGGGCTCAGGCCGCTGAAAGCCAGCCTCGAAACGATTTGCGCCGCCCGGCGGCGGCGCTGTTGTGGTTTTGCTTACTTCTTGGCCTTTTCGGCCTTCTCGGGCTTCTTCCAGTCACCCGTCAGCTCACCGAGGTAGTCGCGGAACTCGCCAGCCAGCTCCGGATGCTTGAGGCCGAACTCGACGTTCGCCTTCAGGTAGCCGAGCTTGCTGCCACAGTCGTAGCGGGTGCCCTCGAATTCATAGGCCAGCACCGTCTGCTCCTGGATCATCTGGCTGATCGCGTCGGTGAGCTGAATCTCACCGCCGGCGCCGCGCTGGGTGCGCTCCAGGAGCTTGAAGATGCGGGGGGTCAAGATGTAACGGCCGACCACCGCCAGATTGCTGGGGGCGTCTTCCTTTTTCGGCTTTTCGACGATGCGGCGGATCTCGCCCAGGCCCGGGGCCACCGGCTGGGTTTCGACCACGCCATAGCTGCTGATCTCGTCCATCGGCACCCGCTGGGTGGCGATCACGCTGGTGCCGTATTCCTGGTAGACGCGCTGCATCTGCGCCAGGCAGGGCCGCAGCTTGCCGTCGATCAGGTCGTCCGCCAGGATCACCGAGAAGTCCTCGTCGCCCACCGCCGGCCAGGCGCAGAGCACGGCATGGCCCAGGCCCAGGGCTTCGGCCTGACGGATGTAGATGCAGGTGATCCCGGGCGGCAGGATTTCCTGCACGGTCTCCAGCAGCTTGGCCTTGTTGCGGGCGGCCAGCTCGGCTTCCAGCTCATAGGCCTTGTCGAAGTGATCCATGATCGAGTTCTTCGAGCGGCCGGTGACGAAGATCAGCTCCTCGGCTCCGGCGGAGATCGCCTCCTGCACGGCGTACTGGATCAGCGGCTTGTCGACCACCGGCAGCATTTCCTTGGCCGAGGCCTTGGTGGCCGGAAGGAAACGGGTGCCGAGACCGGCGACCGGAAACACCGCTTTGCGAATCCGCATGAAAAGCTCCGTAAGTAGTTCGTTGTGGCCGGGCCGCGCCGGCCTCCCAATTGATTGCGGCGCGTACTTTACTTCAGGCTGCCGTCCAGGCGGCCACTCAAATGCAGCTTTCCACCCTCGCGAGCCAGTAGATCAAAGTCGAATCCCTGGTTGCGAGCCTGAAACTTGAGGGTGACCCGGCTGGGCAGCAGCAGCGGCTGCTTGAAGCGCACTTCCAGCCGCGAGGGCGCGTGGTCCAGTTGCGGCAGCAGCTCGCCCAGGCAGCGGGCAACACTCCACATGCCGTGGGCGATGGCGCGGGGGAAGCCGAAAGCCTTGGCGGTGAGTGCGTAGAGGTGGATGGGGTTGTAGTCCTTGGACACCGGGGCATAGCGACGACCGATGTCCTCAGGCACGCTGAACGGCCGGTACTGGGCGGCAGTGGCCGGCGGCGCCGGCGGCGGCGACTTGCGCGCCCCCGGCTTGCCCGGCAGGCGGTGCAGCACCGTGGTCACCGCGCTCCACACCGGCTCGGCGCCGGCCAGCAGCTCGGTGCGCAGGTCCACCTCGATGCCCTGCGGCACCCGGCGGCTCTCGCCCACCTGCACGCGCAGGTCGTAGCGGGCGTCGAGGTCGATGGCGGCCTTCTGCTCGATGACATTGGCGATATGCACCATGCCCAGCAGCGGGAAGGGGTAATTGGGCTGGATCAGCACGTGCATGTGCAGCGGTGCGGCCAGCACCTGCGGGTAGGTGAGCGCGAACGTAGCTTCCGGCAGGCCGCAGACCGCGTTGTAGGCGGCGATGTGCTTGGGATCGAAGCGCAGGCCGCGCAGGGTGACGGCGTTGGCCGGGATGCCGGAGCTGGGCTTGCCCTTGCGGCGGGCGGTCAGGGCGGCGCGGCCGAACAGCGGGCCGGTCTTGGGCAGGGCGGTCAGGTCAGGCAGGACGAGGGCAGCGGTCATCGGGCGCGGGCGGGGTCTATTGGCAACCAGGGCGGCGATGATAACCCTTAGTGCCCCTTAAACTACGTACCCTTTTCGGGCTACCCGCAGGCATTCACGCATGGCGTCCAAGATTCCAGTCACCGTCCTTACCGGCTTTCTCGGCGCCGGCAAGACCACCTTGCTCAACCGCATCCTCAGCGAGGAGCACGGCCAGCGCATCGCGGTGATCGAGAACGAATTCGGCGAAATCGGCATCGACCAGGCCTTGGTCATCAATGCCGACGAAGAAATCTTCGAGATGAACAACGGCTGCATCTGCTGCACGGTACGCGGCGATCTGATCCGCATCCTCGGCCAGCTGCTGAAGCGGCGTGACAAGTTCGACCGGATATTGGTGGAAACCACCGGCATGGCCGACCCCGGCCCGGTGGCGCAGACCTTCTTCATGGACGAGGACATGAAGGCGCAGTTCGCCCTCGACGGCCTGGTCACCGTGGTCGACGCCAAGCACCTGCTGCTGCACCTGGACGACAGCGAGGAGGCCCAGAAGCAGGTCGCCTTCGCCGACCTGATCCTGCTCAACAAGTGCGATCTGGTAACGGAGGACGAGCTGGATACGGTCGAGCGCCGGGTGCGCGGCATCAATGCCATGGCCAAGCTGATCCGCACCACCAATGCCGACGCGCCCATCGCCTCGGTGCTGGATGTCGGTGGCTTTGACCTCTCCCGCGCGCTGGAGCTCAACCCCGAATTCCTGGCCCCCGAATATCCCTTCGAGTGGGCCGGCCTGTACAAGATCGAGTCCGGCGCCGAGCTGGTCGCCGGCGCCTGCGGCCACGATCATCACCACCACGGGCATGAACACGGTCACGACGACCACCACCACGGCCACGAGCACGACGCCCAGGCCCTGACCCTGGCCCTGCTGCCGGTGCCGGCCAGCGGCGAAGACGCCCTCAACAGCGCCGCCGACAAGGCAGTGCGGGCATTCGCCAACAAGCCCGAGTCGCGCGCGCCCGGCAGTCCGCTGGAACCCTCGATGACGCCCTGGAAGCTTGATCTCTCCGGCGACCACGCCCACTTCCCCATCCGCGTGCCGGCCGCCGGCCATTACGTACTGCTCACCGAGCACGCACCGGAGGAGCATCACCTGAGCCTGAAGAAGCCCGACGGCAGCCCGCTGCGGCCGGTGCTCAGCAAGCACTACGAACACAGCCACGAGCACGAGGCCGGCGTGGCCAGCGTCGGCATCCGCCTCGACGGCCAAGTCGATCCCAGCCTGTTCAGCGGCTGGATGAGCGCCGTGCTCTCCACCCAGGGCAATGACATCTTCCGCAGCAAGGGCATCCTCAACGTCGCCGGCCGCGACCGCCGCTACGTGTTCCAGGGCGTGCACATGGTCATGGACGGCCGCGAGGACGCCCCCTGGGGCAGCGCCGAGCGCAGCAACACCCTGGTGTTCATCGGCCGCAATCTCGACCGCGAGAAGCTCACCGACGGCTTCAAGGCCTGCCTGCGCCAGCCCGCATGAGCAGCGCCCTCAACCCCGCCTGGCAGGCGACGCTCGACGACTACCCCACCGCCCTCGCCGCCTCCCGCGACGGCAGCCTGATCGCCGCCGGCACCGCCAGCGGCAAGGTCTTCGTATTCGACGCCAGCGCCGGTGACCTGCTGCACATGCTGGATGCCCACGCCAACGGCGTGCTGAGCCTGGCCTGGGGCCGCAAATGGCTGGCCAGCGCCGGCCAGGACGGCCGAGCCCGGCTCTGGGACGCCCGCCAGGGCCAGCCCCTGGCCGAGCTGCCCGGCAAGTCCGCCTGGGTGCAGCACCTGGCCTGGACGCCGGACGGCAAGCGCCTCGCCAGCGCCGGCGGCAAGACCGCCCGGCTCTGGGACGAGAGCGGCACGCAATTGCAGGAGTTCACCGCCCCGGCCGGCATCAACGGCCTGGGCTGGAACGGCGTCGGCGGTCTGCTCGCCGCCGCCGCCGGCGGCGAGGTGCTGGTCTGGCGCGCCGTCGACGGTGGCCTGGACCGCACGCTGAAATGGGCCAGCACCCTGCTCAACCTGAGCTGGAGCCCGGACGGCAAGATCATCGCCTGCGGCTGCCTGGACAAGTCCGTGCACTTCTGGCGCGCCGGCCCCTGGATCGACTCGCGCATGGGCGGCTACGCCCGCAAGCCCCAGGCCCTGGCCTGGAGCGGCGACGGCAAGCAGCTCGCCACCACCGGCGAGGACGCGATCATCGTCTGGAGCTTCGTCGGCAAGGGCCCGGAAGGCAGCCGCCCGCTGCAGCTGCTGCACCACCTGCGGCCGCCGGAAGTGCTGGCCGCCCATCCCAAGAAACCCCTGCTGCTCTCCGGCGGCCCCGACCGCGCCGTGCTGCTGTGGAGCCTCAAGAACGAGCAGCGTCCGCTGGGCCTGGACCGGCTCGGCGACAGCGTTGCCAGCCTCGCCTTCAACCCGGTCGCCAGCCTGGCCTATGCCGCCGGCGCCGACGGCCAGTTGCACGCCTACTGGATCGACACGCCATGAGCTTCCCCAAGCCCACCGTCCCTAGCCCGCTCGCCCCGCCCTCGCCCTGGCTGCTGTTGGCCGAGGCCACGGTCGGCCTGGAGTTTGTGCGCGGCCTGATCGGCTCCACCCGCGGCCTGCCGCGCGGCCAGGGGCCGGTACTGGTGGTGCCCGGCTTTCAGGCCAGCGACCGCGAAACCCTGCTGCTGCGCCACAAGCTCTCCGCGCTCGGCTACACCGTCTACGGCTGGGGCCAGGGCCGCAACCACGGCAAGACCGGCAAACTGCTGCCACCGCTGGTGCAGCGCGTGCGCGAGCTGGCGGCCCGGCATGCGCTGCCGGTGAAACTGGTCGGCTGGAGCCTGGGCGGCGTGCTCGCCCGCGACGTCGCCCGCGAAGCGCCGGAGGCGGTGGCGCAGGTCGTGACCCTGGGCTCGCCCATCGTCGGCGGCCCCAAGTACACGGTGTTCGCCAAGGGCTACCGCAAGCAGGGGATGGACGTGGAGCAGCTTGCCAGCAAGGCCGACGCCCGCGAAGCCAGCCGCCCGCTGCCCTGCCCGGTCACCGCCATCTACACCCGCCGCGACGGCATCGTCGCCTGGGGCAGTTGCATCGACCCCAACCACGCGGTCGAGCACCGCGAGACGGCCGCCAGCCACTTCGGCCTGCCGTTTCATCCGCAGACGCTAAGGCTGATTGCGCAGGCTTTGGCGGTTAGGGCGTAGGGCCGCAGCCACCTCGGGTTGGGACTACAACCCCGCACCGAACCGGGGTTCCGCCCGGGATCGCGGCAGACCCGCGACAAGCCCTCATTGCCGCCCTACCGCAGGCGAAACACGAGTCGCCGACAAGGCGTTGGACGGCGGAAGCAGGCTTCCATTAGGCTGCTCGCAAAGCGCGGGTGGGACCGCGCCAATTCATCAAACGAGAGGATTGCGGGGAGGAGATAAATCCACTGACGCATGGCTTCAGCGAGGCCAAATGCCGTTCAGAACAGCCTGTTTTTTTGGTCAGACACTTGCCTGACTTTTTTGACCGTTTTTCGCGTCACCCGCCGTCGGATTAGCCATCTCTGGCAGCGGATTATGCGTCTCGACTGAGGTGGCTAATAGTGAGTGGTCATAAGGCAATGGAAGAGAACCCGATAACCCAGAGATACCATTGCGCGCACTGCGTTGGCACCGGCACGTGCATCATTGCCAACGGTGCTTCTTGCGGAACCTGTATCAAGAACGCAAAGGTCGCGAAGCAGTACACCATTGTTCGTTGTGGCGTATGCATGGGGTTCGGCCAAGCTGAGCCCACTACGCAACGCTTCATAGGGCGTATGCCCGTATTCGTAGTGATGACAGTCTTGGCGGTGTTCTACCTTTTTGTGGCATTCAATGCAGACAACGAGGCTCGCTTCGACCAAATATTCCCTCTAGTTGGATCCCTCACGACCATGATCGTGACCTTCTACTTTTCCAAAAAATAGAGAAAAGCCAGCGTAGCCCGGACGCAATCCGCGGCTTTCATCGGCACTAGCACAACCCCGGATTGCATCCGGACTACCGTCGGCAGTCACGCGACCAGGTTCGTTCACCCCCGCCTCTAACTGCCCCGCAAGGCGCTGGCAGCCGATGCTAGATCCAGCGCGCTGTTGTAAACATGGCTACAAAGCCTTATCGCCAGCGCCGGTTCGCCTTCGACAGGCACCGGCACATCGCAGAGTACGTGGTTGTCGTGCACATAGGCCGCATACAGGCCGTGCTGCTCGTACAGATTGCGGAAGGCGGCGACTGCCTTCGCGGGCTCGGGGATTTTGATCACGCTGATACCCAGCGCAAAGCGCTCGTCCTCGGGCGTGCGCAGCTCAAACCCGGCGGCGCGCAGTTGCTGGCGCAGGCTTTTACCCAGCTCGTGTATGCGTGCCTCGACGGTAGCCGGGCCTAGGGCCAGATGGAACTCCAGGGCCGCGCTCAGAGCGGGGAACAGCGCGTCGTTGCGCTGCCCCAGGCACTCGAAGCGCGCGGCGCCCGCGGGCAGGCCCGCTTCCGGGTAGTTGAACTCGTAGTCGTAGCCCACCGTGTGCGGCTGCAACTCGCCGGCGCGCTCCGGGCGCAGGTAGAGGATGCCCAGCTCGCGCGGGCCCATCAGCCACTTGTGGGCGCTGCTGGAATAGCTGTCGCAGTCCATCGCCCGCAGGTCGAGCGCGGTCGCGCCCCAGGTCTGGGCGCCGTCGACGTGCACGAACACCTCCGGTCGCGCGGCGTGGATGGCCTTGCACAGGGCTGCCGCGGGCAAGCGCAGGCCGCTGATGTTGGATAGCTCGCTAAAACTCACCACCCGCGTGCGCGGCGTCAGCGCGGCGAGGAAGGGTTCGATCAGCTCCTGCTCGCTGCGCGGCTGCTCGGGCAGTTGCACCACCTTGCAGACGAAGGGCCGGCGGGCACGGCGATAGCCCCAACTGCGGTTGTTGGTGTGGTGGTTGTGGTCCCAAAGCACCACCTCGTCGTCGGGTGCGAAGTCAAAGCCATTGACCACGGTGGCATTGGCCTCGCTGGTGTTGCGTACCAGGGCGACGTCGCGGCCATCGGCCAGGCCCAGGTGCTGCGCCAGCAGGCCGCGCAGGCGGGCCAGCTCGGTTTGCAGGAACAGCGCGCGGTGATGGAAAGAAACATCCGCCGCCAGCCGCGCGCTGGCCTCGGCATAGGCCTGCTGCACGCGCCGCAGGGGCGGCGTGAGGTTGGCGGCGTTGAGCGGAATCTTCGGCGCCGCGGCCTCGGCGAAGGCGAACTCACGGCGCACCGCCGGCCAGTCGCCGGGCGTGGGCAGCGGTGTGGATGTCTGCGCGCTTTCGGGCGCAAGGCCGGCTTGCAGCAGGCGGCCACCGGTGGCGGCGGCGAGGCCGGCACCACCGAGGGCGAGCAGACGGCGGCGGCTGATCATGCGCGCGCTCCCGTCGCCGGACGGCGCCACAGCGACCACAACAGCAGCGGGCCAGCCACCAGCAGCAGGCCGAGGCCCAACTGGCTCAACAGCTCGAACAGCGCGCGACGCAGGCCGACAGTCAGCACCGCATCAGCGGTGTATGGCGCGGCGCGGTAGCCGAGCAGGATCAGCGCCGCCAGCAGCAGGCTCAGCAGCCAGGCCAGCGTCTGGGCGCTGCGCTTGCCGATGTGGCCTTTGCGGCTACCTGGCTCAGTGCCGGCGCCCAGCCAGAGCAGGGCCAGCAACACGCCCAGTGCCACCCCCAGCGCGGCTGGCAACACCGAGAGCTGCGCGGCGGCGAATACGGTTTCCCACTGCCTTGCCATCCACCAGGCCTGCATCGGCTCCACTCCCTAGGTTGCGTGTCGGTCGCCAGGGAGTATCGACAGCGGGCGGAGTGGCTCCAACTAGTAAATGCAGTCTTCCTCGGGGCGGCCGCTCGGCGCGGATGGCGAACACCCCGTTCGTCAGCGCCTTGGATGCGCCCCCGCTCGCGGGAAAGGATCAGTCGACCCTGGAACGGAAGCCTTTTGCCGGCGAGCGAGCCTCACGGCCGGCAGAGAAGGCGCCTAGAAGCGCGGCCGGCCCGGACTCGGCAGGCTGATGGCCGGCGCCGACATCGGCACCTCCCTGCGCGGCGCGGCGGGCGCCGGGCTGGACAAGGCACCGGTAGGGGCGGCTGGTTCGCGCCGCACGTAGTACACCGGGTAGGCGTAGTAGTAGGGGTAGCCGTAGAGGAAGTCCGCACCCACCACCACCTGCTCGGGCGAGGGCTTGGGCCAGAGGTAGACCTCGGTCGCCGCGACCTTGGGGTACTGGTACGGGTACTCGCCGATCTGGCGCGACTCGCTGCCGCTGAGCGTGCCGACCACGGTCACTTCGCGGCCGCCCTCGTAGGCCTTGGGGTCGCGGAAGCCGGGAATGCAGGCCAGGAAGCGGCCGTCGTTGCGGTCGCTCTGCTTCGGACGCGAGCTGGAATCCAGCGGCCGGGCGAGGATCTCGAAGCAGCTCTGCTCGGCCTTGTTGTCCATCGACAGCACCACCCCGCCCCAGCGGACCTTCTGCCCTTCCGGCGGTGCCTTCAGCGCGCTGGCCTCGGTCGGAGTCAGCTTGGGGAACTCGCCACGCAGCGCCTGCGGCGGCGCACAGGCGCCGAGCAGCAGACTCAATCCCAGGACGGGGCCGGTGCGGGAAGAAAGAAAACGCGGGTATTGCATGGGAATTCGGCAGCGATCAGAGGGATGGCCGCCCGGGGCCGATGCTTGGCGCGGCAGGGCGGGTCACGGCACTAGCCGCTGCGCCACGCACCTGGGCTGGCCAGGGCGTGCACAAGGCGTTGTGCGGACCTTGCCAATAACGCGGCAGCAGGCTCGACGCTGACACAGCGTTCACCAGGGTGGCCGCGGCGCAACCGGCTTGCGCGGCTGCGAAAGGTCGCAGCGCTGAGCCTGAAAGTCTCGATGCCGCCGAGTAGCCCGCCGCCCATCCACGTCGAGCGGGGCAGCACCCCTAAGAATTCAGCCGCCGACCCGCTCGCGGATCACCAGGGTCTGCGGCTGGCCCGCCGCTTCGCGGCCGAGTTGCAGGCTGCCTTGCAGGTCGCCGGGCTGGGCCTGGGCGCCGCCGGACTGCGAGAGCCGGGCGGTGATGGTCCAGCGGTCGAACTGCGAGAGCTTCATCGCCGGCGTCATGCCCATGCTGTCGTCCAGCCTCACCGTCAGCGGCAGACGCGCGCCCGGCAGGCGCTGCACGGCCAGCGGCATCGGCGGGCCGGAGGCGGCCTTGGCGAACACGAACAGCACCGCGCCCGCGGGCACCTGCGCGGCCAGGGCCGGGTCCAGCTCCACGGTGATGCTCAGGCTCAGGCCCTGGGTGGCGGCGCCCTGGCTGCCGGACGCTTCCGTCGCAGACGGCGCGGCAGCCGTCATCCGCGCCCCACCCTGCAACTGGCGCAACTCGTCCAGGCGCTGCACGACAGCGGCGCGGATGTCCTCGGGCAATTCCTGCTTGAGCAGTTGCTCGAACCGCGCCTGCGCCTGGGCGTAGTCCTTGGCCTGGGCGTTGGCGAGGCCGGCATACCAGAGCGTCTTGCCGTCGTCCGGGGCCAGCTTGAGAGCGGCCTCGAACAGCTGCTGCGGCTTGCCGAGCAGATCGCGGTCGCGCGCCATCGCCAGCGCCTCGCCCTCGCCGGTGAGCAGCGCCGGGTTGTTGTTGCCCGACAGCTCGTTGGCCTTGGCGTAGGCGCTGGCGGACTCGGCGTAGCGCTCCATCACGAAATAGGAGCGGCCGAGCATGGTCCAGCCTTCCACGTCGCCCGGTTCGGCCTGCAGGCGCGCTTCCAGCTTGGCGACCATGGCGCTGATGTCCGGCGCCTGGCCATTGGCGGGCGCGGCCGGGCCTTGGGCGATCTGCTCGGCGGTGCGCCAACTGCCGGCCTGCACATACCAGACCGCGCCGCCGACCATGAACAGCACCGCCAGCAACAGCGCCGGCGCCAGCTTGCGCGGGCTCTCGGCACTGCCGGCCTCCTGCACTTCCGCCTCGCCAAGTAGACGCTGGTCCAGCTCGCGCTTGAGATTGCTGGCCTCTTCGGCGTTGAGCAGGCCGGTGGTCTGCTCGTTTTCCAGCTCCGCCAGCCGCGTGCGGTAGGCGGCGATGTTGGCGGCACGGCGGCGCTGGGCGGTGGGCAGGCGCGCCTGCCAGAAC
The DNA here is from genome assembly GCA_004297005.1 of Nevskiaceae bacterium. Classification (GTDB taxonomy): domain Bacteria; phylum Pseudomonadota; class Gammaproteobacteria; order Nevskiales; family Nevskiaceae; genus Stagnimonas. The sequence goes on from SCVA01000002.1 coordinate 24,797, forward strand.
GGCCGGGTCAGCCAGAACGCGGCGATCAGGGCGAGGATCGCCATCGGCAAAACAGACATGCTCATTCCTTAGGGTTGCGCGCGGGCGCGTCCTGCGCGGCCAAGGCGGCCTGGGTCTCGGCCAGCAGGCGCTGCACGGCCTCGGGGTCCACCGGCTTCTCCGTCGCCGCCGCTGGCCGGCGGGTGCCGCGCACATAGCGCAGCGCCCACACCAGCCCGCCCAAGAGCAGCAGGAAGGGGCCGAGCCAGAGCAGCGCGGTGCTGGCCTTGAACGGCGGCCGGTACAGCACGAAGTCGCCATAGCGCTCGGTGAGATAGCCGACGATCTCGGCCTGGCTGCGGCCGGCGACGATCTGAGTCTTCACCTGGTTGCGCAGGTCCACCGCCAGCGGCGCATTGGACTCGGCAATCGTCTGGTTCTGGCAGACCAGGCAGCGCAGCTCGGCGATCAGTGCCTGGTAGCGCGCCTCCTGCTGCGCATCGAGGCCATCGACGTCGGCCAGTACCACGCTGCTGAGTAGCAGCAGCAACGCCGCCAAGTAGTTACGCCTCACGCCTCACCCCTCTCGCCTTACGCCCAGCAGCGGCCGGATCTTGGTTTCCCAGGCTTCCGGCGTCATCGGCCCGATCTGCTTAAAGAGGATGCTGCCATCCGGGCCGACCACGAAGGTCTCCGGCACGCCGTAGACGCCCCAGTCGAGCCCAGCGCTGCCGGCGTTGTCGGCGATGACGCTGCGGTAGGGATTGCCGTGGCGGTCCAGCCAGGCCTGGGTGTCGGCGTCGGCGTCCTTGTAGGCGAGGCCAATGATCTCCACGCCCTGCTCGTGCGCCAACTGCATCAGCAGCGGGTGCTCGACGCGGCAGCCGGCGCACCAGCTCGCGAAGTAGTTGACCAGCACGGTGCGGCCGCGCCAGTCGGCGGGTGTCACCCGCGCCGGCGTGCCGCCCAGGCCAGGCAGCGCGAAGGCCGGCGCCGGCTTGCCGACCAGGGGGCTGGGCACCTCGCGCGGGTCGCGGGTGAGGCCGACCGCGAACAGCGCGATCAGGCCCAGCAGCACGGCGATGGGGACGAGATATTTCATCGCGTCGGCATCAGGCGGCGAGTGTCGCGGCCGGCAGCGGCGCGGCGGCACGCGCGCTCAGCCGGTAGCGGCGGTCGCTGAGCGCGATCAGGCCGCCGAAGAACATCAGCACCCCACCCAGCCAGACCAGCCGGATCGCCGGCTTGTAGTACAGGCGCAGGCTCCAGTCGCCATTCGGGTTCTGCGGGTCCAGGGCCTCGCCCAGCGCCACGTAGAGGTCGCGATGCAGACGGGCATCAACGCCGGACTCGGTCATGACGCTGCGCTGCGAGGGGTAGAAGCGCTTTTCCGGCACCAGATCAGCCACCAAGCGACCGGCGCGCGTCACCTGCACATGGGCGGTGTCGGCGGTGAAGTTCGGGCCCTGCGACTCGCGCACGCCCTCGAAGGCGAATTCGTAGCCGGCGAGATCGGCGCTGGCACCCGGCGAGAGCCGCACGTCGCGCTCCACGCCATAGCCGGTGACATAGGCGACCCCCAGCATCCACAGCCCCAGGCCCAGGTGCGAAAGCGTCATGCCCCAGGCTCCGGCCGGCACGCTGGCCAGGGCGGCGGCGGTGGCGACGCCGTGCTGGCGCTTGGAGCGCAGCCGCTGCCAGACCTCCAGGCCCGCCGAGCCGAGCGTGAACAGCGCCAGCCAGGTGGCGACCGCCACCGTCAGCTTGCTGCCGAAGCTGGCGCTCACCGGCGCCAGCCACAGCGCCAGGCCGGGCAACACCAGGGCGACCGCGAGCGCCAGCAAGGCCGGGCCGCGCAGGCGGCGCAGCGCGGCGCGCCACTCGCCCTTCTTCCAGGGGGTCACCGCGCCGACCGCAACCAGCACGAACAAGGGCGCGATCAGCGGGAAGAAGATGGCGTTGAAGTAGGGCGGGCCCACCGAGATCTTGCCCAGCGCCAGGGCATCCACCACCAGCGGGTAGAGGGTGCCGAGCAGCACACCGAAGCAGGCGGTGACCAGGAAGACGTTGTTGAGCAGCAGCAGGCCTTCGCGGGAATACAGCCGCAGCTCGCCGTCAGTCGCCAGCTTCGGCGCCCGCCAGGCGTAGAGGCTCAGGGCCGAGCCGATCACCACCGCCAGGAAGCCAAGGATGAACACGCCGCGCGCCGGGTCGCTGGCGAAGGCGTGCACCGACACCAGCACGCCGGAGCGGACCAGGAAGGTGCCGAGCAGCGACAGCGCGAAGGCGAGGATGGCCAGCAGCACCGTCCAGCTCTTCAAGAGGCCGCGCTTCTCGGTGACCGCCAGCGAGTGGATCAGCGCGGTGCCGGCCAGCCAGGGCATGAAGCTGGCGTTCTCGACCGGGTCCCAGAACCACCAGCCGCCCCAGCCCAGCTCGTTGTAGGCCCACCAGCTGCCGAGGGTGATGCCCATGGTCAGGAAGGCCCAGGCGGCGGTGGTCCAGGGCCGCGTCCAGCGCACCCAGGCGGCGTCGAGCTTGCCGGTGATCAGCGCGGCGATGGCGTAGGCGAAGGCGACGCTGAAGCCGACATAGCCCATGTAGAGCATGGGCGGATGGATGATCAGCCCCGGGTCCTGCAGCAGCGGATTGAGGTCGCGCCCTTCCAGCGGCACCGGATACATCCGCGCGAAGGGGTTGGAGGTGATCAACATGAACAGCAGAAAGCCGGTGGCGACCGCACCCAGCACCGCCAGCGCGGTGGCCGAGAGCTCCGCCGGCAGGCGGCGGTTGAACAGCGACACCGCCAGCGTCCAGCCCGAGAGCATCAGCCCCCAGAGCAGCAGCGAGCCCTCGTGGGCGCCCCAGACCGCCGAGATGCGGTAGACCAGGGGCAGCTTGGAGTGGCTGTTGTCGGCGACATAGGCCACCGAGAAATCCTTCTGGATGAAGGCCCAGGTGAGCGCCGCGAACGACACCGCCATCAGCAGGAACTGCGCCTGCGCCGCCGAGCTGGCGACGGCCTGGGCGCGGGCATTGCCCTTCCACAGGCCCCAGGCGGGAACCAGGGTCTGGGCCAGCGCCGCGATCAGGGCGAGGATGAGGGCGAAGTGACCGAGTTCGGGGGTCATGGGGACGCGAGTAGCGTGGAGGGACTCATGGCGCCGAGGCAGTGGTGCTCTTGAACTCGCCGCAGGAGTGCTTGCCACCCTGCTCCTTCAGCGAGGCGGCGAGGTCGGGCGAGATGTAGTTTTCGTCGTGCTTGGCCAGCACCTCGTCGGCGACGAACACCCCGTCGGCCGCCAGCGCACCGGTGGCGACGATGCCCTGCCCCTCGCGGAACAGGTCGGGCAGGATGCCCTCGTAGCGCACGCCGATGACCTTCGCGCAGTCGGCGAGGCGGAATTGCACCAGGAGACCCTGGCCACGCTGCACGCTGCCCTTCTCGACCAGACCGCCCAGGCGCACCTTGGCACCCACCGGCGACTTGCCGGCGACCAGGTCGGAGGGCGTCTGGAAATACATCATGTTCTTGCGGAAGGCGGTAAAGCCCAGCGCCGCCGCCAGGCCCACGCCCAGTACCAGGGCGGCCACCGCCGCCATCCGCTTCTGCCGCTTGGTCATGCTTCGCCGCTCCGCTCGGATTCGTCTTCCGCCCGCTCAGACAGGCGCTGCCGCAATTCGTTGCGCGCCGATCGGGGCGACCACAGGTTCCAGACCACGACCAGCGCGGTCAGGCCATAACTGGCCCAGATGAACAGGGCATAGCGCGGGTCCATCAGCGTGGGGCCTCCATGAGTTCGCGCACCCAGGCCGCGCGGCGTTCGCGCTCCAGCAGGATGTTCTGCATGCGCCGCAGCAGGGCGGCACCGAACAGCAGATAGAAGCCAGCCAGGCTGGCCAGCAGCGGCCAGAGCATGGGCGTGGACATCTTCGGGTTCTTCATGCCTTCCATCGACAGCAGGGTGGAGCCCTGATGCAGGGAGTTCCACCAGTCCACCGAGAACTTGACGATGGGCACGTTGACCACGCCGACCAAGGCCAGCCAGGCGCAGGCGCGGGCGGCGGCGCGCGGGTCGTTGAAGGCGCTGTTGAGGGCGATCACGCCGATGTAGAGGAACAGCAGCACCAGTTCGGAGGTGAGCCGCGCGTCCCAGACCCAGTAGGCGCCCCACATCGGCTTGCCCCAGAGCATGCCGGTGACGAGGGCCACCACGGTGAAGCTAGCGCCAATGGGCGCGGCGGCCACCACCGCCACCTCGGCCAGCTTCATGCGCCAGATCAGCGCGATGGCGCCGGCCACCGCCATCAGCGCGTAGATCGACAGCGAGATCGCCGCCGTGGGCACATGCACGTAGATGATGCGGAAGGCATCGCCCTGCTGGTAGTCGGGCGGCGCCAGATAAAGGCCGGCGTAGCAGGCGGCGGCGATCAGCAGCAACGACAGGCCGGCCAGCCAGGGCGCGAGGCGCTCGGCGAAGCGGAAGAAGCTCGGTGGCGAGCCCAGGCGGTGGAACCAGGTCCAGTTCATCGGTTTTCGGAACTCGCGTAGGAATCGTCGCGAGCAAGCTCCAGCGCAAGGAATAGCAGCGGAGCAAGCGCAGCGCACTTAAGTGCGCGAGCATTGCGAGCAGCGCATGACGCGGCGATTGGGCTGCGCAGTAGATTCATTCGCGAGTTTCAGCTTTCGAGGGCGTTGCGCAGGGCGGCGGCGGCGGCGAAGGGGACCAGCGTCAGGCTCAAGGCCAGCAAGGCGGCGAGGAAGTATAGCGGCGCGGTCGGGTCCAGCCCCTGCGCGGCGGCGCGGGCGGCGCCAGCGCCGAAGATCAGCACCGGGCTGAGCATGGGCAGTACCAGGATGGGCAGCAGCACGCCGGCGCGCGGCAGGCCGACGGTGAGTGCCGCCGCGAAGCCGCCCAACAGCACCAGGGTCGGCGTGCCCAGCAGCAAGGCGAGGGTCAGGGCGCGGCCGGCGGCGGCGTCCAGGCCCAGGCCGGCGGCCAGCAACGGTGCCACCAGCACCAGCGGCAGGCCACCCAGCAGCCAGTGCGCGGCCAGCTTGGCCAGCACCGACAGCGGCAACGGCAGCGGCGCCAGCGCCAACTGCTCCAGGCTGCCGTCCTCGTAATCGTTGCGGAACACCCGCTCCAGGGTCATCAGGGTGGCGAGCAGGGCGGCGATCCAGACCAGGGCCGGCGCGTAGACCGGCAGGCTGGGCTCGTTGGGCGCCACCCCGAGCGGGAACAGCGCCACCACCAGGGCGTAGAACAGCAGCGGCTGCGCCGCCTCGGCCGGCGCGCGCGCGGCCAGCCGCAGCTCGCGGCCGACGACGGCGCCCAGGGCGCGGACCAGGCTCACCGCAGGCTCCAGTGCCGCACCGGCAGGTGCTCTTCCGGCAAGGCCTGATGCGAGGTGACCACCGCGCCACCGCCGGCCGCACAGTGCTCGGCCAAGAGGCCCGCGAGCAGGGCCGCGCCCTCGACATCGAGACCGGCCAGGGGCTCGTCCAGCAGCCACCAGGGCCGGCGCTGCAGCAGCAGCCGCGCCAGGGCGCTGCGCCGCTTCTGGCCGGTGGAGAGCGTCCGCACCGGCCGCTGGCGGGCGGCCTTGAGCTGCAGACGGTCGAGCGCGGCGGAGATGCCGGCCGGGTCGGCGCCATGCAGGCCGCACCAGGCTTCGAGGTTCTCCACCGCCGACAGGGCCGGATGCAGGGCGTTCTTGTGGCCGATCCAGTGCAGTTGCTCGGGCTCGGGGCCGCTGAAGCGCCCGGCCTCGGGCGTGCGCAGGCCGGCCAGCACTTCCAAGAGCGAGGTCTTGCCGGCGCCGTTGCGGCCCTGCAGGTGCAGCACCTCGCCGGGCGCGATGCGCAGGTCCAGACGCTCGAACAGGACGCGATCGCCACGGGCGACGGCGAGGGAGTCGAGGACGAGCGGGGCGGCGTTCATGGGCCGCGAAGTTTAACGGCCAAGGCAGCCCGTTGCGGTCTTGTGAGCAAGCGGGTGCAGCTCGTATACTTGTGCAATCTACTGGACAACTTACATGCGCGTCGTCAACTTCTCCGAAGCCCGCAACAACCTCAAGGCGGTCATTGACGGCGTGGTCGAAGACGCCGACTACGCGGTGATCTCGCGCCGTGACGCGCCGGATGCGGTGCTGATGTCGCTGGATACCTACAACAGCCTGATGGAAACCGTGTACCTGTTGAAGTCGCCCGCCAACGCTGCCCATCTGCAGCGCTCCGTCGAGCAGTTGCGCGCGGGCAAGGCCAAACCACAGCCTCTGGCCGATGCCTAAACGCATCGTCTGGACCGCCGCCGCCTGGGAAGACTACCTCTACTGGCAGACACAGGACCGCAAGACCCTCAAGCGCATCAACCTGCTGATTCAGGACGCCTTGCGCGAACCTTTCGCCGGAATCGGCAAGCCCGAACCCTTGAAGGAAAATCTCGCGGGCTTCTGGTCCCGCCGCATAGACGATACCCATCGGCTGGTCTACTGCATCGAGAACGGCGACCTCGCAATCGTCGCCTGCCGCTACCATTACGAATGACCGCACAATTGATAGACGGCAAAGCCGTCGCCGCTAGTGTTCAGGCCCGCGTCGCCGCGGCGGTCGCTGCCCGCGTTGCCGCCGGCAAGCGCGCGCCCTCGCTGGCCACCATCCTGGTCGGCGCCGACCCGGCCTCCCAGGTCTATGTGCGCAACAAGCGCCTGGCCTGCGAGAAGACCGGCATCCGCTCCATTCCGCTGGAATTCGCCCCCGAACTGGGCGAGGCCGCGCTGCTGGCCGAGATCGACCGCCTGAACGCCGACCCGAACGTGGACGGCATCCTGGTGCAGATGCCCCTGCCCGCCCAGATCGACCCCGAGAAGGTGGTCGAGCGCATCCACCCGGACAAGGACGTCGACGGCTTTCACCCCAGCAACATCGGCCGCCTCGCCTGCCGCGCGCCGCGTCTGCGGCCCTGCACGCCCTACGGCGTGATGGAGCTGCTGAAGAGCGTCGGCGAGCCCTTCAAGCGCCGCACCGCGGTGGTGGTGGGCGCCAGCAACCACGTCGGCCGGCCGATGATGCTGGAGCTGATGCTGGCCGGCGCCACCGCCACCTGCTGCCACCGCTTCACCGCCGACGTTGCCGCCGAAGTCGGCCGCGCCGACATCCTGGTGGTCGCGGTCGGCAAGCCGGGCCTGGTCAAGGGCGAATGGATCAAGCCCGGCGCCACCGTCATCGACGTCGGCATCAATCGCCTCGCCGACGGCAAGCTGGTCGGCGACTGCGACTTCGAGTCCGCCCGCCAGCGCGCCGCCTACATCACCCCGGTGCCGGGGGGCGTCGGGCCGATGACGGTCGCCATGCTGATGCAGAACACCCTGACCGCCGCCGAACTGCGCGGCGCCTAGCGCGCCTTACCCAGGCGCCGACACTCCCTAGAAAGCAGACGATGCGCCCGCGACCCGGGCGCCAAGAGACGTACGACATGAGCGAAATGGAAAAAACCTACGAGCCGGGCGCCATCGAGGCACGCTGGCGCGAGGCCTGGGAACAGGGCGGCTGGTTTGCCGCCGGCCAGCACACGCCAGGCGATGGCGAAGGCTACGCGGTGATGATCCCGCCGCCGAACGTCACCGGCACCCTGCACATGGGCCACGCCTTCCAGCACACCATCCAGGACGCGCTGATCCGCCACGCCCGCATGTCCGGCAAGGACACGCTCTGGCAGATGGGCACCGACCACGCCGGTATCGCCACGCAGATGGTGGTGGAGCGCAATCTCAAGCTGGCCGGCGAGCCCAGCCGCGCCGAGCTGGGCCGTGAGAAGTTTCTGGAAAAGGTCTGGGAGTGGAAGAAGTATTCGGCCGGCACCATCGGCCAGCAGATCCGCCGCATGGGCTCCTCGGTGGACTGGAGCCGCGAGGCCTTCACCATGGACCCGGCCTACAACGAGGCGGTGATCGAGCACTTTGTAAAACTCTACGAAGATGGTCTGATCTATCGCGGCAAGCGCCTGGTGAACTGGGACCCGGTGCTGCAGACCGCGATCTCGGACCTGGAAGTGGTCAGCGAGGACGAGAACGGCAAGCTCTGGCATCTGCGCTATCCGCTTGCCGACGGTAGCGGCCAGTACCTGATCGTCGCCACCACCCGTCCTGAGACCCTGCTCGGCGACACCGCGGTGGCGGTACACCCGGAGGATGAGCGCTACCAGCACCTGATCGGCAAGACCGTGCTGCTACCGCTCGCGAATCGCGAGATTCCGATCATTGCCGACGATTTTGTCGATCGCGAGTTCGGAACCGGCGTGGTGAAGATCACGCCGGCGCATGACTTCAATGACTATCAGGTTGGGCAGCGCCACAAGCTGGCGCTGATCAACGTGCTGACGAAGGACGCGAAGATCGCCGAGGGTTTCCCCTACGCCGGCCTCGACCGCTACGCCGCGCGCAAGCAGATGGTCGCCGACCTCGAAGCCGCCACCGGCCTCGCCTGCGCACCGGCCAGCCAGAACGAGGACGGCAAGCCGCTCTACCCGCGCGGTCTGGTCGAGAAGATCGAGGACCACAAGCTCAAGGTGCCGCGCGGCGACCGCAGTGGTGCGGTGCTGGAGCCCTACCTCACCGACCAGTGGTTCGTGGACCTGACCAACACCGGTCCCAAGGGCGGCTACACCCGCATCACCAAACCGGCCATCGACGCGGTGGAATCCGGCCGCATCCGCTTCGTGCCGGACAACTGGAAGACCACCTACTTCCACTGGCTCAACAACATCCAGGACTGGTGCATCTCGCGCCAGCTCTGGTGGGGCCATCGCATCCCGGCCTGGTACGACGCGCAGGGCAAGGTCTACGTCGGTCGTGACGAGACCGAGGTGCGCGCCAAGCACGGCCTCGCCGCCGAGGTGGCGTTGACGCAAGACAACGACGTCTTCGACACCTGGTTTAGCTCCGACATCTGGCCGTTCGCGACCCTGGGCTGGCCACAGCAGACGCCGGAACTGAAGAAGTACTACCCGGGCGCGGTGCTGGTCACCGGCTTCGACATCATCTTCTTCTGGGTCGCCCGCATGGTGATGATGGGCTGCTACTTCCAGCAGGAGGTGCCGTTCAAGGACGTGTTCATCACCGGCCTGGTGCGCGACCCGGAAGGCAACAAGATGTCGAAGTCCAAGGGCAATGTGCTGGACCCGCTGGACGTGGTCGACGGCATCGCGCTGGAAGAGCTGGTGAAGAAGCGCACCACCGGCCTGATGAAGCCGGAGACGGCGCCAAAGATCGAGGCCAAAACCCGCAAGGACTACCCCAAGGGCATCGCGCCGGTGGGTGTGGATGCGCTGCGCTTCACCTTTGCCGCGCTCGCCACCAACGGCCGCGACGTGCGCTTCGACGCCGGCCGCGCCGAGGGCTACCGCAACTTCTGCAACAAGATCTGGAACGCCTCGCGCTTTGTGCTGATGAATCTCGGCGCCATCGACGCCGAGACCGGCGCCGCGCTCACCCCGCCCTCGCTGGACGGCGAAGCGACGCTCAGCACCGCCGACCGCTGGATCATCTCCACCCTGCAACGCGTCGAGGTCGAGGCGGCGCAGCACTACGCCGACTACCGCTTCGACCTGTTGGCGCAGACGCTCTACCAGTTCATCTGGAACGAGTACTGCGACTGGTACCTGGAACTCTCCAAGCCCGCCCTGCTCAACGGCTCGGACCCACAGAAGCGCGGCACCCGCCGCACCCTGGTGCGCGTGCTGGAAGCCTGGCTGCGCCTGCTGCATCCGCTGATGCCCTTCCTCACCGAGGAAATCTGGCAGAAGGTGGCGCCGCTGGCCGGCAAGACCGGCCCCAGCATCATGGTGCAGCCCTATCCGGTCTCGCAGCCGGAAAAGATCGACGCGGCGGCCGAAGCCGACATCGAATGGCTCAAATCCCTGATCCTCGGCGTGCGCCAGATCCGCGCGCAGATGGACATCTCGCCGGGCAAGGTGCTGCCGCTGCTGATCCAGAACGCCAGCGCCTCCGACCGCGAACGCCTGACGCGCCTGAGCGACAGCGTAGTGTTCCTGGCCCGCGTTGAAGCGCCGAAGCTGCTGGCCGCCGACGAGACCGCGCCGGAGTCCTCCACCGCCCTGCTGGGCGAGGCCAAGCTGCTGGTGCCGATGGCCGGGCTGATCGACAAGAACGCCGAGCTGGCGCGGCTGGCCAAGCAGATCGCCAAGCTGGAGGCCGACCTGGTGCTCACCAACGGCCGCGTCGCCAACCCCAACTTCGGCAAGGCGCCGGAAGCGGTGCAGCAGAAGACCCGTGACCTGATCGCCCAGCAGGAACGCGACCTCGCCGCCTTGAAGGCGCAGTCGGCGCGCATCGAGGCGCTTTAGGGTGTGTCTCCCATTGCTAACTCGCTGCGTTGCTGGTCAAAACCGCGCAGTGCGAGGCGCGAGACGTAGCGCAGGCTGGAGCCTGTGCATGTCTCGCAACGAAGCAATGCGCGCCAAGCAGTTTGTTCAGGGCCGCAACCCTTCGGGGCCGGACTGTTTTGGCGCATCGCGGCGTCAGCGAGTCCTTCGATGGGGTCAACCATCGCGCGGCCTCACTTCCTTGCGCTGCGCCAAAACAGCCTTCGGCCGCAGCGAGTTAGCAATGGGAGACACACCCTAATGCCATTCTTGTTGCTGGCGATTCTGGTCGGGGTGGAAACCTACGGCATCCTGCAGGCGATCAAGCTGATCGGCGGCTGGTACACGCTGCTATGGCTGCTGGGCGCGATGGCCGCCGGCAGCTATGTGATCACCCATGGCGGCATCACCGCCCTGCGTCGCATCCAGTTGGCGGTGGCGCGCGGCGAGCTGCCGGCGGCGGAGCTGTTCAGCGGCCTGGTCACCGCCTTCGCCGGCCTGCTGCTGATCCTGCCCGGCTTCGTCACCGACGCCATCGCGATCAGTCTGCTGCTGGGCGGCGGGCGCATTCGCAAGCGCCTGGGCGAGAAGCTCTCGGGCCAGATGGCGCAGGCGCGCCCCGACCTCAAGCGGCCGGTAACGCTGGACGGCGAGTACCGCCGCCGTCCCTAGCCCCGCGGCGCTGCGCTAGGGCCTGTTAACGCTACGGGGATCGCTGCGTTGCCGGTCAAAAGCGCGTCAGGCAAGGCGCGAGCTGACGCAAAGGCTGGAGCCTTTGCTAAGCGAGCAACGCCGCATGACGCGCTTTTGGCCAGCAACCCTTCGGGGCGGGACGGTTTTGGGGCATTGCGGCGTCAGCAAGAGTTTCAATAGACCCACTATTGCGCACTCTTGCTTCCTTGCACTGCCCCAAAACCGCCTTCCGCCGCAGCGATTCCCGTAGCGTTAACAGGCCCTAGTCGCGGCGGCTGACCACCCGCAGGCGCGCCTTCTTGCCCGGCAGCTCCGGGTTGTCGGCGACGCGGCCGGAGGGCCGGCTTTCCAGCTCGATCAGGCAGTTCTCCAACGTCTGGCTGATCACCGTCTGGTTGCGGATCATCTCCATCCGTGACCAGGTGGCGCGCTCGCCTTCGAGCATGAAGCGCACCACCGAATCCTGGCTGGGATTGCGGGTGATGTTGGCGTAGCGCCATAGGCTCACCTCGGGAACGATATTGATGTTGCCGCGATAGTCCTGGTCGAGCAGGCCGGCAGCGGTATCGAGGCCCTGGCGCACACCGGCGAACGGCATGTTGGCGCGGGCGAAGTTGAGCACGCCGCTGGCCAGCCCGCGGCCGGTGGAATACGCCGCCTGCCGGCTGGCATTGATCAGGCCGCGACCGTCGTTGTCGCGACGGCTGACAAAGGGCAGCACATGCGGATTGGTCTGGCTGACGATGAAGTGGTTGACGTTGTGCAGGCGGCGCAGGCGCAGCATCGGCAGATCGGACTTCAGCGAGCCGTCGTTCCAGCGCAGCAGCGGCATGTAGGGCGTGCGCTCGCCGTCGTCGCTCTTGGTCATCAGCATCACCGGCGGGAACAAGACCGGCACCGCGCAGGAAGCGAGCACCGCCTCGCGCACGTAGAGGTAGGGAAAGGTCAGGTGGTTGAGCAGCTTGGGCGGCTGGTTGAAGCCGGCCGGCGACACCGTGATGTTGACGATGCGGCCCGAGAGCTTGTGCGCCTCTTCGAAGGTGAGGTCGCGGATATTGGTGGCGATGGCGCGCTTGAGCTGGTTCTGGTCCATCACCGCGCGGCGCAGCAGCATCATCTTCGGCGGCAGCACCTTCCAGAAGTGGTAGTAGGCCTTCTCCGGGTCCAGTAGTTCTTCGGCCTCGTGCGGCGCGCGGGTGCCCACGGTGGCGGCCACCACCGAACCGGCCGAAGAGCCGGAGAGCACGGTCGGCAACAAGCCCTCGCGGAACAGCGCCTTGACCACGCCGACATGGAACAGGCCCAGGGTGGCGCCACCCGAGAGCATCAGCGCCGAACGGCCGTAGGACAGGGCCACGTTCTGGAAGAAATTCAGCTTTTCGGGATAAGGGAACTCGGCATCCGGCAGGTCGCGGATGAACTCCAGCGCCTCGCAGACCTCGCGCAGATAGTCGGTGACCAGCTTCTTGGTGCCGACCCGGGTGTAGGTATAGAGCTGGGTGTTGCCGAGATTGCCCAGGTTCCAGTGCAGGCCCTGGCGCAGGTGGTGAATCAGCTTGCTGTGCTGCCGCTCGGCGCGGTACTGCCTAATCTGCCGCAGGCGCGAGCGGATCAGCCGCCAGTCGTAATCCTCACAGGCGTCGTCCTCTTTCCAGGCGTCGGCGCCCTGGTGGCGGTCCAGCTCCAGCGCCGCCTCGCGCCAGCCGGCGTAGTCACTGGCTCGCTTCATCGCCATCAGGCAATCACGCTCGACTCTGTCCACCGGCAATCTCCTCGCTATATATCGTCGGTATGGTGGGGTAGCCCCCAAGCCGCGGCAAGCTTCCGACGGCGTGTTCGGCAATAATTGGCGGATTAGCGAAAATTCTTGGGGCATTGCATGAACATCACCATTTTCGGCTCGGGCTACGTCGGTCTGGTCACCGCGGTCTGCTTTGCCGATGTCGGCAACGACGTGCTGTGCGTGGACGTGGACGAGCGTAAGGTGGCCATGCTGCGCAAGGGTGAATCGCCGATCTACGAACCGGGGCTGTCGGAACTGCTGAAGAGCAATTACGAGGCCGGTCGCATCCGCTTCACCACCTCGGCCGAGGAAGGCGCCAAGCACGGCCTCTACCAGTTCATCGCCGTCGGCACCCCGCCCAACGAGGATGGTTCGGCGGACATGCAGTACGTGCTGGCGGTGGCCAAGTCGATTGGCCAGTACATCGACGGCTATCGGGTGGTGATCAGCAAGTCCACGGTACCGGTGGGCACCGCCGACCGGGTGCGCGCGGCGGTGGCGGCGGAGCTCAAGGCCAGGGGCGCCAGCCACGAATTCGATGTGGTGAGCAATCCGGAATTCCTCAAGGAAGGTGCGGCGATCGCCGACTTCACCAAGCCCGACCGCATCGTGGTGGGCTCCGACAGCCCGCGCGCGACCGAGCACATGCAGCAACTCTACGCGCCGTTCAACCGCAACCACGACCGGGTGGTGGTGATGGACGTGCGGTCCTCGGAAATGACCAAGTACGCCGCCAACGCCATGCTGGCGACCAAGATCAGCTTCATGAACGAGATGGCCAATCTGGCCGAGAAGCTCGGGGCAGACATCGAGAAGGTGCGCATCGGCATCGGGTCGGATCCGCGCATCGGCTACCAGTTCATCTACCCAGGCTGCGGCTATGGCGGCTCCTGCTTCCCCAAGGACGTCAAGGCGCTCATTCATATGGCCGACGAGGTCGGCTTCGGGGCCTCGGTGCTGCAGGGCGTGGAAGAGGTCAACAACAAGCAGAAGGGCGTGCTGTTCGAGAAGATCAGCGCCCATTTCGGCGGCGATCTGGCCGGCAAGACCATCGCCCTCTGGGGCCTGGCCTTCAAGCCACGCACCGACGACATGCGCGAGGCGCCCAGCCGCACCCTGATGGAGGCCCTGTGGGCGGCCGGCGCCAAGGTACGTGCCTACGACCCGGTGGCGACCCACGAAACCCAGCGCATCTACGGCGAGCGCAGCGACCTGCACTACGCCAAGTCGCCGGAAGACGCCGCCGACGGCGCAGATGCCCTGGCCCTGGTCACCGAATGGAAGGTGTTTGCCTCGCCCAATTTCGGCAACCTGGCCAAGCTGTTGAAGCAGCCGGTGATCTTCGACGGCCGTAACCAGTACGATCCCGTCCACCTGCGCAAGGCCGGCTACAGCTACTACAGCATCGGCCGCAAACCGGCCTGAAAGCGTTGACGCAAGGGGGCGGGCTCACTACTATTCGCACCCCTGACGGACAGTTAGCTCAGTGGTAGAGCATCGCCTTCACACGGCGGGGGTCACAGGTTCAAGCCCTGTACTGTCCACCAAATTCAAAATAGCCCGCCTAGTGCGGGCTTTTTTTTGGCCGCGCCGCAGCCACCGCCCAGGTCCGCGGTCCAGCCGCCCGGCTATTTCGGCACATAGGGGCCGGGGCCGGTCGCCGCCACCGTGAGCGATGGCGCCTCGGCGGTGGTGTGGTATTCCGACAGCCGGATGCGCAGCGCCAGATCGGTGTGGGAATCGGCGTTGCGCAGCGCCTCCTCCAGGCTGATGCGACCAGCCTTGAACAGCTGGAACAGCGATTGATCGAAGGTGTGCATGCCGAACTCGTTGCCGCGGCCCATCGCCTCCTTGATCTCGTCCACCCGCCCCTTCTGGATCAGCTCCGCCACGTAACCGGACAGCAGCAGCACCTCGGTAGCCAGGGCCCGCTTGCCATCCATGGCCGGCACCAGCCGCTGCGAGACCACACCCTTGAGGTTGAGCGAGAGGTCCATGAACAGCTGGTGGTGCGCCTGTTCGGGGAAGAAGTTGATGATGCGCTCGATCGCCTGGTTGGCATTGTTGGCGTGCAGGGTGGACACGCACAGATGCCCGGTCTCGGCGTAGGCAATGGCGTGGTGCGCGGTTTCCTCGTCGCGGATCTCGCCGATCATGATGACGTCCGGCGCCTCGCGCAGGGCATTGCGCAGGGCGTCGCCAAAGCTGTGGGTATCGATACCGACCTCGCGCTGATCCACCAGCGCCAGGCCGTGGCTGAACTGGAATTCGATCGGATCCTCGATGGTCAGGATATGACCGTCGGCCATGGCGGCGCGATAGCCAATCATCGCCGCCATCGAAGTGCTCTTGCCGGAACCCGCGGAACCGACAAATAGCACCAACCCACGCTTGAGCATGGCCAGTTGCGCGCACTGGGCCGGCAACCCCAGTTGCTCGAAGCTCGGAATCTTCGCCTTGATAAGCCGCACCACCATGGCCACTTCGCCACGCTGCCAGTAGATATTGATGCGGAAACGCCCGACTCCCTCCAGCGAGAGCGAGAGGTTGGCCTCCAGACTGTCTTCGAACGCCGCGCTCTGACGCTCGGTCATCAGGCTGTGCGCCAGTTCCTTGACCTCGCCGGACTTGAACGCGGGCAGCTTGATCGGGTGGCTGACCCCTTCGATCTTGATATGTGGCGGCGCCCCGCAGGTGAGGAACAGGTCGGAGGCGCCCTGATCGGCCATCAGCTTCAGCATCGCATGTATGTCGACCATCGCCAGGCTCCGGCTGCTCCCGAATAGCCCGACTCTAAGCCCGAACGCGCCTAGCCACTAGGGACCACGGCACCGCGCCTGATCTAGGTCAATGCCGCCCTGCGGCCAGGCCCTAGCTTAAGATCGGTTCACTTCTGAGTACCGGTTCCAGCGTCCACCATGACCACGCCTACCGTCGCAGATCCGCTGTTCCGCTGGCCCAAGCCGCCATTCTTCGACGTGGTGGCCGACCCGCCCAGTGGTCACAGCGGCGAATGCAGCGTGGAGTTGCTCGATGGACAGGTGGTCGCCGGCAAGCTGGTGCCGGTCGCGAGCGGAACCGCCCAGGCCTCGCTCCGCCTGAGCCTAGACAATCAGAACGAGCCCGCCGACCTCAGTCAGGTGCGCATCGTCCGGCTGCTGGTCCCGTTGACGCTGACCCGCAGTCAGGCCGTCATGCACGACCTGGGCGCCGACGACGGCGCGGTGGCCAGCGAGAAGCCGTTCGTCGTTCACTACCGTGACGGCAAGGAGTGGAGCGGCCGCACGCGCGGGTTCGTCCGCAACCACCATGGACTGTTCCTCTACCTCATCCAGGCCGACGAGACCAAGACCGTCGCCTGCTACATCCCCGCCGCTCAGTTGCAGGACATCACCATCGGTCCGCCGCTGGGACAGTCACTGGAACAGCAGCACGCCATCAGCAGCAAGGCGTTGGCGGCGGCGCTCAACCGCCAGGTCGAACTCCGCGAGGAGCGCCTGGGCGAATACCTGGCCACCCGCGCCATCGTCACCGCCGCCGACCTGAGTCATGCGCTGAAGTCGCAGGAGCTGCGTCCCACTATCAAGCTCGGCGAATTCCTGGTTCAGGAAAAGCTGATCACGCCCGAACAACTGGAGCAGGCGCTGATCGCGCAGAAACAGAATCGCCAGCGCCGCCTAGGCGACATCCTGGTCGAATACGGCCTGGTCACCAAGCGTCAGATTCAACTCGCCCTTTCCGACAAGCTGGGCATCCCGTTTGTCGACGCGCGCCACTTCGCGATTGACCCGCTAACCCTGCGGCTGATTCCGGACGCCTTCGCCGTCGTTCACCAGGTCCTGCCGTTACTGCATAGCGGCGACATGCTGGTGGTGGCGGTGGAAAACCCGCTGACCATGGAATACGTCAAGGAACTGCAGTTCCTGACCGGGCTCACCATCGTGCCGGCTATCGCCAACCCTGACGACCTCAAGCTGCGCATCGCGCAGGAATACACCAACAACTACACGCGCGAAGCCTGGGGTCCGGTCGGTGGGGAGGACGCCGAGGAGCGCGGCGGCGGCGAAAAGCTCAATGTCTCGGAACTGGCCACCGAGTTGGCCAAGGACGTACTCCCGGTCGCCCGGGCGACACGGCAGAGCGAATCGCATGTGATGGACAACGTGCTGGTCCGCCTGGTCAACAAGATCATCGTCGAGGCGCATTCCCAGGGCGCCTCGGACATCCACATCGAAAGCAATCCGCGCAATCTCAACACCCACATCCGCTTCCGCAAGGACGGCGACATGTGCGACTACCTGGAGTTGCTGCCTGCGTTCCGCAGCATCCTGGTTTCCCGCATCAAGATCATGGCCGGCCTGGACATCGCAGAGCATCGCCACGCGCAGGACGGCAAGATCGAATTCGGTCGCTTCGGCCCGATCGCCATCGAATTGCGGGTGGCGGTGATCCCCACCAGCAATGGCCTGGAAGACGTGGTGATGCGCATCCTCGGCGGCGTCGAGCCGCTGCCGATCGACAAGCTTGGGCTGCACGACAGCGACCTTAGCGCGCTTGAGCGGATGGTCGCCCGCAATCACGGGCTGATCCTGGTCTGCGGCCCAACCGGCTCCGGCAAGACCACCACCCTGCATTCGGTGCTGCGCCACATCAACCGGCCGGACATGAAGATCTGGACCGCGGAAGACCCCATCGAGATCACCCAGCCCGGCCTGCGCCAGGTACAGATCAACACCAAAATCGGCTGGACCTTCGCCGAAGCGATGCGCTCCTTCCTGCGCGCCGACCCGGACGTGATCATGGTCGGCGAGATGCGCGACGCCGAAACCGCCAAGATCGGCATTGAGGCCTCGCTCACCGGCCATCTGGTGCTCTCTACGCTGCACACCAACAGCGCCGCCGAGAGCATCGTCCGCCTGCTGGACCTGGGCATGGATCCGTTCAACTTCGCCGATGCCCTGGTCGGCGTGCTGTCACAGCGACTGGCGCGCAAGCTTTGTCCGACCTGCAAGAAGGCGCACGCCGCAAGCGAGACCGAGATCGCCGAGCTAGCACAGGAATACTGCGCGGACACCCCGCTCAAGCCAGCCACGGTGGTCGAGCAATGGCGTCGGGCGGCGGCTGGCGGTCAGGTTCTGCTGTACGAAGCGGTCGGCTGCCACGCCTGCAAGGACGGCTATCGAGGCCGCATGGGCGTCTATGAACTGCTGCCGGGCACCGCCAGGATTCGGCACCTGGTTCGCAGCCGGGGCACCGTTCCGCAGTTGGTCGAAGCGGCGATGGAGGCCGGCATGCGGCTACTCAAGCAGGATGCCCTCGACAAGGTGCTGTCCGGACTTCTGGACCTGCCCAGTGCCCGGGCGGCATCGAGTTGAGACTCGGGCCGGAACCTGACAAGATCAATTGTAGGACTGATCTCCGCCCCTGTAGGCGACAGGACCCTCCCCAAGTCTGAGGAGCCTTGTGGGAACCTGCCTCCGTCATCCCTGACGGTGCAGGTACATCCGCTGGCGCACAAACGGTCGAGGACAAAGCCGGTGACCATCAGAGGATTCCAGGCAATGTCGGCGGTTTTGGCCATGCTGGCCCTACCGCTCCCGTGCGCGGCGGAGGAGGCCAGTCCTTGGCGCCTGACTCCCGGAGTGTTTGGCACGCTGGGCGCGGTCTACAACGCGACCGATCAGGTCGAGTTCCGCCGCGACGTTTCCCAGACGCACGGCGCCGAAGGCGGCAATCTGAGCTTCGCCACCGATTCCCTGCTCGGCCTGCAGCTTAATGTCGGCTACGGCAAGCAGTTGGAGTTTGTCGGCCAGGTGGTCAGCAAGCTCAACGAGGACAATGGCTGGGAGCCCAAGCTGAGCCGCGGTTTTGTCCGCTATGTGCCGGACGAGTCCCTGCGGCTGCGCGTCGGCCGCATTCCGCAGCAGTTTTACCTGCGCCTGGACTCGCGCGACGTCGGCTACTCCTACCGGACCATACGCCCCCCGGTGGACGTCTACGGCTTCGCCTCCAACGACACGCTGGACGGCGCCGATCTGGTATGGACCAAAGCCTGGAAGGACGCCCTGTGGAACCTCACGCTGACCGGTGGGAACACCCAGTTCGCCGTCGCCGGCGTATCGGATACCCCCAAGTTGCTTCTGGGCGGGCTCGTGGTGGACCTGTACTACCGGGATTGGCAGTTCCGCCTGGCCGGCACGCTGGTAACCACCCGCGAGCCGGGGCGGGTTAACCCCGTGGTTGCGCCGCTGCGCGCTACTGGCGAACCCCAGGCGGTCCAGCTCGCCGACCTGCTGGCGAATCCGGGCGACCACTACAACCAGGTGCTGCTGGCCGTGGTCTACGACCACGGGCCGCTGCTGGTCGAAACCCTGGCGCAGCGCATCACCAACAACCAGGCCGTGGGTGTCGCCTTCGACAACGGTTATGCCACCCTGGGCTACCAGTTGGGCAAGTTCGCGCCCTATATCTCGTTCGCGATGATGGACAGTCACAACGACCTCATCGACACCGGCTTGAGCGACCCCGCCTACGCCCAGCTCAATCGGGCCGCCCGCGCTGCCCAGGTGCGGGCCGGCCAGGTCAGCGACCAGCACAGCCTGTCACTGGGCCTGCGCTACGACCTGGCACGGCATTTCGACCTCAAGCTCCAGATCGATCAGGTGTGGGTGGACAACAGCCAACTGATCATCGACAACCGCCCCGACCCGACTCCGAACATCGACATGACGGTGATCGGGCTGGCGCTGGATTTCGCTTTCTGAGCCCCACCATGACCAAGGCCCTCGTCCTAGCCGCCAGCCTGCTGCTGTCGGCGCCACTGGCGGCACTCGCCGACAAGCTGGTGGTGATCGTGAATCCGGCCAGTGGCGTCGAACGACTCAGTAGCGACGAAGCCGTCAATATCTTCATGGGACGGTATCGCAAGCTGCCCTCCGGCCTCAGCGCCATGCCCATCGACATCGGCAAGGACAGCCCGGAGCGACGCGAGTTCTACCAGCGCCTGGTGCGCAAGGATCTGGCGGCCATCGACTCCTACTGGGCACGGTTGGTGTATTCCGGCGCCACCTCGCCGCCCCTACGCGCGCCCAATGCCGCCACGGCGGTGGAAATCGTCGCCGACAACGTTGCCGCCATCGCCTATATCTATGCCGCGCGGGCCGACGCGCGGGTGAAAGTGGTGCTCGAACTCGATGATCACTAAGCCGCTGATGAACCTGGCCCGGACACTGATGCCGGACAGCATCGTCGGTCGCGCCGCGATGCTGATCCTGAGCATCGCCCTGCTGCTGTCGGCGGTTTTCGCCGGCGCCGCCGCCCAGCTACTGCAACGCAACGAAGCGGCGCGTCTCAACACCGAATTGCAGGATCTGCTGTCCACGGTCGAAAGCACGGTGAGCATCGCCTGCTTTGTGAAGGACCGTCAGCTCGCCGAGGAAATCTCCCGAGGCCTGCTGCGCAGCAGCATGGTCGCCAGTGTCCGCATCGGCGCCGGCGACGAAGTGCTCTACGACGCGCCCATGGCGCTCGCTGCTGGCGACGTAGTAGTCATTTCCCGTGACGTCGCCTCACCATTCAAGGCCGAGGAGAAAATCGGCCGAATCACCTTGCTGGCCTCGCAGACCGAGATCCAGTCCAAGGCCTGGGCCTATGTCCGCGCCATGCTGATCATGCTGGCACTGCAGGCCCTACTGGTCGCCACTGGCGTGGCCTGGGTGGTCTCCAACCTGATCACCAAGCCGATCAAGAGCATCTCCGACGATCTGCACCGTCTGGAACTGCGCACCGGCATGCAGTTGCGGGTACCGCCGATCAACCGCCAGGACGAAATCGGCCGCCTGGTGTCCGACGTCAATTCCATGATCGGCAAGCTCACCGATCTGGTCGACACCGAACGCCGGCTGCGCCTGGAGCGCGAACGCAGCGAGCGCAAGCTGAGTCTGATTTTCGAGCGCGCCGACACGGGCATCTTCGTGGCCGACAGGCAGGGCAACCTGCTGTCTTGGAACCCCGCCTTCGCGCGCATGCTGCCCAAGGTCAGTGACGAGAAACCGAGGCTGCAGAACCTGCTGGCTCCGGACCAGTCGCGGGCCGAGGCGCTGATGGAACGCGCCGCGAACAGCCCGGACGGCGCTGCCGACGAGTTCGAATTGCAGCCCGGGTCCGGCGAGCCGCTCTGGCTGCAGGCCTCGATCGATCTCGTCGACGACGATCAGTTCGAAGGCGTGATCAACGACATCAGCACGCACAAGCGCGCCGAGGCGGCGGCGCAGCAACTCGCCTCGCACGACCCGCTGACCGGACTGTTGAACCGGCGCGGCCTGCAGGCCCAGCTCACCGCGCGAAAGATCCACCCGGTGGGCGCGACAACCGTGACCACCGCCCTGCTGATGATGGATCTGGACTATTTCAAGAAGGTCAACGACAACTACGGACATGCGGTCGGCGACCAAGTACTGCTGCATGTCTCGAAACTGCTGCAACAGACCGTCCGCCGCACCGATCTGGTGGCGCGTCTGGGCGGCGACGAATTCGTGATCGCCCTGGTCGGCATCGACTCCGTGGCGACCGCCGAGTCCATCGCCAAGGACATCATCGACGCCATCCGCCAGCCGATACCGATCGCCGCCGAAATCACCGCCAGTATCGGCGCCAGCATCGGACTGGCCATCGTGAGCACCGGCGACAGTACGCTGGAAGCAGCGCTGGAGCGTGCCGATCAGGCCCTGTACGCGGTCAAGCAGAGCGGCCGCGGACGGGTACAACTCGCCACCCCGCCTGGGGCGCTATCGGACTAGACCCATCAAGCACGCTAGCCGGAAAACTTGAACTTTCGCTCGGCGAACAGTCGCAGGCAGACATCAACGACCGCAGGGTCATATAGGCGGCCGCGTTGCTCGGAAATTTCACGCAATGCCGAGTCGGGTGGCTGGGCGGGACGATAGGGCCGGTGCGAGGACATCGCCTCGACCACATCGGCGACCGCCAGCACTCGCGCCTCGATGATGATGTCCTCGCCCTTCAGGCCGCGGGGGTAGCCGGAGCCATCCAGGCGCTCGTGGTGCTGCAGGATCATCTGCGCCAGCGGCCAGGGAAAGCTGACATCCTTGACGATGTCGTAGCCCACCTGGGGATGGGTCTTGATCAGCTCGAACTCGGCCGTGGTCAACCGTCCAGGGCGGTTCAGAATCTCCGCCGGTACGTAGATCTTGCCAATGTCGTGGATGGTGGCGCCCAGGCGCAGGCCGTCCAGGCGATCAGGGTCCAGACCCAGCTCGCGGCCGATCGCGACACTGAGCTCCGCCACCCGCTGCTGGTGGCCGGCGGTATAGGGGTCTCGCTTCTCCACCGTCATGGCGATGGCCCCGATGGCGTCGCTGAGCGCCGCTTTCAGGCGCTGGCTACTCTTGAGATCGGCCTCCGCCAGCCGGGCGTGCTCGGCACGCGTGCGCAGGGTGAGCATCCCGTAGGCAGTGTCCTCGCTCAGCTCCTGCAGAAGGGCCATTTCCTCGGTGTCAAAGGCGTCTTTCTCCGCGGCGTAGATATTCAGCACGGCGAACACCGCGCCATCGGCCGACTTCATCGGCAGCGCCAGGCTGGACGCATAGCCGGCCCGTAGCGCCCTTTCGCGCCATTGGGCGTACTGGGGATCGTGCTGGATGTCTCGGACCACCTGCGGCGCGCCACTACGCACCGCGCGTCCGGTAGGCCCCTGACCGCCCGCATCATCGCCCCAACGGACGTCCAGATTGTCCAGATAGCCGGAGGTATCGCCGGCTTGCGCGAGCGGACGCACCCGCTTGCCCTCGTCGTTCTCCACCAGTCCAACCCAGGCCATGATGTAACCGGCCTTCTCGACGATGACCTCGCACATGTCACCGAGCAGTCCGGCCTCTGTCTCGGCCTTGACCAGCACGGCGTTGCCGGCGGACAAGGCCTTGAGCGCACGGTTGCTCTTGACCAGCGCGGCCATGCTCTGCAGACGGGCCTGATGAACAAAGGCGAGACCGAACTTGTCTGCCAACTGACAAGCAAAGCTGATCTCGTCCGGCTCCCAATGGTGCGGCTTCCCGACATGCTCGACGCAGAGCAGACCGACGTGCTCGCCAGAAATCTGCACCACCGCACCGAGCATGGCGGTAATACCCAGGGGCTTCAGATGACTCTCGGCAAAACCAGCGGTGCGCGGATCAGTAAGAGCGTCATCAGCATCCACATAGCGACCACGCTTGATGGCCTCGAACTCCGCCGCGAATTCGCGCTGGCTCAGCACCGTATCGGCGCTATGGCGACCTGCGGCGGGTTCGTAGAGATCGATACAGCGCAACTCGGATTCGTCCTCGTTGAACAACCAGATATTGGCTCTCTCGACGCCAAAGGCGGTGGCCGCCAGCTCGGTCAGCTCGCGCGCGTAGCCGACAACATCACCAGCCAGCATCGCCGCCGAAGAGGTCGCCTTGTCGGCGGCCCACATCTGCCGCTGGCGCCGCTCATAGGCCGCGGCACGCTCCTGCTCGCCGCGCTTGTGGGCGGTGATGTCGTCATAGATTCCGAGCAGCGCGAAGACCTTGCCGCCGCTGTCGTGCAAGGGAACCTTGGATGTCCGCAGCCAGATGGGCTGCCCATCCGCGGTGGTCTGCGGCTCCTCGTAGTCGAGCTTGGGTGCGTCGGTGCCGATCACCTGCCGGTCATCGGCGCGGTAGAGCTCCGCCTGCTCGTGCCAGCCGAGTTGGAAGTCATCCTTGCCCAACAGGTCCCGCGGTGCCCTCACACCGGCATCGCGTGCGAACAGCGTGTTGCAGCCGAGGTAGCGCAACTCGAGATCCTTCCAGAACACCCGCATGGGGATGTTCTCGATGACGACCTGCAACAGATCCCGCGAGGCATGCAGGGCCTCGTCGGCGCGCTTGCGCGCGGTGATGTCCAGCGAAAATACCGCGACCCCCTCGGGGACTACCTGCATGGCCACCGCGAACCAGGCGCTGCTTCCGTCGGGATAAAAAAACTCAGTTTCCAGCTCTCGCGGTTGACGCGTTCGCAGACAGATCTGCAGCGTGGTGAACAATCCGGTCTGCTCGATGCCGGGAAATGCCTCCGCCATCGTCCGCCCCAGAAGCTGCTCGCGCGGACGACGCGCGTGCGCTACGGCCGCGTCGTTCAGGTAGAGATAGCGCCACGCGTGGTCGATGATCTGGCAGCCTTCCAGCATGCCGTCGAGCACGCCTCTGAATCGTGCCTCGCTCTCGCGCAGCGCCTGCTCGCCACGGCGCTCGGCGCTGATGTCTTCGAGAATATGGATGGAATGCAGGTATTCGCCCTTTTCACCTCGAATGGCGTAGGCCCGAGAGGCATAGACCTCTCCCGACTCCAGGACGACCTCGTCGCTCGTCTCGACTCCGTCGGTGACCGCCCGTTCCTGATGCCCGACGCAGCCCGGCAAAGGCCCACTACGCTTGGGGAAGACCTGCCAATAGGGCTTGCCGATGAGGTCGCGAATCGGCATCCCCGCGGCCTTCGCGTAGGCGAGATTGGCGCGCACGATGCGCATGTCACGGTCGTGCAGAAAGACGGGCGCGCTGACGGCGTCGAAAGCCTCGTTCCATTCCCGCCGAGCCCGCTCGATCTGCCCCTGGGTGGCCTCCATGCCGGAAAGCGCGGAACGCAAGCGGGCGACCTCCGCGCGCAACTCGGCGATAGTCCGCTCCGCGTCGGCCGTGGCGCTCACGGCGCCCTGCC
This sequence comes from Nevskiaceae bacterium, assembly GCA_004297005.1. Lineage (GTDB taxonomy): Bacteria > Pseudomonadota > Gammaproteobacteria > Nevskiales > Nevskiaceae > Stagnimonas. The sequence goes on from SCVA01000002.1 coordinate 49,373, forward strand.
TGCGTCAAGCCAGTCCCGCGCAGAGCAAGCAACGACGCGGAGTAAGGCCCTCCGACCCCGGCTGTCACCACCGAGGCCGAGCACGTGGCCCGAACAGTTCATATCGTCACCTCGCCTTCCCGGTACTCGGAAGCCTGATCAGCATTGCTGCGCTTTGCACTGACCCTAGTCAATCCGAAACCGACTGCCGAGCCAACGCAACTGATCGCCAGCCAGGGCTCGCCGCCGCCCCCCGGGGCTTAGCCGCGAGGCAAGGCGCGGCTAAGCAGGCGCTCAAAATCCACCGACGCCGGCAGGGTGCCGAAGACCAATCCCTGCTGGCCGCCCAGCCGGGTCAGGCAGAAGGCCTCCGCTACCGCCGCGTCGCCACCGCGCAACAGGACCGAAGCCTGCAAGGCCAGCGCCATGCGCTCCACCACATGGCGGGCACGCAGCTCCAGCGTCGCAGCATCGTCGAAGGCGTGGGCCAGCCAGTTGAGCTCGCGGTCGTAGTCAGGATGCGCGCCGCGCAGGGCCGCCAGCTCGGTGAGATAGGCTTCGCGGGTTTCCGGCTCGCGCGACAGGGCGCGCAGCACGTCCAGGCACTGGATGTTGCCGCTGCCTTCCCAGATCGAGTTCAGCGGCGCCTGCCGGTACAGGCGCGGCAGATTGGTCTCCTCGACATAGCCGGCGCCGCCCAGGCATTCCTGCGCCTCGTTGACGAAGGCCGGGGCGCGCTTGCACACCCAGTACTTGCCGAGCGCGGTGGCCAGCCGCGCCATCGCCGCCTCGTGGGGATCGCGCTCGCTGGCGTCCACCGCGCGGGCGACGCGGAAGGTCAGCGCGGTGGCCGCCTCCGACTCCAGCGCCAGGTCGGCGAGCACATTGCGCATCAGCGGCTGCTCGATCAGCCGCTTGCCGAAAGCCTTGCGGTAGCTGGCATGGTGCAGGGCCTGCACCAGCGCCTGCCGCATCAGCGAGGAAGAGCCGATCATGCAGTCCAGGCGGGTGAGCGCGACCATTTCCAGGATGGTGGCGATGCCACGGCCTTCCGGCCCCACACGCTGGGCCCAGGCGCCCTGGAACTCGACCTCCGAGGAGGCATTGCTCCAGTCACCCAGCTTGTCCTTGAGGCGCTGCACGCGGATGGCGTTGCGCGCGCCGTCCGGCTTCATCTTCGGCGCCAGGAAGCAGGTGATGCCGGTATCGGTGTAGGCCAGCACCAGCCAGGCGTCGCACATCGGTGCGGAGAAGAACCACTTGTGACCGACGATCTCGTAGGTTCCATCGTCCTGCGCATACGCCTTGGTGGTATTGCTGCGCACATCCGAACCGCCCTGCTTCTCGGTCATGCCCATGCCGATGGTCAGCGTGCTCTTGGCCAGCGCCGGCTTCACCACCGGGTCGTAGTCGGTGCCCGCGACGCGCGGCACGTAGTCCTTGGCCAGCGCCGGCTCGTGCTGAAGCGCGGCGACACAGGCATAGGTCATGGTCAAGGGGCAGCTCGTGCCCTGATCGGCCTGATTGTGCAGATAAGCGAAGCCGGCGCGGGCGACATGCGCGCCCGGCTTGCCGGCATGGCGCCAGGCGTAGCCCGCCACGCCATGCTTCAAACCCAGGGCCATGATGCGGTGGTAGGCCGGGTGGAACTCGGCCTCGTCCAGCCGGTTGCCGTAGCGGTCGAACAGCTTGAGCTTGGGCTTGTTCTCGTTGGCCGTGTAACCCAGCTCCATCAGCTCGCCACCGGCGATGGCGCCATAGACCTCGAGATCGGCCGCGCCCCAGCCGCCGCCTTCACGGGCGATGGCCTCGCGCAGGGCGAGATCGCTGGTGTAGAGATTGAGGTTCCGCAGCGGCGGCACCTGATTGTCGACACTGTGGGTGAGAAAGCGCTCGGCCTGGCTCATGACTTCACCATGTGAGGATTTGGATCGCGCGATTCTGGCATGTGTGGGTTTACGGGCGGATAATCCACGCCCTTTTTACCCACCGCCGCTCATGGCCCTGCCGACGCTGCCCACCCTGCCCGCCGCCGCCACCGCGGTTCGCAGCCTGCCGCCCGGTGCCCAGGCCCTGGCCGTGGCCAGCCGGGTGCAGCAGTACCAGGGTCTGGTGGTGGCGGTGGCTGGCGACGAGCAGCAGGCCTATCGGCTGGAAGCCGAGCTGCGCTTCTTCCTGGGCAAGGACTGGCCGGTGGTGCATCTGCAGGACACCGAAACCCTGCCCTTCGACCCCTACTCGCCGCATCAGGAGATCCTCTCCGAGCGCCTGGCCGCGCTGCACCGGCTGCCGGATACCCCGCGCGGCGCGCTGATCGTCACCGCCGACGCCCTGCTGCAACGCCTGCCGCCGGTGGCCTGGCTGCAGGGGCGCAGTTTCTTTTTGAAGACCGGCCAGAAGCTCAACCCGCACACGCTGCGCGAGCGCCTGGTCTCGGCCGGCTACCAGAGCGTCAGCCAGGTGCAGAGCCAGGGCGAATTCGCGCTGCGCGGCTCGCTGCTGGACCTCTTCCCCATGGGCTCGGCCAGCGCCTACCGGCTGGACTGGTTCGACGACGAGATCGAGGCCATCCGCAGCTTCGACCCGGAAACCCAGCGCTCGCAGGACAAGGTTGCCGAGGTGCGCCTGCTGCCGGCGCGCGAGTTCCCCACCGACAAGGACGGCATCGAGACCTTCCGCCGCAACTACCGCGAATACTTCCCCGGCGATCTCAGCCGCTCGCGGGTGTACGCCGAGGTGAGCAAGAACCTGATGCCGGGCGGCATCGAGGCCTATCTGCCGCTGTTCTTCCCCCAGCGCGAGACCGCGGTGCTGGCCGACTACCTGCCGGCCAACGCGCTGTGGCTGGTGCTCGACGATCTCGACGCGCGGCTGGAAGCCGACTGGAAGCAGATTGTCGAACGCCGCGAGCGCTACGACGGCAATCTGGAGCGGCCGCTGATGGCCGCCGCTGACGTCTTTCTCAACCCCACGCAGGCCCGCGAACAGTTGCAGTACTACCCGCTGGAGCGGGTCGGCATCGCGCCGGGCGGCAGCTATCCAGTGGAGGCCCTGCCGGCCGGGCCGGAGGCGGTGAAAGCCCTGCTGGCCAACCCCGACGAGCGTCTGCTGTTCGTCGCCGAGTCCGCCGGCCGCCGCGAGGCGGTGGTGCACTGGCTCAAGCCGCTGGGCGTGGCGCCACGCCTGCACGAGACCTTCGAGCAGTTCCTGAGCGACCGCAACAAGGTCGGCCTGGTGCTGGGGCCGATCCAGGAAGGCCTGCGCCTGCCCGGCGCCTGCATCGTCGCCGAGGCGCAGATCTTCGGCCTCACCGCGCCGCAGGCCCAGCTCAAGCGCCGGCAGCGCGCCCGCGACCCGGAGACGATCCTGCGCGATCTCTCCAGCCTCGCCATCGACAGCCCGGTGGTGCATGTCGAACACGGCGTCGGCCGCTACAAGGGCCTGCAAACCTTGGATGCCGGCGGCGTCGCCAACGAGTACCTGGTGCTCGAATACTCCGGCGGCGACAAGCTCTACGTGCCGGTCGGCTCGCTGTCGCTGATCCACCGCTACACCGGCGCCGAGGAGCAAGCCGCGCCCCTGCACTCGCTGGGCAACGAGCGCTGGGAAAAAGCGCAGGCCAAGGCGCGCGAGAAAGCCCACGACGTCGCCGCCGAGCTGCTCAAGATTCAGGCCCGTCGCGCCGCCAAGCCCGGCCTCAAGCTCGACCTCAACGACGAGGACTACCAGGCCTTCATCGCCCAGTTCCCGTTCACCACCACGCCCGACCAGCAGAGCGCCATCGACGCGGTGCTCGCCGACCTGCAACTGGAAAAGCCGATGGACCGCGTGGTCTGCGGCGACGTCGGCTTCGGCAAGACCGAGGTGGCGCTGCGCGCAACCTTCGCGGTGGCGCGCGCCGGGCGCCAGGTCTGCGTGCTGGCGCCCACCACCCTGCTCGCTGAGCAGCATGCGAAGAATTTCTCCGACCGCTTCGCCGGCTGGCCGATCCGCGTCGCGGCGCTGTCGCGACTGCGCACGACCAAGGAGCAGAACGCCGCGCTCAAGCAGCTCGAGGAGGGCTCGCTGGACGTAGTGATCGGCACCCATCGTCTGTTGCAGCCGGACATCAAGTTCAAGGACCTGGGCCTGGTGGTGGTCGACGAGGAGCACCGCTTCGGCGTGCGCCACAAGGAGCGCCTGAAGAACCTGCGCGCCGAGGTGGACATGCTCACCCTCACCGCCACGCCGATCCCGCGCACGCTCAATATGAGCCTGGCCGGCCTGCGCGATCTCTCGATCATCGCCACCCCGCCGCCATCGCGGCAGGCGATCAAGACCACGGTGGCGGAGTGGGACAACGGCCTGGTCTACGAGGCCTGCCTGCGCGAGTTGAAGCGCGGCGGCCAGATCTACTTCATGCACAACGAGGTGAAGGACATCGAGGTCTTCGCCGCCAAGATCCAGGAGCTGGTACCCGAGGGCAAGGTGCGCTTTGCGCACGGCCAGATGCGCGAGCGCGAGTTGGAGCAGGTGATGCTCGACTTCTACCACAACCGCTTCAACATCCTGGTCTGTACCACCATCATCGAGTCCGGCATCGACGTGCCGAGCGCCAACACCATCCTCATCGACCGCGCCGATGCCCTGGGCCTGGCCCAGTTGCACCAGTTGCGCGGCCGCGTCGGCCGCAGCCATCACCGCGCCTACGCCTATCTGCTGGTGCCGTCGAAGCGCGCGCTGACGCCGGACGCCGAGAAGCGTCTGGAAGCCATCGAAACCCTGGGCGAGCTGGGCTCGGGCTTCGCGCTCGCCACCCACGACCTGGAAATCCGCGGTGCCGGCGAGCTGCTGGGCGACGAGCAGAGCGGCCAGATCGAGGAGGTCGGCTTCACGCTTTACTCCGAGCTGCTAGCGCGCGCGGTGCGGGCGATCCAGAAGGGCAAGCTCGACGACGAGCCCTTCGGCCACACCGCCTGCGAGGTCGATCTTGGCGTCTCGGCGCTGATCCCCTCCGACTACGTACCCGACATCGCCACCCGCCTGGCGCTTTACAAGAGGGTCGCCGAGGCGACCGGCGAGGACGCGCTACGTGAGCTGCAGGTGGAATTCATCGACCGCTTCGGCCTGCTGCCGCCGGCCGCCGAACGGCTGTTCGATCAGGCGCAGCTGCGCACGCTGGCCGAGCCGCTGGGCATCCGCAAGCTGCGCGCGCACGCCAAGGGCGCGGTGCTGGAATTCGGTCCGCAGCCGAAGGTGGACACCATGAAGCTGATCGGACTGATCCAGAAACAACCCAAGGTCTATCGTCTGGAAGGCCAGAAGAAGCTGCACATCAGCGCCGAGCTGGCCGCCATCGACCTCAGGATCGATAGCCTCGCCAAGCTCTTGGCTACACTCAGCGGATGAAACCCAGGCTCCACAAAACCGCACTGTCGCTGGCGCTACTGCTGGCACCGCTGTCCGCCCAGGCCGACCGTTACCGGGTCGAAGCCTTGGTCTTTCTCAACCCGCCACCGGCGGAGTCCGGCCACGCCCCGCAGCAGCCTGAACTGGCGCGGGCCTATGCACTAGATGACAGCAACGGCCTGGCCAGTGCCGGCATCAATCTGCAAGCCGACAGTGCCAGCGTGCTGAGTGCGGAATGGGCCAATCTGCGCGCCGCCAAGCGCTACCAGCCCTTGCTGCGTCTGGCCTGGACTCAAGACAGTCCGCCGGCCGCCAATGGCCCGGCGCTAAGGCTGTACGCGCCGGCCGGCGACGGCGTCAGCGGCCTCGATGGCTGGCTGCGGCTGTCGGCGGGCCGCTATCCGCACATCGAAGCGGACCTGGAGTACGTGCAGAGCCACGAAGGACAGCCGCAGGGCTACCGTCTGCGCGAGCAGCGCAAGACTCCGAATGCGAACCTGCAATACCTGGATAGTGCCCGCCTGGGCCTGCTAGTGCGGGTGGTCAAGCTGGAAGCGCCGAAGCCCTGAGCATCCCGGGCCGGCGTGGCGGCGATCAGGACGGCCGCAGCACCCAGATGCCACGCACGCCCAGCTTGTTCTGGATCTCGTTGGCGGCAGCCTTGGCGTCCTGCTGCGAGGCATAGCCCGGCACCTGCACCCGCCACCAAGACTTGCCGTTGACCGTCGCCGGCTGCACCACCACCGGGTAGCCGGCATCGCGCAGGCGCTGCACCTGCTGCTCGGCCGAGGCAGCGTCGGCATAGGAGGCGATGTTCAGGGCCCACTCCGATCCCCCCGACCTGGCCGGCGCGGTCGGCTTGACCGCCGGCGACTCCGTCGGGGGAGCAGACCGCGCCAAGGCAACTGCGTTCGCCGATGCCGGTTCGATCGCCACCGGCGCGCTGAGCCCAACCTTCGGGGCCGGAGTCGGACTCGGCAACACCGGCGCCGCGCTGACCGGCCCGGAGCGGGAGACCACGTTGGAGCGCGCGCTGGCGTCAGGCAGCGGCGCGGCGCCAAGAATCACATCCAGTACGGTGGGCTCGCGTGCGGGCACGGAAGTGGGCACCGGCACCGTCGCGGCTTTCTGTGCCAGCGCGGCGGCGGTCGCCACGGGAGCTGGCGGCGCTGGAGGGTTCGGTGACGCGGTGACTACCGGGGCGCTGACCGTCGCTTCGGCGGTGCCCAGTCGCGCCAACTGGCTGGCGTCGGCATGCAGGTCATAGGCGCGACGCACCGCGATCCAGTCGTCGGGATTGCGCGGCTTGGTCTGCGGCGGCAGGCCGGGGATGAGCCGGGTGCAGGCCGGCGGGCGCACGGTTTCCACACCGTCGGCGCCGACCGCCTGCAGGGCCAGTTGCCCGGCGGCGGTGCAGGCCAGTTGCTCGTTGCCGTCGTGCTGGAAGAAGAACTCACCGCTGGTGAGACTGATGCGGTGACCGCTCATGTAGATGAACAGCGGCCAACTGGTGGAGATCTGCGGATGCTTCCACACCACCCGCAGATAGCCGCGCGAGAGGCTGAAGATGCTTTTCAGGTCCTTGGCATAGGCGGCGAACGGCAGACGTTCGACCCCGGCCTCGGTATCGGGACCAATGTCGACGAAGCCATGCCGGGCAAAGCGCAGGGTGAGATGACCACCGGCGCCGGTCTGAATGAGGTCCTGCTCCTGCAGCGCGTCACCCAGTTGCAGCGGCAGTTGCTTGCCGTCGCGCTGCACAGTCACCGCACCACTGACGGTGTCGACCGTCAGCACCGCGTCCTCGGCGCGCGCGGTAACGGCGACCAGGGACAGCGCGATCAGGGCAAACAGCAGGCGCATGGGGGCAGCGGTCATGGAAAAACGGCGAGGTTTCGGACTTCCGGGGCGACTGACAGCACCAGTCACACTAGAGAAATTTACAGGAATATTCACGGGATAGCGCAATAGTCTCATCCCAACTGCGAAGTTGCTCCCAGACGCCCGCCACGGTTTTCGTCGCCGGCGAGCGGCGGCAACTCAAACCAGGCCGGGCAGCGCGCGCTCCAGAATCGCCCGCACCTTGGCCATGCCGGCCTCGATGGAGGCATGGATCTCGTCGTGGATGCCGGCGCCGGCCGGCGACAGCCCCGCCGCCCAGTTCACCGATACCGCCAGACAGGCGTAGTCCAGGCCCAGCTCGCGGGCCAGGGCGGCCTCGGGCATGCCGGTCATGCCGACCATGTCGCAGCCCTCGCGCTGCAAGGCGCGGATCTCCGCCGGAGTTTCCAGACGCGGCCCCTGGGTCACCGCCATCACGCCCTGCCCGCCGACGCTGACGCCGGCCGCAGCGGCGGCCGTCAGCAGCGCCTCGCGCAACGTCGGGGTGTAGGGATGGGTGAACTCGACATGCGCCAGCACCGAGCCCGGGCTGCCATCGGAATAGCTGTGCTCGCGGCCCCAGGTGTGGTCGATGAGATCGTCCGGCACCGCCACCTCGCCGGGCGCGAACCAGGGCGCGATCGCGCCCACCGCGGCGATGGCGATCACCCGCTGCACGCCGGCCTCGGCCAGAGCCTTGAGGTTGGCGCGGTAGTTGATGGCATGCGGCGGCAGCTTGTGGCCTTCGCCGTGGCGCGCCAGGAAGATCGCCTCCACGCCGTAGACCCGTCCGCGCAGCAGCGGCGCACTGGGCTTGCCGTAAGCAGTGTCGGCGTCGACGCGCGCCAGCACTTCCAGGCCCGGCCAGGTGTTCATGCCGGTACCGCCGATGACCGCGATCTTGCTCATACCCTGTCCTGCTAAAGATTGGCTGCGTAGATGGCAGGCAACTGCCGCCAGTACTCTTTGACATCCATGCCGCAGCCGAACACATAGCGGTCCGGAAGCGACAGGCCGATGTACTCGGCATAAGCGTCGGCGGCGCGGCGCTCGTGCAGCTTCTCCGAGAGCACCGCCACCTTCAGCGAGGCGGGATTGAATTCCAGCAGCGCCTTGCGGATCGCCACCAGGGTGTGGCCCTCGTCGAGAATGTCGTCGATCACCAGCAGATGGCGACCGCCCATGGCGGTATCCGGCTGGCGTTTCCACAGCAGACCTCCGCCCTGGGTGGCGCCGCGATAGCGGGTGGCGTGCAGGTAGTCCAGCTCGAAGGGGATGCCCAGACGGCGGGTGATCTCGGCGGTGGCGTAGAGCCCGCCGTTCATCACGCACAGCACCAGCGGCAGGCGGCCTCCATAGTCGGCGGCGATGCGCAGCGCCAGGCGGTCGTAGGCGGCATCGACCTCGGCGGCGCTGACCAGCAACTCCGCCTCGCGCAGGATGCGCTGGGCCTCCTCGGCGCGGCTCACGGCGTCGCCACCGGGCGGCGGTACAGACGCTTCAGGCGCGCGCTCGACAAGCGGTTGGGCTTGTGGCCGCGCAGGGCTTCCAGCACCCGCAGGGCGCCGTTACGGTCGTTGCAGACCGGGATCATGTCGCAACCGGCCTCCAGCGCCAGCTTGGCACGCTCTTCCAGCGTGCCGGCGACGGCGGCGCCGCCCATCGACAGGTCGTCGCAGAAGATCGCGCCGTTGTACTTCCACTGCCGGCGGACGATGCCGCGTATCCACTTTTCCGACAGCGAGGCCGGCGTGGGATCGACGGCGGTGTAGCGCACGTGGGCCATCATGATCGACTCCAGGCCTTCGTCCATCAGCGCCTTGAACGGCTGCATGTCGGCTTCCAGCGCCGACAACTGGCGGCGGTCCACCGGCAGCTCGACGTGGGAGTCGGCGGTGACCGCGCCATGCCCTGGGAAATGCTTGCCGGTGGCCGAGAGGCCGGCAGCGTTGAGGCCCTGCCAGAACGAGCGCGCCAGCTCGGTGAGGGTGGCGGTATCGCTGGCGAAGGCGCGGTCGCCGATGATCTGGCTGACCTCGCAGTCGCGGTCCAGCACTGGCGCGAATGGCAGGTCGAAGCCGAAGGCGCCCAGCTCCTGGCCGATCAGCTCGCCGCAGCGGCGCGCCTCCTCGTGGGCCTTGGCCGGCGACTCCTCGTAGAGCTTGCCCAGGGTGCGCATCGCCGGAACGCGCGAGAAGCCGACGCGGAAGCGCTGCACCCGCCCGCCCTCGTGGTCCACCGCCAGCAGCGGCCGAGGTTTTTTGATCGCCAGGATGTCGTCGCAGAGCCGCTTGAGCTGCTCGGGATCGCGATAGTTGCGGGTGAACAGCAGCACCCCACCGACCAGCGGATGGGCGATGACCTCGCGGTCCTCGGCGGTGAGTTCCTGACCGGCGATGTCGAGCATCACCGGACCAATCAGATTGCTGCTGGTATTACTCATGCAGTTCCACTTCCGTCCCTACCGGGATCAGGTCAAAGAGTTCGATCACGTCGGCATCGCGCATGCGGACGCAACCATGGGAGGCCGGCCGCCCCAGCGTATCGACATGAGGCGTGCCATGGATGTAGATGTAGCGTCGCATGCTGTCGACACAAGCCAGGCGGTTGCGGCCAGGCTCCAGGCCGGACAGCCAGAGGATGCGGCTGGTGATCCAGTCCCGCCCTGGAAAACGCGCGGCGGCCTCGGGCGTATACAGCGGCGTCTCGGCGGCCACCCGGCGGGCACGGAACACGGTGCCGGCCGGCGCGCCGGCGCCGATCTTGGCGCGGATGCGGTGCCGCCCGCGCGGTGTGCAGCCGGACCCCTCGATCTCGCCCGGGCCGTTGGCCGCGGTCGATACCGGGTAGTGACGGCTGGCGCGCTCACCGTCCCAGACGGTCAGGCGCTGCGCGGTGAGATCCACGGTCAGGCGGAGAATCCCCAAAACATCATTCCCAGTTCTTGTAGGGGGTCACGGACAGCGCGTGATTGTAATAGCGGCGGTCGTCGCTGACCTCCCTGCCAAGCCATTCAGGTCGCTCGAAGGCCTCGTCCTCGCTGCAAAGCTCGATCTCCGCCACCACCAGGGGCGCGTTGTCGCCCTCGAAGACATCGATCTCCCAGAGGTGCCCGCCGTGGTTCACGTAATGCCGGGTCTTCAGGATGATGCCGGTGCAGAGGGTGTTGATCATCTCCTCCGCTTCGGCGGCGGGAATCTCGTACTCGTACTCGGCGCGGCTGATGCCGACCTTGGCCGCCTTGATGTTGAGCTTGCCGACCGTGCCCTCCACCCGCACCCGCACGCTGGCGGCGGCACCCAACGGCGCCAGATAGCCGTGGCGCATCGGCACCGAGGCATGCGCGGCGGCGCGCCAGTGGTCGTTGGCAACCAGGAATTTGCGTTCGATTTCGATGGCCATGGCAGGTGAGGTCGCTACGCTGTGAGGGCGCCGCGCGGCGCGCGGCTGTGAGGGCGCGCCTGCGGCGCTGTGAGGGGAAGAAAAGTACTGCTGGTGCGGTGCGCCGGTCCTTAGCGGCCGCGCTCGAACAGCGCCATGCTTTCGACATGCGCGGTGTGCGGGAACATGTCCATTGCCCCGACCTTGACCAGCCGGTATCCGCCCTCGACCAGAAGGCCGGCGTCGCGCGCCAGGGTGGCGGGATGGCAGGACACATAGACGATGCGACGGGGCTTCTTGGCGATCAGCACCGGCATCATCTCCAAGGCACCGGCGCGCGGGGGGTCGAGCAGCACCGCGTCGTAACGCTCGCTTAAGTAGGGCGCCTTGGGATCGGGCTTGAACAGGTCCGCGCCCTGCCAGCGCACCTCCGGAAAGCCATTGGCGGCACAGTTGGCGGCGCCGCGCGCGACCAGACCCTTGTCGCCTTCCACCGCCATCACCTTGGCGCCGGTCTTGGCCAGCGGCAGGGTGAAATTGCCCAGACCGGCGAACAGCTCCAGCACCGATTCGCCGGGCTGCGCCGCCAGCCAGTCCAGCGACTGCCGCACCATCGCCTGCGAGAGCGCGCCATTGACCTGGATGAAGTCGGCGGGCTCGAACGCGAGTCGTGAGTCGCTGCCGTCCGGCGAGTAGCTGAGCGGCCAGCGCTCGCCCGAGAGCGGCAGGATGCTGTCCAGCCCTCCCGGTTGCAGAAGAATTTCAAAGCCGTGCTCTTCGCCAAACGCGGCAAGGATGGCGCGGTCCTCGACGCCGGGGTTCTGCAGCACCCGGAACACCAGACAGACATGATCGCCGGCGGCCATCTCGATCTGCGGAATCGCCTGGCGGATCGCCAGCCGGTCGATCATCCGCGCGAGCTCCTTGAGCTTGAGGCCCACCCGCGGGTCGAGCACCACGCAGGACTCCAGGGTGGCGAGAAAGGAGCAGCCGCGTTCGCGAAAGCCAACCAGCGTGCCGCTCTTGCTGAGAACGAACTTCACGCCCAGGCGCGCGCGGCGACGATAGCCCTGCGAAGCACCCACCAGCGGCGGCAGCAATTCTTCAGGCTCGACCTTGCCGATGCGGCGCAGGGCGTTGAGCAACTCGTCCTGCTTCCAGAGAATCTGTTTCTCCGGCGCCAGATGTTGCAGGGCGCAGCCGCCGCAGACACCGAAGTGGGCGCAGGGCGGAGTCACCCGGTCCGGACTGGCGACTTTCACCGCCGTCACTTGGCCTTCGTCGTGATCGCGCGAGCAGGCGGTGTAGCGGAACTCCACGGTCTCGCCCGGCAGCGCATCGGCGATGAAGGTGACCTTGCCGGCCACGCGGGCGACGCCCCGGCCCTCGTGGTCGAGGCCGCTGACTTCGGCGGTATGGATGCCTTGCGGCAATACCCGGCGACGCACCATCGCTTCAGGGACTCCAGCGGCTGCGGAAGGCCCGCCAGTGCGGCGCGGTCTGGCGTTCCAGCCAGCCGGCGACGCGGCGGCGCTCGGCGAGCAGGGATTCCGCCGTGCGCAGGCCGGTGCTGTGCTCCAGCGCCAGGCTCAGCAGATAAGCGATCAACGCGTCGGCGCCGCTGCCGGCCAGCAACCGGGCACGATCCCCGGCGGCCAGCGCCTGCTCGCACTCGGCCTCGCGCAGACCGAGGTCGTGGGGCAGATCGTGCACTGCCGCCAGTTCCCAGAGCGACGCCAGTCCGGGCGCAAAACCGAATTGTTCGACCAGACTGCGCGGCCCGCCCTGCGCCAGGAGCCGCGGCAGCGCCAGATCGCCGGCCAGCGCCCGGGCTAGCAGGAGGCTGCGGATCTGTGCCTCGGCGTCCCAGCTCCACAGCGGCTCGGCGGCAGCCGCCACCGCCTGCTCCAGCGCGCTCAGCAAAGCCGGCTCGCCACCGCTGCTGTTGAACTCGTGCAACTCGAACTGCTCGGGTCCGGCCTGCAACAACACCGCAGCCGCCACCTTGCGTAGCGGTGGCGGCTGCCCGGCGGGCTGCTGGCGAGCGACCCGCAGCGTGGTCAGCGCCAGCACCGCCTCGGCGTCGGAGAACGGCTCCAGCGCCAGCAGACGCTTGGCCGCCGCCGGATCCGGCACGGTCTTCAGGTCGAGGATGAGCATGTCGGGCTCTAGGCCGGAAAGACGCCGGTGGAGATGTAGCGGTCGCCGCGATCACAGACGATGCTGACGATCACCGCGTTCTCGACTTCCTTGCAGAGTTGCAGGGCGCTCCACAGCGCGCCGCCGGAGGAAGGCCCGCAGAACAGGCCTTCCAGCCGCGCCGCCTCGCGCATGGTGTGCTCGGCGTTGGCAGAGCTCACCTCGATGATGCGGTCCACCCGCGAGCGGTCGAAGATCTTCGGCAGATAGGCCTCCGGCCATTTGCGGATGCCGGGGATGCTGCTCTCGCCGTCCGGCTGTACGCCGATGATCTGCACCTTGGGGTTCTGCTCCTTGAGATAACGCGAGCTGCCCATGATGGTGCCGGTGGTGCCCATGCTCGATACGAAGTGGGTAATGCTGCCCTCGGTATCGCGCCAGATTTCCGGGCCGGTGGTCTCGTAATGGGCGCGCGGATTGTCTGGATTGGCGAACTGGTTGAGCACCCGCCCCTGCCCTTTGCGCTCCATTTCGTCGGCGAGATCACGGGCGCCTTCCATGCCCTGCTCCTTGCTGACCAGGATCAGCTCGGCACCGAAGGCCTTCATCACCGCGCGGCGTTCCACCGACAGGTGCTCGGGCATGATCAGCAGCATGCGGTAGCCGAGGGCTGCCGCCGCCATCGCCAGCGCGATGCCGGTGTTGCCGCTGGTGGCCTCGATCAGGGTATCGCCGGGCTTGATTTCGCCGCGCTCCTGGGCGCCACGGATCATCAGGTAGGCGGGCCGGTCCTTGACCGAACCGGCGGGGTTGTTGCCTTCCAGCTTGGCCAGCAGGATGTTGCTGCCGATGCCGGGCAGCCGACTGAGCCGGACCAGGGGAGCGTTGCCGATGGTCTCGGCGAGGGTGAGCGCGTGCATGCCGCTATTTTACGGCGCGCGCTCCAGCACCACGAACGCCAGCACCCGGCCATCCTCGTCGCTGAGCGAAACCTGACCATTGACGATGCCCAGCGCCGCCAGCCGCGCCTGCATCGCCGCGCTGTAGACCAGACTCGGCCGACCGTTGGCGGCCTGCACGAAACCGGCGTCGTGATGCGTGATGCCCTCGCGGAAGCCGGTTCCCAGCGCCTTCACGAATGCCTCCTTGACTGCGAAGCGCTTGGCCAGGAAGTTGCCCGGTTTGCGGCCCGCGTCAAACTGGGCGCGCTCCTCCGGCATCAGGATCTTGTCGAGAAAGTGCTCGCCGTACTTCAGCCACAGCCGTTCGACGCGAGAGATCAGCAACAAGTCGGTGCCAACACCGTGGATCATCGGGCGTGGCGCACTTCGAGCATGCGCCGGCGCATCTCCGCCACCGCCGCCGGCAGACCAACAAACACCGAACGGGCAATCAGGGAGTGGCCGATGTTTAGTTCGACGATCTCGGGAATGGCGGCGATGGGTCCGACGTTCTCGACCGTCAGACCGTGGCCGGCGTGCACCTCGATACCCGCCCCCTGCGCCGCCTCGGCGAAATTGCGGATGTAGCTCAACTCCAGCGCCCGCTCGGCATCGGTGCTGGCGTCGGCGTAGCGTCCGGTGTGGATTTCCAGATGCGGCACCCCGATGCGCATCGCCGCCGCCAACTGCCGCGGGTCGGGGTCTAGAAACAACGCCACCTGGATGCCCGCCTCGCCCATGCGCTGGCAGGCGACCTTCACCACCGACTCGATCATGCCGGCATCCAGCCCGCCCTCGGTGGTCTTTTCCTCGCGCTTCTCCGGCACCAGGCAGACGTAGCGAGGCTTGATCGCGCAGGCGAAATCGACCATCTCCTTGGTCACCGCCATCTCCAGATTCACCGGCGCCGGACAGCGGGACACGACCCGCCGCACGTCTTCGTCCTGAATGTGCCGGCGATCCTCGCGCAGGTGCACGGTGATCGAGTCGGCACCGGCCGCCACCGCGATCAGAGCAGCCTCCACCGGGTCCGGATAGGCGGTGCCGCGCGCCTGGCGCAGGGTAGCGACGTGATCGACGTTGACGCCGAGACGGATGGAGCTGGGACGGGCAGTCATGACAGGCTCGTTGAAGATTGCGGCAATCTTAGGGTGTGTTAACGGCAAATAGGTCGCTGCCTTGCTGACCGAAGACGTGTCAGGCAAGGCACGAGCTGGTGCAACGGCCGACTGCCTCCGCGAAGAGGGCGCGGGAGCGAGCCCTCCTGGGCCTCCCACACCCCTTGCTATGCCTTCATGCTGTCAACGGAATTCATTCCAGCCGTTGATGTACTTTATTCAGGATTCAAATGAGAGCCGCTGGCCGACTTCTTGCTTCCAGTAACGGTCTCGTTGGCCCGAAACATGACTTATTAGTCAGGTCTCAGGCACCACCACTTCCGTCGGGCTTTCCATGACTCTTCGCGCCTTGTTTGCCGGTCTACTGCTCTCCCTCGTCCTTGGCGCCTGCGGAGCGCCCACGGATAGCGACGCTGATCGCACTACCGTCGACTCCAGCAGCGGTAGCAGCAATGACGGCGATGGCGATGGCGTCGCCGACCTAGGAGACAACTGTCCCGCAGTCGCCAACCCAGACCAGACCGATGCCGACCAGGACGGAACCGGCGATGCCTGTGATACCCCACCGCCGGCAGACACCGACGAAGACGGCGTGCCCGACACCGGCGACAACTGCCCCACCACCGCCAATCCCGACCAGGCCGACAGCGACCAGGACGGAACCGGCGATGCCTGCGATACCCCACCGCCGGCAGACACCGACGAAGACGGCGTGCCCGACACCGGCGACAACTGCCCCGCCACCGCCAACCCCGACCAGGCCGACAGCGATCAGGACGGAACCGGCGATGCCTGCGATACCCCACCGCCGGACGATCGCTGCCCGCTGCCGCCGGGCGAGCAACGGCTACGCGAGTGGAATGGCACCGTGGGCTACAGCGTGCAGGGCGTCGCCCTGCCTGGCGCCGAAAACGACAGTCTCGACAGCTACGAACTGCCGGCCAATTGCCGAATCTCCAGCCTGCGCGTGACGGTCAGCTGGGATCTGCCGCTTGAAGACCTCGACCTGGAACTGAGCCCCCCCACGGGCCCTGCGCTCGAATCGCGGGATATACAGCTGTTGACCGGCTCCGCCTCGGAGACCATCCGGCTCGACAACCCACCCGCCGGCGTCTACCAGAGCCGCACCTATGGCTACCTCTCGGCCGGCACCGCCTACCATGGCGAGGTTCACATCACCGTCGCCGACCCCGACTCCGAGGGCCCGGGGCCGATCCCGGACCCGGTCTCCGACCCGACCCGCGCGCGCGCCGTGGTGGCGGTGCTGGACTCCGGCATCAACCCCTACCATGCCCTCTACTACGCCGGCAGCACGCTCTACCCCGACCGCCATCCGTCCTCGGTAACCCGGGAACTGCTCGCCGAACTGGGCGTGAAGCCGGAAAACGTCGTGACCCTGAGCCGCACCGGCGACCTCGCCGCCGACCTGGCCAACGACGCCGCCTTCTGGGCCCGCGTGCAGACCGCGACGCCTGGCACCCTGTACCACTTCAAGGGCACCAACATCGTCGCCACCTCGTTCGCAGCGGCGGCCGACGTCAAGCTCAAACCGGATACGTCCAAGAGCGCCCACGGCGTCGGCACTAGCTCCGCCGTGCTGAGCGCAAATCCCGATGCCGTGCTGCTGTTCGTCGAGCAGGGCAACGATCTCGCCAACGATGCCTCGCACGAATTCGCCTTCGGCCACCCGGCGGTCGACATCCTCTCGACCAGTTACGGGGTGTCGGTGCCCCTGGTGGCGGTGCCGCTGCCCGAGACCCGCGCCTTTCACGAGACCTACCAGGGCGTGGTGGAACGCGGCAAGCTGCACTTCTCTTCCGCCGGCAATGCTCCGGGCCTGAGTCCGATGCGTGCCGGCGCTGGTCCCTGGTGGAGTATCGGCGTCTCCGGCATCGAAGAGGGCTCCTCCGAAGGCCGCACCAGCCTGTCCGGCAATTTCCCGGATTTCGTGGCCGATTTCACGCAGACACTCGCCTATTGCATGGACTGCGAGAGCGGTCTGAGCTCGGTCGCCGGCACCAGCTTCTCGACCCCCCGGGCGGCCGGCGTCGCCTCCCGGTTGTTGCTGGAGGCGCGGCGCGCCTTGGGTCACGCTGGCGGCATCCGCCGCATCGCCGGCAAGCCGCAGATGGTGGTCGCCAAGACCCAGGCGATCAGCAACTGGCTGCTGCGGCGCTCGCTGGAACAGGCGGCGTATGTCACCAGCTTGCTCGAATACGACCCACTGGCCGCGGTGCTCGACTTGGGCGCGCAGCCGGTGGTTCCGCTGGCCCCCTGGCTGCAGATCGCCTGGGGCGAGTTGAGCGCCAACAGCGAAAAAGGCGTGATCACCGCGGCCCTGAGCCACCTCGGGCTCGCCGACGCGCCACGCGCCAAGGACCCGGGCTTCTGCGAATTCCAGACCGCCAACATCCAGGCCCGCAAGGCCTACTGGGATAACGTCGCGCCCTTCCTGCCCGACCTCTACGGCGGCGACCAGACCGGCACCACGCCGGAACAAGACCCCTTCATCTGGTGCGAATCGCTGCTACCGGTCCAGCCCGCCAGCAACGATCCCTCAGGTCAGCCGACCAGCGATGGCGACAGCGACGGCACCGTGGACGACGCCGACAACTGCCCGGCGGTGGCCAACTCAGATCAGGCCGACAGCGACGGTGACGGCTACGGTGATGCCTGCGACGATGACAATTCGCCGCCCACCGACACCGATGGCGACGGCGTGGCGGACGAGGCCGACAACTGCCCCGCCATCGCCAACCCCGGCCAGGGCGACAGCGACGGCGACGGCGTGGGCGATGCCTGCGACAACAGCGAGCCGCCGCCTACTGGCAACTGCCCGCTGCCCGCCGGAAGCCAAATCTTGCATGCCTGGGACGGCAACGTCGGCACCGCCGTCGTGTTGGCGCTGCCCGGCAACAGCAGCGAGGAAAGCTTCACGCTGCCCAGCGGCTGCAAGATCTCGCAACTGCAGGTCGAGATCACCTGGGCCCTGCCGCTGGAGGATCTGGATCTGGAACTGACCCTGCCGGACGGCAACAGCCGACAGTCGCAGAACGTCCAGTTGCTCAGCGGCTCGGCCTCGGAATTGGTGACGCTGGCCAACCCGGCCAGCGGCGACTACACCGCCCGCAGCTACGGTTACGTCTCGTTCAACACGCCGTATCACGGCGAGGCCCGCATCGTCGTCATCGACGATGGCGGTTCGGCGCCCGACGCGGACGGCGATGGCGTATCCGACGCCGGCGACAACTGCCCCGCCATCGCCAACCCCGGCCAGGGCGACAGCGACGGCGATGGCGTCGGCGACGCTTGCGAGACGGCGACCGAGGTCAGCGCCTGCGAGGCCGCCTTCTCCGGCCTCCAGGCCGGGGCCGACACGGCTGCGGTGGACCCCGATCTGCCGCTTTACCGGCCAGGCAGCCTGATCCTGAGCTTCGCCACCGACCGTGGCCGTGACGAGGCGGTGCGCCGCCTGCGCTTCGATCGCTGGCTGCCGACGGAAGTCGCCAGCCGGGTTCAGGGCTTCAAGCACCTGCGTTCGCTGCGCGTGCCCTTGCCGATGGTGACACCAGAGATCGTGGAACTGCTGCGCAAGGCCGCACGCGGCCTGCCGCTGATCTCGATCTGGGGCGAGCACCCGCGCAAGGCGCTGCTTGACACCTCGGTGCCGCTGATCGGCGTCGATGCCGCCCGCGAGGCCTTCGGCAGCCCCAGCCTGCCGCTGACCGGCAAGGGCGTCGGCGTCGCCATCATCGACACCGGCATCGACACTACCCAGGGCGACCTCAAGGCGGTGAAGCACAACGTGCGCATGGTCGGCAGCGTCGCAGTGCCCTACGACGATCTGCCGGTGAACAACAGCGAGGTCAACAACGGTCACGGCACCCATCTGGCCGGCACCGTCGCCGGCGACGGCACGCGTTCCAACGGCCGCTATGTCGGGGTGGCACCGGAAGCCGACCTGGTCGGCATCGCCGTCGATGTCGGCGCACCCTACCTGTTCATCCTGGAAGCGATGGACTACGTGCTCGAGCAGCGGCAGGCATACAACATCCGCGTCACCAACCACAGCTACGGTCCGGCGACCGGTAGCGGCTTCCGCTTTGACCCGACCGACCCGGACTCGCTGGCCATCAAGCAACTGCACGACGCCGGCATCATCGCGGTGTTCGCCGCGGGCAACAGTGGCCCCGAGGCCGACACTATCAGCGCCGATGCCCAGAATCCCTGCGCGCTCGGTGTGGCGGCCGGCGACCGGCAGTTCCAGCTGGCCAGCTTCTCCTCGCGCGGCACCGCAGATGGCGCCGCTGCCGGACCGGACATCACCGCGCCGGGCGTAGACATCACCGCTTCGCGGGCGCTCAACGGCCTGGCTTCGACCTCCGTTCCCAGCAGCAACAGCCCGCCGTTCTACGCCACCATCTCCGGCACCTCGATGGCCGCGCCGCATGTCGCCGGCGTGGTGGCGCTGCTGCTAGAGGCGAACCCGCGGCTGACCTTCGAGCAGGTGCACGAGATCCTCACCAGCACCGCGACGCCGATGAAGCGCGCCGACGGCAGCGCCTATGCCGACTGGGAGGTCGGTGCCGGTTACATCGACGCCCTCGGTGCCGTCGCCAAGGTGCTCGACCGTCCCAAACCCAACACCGGCGGGCCGGTGGTGGTGATGCCGGGCGCCGGCACCACCCAGGTCGCCCAGTACCAGGGCACCGCGGGTCTGCTGACCACGCCGGTCGTCTGCTACGGCTGTGGCAGTGATCCGGAGTTCGGCTACCACCGCTACACCTACAAGCTGCCGGTGCAGGTCGCGAAACTGACCGCGACGCTAAGCTGGACCTCGCCGGCGGAAATCCACTCGTTGGAGATCATGGGACCGGACGGCCAGAGCAAGGCCTTCGCGGGCTACGATCCGGTCGGTGGACGCGGCGCGCCAACGCCAGGGGCAACCTCGATCAGCGCCAGCGTGGCCGATGCCGTGCCAGGCACCTACACCTTCCTGGTGCAGGAGAGCCTGGCCGCTGGCGCCCTGCCCTACACGCTGACCATCAGCACCGAATGCCCAGCCAGCGGCTGCGGCGGCACGGAACCTCCGGCCGACGGCGACCAGGACGGCGTGCCCGACAGCAGTGACAACTGCCCGAGTGTCGCCAACGCCGATCAGGCCGACAGCGATGGCGACGGCCTCGGCGACGCCTGTGATTCGGTAGCGCCTCCCCCAGACGGCGACGGCGACGGCGTGGCCGACAGCGGCGACAACTGCCCCAGCATCGCCAACGCCGATCAGGCCGACAGCGATGGCGACGGCCTCGGCAACGCCTGCGACAGCAGCGGCAGCGGAGGCACCGCGCCCGACGCCCAGCCACGCGTGGTGGTGGCCGTGATCGACTCCGGCATCAACCCTTATCACCTGTTCTACAACGCGGGTGGGCCGATCTATCCGGCCGGCTCGCCGCCGTCGTCGGTCACCCGCGATGTTCTCAACGAATTCGCGGTGAAGCCGGAGTGCGCGCTAACCCTGACCCGCACCGGAAACTTCGCCAGCGACTACGCCAAGGACCTGGCCAGCGGCCTGTGGACCCGCGCCGCCGCCTGCGACGTGATGTGGTTCGTCGGCACCAATGTGCTGGCCAAGTCCTTCAGCGCCGGTAGCAGCCTGATCCTGCCCGACGACGAGAGCGACACCCATGGCGTCGGCACCAGTTCGGCGGTGCTCAAGGCGAATCCGGAGGCAGTGCTGCTGTTCCTGGAAGGCACCGGCGTGGCCGCCGAGGAATACGCGATGACGCACCCGGCGGTGGACTTCATCAGCACCAGCTATGGCTACCCGGGCAGTCTCCCGATCCCTGAGCACATTTCGAAGAGCTTCACCGGCACCTACACCCACGGCAAGCTGCATTTCGGCGCCTGCGACAATTCGCCGGCTCCGGCGATACAGGACGGCACCTGCGGGCCCTGGTGGAGTATCGGCATCGCCGGCTACGAGGAAGCGGACTTCGACTACACCACCGGCGAACCGCAGGTATCGTCGGGGGGACGCCAGCTGATGTCAGGCACGCTGCCGGACTTCATCGCCGACTACACCGAGGTGCTGCCCTACTGCCGCGCCTGCGAGGACGGCTACAACCAGTACACCGCCGGCACCAGTTTCGCGACGCCACGCAGCGCCGGCACCGCCTCGAAGATCCTGCTGGCGGCACGCCGCAAAGCCGGGCACTTCGGCGGCATCGAGAGGCCCGCGACGGGGACGCCCCTGATGGTGCATGCCGGAAGCGTCTCGATCAGCAACTGGCAATTGCGCCGGGCGCTGGAACAGGCGGCCTGGATTCCCGGAGTCGATGGCTATGATCCGGTCAACGGCGTGTTCGATCAGGTGGCTGTGCCGATTCCACCGCTAGCGCCCTGGACGGTCGCTGGCTGGGGCGTGCTGTCGCCGGAGCATGGCGAGGTCGTGGAGCAGACGCTATCCCTGCTGGGACTGCGTGAGCGCCCACCTGGCGAGGTGGCGCGCAGCAAGAGCAGCGACCATTGTCTGTTCCAGACCACGATGATCGAAGCCCGAAAGACCTACTGGGATAACATCGCCGTGCTGTCCGAGACTTATCTGAACTCCCCCAGCCCGGATCCCTATCTGTACTGCGAGTAGACCCCGGCTGCGCCACACCGGCCCCGGCTGTTTCAGCCGGTGCCGACGGTGGCCAGCCCACGCAGTTCACGCAACAGCCGCGCGGTCTCCAGTGGCTTGCCGCCCAACTGGCGGCGCAGCGCCAGGCGCAGCAGGCGGCGTGCATCCTGGCGCTGGCCGGCCTCGGTCAGGCGATCCTCGCGCAGTGCGATCAGACTGTCGCCGGCGAACACTTCCTCACCGTCATCGCCGACCGGCAGCGGGCCGCGTTCCCAGTCGTAGCGGTAGCGCTGTCCGGGGTCGAGATCGGCCGGCAGCCGCAGGCCATAGCCGAGCTCTTCCAGCAGCCGGCACTCGAAGGCGCGCAGGGCGGGCTCGCTGTCGTCAGCCAGCCGCAGCAGCAAGCTGACGTAGGCCGCGAACAGGATGGGATGTGGATCTTCCCGGGCGCAGAGCCGCATCAACAGCTCATTGGCATACCAGGCGCAAAACATCGCCTCGCCCACCAGCGGCACCGGCTGCCCCTGCGCCTCGACGCCCGTCACGGTGCCCAGCTCCCCACGCGCCGACCAGGACAGCAGCAGCGGTTGCAGCGGCTGCAGATAGGCACGGGTTCTGGAACGCGGACCGCGCGCACCCTTGGCGATCAGCCCGACCCGTCCGTGCTCGGGCGTGAACGCCTCGATCAGCAGGCTGGTGTCACCGTAACTGCGGGTGTGCAGCAGATAGGCCGGTTGCAGCTCGACGCGCCGGCTATGCATGGCTAGCGAAGGCTATTCGCCGCCCGAGTATCCGAACTTGCTGAGCGCTTTGGGATCGTCGCTCCAGTTCTCCTTGACCCGGCACCAGAGCTTCAAGAACACCTTGCGTCCCAGGGCACGCTCAAGGTCGCGGCGGGCGTTGGAGCCGATCAGCTTGAGCGTTTCGCCATCCTTGCCGATGACGATCTTCTTCTGGCCATCGCGTTCCACCCAGATCACTGCGGAAATCTTGTCGAGCTGACCTTCGCGCTCGTACTTCTCGATTTCCACCGTGGTCGCGTAGGGCAGCTCCTGATGCAGGTTGCGAATAAGTTTTTCGCGGATGGTCTCGGCGGCGGCGAAGGCCACGTCATGCCCCACTACCATGTCCTCGGGGTACATCGGCTCGCCTTCGGGAAGACGTGCGAACAACTCCTCGGCCAGTCCGCTGAGGCCGTCCTTCTTGAGTGCCGACAGTGGCACCACGAACGCCCACTCACGTAGTTTGGCGAGCTTCTCCAGCTCTGGGAGCAGGCGCTCCTTCTCCTCCAGTCTGTCGATCTTGTTGATGACCAGGCCAACCGGTGTTTCCAGGCCCTCGAGGCGCTCGAGCACGGCGGCGTCCTCGTCGGTCCAGCGACCGGACTCGACCACGAACAAGATCAGATCGACATCGTGGATGGCGCCGGCAGCGGCCTGGTTCATCACCTTGTTGAGCGCGCGCTCCGCCTTGCGGTGCAGGCCCGGGGTGTCTACGAACACCACCTGACCGCGCTCGTCGTGCAGCACGCCCTGAATGCGGTGACGCGTGGTCTGCGGCTTGTGGCTGACGATGCTCACCTTGCGCCCAACCAAGGCGTTCAGCAGCGAGGACTTACCGACGTTGGGGCGCCCAAGTATGGTCACCATTCCACTACGCATGTGCGTTTTCCTTCAATTTTTCAATCATCAGGCGAGCGGCATCCTGCTCGGCCTGTTTGCGACTGGTACCACCAGACTGGGTTTCCTTGCCAGTGTCCGGCAAGCGGCAGCGAACCTGGAACACCCGCCGGTGAGGCGGGCCCTGCTCGGAAAGCACTGCGTATTCGGGCAGTGGGCGCGACGCCGCCTGCAGCGCTTCCTGTAAGCGGGTCTTGGAGTCCTTGAGCGAATCGGGCTCGGGCGGCTGGCTCAGCAGCGGCTCGAACTGACGCAGGATCACCGCTCGTGCCGGTTCGAAACCGCCGTCCAGGTAAACCGCCCCGAACAGCGCCTCGAGAGCATCGGCGAGGATGGATTCACGCCGGTAACCTCCACTTTTCAGCTCACCACTGCCCATGCGCAGTTGGTCGCCGAGATTCAGTCGCTTTCCAAGATTGGCGAGGGTGTCCTCGCAGACCAGACTGGAGCGCCAGCGCGAAAGATCACCCTCGTCGGCCTTGGGCCAGACCGCGTAGGCGGCCTCGCCGATCACGAAATTGAGCAAGGCATCGCCGAGAAATTCCAGGCGCTCGTAATGGGCGCCGCCGGCGCTGCGATGGGTGAGTGCCCGCTCCAGCAAGGAGCCGTCGTTGAACTGGTAGCCGAGACTCCGCTGCAGTGCGGCCGCCAGATCCTGACTCACTCGGCGCCGTCGATCGGTTCGCGACCCTGGAAGCTCAGCACCAGATCGGCGTTGTAGAACAGGTGTACGCGCGCCTCGTAGGCGTAGGTGAGATCGACCTTGCCGCGCTCGCTGCGCTCGATCTTGACCTGACGGTAGTCGAGGAAAGTGATGTCCTCGATATCCCAGCGCCGCTCCAGGCCTTTCTGCACAATGAACGGGTCGACATGACCTTCACTGGCCGCGCTTTTCACCGCCTTGGCCACCTTGAGCTGATTGGAGTAAAGCGGAAAAGTCTTGATGCCAATGGTCGCGACCAGGGCGATCGAGCCAAACACGAACAGCATCTTGAACAGCCCCATGCCCCGCTGGCGGCTACGCATCTGCATATCAGGACTCCGTTGTGTTGGACTTTGGCGAAGATGTCGCGATCTTAGCGGATGACGCCGCCGATGCGGGACAGCGCCGGGCGACTGGCCTCGGCATCCCAGCTCATCCAGATCAGGAAGGCGCGACCCTTCAGATACGCCTCCGGCACGGTTCCCCAGTAGCGTGAGTCACTGGAGCCGTCGCGGTTGTCGCCCATCATGAAGTACTGGCCTTCCGGCACCGTAAACTCGAAGTCCTGCGGCGGCCGGTCCGGGTTCTGCAGAATCTCGTGGACCACACCCTGGTAGTCCTCGCGATAGCGCAGCACCGGGCTGCCCTCGAACTCGCCCAGCGGCTCCTGGCTGACGAGCTGACCATTCACCGTCAACTGCTTGCCGACATAGCGCACCGTATCTCCGGGCAAACCGATGACGCGCTTGATGAAGTCCATCCTCGGATCCACCGGGTAGCGGAACACCACCACGTCGCCGCGCTTGGGCTCGCCGAGCGCAAGTAGCTTGCAGTCGCCCACCGGGCAGCGCAGGCCGTAGGCAAAGCGGTTGACCAGGATGAAGTCCCCGACCCTCAAGGTCGGGATCATCGAGCCGGAAGGTATGCGGAAGGGCTCGACCACGAAGGAGCGCAGCAGGAAAACGGCGGCGATCACCGGAAAGAACTGGCGCCCGAAATCGACCAGCCAGTTGGCCTTGGCCGGCTCGGTGCCAGCTGCTGCGGCGGCCGCCTTGCGCGCCGGCTCCAGGCGGAAGCGGTCGAGCACCCAGAGCACGCCCGTGACGATGGTCAGGACGAACAGGATCGACGCGAAGTCGGTGCCGATGTGGGTGAAAAAGCCGCTCATCTAGTGCCTCACTTCTTCTTGTCCATGCCCAGCACCGCCAGGAAGGCTTCCTGCGGGATCTCCACCGAACCGACCTGCTTCATGCGCTTCTTGCCCTCTTTCTGCTTTTCGAGGAGCTTCTTCTTGCGGCTGGCGTCGCCGCCGTAGCACTTGGCGGTGACGTCCTTGCGCAACGCCTTGACCGTGGTGCGGGCGATGATCTTGGCGCCGATCGCGGCCTGGATGGCGACGTCGAACATCTGCCGGTGGATGACCTCCTGCATGCGCTCGCAGAGGTCGCGGCCGCGGTTGTAGGCGGCGTCGCGGTGGACGATGGTGGCCAGGGCATCGACCTTGTCGCCATTGACCAGCACGTCGAGCTTGACCACGTCGGCGGCCTGGAAGCGGTCGAACTCGTACTCGAAGCTGGCAAAGCCGCGACTGACGCTCTTCAGGCGGTCGAAGAAGTCCAGCACCACTTCGGCGAGCGGCATCTCCACTTCCATCTGCACCTGGTTGCCGACGTAGCGCAGGTTCTTCTGCACGCCGCGCTTGTCCATGCACAGGGTCATCACCGCGCCGACGTATTCGTTGGGCATCAGCACGCGGGCGGTGATGATCGGCTCGCGGACCTCCTCCAGGCTGCCGGGCTCGGGCAGGTCGGAGGGGTTGTCGATGCGCACCACCTCGCCATCGGTCTTCACCACCTCGTAGATCACGCTCGGCGCGGTGGTGATGAGGTTGAGGTTGTACTCGCGCTCCAGGCGCTCCTGCACGATCTCCATGTGCAGCATGCCGAGAAAGCCGATGCGGAAGCCAAAACCCAGGGCTCCGGAGTTTTCCGGCTCGAACTGCAAGGCCGAATCGTTCAGGCGCAGCTTCTGCAGCGATTCGCGGAAGTCCTCGAAGTCGTCGGCGTCGACCGGGAACATGCCGGCGAACACCCGCGGCTGCACCCGGGTGAAGCCGGGCAGCGCTTCCAGGCAGGGGTTGCTGGCGAGGGTGATGGTGTCGCCCACCGGCGCGCCGAAGATGTCCTTGATGTTGGCGACGATCATGCCGACTTCGCCGCACTCCAGCTGGTCCTTGAACGTGCGCTTGGGCGTGTTGACCGCGATCGAGCTGATCTCGTAGTCCTTGCCGGTGGACATCACCCGGATCTTCTGGCCCTTCTTCACCGAGCCGTGCATGACCCGCACCAGCGAGACCACACCCAGATAGTTGTCAAACCAGCTGTCGGCGATCAGGGCCTGCAGCTTGCCTTCGGGATTACCACGCGGCGGCGGCAGGCGCTTGGTGACTTCTTCCAGCACGTCGAGCACATTGAGGCCGGTCTTGGCGGAGATGCGGATCGCATCCTCGGCCGGCACGCCGATGATCTCCTCGATCTCCTTCACCACCCGGTCCGGCTCGGCGTTCTGGAGGTCGATCTTGTTAAGCACCGTCATCACTTCGAGGTTGAGCTCGATGGCGGTGTAGCAGTTGGCGACACTCTGCGCCTCCACACCCTGGGAGGCGTCCACCACCAGCAGCGCGCCCTCGCAGGCGGCCAGCGAGCGGCTGACTTCGTAGCTGAAGTCGACGTGTCCGGGGGTGTCGATCAGGTTGAACTGGTAGAGCTCGCCATTGCGCGCCTTGTAGTGCAACTGCACCGCCTGCGCCTTGATGGTGATGCCGCGCTCGCGCTCGATGGGATTGTTGTCGAGAATCTGCTCGGTCATCTCGCGCTGTTCCAGCCCGCCGGTGAGCTGGATGAAGCGATCGGCCAGGGTCGATTTGCCGTGGTCGATGTGGGCGATGATGCAGAAATTGCGGATGTGGGACTGCTGCATGAGCTCAAGCCGACCGACGCAAGGTCGGAGCGGTTAAAAAATGGTCGCGGAGTATAGCGGTTCAGGCCCTGGCCAAGGCGGCTTCCACCGCCGCCAGGTCCGGACGCACCGCGCAGACGAAGCTACCGTCGGGCGCCAGCAGCACCGGGATACTCAGGTCATAGGCCGCCAGCCAGGCGGGGTCGGAATCGACGTGAGCGCTCTCCACCTCCAGCCGCCCCTCGAACTCGGCCATCAGCTCGGCCTCGAAATCCTCGCAGAGATGGCAGCCGGGGCGGGTGAGCAGGGTGAAGCGGCGCACCCTATTTCTTCCTTTCGACCGGGGCTTCCGGCACCGCCAGCGCCAGGAACAGCGGCGCGCCATCACGCTGGATCAGCATCGGCACGCTGGACCCCGGCGCCAGGCGATCGACGACTTCCTTGAGGCGCTCGGCGCTATCGATGGACTGCCCTGAGAGAGTCAGCAGCACATCGCCCTCGCGCACGCCAGCGTCGAGCGCCGGACCGGCTTCGACCACCAGTACCCGCACGCCACCGGCCGGCACCCGGGTTTCGGCGCGGTCCTGCGCACTGAGCTTGTCCACGCCCAGACCCAGCGGCAGCCGCGAGCTCGCCGGGGTCTCACCGCCATTGGCGATCTCTTCCGGCAACTCACCGATCTCCACCTTGATGGTGATCTGCTTGCCCTCGCGCAGCACTTTCAGGGGAACGTCGGCACCTGGATCAACGACCCCCACGAGGGGCGGCAGCTCGCTGGAAACGCCCAGAACTTGCCCGTCGAAGGCCAGAATCACGTCGCCGGGCTGGATGCCGGCCTTTTCCGCCGGCGAGCCGGGGATCACCTTGGCCACCAGCGCACCCTCGGCCCTAGCCATGCCGAAGCTCTGGGCCAGGGCACGGGTGACTTCCTGCACCACCACGCCCAGCCAGCCGCGGGTGACATGGCCCTTGTCCTTGAGTTGCTGAGCGACGCGCAGGGCGACGTCGATGGGGATCGCGAAGGCGATGCCGGAGTTGCCGCCGGTCTGGGAGTAGATCTGCGAATTGACGCCGACCACCTCGCCCTTGAGGTTGAACAGCGGGCCGCCGGAATTGCCGGGATTGATCGCCGCGTCGGTCTGGATGAAGGGCACGTACTGCTCGGTGAACAGGCTGCGCCCCTTGGCTGAGACGATGCCGGCGGTCACCGAGTAGTCGAAGCCAAACGGCGAGCCGATCGCCATCACCCATTGCCCGACCCGCAGTTTGCCAACCTCGGCGACCTTCACCGCCGGCAGTTTGTCGGCATCGATCTTGAGCAGCGCGATATCGCTGGGCTCGTCCATGCCGACCACGGTGGCGGTCAGCTCCCGACGATCGGACAGGCGCACCAGCACTTCCCTGGCATCCTTGACGACATGGGTGTTGGTGATGATGTAGCCGTCTTTCCAGAGCACGAAGCCGGAGCCCAGGGACTGCTGCTCCTCGGGCGCCTCGTCACCCTCCTCGGCCGGCGGCACACCGTTCGGCGCATGCTGCTCGAGGAAACGCTTCATCCACTCCGGAAGGTTGTCCGGAACGGTCGCCCCGCCCTCCGTCGGTCCCGGCTCGGCTTCGGCGGCGGTTTCAACGGGGATGGTGCTGATGTTCACTACCGAGGGGCTGACTTCCTCCACCAGGTCGGCGAAGTCTGGCAAGCGCACCTCGGCAGGAGTCCTGGAACAGGCCACCGAGAGCAGCGCGGCAACACACAGCGAGGCGACGCGCGGCCAGACGGCAAACGGCATGGGCAGAGACTCCGAAACGGGGACAACAATTATTTTAGGCCGTGGGGCGGCCTCAGGGCTTGGCCGCGTCGGCGGCTTCCTTGAGCACGAGATGTTCGCCGATGTAGCGCACTGCGGCCGAGGGGGTTTCGCCGACCACGGTGACATGGAAGCTGCCATACATGCGGCCATAGGCATGCACCGCGCCCATGCTGCTGAGGCCGCTGAAGGCCTTTTCCGGCGGCACATCCCGGGCGGCGAATAGCGAAACCGCCGACAGCCCGTCGGAAATCAGCACGTGTTCAACGGCGCCACGGCCGTCCTTGCCCGGGCGGCGATCACGCAGCGTCACCTTGAAGCCCGCGGGCAACTGCTCCAGGCGCAGGGGAAAGTCACTGAGATCGGCGTTGTCGGAGGGCGTCGGCTCCTGCCGCACCACGGTACGGAACTGGCGGGCATCGAGATCGGGCTCGAAGGCCTGAGCCGGCAGGCTTTCCGGGAAATCCACCTCGGTGAACATCACCTCTTCGAGAACCCGCCGATCACGGCTGACCAGACGCACCTTCAAGGGCACGCCGGACCCTTCGTCGGCCCAGATCTCGAAGCCATAGCGGTAGTCGTCCTTGGGCGCTAGTTCGACTCCCTTGCAACTGCGGCCGGCGATCCGGGCGCTGCCCAGCTCTCGCAACTCATACCAGGCTGCCAGGGCCGCCAGGGTTTCCGGTGAAACCTGGGTGAGAAGGCCCTTCAGTGCCGGACGCTTGAGGTCGAGCTTGCGTTCCTTGGGCAGCAGACAGGTGATCTTGTTGTCCTGACGAATGATCTCGCGCGGTTCGCCGGTCAGGGCGGTGAGGCGCTCGCGCTCCACCCCATCCGCATACCCGTGTACCAGGCGCAAGGACTCCATGGAATTGCCGGCGCGGTAGATCACCACGCCCCGGTAGTTGACTGTACGGGAGGCGTCGGCGGCTTTGAGCAGAATTTGTTCGGGGTCGGCGTGAGCGCCGCCTGCGGCGACCAGGCCCAGTACACAGGCAGCAAGACAGCGGCGCAGCATGCTTATTCGCCGTCCGCGGAATACCCCGTCGTGTTCACGACGAAGCGAGCGTTGGAAATGGCGCCGCCCATGCTGCGCTCGGCAAGCGTGTTGCTGTGTTCCATCAGATAGCCGTTCAGCACCTCGGCGGACGCGGCATTGAGCGGCTGACTGGCATCGCCATTGCGCTCCGGCGCGCTCCAGCGCACCTCGGCGCCATTACTGGCCTGAATTGCAGGCGCCACTGCGGCCACCGCCTGTGGCTCGGCCTGGCGACTCAGCGGCTGGCCAAAGAACAGCACCGCCGCGGCGATGCCGGCGGCGGCCGACAGCGGCACCAAGCTGCGCCAGCGCGGACGCGCGACCGGCGGCTGGCTGACCGGCTGGCGCCGGCTGTCCAATAGCACCACTTTGGGGTGCTCGAAGGCTTCCTGTTGCTCCTGCTGCAGGGCCGCCATCACGCCAGAACAGAAGTCCCCGCCGGATCGGCGCACCGTCACGCCTTCGCGGGCATCGCGCGCCTCCCAGACACGACTCCACTCAACCTTCAGAGCCGGGTCACGGTCCATCGCCTCCAGCAGGCCGTCCCATTCGGCGGCGGTGGCGGCGTTGTCAACAGCGGCGGAAAGCACTTCTCTGGACATGCGGGACTTCCTGCTAAGAAACGTGCCGGCCAGACGGCCGCACGCAGACCAATGAACCGTTCAGCAACGATAAAGTTCCGTGCGACCACGATGGAAGGTTGTCCATGGCTAGTCCAGCAGCGGTGCCAGCACCGCGTCGATAGCCTCGCGGGCGCGGAAGATGCGGGAGCGGACGGTGCCGATCGGGCAGTCCATCGCCTCGGCGATCTCTTCGTAGGACAGCCCTTCCAGCTCGCGCAGGGTGATGGCCGTGCGCAGATCGGGGGGCAGCTTGGCGATGGCTTCCGCCACCTTCTCTTTGATCTCCTCGGACAGTGCCGTCGCTTCCGGCGTATCGCCATCGCTTAGTTGCTCGGTATGCCCGTAGAGTTCCGCGTCGGCAATGTCGATGTCGCGGTCGGCCGGCCGGCGCGAGCGTGACACCAGGTGGTTTTTCGCGGTATTGATGCCGATGCGGTACAGCCAGGTGTAGAAGGCGCTGTTGCCCTGAAAACCCTTGAGCGCGCGCCAGGCGCGGATGAAGGTTTCCTGCGCGACATCGGGGGCGTCACCATCGCCAACCAGACGGCTGACCAGTTGCACGATCTTGTGCTGGTACTTGCGCACCAGGAGCTCGAAGGCGCGCATATCGCCCGCCTGGGCCCTGGCCACCAGCTGCTCGTCTACGCCTTCCTCGCTCATGCCTGGACCCGGCGGCGGTCTGAAATCGACCGGCTCTGCCGCGCTAAACTCCCAAAATTCGCCGACGCACAGATCGCGCGTCCTCAATGAGCTTGAAGTCTAGCAAGTTTGAACATGCCCCCCGCACCGACCAGCTCCGCAACCCCCTATGACGTGTTGGTGCTCGGCAGCGGCGCCGCCGGCCTGTCCCTGGCCTTGCGGCTGGCGCAAAAGGGCCGCTCGGTGATGCTGGTATCCAAGGGCAAATTGGAATCCGGCTCCACGCTCTGGGCTCAGGGCGGCATCTCGGCGGTGCTGGACGAGAACGACTCGCTGGAAAACCATGTGCGCGACACCCTGGTCGCCGGCGGTGGCCTTTGCGACGAGGAGGCGGTGCGTTTCACGGTCGAGCGCGGACCGGGCTGCATCCGCTGGCTGTTGGCGCAGGGGGTGCAGTTCACCCGCGACGAGGAGGGCAAGCAGCGGCCTTTGCACCTGACCCGCGAGGGCGGCCACAGCCATCGGCGCGTCGTGCACGCCGCCGACGCCACCGGCCGTGCGGTGGAAACCACCCTCGCCTCGCTGGCGGCGCACCACCCCAACATCACCGTGCGCGAGCGCGCGGTGGTGGTGGAGCTGATCGTCGACCGTGCCGCCAAGCGCGCCCACGGCGCCTATCTGTTCGACCGCGACAGCGGCGAGGTCGAGGCCATCGGCGCCAAGACCGTGGCGCTGTGCACCGGTGGCGCCAACCAGGTCTACCTGTATTCGAGCAATCCTTTTGGCGCCTCCGGCGACGGCATCGCCATGGCCTGGCGCGCCGGCTGCCGGGTGGCAAACATGGAGTTCATGCAGTTCCACCCGACCTGCCTGTACCACAAGGACTCGCGCAGCTTCCTGCTCACCGAGGCCTTGCGTGGCGAAGGCGGTTACCTGCGCATCCCCACCACCGGCGAGCGCTTCATGCCGCGCTTCGACTCGCGCGCCGAGCTGGCGCCGCGCGATGTCGTCGCCCGCGCCATCGACCACGAGATGAAGCGCCTGGGCCTGCGCCATGTGAATCTCGATGTCACCCACCTGCCCGCCGCCTTCATCAAGGAGCACTTCCCGACCATCTACGCACACTGCCTGGAGTTGGGTCTGAACATCACCCGGGAACCGATACCGGTGGTGCCCTCGGCGCATTTCACCTGCGGCGGCGTGATGACCGATCTCAAGGCACGCACCGAGGTCGACGGCCTCTACGCCATCGGCGAAGTCGCCTGCACCGGCCTGCACGGCGCCAATCGCCTGGCCTCTAACTCGCTGCTGGAATGTCTGGCCTTCGCCGAAGCGGCCGCCGAGGACATCGAGCAGACGCTATCCAAGCGCCCGGCGCCGCCGGCCTTGCGGCAGTGGGACGCCAGCCGGGTCACCGACTCCGACGAGGACGTGGTGGTCAGCCACAACTGGCTGGAATTGCGCACCTTCATGTGGGACTACGTCGGCATCGTCCGCACCACCAAACGGCTGGAGCGGGCGATGAACCGGATCGAGGTGCTCAAGCGCGAGATTCAGGACTACTACGGCAACTACAAGATCACCGCGCACCTGGTGGAGCTACGCAATCTAGTGGTCTGCGCCGAACTGATCGTGCGCTCGGCGATGCTGCGCAAGGAGTCGCGCGGTCTGCACTACACGCTCGACTATCCGCGGACCCTGCCCGAAGCGCGGCCGACCATCCTCAGCCCGCTCTGAACACCGCCCCTGGCGACAAGGCCCTCAGGGCAGGCGCTCGATGCGGCAGGCGAAACAGCCGTAGGTGGGAAAGCGCGCTTGCAGATAGGCAGTGTCCGGCCGGGACAGAATCGACTCCACAGCCGCCTGCGCGGCGTCGGCCTCGACGAGGTCCGCCGCGACGATCCGCTGCTCCGCCGAGTAGGCGCGCAGCACGAAGCGCGGACCGAAGTAGGTCGTCTCGCCCCCTGGAGGCAGCGGCAGCCGATCACGCCGGACCTCTTCGGCACTCGCCTCGGCCAGCAGATATACCGGCCCGAATTCCCGGAACGGCCCGGGCTGCATGAAGGGCGTATGGCTCGCGAGAATCAGCGCTTCCCCAGGCCGGGCCCGGCGCAACACATCACGGCAGGGCTCTCCGCCTTCGGCAATCAGGCGCTCGACCGGCTGGCCGAGATCATCCAGGCCTTCCTCACGCGTCCGGCGCAGGAATTTTCCGGGCAGACTCGCGATCCAGATCTTCATGGCCAGGCTCAGTCGAACAGCGTCTTGCTGCGGAAGCGCGCTTCGTGCGCGAGCAGCCACTTCTTGCGCTCGATGCCGCCGCCGAAGCCGGTCATGGAGCCGTCGGCGCCAATCACCCGGTGACAGGGCACGATGACCGGAATTGGGTTTCTGCCATTGGCGAGACCCACCGCACGCACCGCCTTGTAGTCACCGATCAGCCGCGCCTGCTCGCCGTAGCTGCGGGTCTCGCCGAACGGGATTTCCAGCAACGCCGCCCAGACCCTTTGCTGAAACTCGGTCCCCTTGGGACTTATCGGCAGATCGAAGTCGGTGCGCGTGCCCGCGAAGTACTCCTCCAACTGGCGACGTGCCATCAGCAGCGCCGTATCGGCGTCGTCGCGACGCCAACCCTCGCGGTCTGGCGGGTAGCGATTGTCCTCGAACAGCACCCCGGTCAGGCGTCCGCCGACGGCGGACAGCGTCAGCTCTCCGACCGGGCTGGTGATGGTTGTGTAAATGGTCATTGCAACTCCTGTTTAACTACCCCCTCCCCCGCTCGCGGGGGAGGGTTGGGACGGGGGCGTTCTGACTCGCACACTCCGGCGAGCAAAGCCCCCATCCCGGCCTTTCCCCGCCAGCGGGGAAGGAGAAAAACTTCAGCCTCCCTGCGCCAGCGAACGCCAAAAATGAATGGCCGCGTAGGCACGCCAGGGCCGCCAGGCTTCGGCGGCTACACGCAGGGCGCGGGCATTGGGCGCGGCCACCGCCTTGAGCAGACCGAGGTCGCCGTCCGGAAAGGCATCGGGCCAGCCGAGCGCCCGCATCGCCACGTAATGCGCGGTCCAGGGACCGATGCCGGGCAGCTCCTGCATCGCCGCCAGTGTCACCTCGGGATCGACGCCCGGTTCCAGACGCAGTTGGCCCCCGGCCATCGCCTGCGCCAGCCGCTGCACGGTCTCCGCGCGCCGGCTGGTCAGGCCCAGTTCGATCAGCGCCTGCCTTGGCGCTTCGGCGACGCGCTCGGCAGTCGGCGCGTGGTAGCGCAGCTCGGCGAACGGCGTCTGCGCCGGCTCGCCGTAGCGCGCGGCGAAACGGCCGAACAGCGTGGTCGCCGCCTTCACCGTCACCTGCTGGCCGAGCACCGCGCGCAGCGCCAGTTCAAAGCCATCGAAGGCACCGGGCACGCGCAGCCCCGGCGTCGCCTGCAACAGCGGCGCCAGGCGCGTGTCGCGCCCCAGTTGCGCGGCGATCACCTCGGGATTGGCGTCGAGATCGAACAGCCGGCGCAGGCGCTGCAAGGTGGTGCCGAGCACCGGCAGCAGACTGGCGCTGAGCTGCACCCGCAGTTGCGGTCGCGCCGCCTCGGCATCCGGCCGCACCGCGAGCCAGCCACGCTGGCCGTCGACGCAGGCGGTACGCAGATAGCGCTCGCCGACTGCCGCCTCGACCCCGGCGGCACCCCGGCCGGTCAGGAAGTCCAGCAGCGCCGGCCAGGCCAGTGGCGGCCGGTAGGCGAGGCGCAGCTCGATGCTGTCCGGCACGGTTTCCGTAGCCCGTTCCGGCGCGGCCTTGCGCAAGCCTCCGGGCGCGAGGCCGTAGCGCGACTGGAACAACTGGTTGAAGCGGCGCAGGCTGCCAAAGCCGGCCGTCTGCGCGACCACCGTCATCGGCAGCGCGGTATCGGTCAAGAGCTGCTTGGCGAGCAGCAGGCGCCGGGTCTGCGCGAGATCCACCGGCGAGGCGCCGGTCGCCTCCTCGACAACGCGGCGCAGATGGCGCTCGCTGACCCCCAGCTCGGCGGCGAGCGCCGTCAGACTCACGGCATCCAGGGCCCCGGCCTCGATGCGCGCGCAGGCCTGCCGCGCGAGCCGGTCCGGCGCGTCCATCGGCGCCAGCCCGGGCGCGAGTTCCGGCCGGCAGCGCAGGCAGGGCCGGTAGCCGGCGCGTTCGGCGGCGGCGGCGTGGGGGAAGAAGTCGCAATTGGCGGCGCGCGGCGTGCGCGCCGGGCACACCGGCCGGCAGTAAATGCCGGTGCTGCTGACGCCGACGTAGAAGCGGCCGTCGAAGCGCGCGTCGCGCGCCTGCAAGGCTTGGTGGCAACTGGCGAGATCGAGTTTCATCGCCGCCAGTGTAGGCGGGACCGCGATCCGCATTCGCCGTTTTCGGACACGTGAGTGGGGCTGTCGTGGATTGCCTTGAATGGCAATCCAGGCCACGAACGCCGCGCCGGCTTGCCCGGCGCGGAACGCTCAATCCGCCGTACTCAGACGCGCGCGCAATCGCCTCAACAGCTCCGGATCGGCCTCGTCGCCACCGATCAGGCGCGTACGGTGACCGCCGCCTTCAAGCCGGAAACGCAGCAGCAGCAATCGCGGATAGCGCAAGCTTCCGGCCTCCAATTCGGCCGACAGCGGCCGGTCGGCGGCCTCGTACACGCTCCAGCGGCCGTCGGCCTGCCAGACCAGCCGCCGCAGCGCCCGCCGGCCGAAGCCGAACACGGCATGGCGGCGCAGGGAGAACCAGCTCAGCGCCAGCGCCGCGATCAGCAGCGCCATGGGCAGGCCCGGCTGCATGGCGAAGGGTATCAGCGCCAATGGCAACACATGCAGCGTCGACAGCCACTTCAGCAGTTTCAGCGAAGGCCGCAGCGAAACGTCAACGGTAGTTTCGAAACTCAAGGATGACCTCGGCGAATTCGGCGGGCGGCTCCTCGAAGCCCATCGCCCAGGCGTAGATATCCGGCTCCTGTGGCCCGTCGAGCAGCGCCAAAAACGCCGCGCGCTCGGCCGCCGGCGCGACCGGATAACGGTGCTGGTAGTAGCGGCCGAACATGACGTCCAGCTCCTTCATGCCCCGGCGTAGCAGCCAGGCGATACGGCGCTCGTCGGTCATGACGCGCCGTCCTGATGCGCCGATGGCAGGCCGGCCAGATAGCCGCCGAGATACGCCCGCAAGGCCAGCGCCGCGAGCGTCGGCACTGCCTGGAACTCCAGGCCGTAGCGACGGCGCGTGGTGCCCGGCTCGGGATGGTCGGCATTGCGGATCACCGCCGTCAGCTCCAATGTCTGCGCGTCGAGGTCGGGAAAATCCAGCACGAAGCACAGGCGCAGGGTCTGCCCCGGACGAAGCGCTTCGCCCTCAATCTCCACCATGGCTCCTCGGGACCCGAGGTCACCCAGTGCTCCCTGCAATTCACCACCACCGGTGGGGAACAGGCGCACCGGCAGCCGCAGAGCCAGGCGCGGCGCGCCGCGCACCTGCACGTTCTGCACCTCGGTGGGATAGGTCAGATGCAGGTAGCGATACGGCTGCGTCGCGTACTTGAGCAGCGAGGTCTTGAAGCCAACGGCATTGGTGCCGACAAAGGTCCGGGCGACCAGCGGTTCGTCCTGCATGAACGCCACCGGACGGCCTTCCTGCTCGGGCGCGGTGACCAGCAGACTGCGCCCGGGACAGAGCCCGATCAGCCGCACCTGGTAGCGCGTCGGGCCACCGACCGCGGATTGCAGTTGCAGAGCCGACCCGATCGCCAGGTCCAGCTCGACCGCGGCCGGCTTGCTCAAGCGCTTAGACCGTGCGCTCGACCATCATCTTCTTGGTCTCGGCGATCGCCTTCGCCGGGTTCAGACCCTTGGGGCAGGTCTTGGTGCAATTCATGATGGTGTGGCAGCGGTACAGCTTGAACGGATCTTCCAGCGCGTCGAGACGCTCGCCGGTGGCCTCGTCGCGGCTGTCGATCAGCCAGCGGTAGGCCTGTAGCAGGATCGCGGGGCCGAGGTAGCGGTCGCTGTTCCACCAGTAGCTCGGGCAACTGGTCGAGCAGCAGGCGCAGAGGATGCACTCGTACAGGCCGTCGATCTTGGCGCGGTCCTCTTCCGACTGCAGCCGCTCGCGGGTCGGCGCCGGGCTGTCGGTCTTCAGCCAGGGCTCGATGGAGGCGAGCTGGGCGTAGAAGTGGGTCATGTCCGGCACCAGATCCTTGATCACCGGCATGTGCGGCAGCGGGTAGATCTTGACCTCGCCCTTCACCTCGTCGCAGCCCTTGATGCAGGCCAGCGTGTTGGTGCCATCGATGTTCATCGCGCAGCTGCCGCAGATGCCTTCGCGGCAGGAGCGGCGGAAGGTCAGGGTCGGGTCGACCTCGTTCTTGATCTTGATCAGCGCGTCGAGAACCATCGGGCCGCAGGCCGCCATGTCCACCTCGTAGGTGTCCACGCGCGGGTTGGCGCCGCTGTCCGGGTCGTAGCGGTAGATGCTGAACTTGCGCGGCTTCTTGGCGCCGGGCGCCGCGAAGGTCTTGCCGGCCTTCTTGTCGATGGTGGAATTCTTGGGCAGCGTGAACTGGGCCATGGGTCTGTTCGTCCTGTGTGCCGTTGATTAGTAGACGCGCTTCTGGGGCTCGACATAGTGCATCTCGTCGTCGAGCGTGTAGGTGTGCACCGGGCGGGTGTCGAGCTTCACCTCGGTGTCGCTGGTGCGCCAGGCCAGGCTGTGCTTCATCCAGTTGACGTCATCGCGCTCGGGGATGTCATCGAGCGCGTGGGCGCCGCGTGATTCCTTGCGCGCCGCGCCGCTGGCGATGGTCAGCAGGGCATTGGCCAGCAGGTTGTCCAGCTCCAGGGTCTCGACCAGATCGCTGTTCCAGATCATCGAGCGGTCGGAAACCTTCACGTCGTTGAACGAGTTGCAGGTCTTCTGCAGCTTGGCCAAACCCTCTTCCATCGAGGGGATGGTGCGGAACACGGCCGCGTGGGTCTGCATGATCTTCTGCATCTCCAGGCGCACGTCGGCGGTCGAGCGGCTGCCGTTGGCGTGGCGCAGCTTGTCGAAGCGGGCCAGCGAGGCCTCCTCGCTCTTGCCGCCGCGGCTGCCGTTGAGCAGCTTGTGCGGGGCGCCCTTGGGGGTGATCTTGGCGGCCTGGATGGCGGCGGCACGACCGAACACGACGAGGTCGAGCAGGCTGTTGGAACCGAGGCGGTTGGCGCCGTGCACCGACACGCAAGCGGCTTCGCCGACCGCCATCAGGCCGGGCACCACGGTGTCCGGATTGCCGCTCTTCAGCGTCACCACTTCACCGGTGTACAGGGTCGGGATGCCACCCATGTTGTAGTGCACGGTGGGGATGACCGGGATCGGCTCCTTGGTCACATCGACGCCGGCAAAAATCTTCGCGGACTCGGAGATGCCCGGCAGCTTGGCGTGCAGCATCTCGGGCGGCAGGTGCTCCAGATGCAGATGGATGTGGTCGGCTTCGGCGCCGATGCCGCGTCCTTCGCGGATTTCCATCGTCATCGAGCGCGACACCACGTCACGCGAGGCGAGATCCTTGCGGTTGGGCGCGTAGCGCTCCATGAAGCGCTCGCCCTTGGAGTTGGTGAGGTAACCGCCCTCGCCGCGCGCGCCTTCGGTGATGAGGCAGCCGGAGCCGTAGATGCCGGTCGGGTGGAACTGCACGAACTCCATATCCTGCAGCGGCAGGCCGGCGCGCGCGACCATGGCATTGCCGTCGCCGGTGCAGGTGTGCGCCGAGGTGGCGGAGAAGTAGGCGCGGCCGTAGCCGCCGGTGGCGAGAATCACCTGATGCGCGCGGAAGCGGTGCAACTGCCCCGTGCTCATGTCCCAGGCCAGCACGCCCTTGCAGGAGCCATCGTCGTCCATGATCAGGTCGATGGCGAAATACTCGATGTAGAACTGCGCCTTGCACTTGAGCGACTGCTGATACAGCGTGTGCAGGATGGCATGACCGGTGCGGTCGGCGGCGGCGCAGGTGCGCTGCGCGGTGCCCTTGCCCCAGTGCGTGGTCATGCCGCCGAAGGGGCGCTGGTAGATCTTGCCTTCCGGGGTGCGCGAGAACGGCACGCCGTAGTGCTCCAGCTCGATGATCGCGGGGATCGCCTCGCGGCACATGTACTGGATGGCGTCCTGGTCGCCCAGCCAGTCCGAACCCTTGACGGTGTCGTACATATGCCACTGCCAGGAGTCATCGCCCATGTTGCCGAGCGCGGCGGAGATGCCGCCCTGCGCCGCAACGGTGTGCGAACGGGTCGGAAAGACCTTGGTGATGTTGGCGGTCTTCAGACCAGCTTCGGCGAGGCCGAGCGTGGCGCGCAGGCCGGCGCCGCCGGCGCCAACCACCACCACGTCGTACTCGTGGTGGACGATGTCATAGGCCGGACCAGTCTTGGTCGGGGTGGAGGAAGCGTCTGCCATGGGAGTTCTCGGATTCTGGTAAGGATCAGGCCAGCGCGATCTTCAGCACCGCGAAGATGCCGGCGACCGCGGCGATGGCATGCACGAACTTGGACAGCAGCAGCGCGACGATCTTGGTGCCGTCGGCGGCGATGTAGTCCTCGATCACCACCTGCACACCGAGCACGGAGTGGTACAGCGCACAGGCGATGAACAGCACCAGGGTGACGGCCACGGAAGGCGCATGCACCCACCAGCGCACGACTTCGTAGCTGCCGGAGGGAAGCTGCGCGAGCGAATAGACGAACCAGAGCACCAGCGGGATGAGCGCGACGGCGGTGACGCGCTGCACCCAGAAATGGTGGGTGCCTTCCTTGGCGGAGCCGAGGCCGCGGGCGCGGCCGAGTGGGGAACGGTAGGACATGGTCGGGCTCCGCTTAAACCAGGGTGAGTACGAACACGCCGGCGGTGAGGCCGAGCGAGGCGAAGATCACGGCGTAGCCGGTCTTCTCGGCGGTGGGCATGTCCAGGCCCTTGCCCAGATCCCACATCAGGTGACGGATGCCGTTGCAGAAGTGATAGAGCAGCGACCAGGTAAAGGCGAAGATCAACAGCTTGCCGTACCAGGCGGCGAGATGCGGCGCGATCAGCGCGTAGCACTCGGGGCCCGAGGCCAGGCAGCTCAACCAGACCACCAGCAGCAGCGCGCCGAAGCTCAGACCCAGGCCGGTGAGGCGGTGGGTGATCGACAGCATCGAGGTCATCTGCGGCTTGTAGTACGGCCCGATCATGAACGGCGACAGCGGCCGTGCGGCATTCGCGGGTTTGGAGCTTGCTGGAGTGCTCATGGGCTCTCTTGCTGGTGGTGTTGGGGAGTGATGCGGCTAGAAGTCGATGCAGCGACCGTTCTTTTCCCAGTCGCCGTAGCGGGTCGGGTCCGGGCCGTCGCGGCGCCCGCCGATCTCGACCAGGCGCTCGTGCGGGCTGACGACGGGTTGTTCGGCGACTTTCTCGGCAGCCAGCAGATCTTCGAGGCGGATCACCGCGCCGGCGTCTTCAGGATCGACCGGGAGGATCTCGGGAGGCTTGACGCGGATGGGGCTGGCAGACACGTCGTGACCGTGGTTCTGGCGGGCTGAAAAAGCGAGCTAGTGTGACAAAATCGGGACCCTTGGCGCAATGCAGCAATTTCGCGAGCGCAGTCCAAGTCCGGGTTTCATGACCTCTACGACTTTTCCGCTGTTCCCGGATTCGGCCATAGATGTTTTCGATGGTCTGCCGGCGCTCGCCTGGCGCAGGATCGACGACCTGGGTCTGATCCAGGCGCGCGGACCGGAAGCGCGGCAATTCCTGCAATCCCAGCTGAGCAACGACGCCCAGCTGGTGACCGCCGAGCAGGCCCAGCTCAGCGGCTATTGCAGCCCCAAGGGCCGCCTGCTGGCGGTGTTCACCCTCGGGCCGCTGGAGGCCGGGGACAGCTTCGGCCTGGAGCTGCCGCGGGAGCTGCTGCCGCCGACCCTCAAGCGCCTGCGGATGTTCGTGCTGCGCAGCCGGCTGCAGCTCGACGATGCCAGCGACGAGTGGCCGGCCCTGGCGGTTGCCGGCCGCGATGCCGAGGACGGACTCCGCCGCCTGCAGCTGCCGGTGCCGGCGACAGCGCTGGCAGTCGCCAGCCAGGCCGGTGTGCAGGTGCAGCGCCGCCCAGGCCGCTGGCCGCATTTCCGCCTGCGTGCCGCCCCCGAGCGCCTGGCGGCGCTGGAGTCGGCGCTGAGCCCCTGGCCCGTTCTCGAGACCGGCCAGCTGCGGCTGGCCGAGCTGCTGGCCGGCGTCCCGGTGGTGCGCGGCGGCAGCGTCGAGGAGTTCGTGCCGCAGACCGCCGACCTCGACCTAGCCGGCGGCATTAGCTTCAGCAAGGGCTGCTATCCGGGCCAGGAGATCGTCGCCCGCGTGCACTACCTCGGTCGCCTCAAGCAGCGGCTGCATCTGGCGGTCTGCGCGCAGCCGGGCCTGCCGGGTCAGCCGGTGGTGCGCGTCGGAGCCGAGTCCGGCACCGCAGGCACGGTCATGGACAGCGCCCCCTTGCCGGGCGGCGATCACCTGCTCGGCCTGGTGCTGCCGATCGAGCAGCCCGCCGGCGTCGAGTGGCGACTGGGCGACGCCGACGGCCCCAGCCTTCGGCAATTGCACCCCGCCCGGCACTGACGACGCGCCAGCCGGTGCCGGGACCGCCGCGGGCGGTCAACGATTGACGTCCCCGTCACGTTACGATAGCGTGACGTCACCTATCGCCCGGCAGCAGACCGGGTTCACGCCGAGGAGATTCCCCATGCCCCCCGTCCCTGCCGGCCGCCCGGCCGGTCGTCTGGCTGTCGCCATGCTGGTCCTGAGCCTCGCTGCCTGCGGCGGCGGCAGCCAGAGTGCCAGCGATCTGCCGGCCGGCGACCCGGCCACCGCCGTCGATGGCAAGACCAGCGATGTGTTGCTGGACTCGGCCCTCGACGGCGTGACCATCGCCATCACCGTGCACGAACCGAGTCGTCTGGCGACCGGCGGCCGCTACCCCTTGATCCTGCACAGCCACGGCTATGGCGGCACCCGGCAGTCGGCACGGCCGACCGGGGGCCTGCTGAAAAGCCTGCTCGACCAGGGCTACGGCGTGCTGTCCATCGACCAGCGCGGCCACGGCGAGAGCGGCGGCACCATCCGCATCCTCGATCCCGAGAAGGAAGGCGTGGACCTGCTGCAGGTGCTCGACTGGGCCGAGGCCAACCTGCCCTGGCTGGCCTACCGCGAGGGCAATCTGGTGCTCGGCGCGGTCGGCGGCAGCTACGGTGGCGGCTTCCAGCATCTGATCTACGCCATCGATCCCAAGCGCCGGCTCGACGCCATCGCGCCCGAAATCACCTGGCACGACCTGCGCTACTCCCTGGCCAGCGGCCAGGACGACAACGTATTCAAGAGCTACTGGGGCACCCTGCTGTCGGTCGGCGGCAACGTGCTGGCCGGCCCGGGCAGCCAGGATGCGGAGGTCAACGAGGGACTGGTGCAGGGCCTGGCCACCGGCACCCTGCCGGACGACAAGCTGGCCCTGCTCTACCGGCACAGCCTCGCCTCCTACTGCAACAACGAGAATCCGCTGGGGCGGCTGAGCCGCATCGATGCGCTCTACTGGCAGTCCTCGCGCGACACCCTGTTCAATCTCAACGACGCCTGGAACAACGTGCAATGCGTCGCTGCTCAGGGCGGTGACGTGCGCCTGCTGGTGAAGGCGCCCGGCCACGACGGCGGCGGCAGCGAGCAGTGCGGCCAGCTCGACAAGGACCGCAGCATCCTGGCCTGGTACGACGAGAAGCTGAAGGGCATCTCCGGCGCCGCCGACTACATCCCGGACTACTGCTTCCACCTCGGCGACGACGGCGAGGATGGCGTGGTCAGCAATCGCTTTCCGGTCGGCGGTACTCGCTTCGAGGTTCCGGCGCAGACCCTGCTGGCGCAGACCGGCAGCCCGCAGACCGCGAGCATCCTGCTGACCACCATCGGCAGCGGCGGCGCGGTGCTCGCCGGCATACCGACCGCGACGGTGACCGTCGAGGACCCGACCGGCCTCGGGGCACTCGATCCGGTGATCTTCCTGGCCCTGGCCAAGCGCTCGCCGGGCGACAACCAGGACAGCCTGCTGATGGGCAACCAGGTGCGGCCGGTCCGCGGCTACGGGGTCCAGCCGCTGGACCTGGTCGGGGTCAGCGCCCGGCTCGCCGAGGGCGACGAACTGCGGCTGGTGATCCAGGCCAGCAACAGCACGCGCTACCCCCTGATGGGCGCCCGGGTCGGAGCGCCGGTCGCGGTCAGCGCCAGCCTCGGCGTGCCGCTGCTGGCCGGCAACCTGCCGGCGCCACCGGCGCGCTGAGCGCCCGATCAGCCGTCCCCGGGTCGGCCCGGGTGGCGGCCGTTTCCGGGCGGGCATTGATATTCTCTTCAATGAATATCAACCGACCAATATAGTCTTTTACAGGCAGAAGGGGCCTGGGCATCCTGCGTCGCACTCAACGCCACC
This sequence comes from Nevskiaceae bacterium, assembly GCA_004297005.1. Lineage (GTDB taxonomy): Bacteria > Pseudomonadota > Gammaproteobacteria > Nevskiales > Nevskiaceae > Stagnimonas. Next base: position 92,734 of record SCVA01000002.1, read on the forward strand.
CAGGAGCTTCGCCGATGTCCCCTTCTGCCCTCGTCCGCCGCCAGCCCAGGAAAACCGTCCTGGGCCTGCTGGCCCTGTCCAGCTTCGTCCTTGCCCTGCCCACGGCCGAGGCCGCCAGCGATGCCGAGCGGGTCGGCGAGCTGGAACAGCGGCTGCTGGTGCTCGAACGCAAGCTGGAAATCCAGCAGGAGGAAGCCGCCGCCAAGGCCAAGGAAGCACCGAGCGTGACCGCCGGTGACAAGGGCTTCTCGATCAAGAACGCGAAAGGCGATGCCGAGATCCGGTTCAACGCGGTCGGTCAGGTGGATGGCCGCTACTTCCTGGACGACGACGGCGCCTTCCGCGACGGCTTCGTCACCCGCCGCCTGCGCCCGACCATCCAGGGCAGCGTCGGCAAGCTGGTTGGCTTCCGCTTCACCCCCGAGTTCGCGGGCAGCACCGGCACCGGCGATTCGGCCAGCATCGTCGACGCCTACTTCGACCTGCGGTTCGACAAGGCAGCCTCGCTGCGAGTCGGCAAGCAGAAGGGCCCGATCGGCCTGGAGCGGCTCCAGTCCGGTGGCGCGATCAGCTTCATCGAGCGCAGCTTCCCCACCGAACTCGCACCCAACCGCGACCTCGGCGTGGCGCTGTTCGGCGAACTGGCCAACAGCACCGTCAGCTACACCCTGGGCATCTACAACGGCACGGCCGATGGCCGCGACGTGTCGACCGCCGACGACGGTCTGAAGGAAGTCGCCGGCCGGCTGTTCTTCGAGCCGTTCAAGAACGACTACAGCGCCTTCAAGGGCCTGGGCTTCGGCATTGCCGGCAGCACCGGCGCCAAGGACGGGGGCGGCAACAACAACCTGCCGCGCTACCGCACCTCGGGTCAGAACCAGTTCTTCGCCTACGACGGCGGGGCCGCCGCGACCGCGACCGCGCCAGCCACCCCGGCGGTGATCGCCGACGGGCGCCACAGCCGCTACTCGCCGCAGGGTTACTTCTACTACAACAACCTGGGCCTGCTCGCCGAATACATCGTCTCGGACCAGAAGCTGGCGCGCGGCGGCCTGAGCCAGAACCTGAAGAACGACGCCTACCAGTTCACCGTCAGCTACGTCCTGACCGGTGAGGACGCGAGCTACCGCGGCGTCAAACCCTCGGCTCCCTATGCCATCGGGGCCGAAGGCTGGGGCGCGCTGGAGCTGGTCGCCCGGGCCAGCAGCCTGAGCATCGATGACGACGCCTTCCTCGGCACCACGACCGGCGCCACGGCAAGCCGTCTCGCCAACCCGAACAGCAATGCCCGCCAGGCCGACAGCTACGGAATCGGCCTGAACTGGTACCTCAACAGCAACGCCAAGCTGACCGCCGACTACAACGAAACCCGCTTCGAGGGTGGCGCCGCCGCCGGCGCCGACCGCGCCGACGAAAAGGCGCTGTTCACCCGCCTGACGATCCAGTACTGAGCCCCCGACGACCAAACCACCAGAAGCAAACCCATGAAGACCCCGATCCGCCGCACACTGACCGCCCTGGCCGCCGCCAGCGCCCTGCTGGCCGCCACCGCCGCCAGCGCCAAGGACTTCCTCAACGTCAGCTACGACCCGACCCGCGAGTTCTACAAGGACGTCAACACCGCCTTTGCCGCCGACTGGAAGGCCAAGACCGGCGAGAGCCTCAACATCAAGACCAGCCACGGCGGCTCCGGCAAGCAGGCCCGGGCGGTGATCGACGGCCTGTCCGCCGACGTCGTCACCCTGGCCCTGGCCTATGACATCGACAGCATCGCCGAACGCGGCGGCCTGTTCCCCAGGGACTGGCAGAAGCGCCTGCCCGACAACAGCTCACCGTACACCTCGACCATCGTATTCCTGGTGCGCAAGGGCAACCCCAAGGGCATCAAGGACTGGGGCGACCTGGTCAAGCCGGGCGTGAAGGTGATCACCCCCAACCCGAAGACCTCGGGCGGCGCGCGCTGGAACTACCTGGCGGCCTGGGGCTGGGCCCTGAAGCAGCCCGGCGGCAGTGAGGCCAGCGCGAAGGACTACGTGACCAAGCTGTTCCAGAACGTGCCGGTGCTGGATACCGGCGCCCGCGGCGCCACCACCACCTTCGTGCAGCGCGGCATCGGCGATGTGTTCCTGTCTTGGGAGAACGAGGCCTTCCTCGCCGTCAACGAACTGGGGCCGGACAAGTTCGAGATCATCGTCCCCAGCGTCTCGATCCTGGCCGAACCGCCGGTGACCCTGGTCGACAAGAACGTCGACAAGCACGGCACCCGCAAGGCCGCCGAGGCCTATCTGCAGTTCCTCTACAGCCCCGCCGGCCAGAAGCTCGCCGCCAAGCACTACTACCGGCCGCGCAAGCCCGAGCTCGCCGACCCGGCCGACGTGGCGCGCTTCCCCAAACTGCCGCTATTCACCCTGGACAGCGTGTTCGGCAACTGGGCCAAGGCGCAGAGCACCCACTTCGGTGACGGTGGCGTATTCGACCAGATCACCGGCGCCGCCAGATAGCCAACTTGCCCTCCCCTAAGCCGTCCCTGGCGCCACCCGCTCGCAGGGAACCCACCCCGGCCCAGCCATCCATGGCTGAGCGTTCGGTGGAGCCAAGCAGTGCTTGGCTCTTCACCTCACCCTCCACCCCGCTTTTTTTGGGGGTTGCACTTGGGGGCGGCAACGCCCCCACTTTTTTTGAGAACCGTGATGAGCCTCACCCGCGTCAACACCCGCAACCAGTTCAAGGGCACCGTCATCAGCATCCTGCGTGGCGACGTCATGAGCGAAGTGGAGATCGAAACCAGCTCCGGCGTCATCGGCGCGGTGATCACCACCAGCTCGGTCAAGCGCCTGGGCCTGCAAGTGGGCGACTCGGCGCTGGCGCTGTTCAAGGCCGCCGACGTGCTGGTCGCCAAGCTCGACGAATAGGCCACACCAGGAGCGCTATCCATGTGCGTGATCGTCCACAAGCCGCGCGATGCCCGCATCCCGGCCGACCTGCTGGAAGCCTCGCTGCGCCTCAACGCCGATGGCTGGGGCCTGATGGGCTTCGACGCCAATGGCGAGCTGGTCATCGAGCGCCATGCCGAAACCGATGCCGCCGCCATCCGGTCGGCCCTGGCCGCGCATCCGGAGGGCGATCTGGTGCTGCACCTGCGCCAGCGCACCCGCGGCAGCAATGATCGCGTCAATGTGCATCCGTTCAAGATCGCCGACGGCCTGTACCTGATGCACAACGGCACCCTGCCCTTGGGCGGCCGGGTGGCCGGCCGCTCCGACACCTGGCATCTGGTCAACGACCTGCTGCGCCCGCTGCACGGCCGCTATCCCGGCCTGCTCGCCGACGCAGCCTTCCTGCAACTGCTGGAGCTGGGCCTCAAGCCCGAGAACAAGGTGGTGCTGCTGGACGCCAAGAACAGCGGCCTGGCGATACTCAACCGCGCCCACGGCGCCGAGTTCGACGGCCTCTGGCTCTCCAACACCCGCTGGATCGACCGCAGCCGCCTGCCACTGGCCGACCCGCCGCAGCCGCAGCAGCGCAGCTATCCGGCGGACCGGCTCAATTTCGGCTGAGCCAAACCCTACCGGCATATCGATAGAACTTTGTCCCATTTCCAGCCCTCCCGATCCGCCGGCCGCCGCATGATGCATGCCCGCCGGACTCCTGCTCTCCGGACCACCCCATGCGCTCTCTCAAGACCCTGCTGAAACCGCTGCTGATCGTCACCGCCGGTCTGAGCTTAGGCCAGGCCCTGGCGGCCGAGCCCCTGCTCAACGTCTCCTACGACGTCGCTCGCGGTGTCTACAAGGACTTCAATCCGGCCTTCGCCGCCGACTGGAAGGCCAAGACCGGCCAGGAGATCAAGATCGAGCAGTCGCACGGCGGCTCCTCCAAGCAGGCGCGCGCGGTGATCGATGGCTTGCAGGCCGACGTGGTGACCATGAACAACCCGCTGGACATCGACGCCATCGCCGAGCGCGCCGGCCTGTTGCCCAGGGACTGGCGGAAGAAGCTAGCGAGCGACTCGGCGCCGTCCTGGAGCGCGATCCTGTTCGTGGTGCGCCGGGGCAACCCCAAGGGCATCAAGGACTGGAACGACCTGGTCAAGCCGGGTGTGAAGCTGGTGATCCCCAACCCCAAGACCTCCGGCAACGGCCGCTACAGCTACCTGGCCGCCTGGGAATACGCCCAGCGCCAGCCGGGCGCCAGCGAGGCCAGCGCCAAGGACTTCCTCACCCGCCTGTTCGCCAACGTGCCGGTGCTCGACACCGGCGGCCGCGGTGCGACCACCACCTTCGCCCAGCGCGGCATCGGCGATGTGCTGCTCACCTTCGAGAACGAGGTGCGGCTGATCAAGGACGAACTCGGCCCGGACAAGTTCGAGGTGGTCGTGCCCTCGCTCACCGTGCGCGCCGACAACCCGGTGGCCGTGGTCGAGAAGAACGCCGCGCGCAAGGGCAATGCCGCCGCCGCCCGCGCCTATCTCGAATTCCACTACAGCGACGTCGGCCAGGAAATCTTCGCCAGGAACGACCTGCGCCCCAGCAACGAGGCGATCCTGAAGAAATATGCGGCCAACCTGCCGCCGCTGAACCTGTTCACCGTCGAGCAGGCCTTCGGCAGTTGGAGCAACGCCCAGAAGGTCCACTTCGCCGACGGCGGCGTGTTCGACCAGATCATCACCGGCAAGTAAGCCGCGAGTTCGCCTCAACGACCGATCAGGACGATCCGGCATGGCTAAGCCCCCCATCTTCGGCCCGCGGCGCAGAGCAGGCCTTGGCCTCGCCCTGCTGGGCCTCTGGACGCCGCTGCTGCCGGCGCAGGAACCCACGCCAGCGGAGGCCGCCGAACTGGTCGCAGACAGCATCCCGGTCCAGGCGCTGCCGGAAGCCGCGGCACCCGAGACCCGGGAGACCCGTCCGGCGGTGCTCGACACCGTGGTGGTCACCGCCCAGAAGCGCGAGCAGAACGCCCAGGACGTGCCGCTCTCGGTGCAGGCCTTCAACCAGAAGGCGCTGGACAACCTCAACATCAGCAACCAGGCCGGCCTGCAGCAGGCGGTGCCGGGGCTGGATGTCAATTCCATCGCGCAGTTCTCGACGTTCTACCTGCGTGGCGTCGGCACCGACGCCTTCCTGATGGGCGATCCCAGCGTGGCGTCCTACGTGGACGGCATCTATTTCCCTTTCGCGCAAAGCCTGGACCAGGACTTCGGCGCGGTGGACCGCGTCGAGGTTCTGAAGGGCCCGCAGGGCACCTTGTTCGGCCGCAACGCGGTGGGTGGCGCGATCAGCGTCTATACCCGCAATCCCGATTTCGACGAGGCCGACACCTCTCTGGAACTGGTCTACGGCAACCGCGACACCCGCCGCCTGCGCCTGCACCAGAACATTCCGCTCAGCCATCGCCTGGCGCTGAGCTTCTCCGGCTACGACAACCGCGCCGACAACTACTACCGGGGCACCGCCAATGGCGAGCCGCTGCCACAAGAGTTCTCGCGCGGCGGTCGCCTCAAGCTACGCGTGAAGCCAATCGAGAATCTCGACATCAATCTGGCGATCCTGAAACTGATCCAGCGCGGCACCGGCTCGGTGTTCCAGCTCAACACCGATCCCTCGCAACTGTTCGAATGCCCGCTCGGCATCCAAACGCCGATCTGCATCAAGCCGCAGAGCGGCTACGAAGGCGCGCTCAGCGAGCCCTCGCGACTGCGCTTCAACAGCGAGGTCGGCTACGGCCAGGCCAGCTACCGGGCGCCCTGGTTCGACCTCAAGTTGCTCGGCAGCCACCAGCGCGCGGAGTCGAAGTTCGCCTACGACTTCGACGGCTCGCCGCAGTCGATCGCCGCCTTCGACCAGAAACGCAACTATGCCCGGGTGCAGTCCGCGGAACTGCAGTTGGTCAACAACGACGGCAGTTGGCTGTCGGATCGCCTGCAGTGGATCGTCGGTGGCTACTACTTCAAGAGTGAGCAGGGTTTCGACCCCGCCGCCCTGCAACTGGCCGGCCTCGACCTCGGCGATACCCGCCCTGGCGGCATCTCCCTGCCCCGCGGCCTGCTCGATCTGCTGGATGCGATCAACTTAAGCATCCCCAATGGCGACGTCGCCTTCCACGCCCTGATCGGCACCGAGTCCAGCGCCGGCTTCTTCCAAGGCAGCTTCCATTTCACCGACTGGCTGGCGCTCACCGTTGGCGGCCGCTACCAGCACGAGGACCGCAGCCTGCAGAAGTCGGACTCCGGCCTCTATCTTTCGGACGGCGGCTTCCAGACCCTGTTCGACTGGACCCAGATCGGCCCGCGCGACGCCGATGGCAACCGGGTGCCCAACCGCAGCACCACCGATAGCTTCAAGCCGAAGGCGACGCTGGAACTGCGCCCCTTCCACGACACCCTGCTCTATCTGAGCTACCAGGAAGCGATCAAGTCAGCCACCTACAACGCGGTCGCGCTCTACCTGCCGCCCGCCTACGTGTTGCCTGAGGAACTCAAGGCCTACGAGGCCGGCGTCAAGACCACGCTGTTCGACGGCGCGCTGCAGTTCAATCTCGCCGCCTTCCATTACGACATCAAGAACCTGCAGGTGCAGTTCATCTCCCTGTTCCAGGGTGGTGCGGTGTCGTTCGAGAACGCCAAGGCGGCCAGCGTGCGCGGCCTGGACGCCGACCTGCGCCTGAAGATCCTGCCCTCGCATATCGACCGGCTGGTGCTCAGCCTGGGCGCCGCCCTGCTCGACGGTCGCTACGATGACTACCGCAACGCCTCCGGCTTCGACCCGGAAGACAGCAATCCCCTGACCCTGACCGGCGCCTTCTCCTCCAACAACGACTACACCGGCAAGCGCACGGTGCGCACGCCGCGCTTCACCGGCACTGCCAGCCTGTCGAAGAGCTGGAGCGTGCCCGGCGGCCGCCTGGAAGCTGGCGGCGACGTCTACCGCAACAGCGGCTTCTACTACGCCGCCTCCAACGATCCGCGCTTCGAGCAGCCCGGCTACACGCTCTACGGCGCGCGTCTGAGCTATCTCTACCAGCCCTGGCAACTGCGGCTCACCGCCTTCGGCCGCAACCTCGGCGACAGCCAGTACACCCAGGGCCTGATCGCCACCGACTTCGGCCCCAACTACAGCCTGGCGCCGCCGCTCACCTACGGGCTGCGCCTGAACTGGGACTTCTAGCCATGTCCGCCAACCTGCAAGCCCTGCTGCCCGCCGTTGCCGGCGGGTTGCTGATCGGCTTGGCCAGCGCACTGATGCTGCTCGGAGCCGGCCGCATCGCCGGGGTCAGCGGCATCTTCTACAGCACGCTGGCCGGCCCGCGTGCCGCGCCCAGGGTCTGGTTCCTGATCGGGCTGCTGGCGAGCGGAACCCTCGCCGCGTTGAGCGGCCATTTCCCGGCCGCCAGCCTGATCGTGGAGCCGCACTGGCCCAAGCTGCTGCTCGCCGGGCTGCTGGTCGGCGCCGGCACCCAGCTGGGTCGTGGCTGCACCAGCGGCCACGGCCTCTGCGGCATCGCCAATGGCTCCGGGCGCAGCACCCTGGCGACGCTGACCTTCATGGCCGTGGCGGCGCTGGTCGTCGGCTTCGGCTGGGGCGGCCTGTGGTGAACGCCCTGGCGTTGCTGGCCGGTCTGATCTTCGGTGGCGGTCTGCTGCTGTCGGGCATGACCGACCCCGGAAACGTGCTCGCCTTCCTGGACTTCACCGGCGCCTGGGACCCGCGTCTGGCCCTGGTCATGGGCAGCGCCATAGTGGTTGCCGCCCCGGCCTTCTGGTGGGCGCGCCGCCGTGGCCAGACGCTAGCCGGCACGCCGCTTCGCCTGCCGGCGCGCTGGCCGCCAGACCCGCGCCTGCTGAGCGGCGCTGCGCTGTTCGGCCTGGGCTGGGGCTTATCCGGCCTATGCCCCGGCCCCGCCTTGGTCGGCGCTGCCGGTGGCAGCCTGGCAATCGCCGTGTTCGTGCTCGCCATGGCCGCCGGCATGAGTCTGACGGCGGCGCTGATCCGGCATATGGATAGACAAAAAGCGTCGCAAACCTTGTCCGGCCGCGGTCTGCCCGGACAATGCCCATCCACCCTGGCACAGCCCGAATCCATTCCGTGAGTCTCCGCACCGCGCAGCAGCGCCGCGCCATCCCCGGCTTCGGCCTCACCCTGGGCATCACGCTCAGCTATCTGTCGCTGATCGTGCTGATCCCCTTGGCCGGCGTTTACTTCAAGGCCGCCGGCCTGGGCTGGGATGGCCTCTTGCACACCCTGAGCTCGGCACGGGTGCTGGCCTCGCTCAAGCTCAGCTTCGGCGCGGCGCTGATCGCGGCGATCTTCAACGCCGTGTTCGGCCTCCTGGTGGCCTGGGTGTTCGTGCGCTACCGGTTTCCCGGCAAGCGCCTGTTCGACGCCTTCATCGATCTGCCCTTCGCCCTGCCCACCGCGGTGGCCGGTATCGCGCTCACCGCGCTCTACGCCGGCAATGGCTGGATCGGCCGGTACCTGGAGCCGCTGGGCATCCAGATCGCCTACCACCCACTGGGCGTGGTGGTGGCAATGACCTTCATCGGCCTGCCCTTCGTGGTGCGCACCGTCGAGCCGGTGCTGGCGGAGGCCGAGAAGGAGCTGGAGGAGGCCGCCGCCACCCTCGGCGCCGGCCGCTGGATCACCATCACCCGGGTGATCCTGCCCAGCGTCTGGCCGGCGCTGCTGACCGGCTTCGCGCTCGCCTTCGCGCGCGCGGTCGGCGAATACGGCTCGATCATCTTCATCGCCGGCAACATCCCGATGGTCTCGGAGATCACGCCGCTGCTGATCATCATCAAGCTGGAGGAATTCGACTACGCCGGCGCCACCGCCATCGCCGCGGCGATGCTGACGCTGTCCTTCCTGCTGCTGCTGGCAATCAACCTGTTCCAGGCCTGGGTGAGGCGAAAAAGATGAACAGCGTTGAATCGCTGTTCATCCGCCGACCGCCCGGCCACGGATGGCCGGGCCGGGGGTGGGCAAACGCAGGCCGCCGCGCCACCGACGGCAACCACCAGCTTCAACCCAGAAAATCATGAGCGAGAACCTCGACCATTCCCTGCAAGACCCGCCCCAGCTGCCCTCGGAGTTCGGCACCGGCCCGCTGGTCCGCAAGAACTCCGCGATCACCGAGCCGGCCTGGGTGCGCTGGCTGCTGATCGCGCTGGCGCTGGCCTTTCTCAGCCTGTTCCTGCTGCTGCCGCTGCTGTCGGTGTTCACCGAGGCGCTGCGCGACGGCTGGGGCACCTACCTGAGCGCGCTCCGCGAGCCAGACGCGATGGCGGCAATCCGGCTGACGCTGATCGCCGCGCTCATCGCGGTGCCGCTCAATCTGGTGTTCGGCGTCGCCGCCGCCTGGTGCATCGCCAAGTTCGAGTTCCGCGGCAAGCAGTTGTTGATCTCGCTGATCGACCTGCCGTTCTCGGTCTCACCGGTGGTCGCCGGCCTGGTCTATGTGCTGATCTTCGGCGCCCAGGGCTGGGCCGGCCCCTGGTTCGCCGCGCACGACATCAAGGTGATCTTCGCGGTGCCCGGCATCGCGCTGGCGACAGTCTTCGTGACCTTTCCCTTCATCGCCCGTGAGTTGATTCCGCTGATGCAGGAACAGGGCACCGACGACGAGCAGGCGGCACTGACCCTGGGCGCCGGCGGCTTCCGCACCTTCTGGAGCGTGACCCTGCCCAACATCAAATGGGGCCTGCTCTACGGCGTGCTGCTGTGCAATGCCCGCGCCTTCGGCGAATTCGGCGCGGTCTCGGTGGTCTCCGGCCACATCCGCGGCCAGACCAACACCCTGCCGCTGCACATCGAGATTCTCTACAACGAGTACGCCTTCGCCGCCGCCTTCGCGGTTGCCTCGCTGCTCGCCGGCCTGGCGCTGGTGACGCTCGCCCTCAAGACCTTCCTCGAGTGGCGCTACGCCGATCAGCTTGCCGCTGCGCACCGCCGCTGATCCTTTCGCAATCCGCAATCCGCAATCCGCAATCCGCAATCCGCAATCAATGGAAATCTCGATCCGCAACGTCCGCAAAACCTTCGCCGCCTTTCCGGCTCTGGCGGGCGTCGATCTCGACATCGCCAGCGGCGAGCTGATCGCCCTGCTCGGCCCTTCCGGCTCCGGCAAGACCACCCTGCTGCGCGCGCTCGCCGGCCTGGAGCCGATCGACGCCGGCCAGATCAGGTTCGGCGCCAGTGACGCCACCCACCTCTCGGTGCAAGAGCGCCGCGTCGGCTTCGTGTTTCAGCACTACGCGCTGTTCAAGCACATGACCGTCGAGGACAACATCGGCTTCGGCCTGTCGGTGCGCAAGGGCCAGGACAAGCCGGACAAGGCGGCAATCCGCCGGCGCGCGCAGGAGCTGCTCGACCTCGTGCAGCTCTCCGGCCTGGGCAAGCGCTACCCGGCCCAGCTCTCCGGCGGCCAGAAGCAGCGTGTCGCCTTGGCGCGCGCGCTCGCCATCGAGCCGCGCGTGCTGCTGCTCGACGAACCCTTCGGCGCGCTCGACGCCAAGGTGCGCAAGGATCTGCGCCGCTGGCTGCGCGAGCTGCACGACAAGACCGGCGTCACCACCGTGTTCGTCACCCACGACCAGGAAGAGGCACTGGAACTCGCCGACCGGGTGGTGGTGATGAATCGCGGCCGCATCGAGCAGGTCGGCTCCACGGCCGAGGTGTACGAGCAGCCGGCCACACCCTTCGTGTTCGACTTTCTCGGCAGCGTCAACCGCTTCCGCGGCGAGGTGCAGGGCGGCAAGCTGAAGATCAACGGCCTGAGCTTAGGGACCAACAGCCCGCTCGCCGGCGCGGTCGATGTCTACGTGCGTCCGCACGACCTGCGCCTGGTGGAGGACAGCAGCCCGGGCCTGGAAGCTCGCGTGCTCCAGGTCCAGCGTACTGGCCCCATCGTGCGTGCCGGCGCCACGCTGGCGCACGACGGCGCGCGCGTCGATGTCGAGCTTTCGCACCTGGACCCGCTCACCGCCACGCTCGTACCGGGCGCGCGGGTTCGATTGCTGCCTGCCATCTACGGACTGTTCCCCCCCGAAGGCGACGCGCCGCTCAAGACCCTGCCGGACGTGGTGCCCAACGCGGTGCCGGAACAGCGGGGTTCACGGGCGCGAGCCTAAGGATCGCAGCGCCATCAGCGCCGCCGCCCGTCAGCGATTCAGACGATCTTCGTGCCCGACCGCAGAAACGCCGATGGGCGCTGCCAGGATCGTTGGCGGCTTTAGAAGCCGCGCTCGACAAGCTCGGCGACGATGTCGCGGTAGAGGTCTTCGCGACTGAAGCGGTAAAGGCTGTTGTCCTCGCCATTGCAGCTCATCCGGCCGTCGTCCATGCCCGGCACCTTGAGATCGGAATAGGCCATGTGCTCCAGGCCGGGGTGCGGATGTCCGGGATCGAGCGCAATGCCGTCGACCCAGCGGGCCACCACCGGCGTCGCCGGGCCGGCGCTACCCCAGCCATAGGTGGTGAACTTCTGCGAATCGACCGAGATGTTGCCGTCGTTCGGACCTTCGTAGTCCATCACCAATTGCCAGTTGGTCTTCTTGCTCGAATAGCAGGGGTGGTTGATATCGAAAATCTGCGAGCTGAAGGTCTGGTAATAGACCGGCGACGAGCGATCTTCGGGCAAGGGATAGAGCGCGTTGAAGCTCGGCGCGCAGTCCACGCCCTGCCCGGGATCGCAATCCATGTCGGTGGTCAGCAGCAGGTACTTGCGCGACAAGGCCACCGCCGACTCGCCACCGTTGAGAACCAGCGCCTGGTTCTGCCGCAGCGAGTCGGCCGCCAGCGCGGCATCGAACAGCGGTGACTTGCAGCCCGGGAACGCGCAGGCGCCGGACAAGGCCAGATAGACGTCAGACTGCGCGGTGCCCTTGTTGGCGCCGGCCATCGCCGTCCAGCTGACGATGTGCTTGTACATCAACTCGCCGCTGAATTCGTTGCGGACCGCCGCCAGAAGGTAGCGAGAGTCCAGGCAGCCCTGCGAATGGCATATCAGGTTGAACTTCAGGCCTCGACGGCAACTGCCTTCATCGGCAAAGCCATTGCGCGCACGCCGCACCGGCTGACCACAGTAGTCGAGGATGGCGGCGTGAACGCCGTCCACCACTTGGGGATTGCTGCCCTTGCACAAGAGCTCGTCCAGCGTGGTGCCGGCGCACTTCTTGTAAAGCAGTTGCCCGCGCGTTTCGTTTGAGCCGTAGGCGATCTTGTCGGGCTGGTAGACGATGGCACCCGCCGTCTCCAGCAAGGTCTTGACTCCGTAGGCCTCACCACCGCCACTGGCGGTGTTATCGCCTGTGAAAGCCTGTTGGGCAGTGACCGAAAAAGCGTGCGAGAAAACGATGGGCCAGTACGTCGCCAACGGCTTGCCCGTCCCGTCGGACGGCGGTGCATAGAAGCTGCCGTCGGGCCCGTAGCCAGTCGGCAGCGGTGGCGCCGGCCGACGGGCCGAGGCGAGCGGGCCGGCGCCAGCCACCGTCTCTGATTCTGGCGTCGGCGTCTCGCAGCCGATGAGCGACGCAACAAGCAAGACCGCGAAGAGCCGCGCGGCCGTCCGGCGTTTCACCGGGGAACCTCGACGGTGTTGGCGGCGGGCGAGGCCACGCCGACCCCAATCAGGGCCGCCGGCAGGGTGTCCATCGTCTCAACCAGTTCGGCGAAGAAGTTGAAAACCGGAACCAGCTGGTCCTTGGCGACCTTGTCGAGCGTGTCGGCCTCGTCGTAGAGGTAGTAGGGACCGGAGATCAGGCTGGCGGTCGGAATTCCGGAGAAGCAGGAGAAGGCGTCGGTGGGAATGCCTACGGTCGGACACAGCGGCGTAGCGTCGAGCAGCGCGGTGCGGCGGAGGTCGTGCTTGATCAGGCCTTGGATCATGGCGGCCTTCAGCGTCGGCCCCAGGTTCTCGAAGATGCCGCGATACTCGGGACGGTCCAGCACCTGCAACTTGCCGTCCGCGCCCTTCACCGCCTGCTTGCCGATGTGCTCGATACTCACGTCGCCCACGACCTTGTAAGGCGAGTTCGGATCGAAGATGTACTTGCGTGCGAATGCACCATGCACTTCGTAGCCGGTCCAGTGGCTGTCCATGGTGGTGAACAGCAGAGTCTTCTCACGCGAATCCGCCGGCTTGGAGGCAAAGTACTGCGCCTGGGCAAGGACGCTGGCGGCGCCGCTGGCATCCTCCACCGCCCCGTTCCAGGCCGAGTCGTGGTGCGAGGTGATCAGGATCGTCTCGTTGCTCTTGCCCGGCAGTACACCAACCACGGCAGTGCCCACGGCCTCGCCACTGCTGCGACCTTCCATGACGATGTTGGCACTGCCCTTGCCCGCCGCCATCAGCTCGCGGATTTTGGCGCCGTCCTTGGGCGCGACCCACAGGCCGGGAATCGGCAGCTGAAGATGGTAGGACTCGTTGTAATAGCGGTTGGAGTCAAAGTAGTCGGCCAACACGCCGACAAAGCCCACCGCGCCCGCATCGACGACCGTCTTGATGATGGACGAGTACTGCGTCTGGAAGGGATTTGCCGTGATGATTGAGGGATCGACAATGCTCAGGTCCGGATCCCAGAGGAATTCCATGGCCGGGGCCAAGGCGACCAGCGGCACCAGAAACTTGAGATCGAAGACGGCGATCTTGCCCTTGACCCCCTTCGCGTATACCTCGGCCGGCGTACCCAGACCAATGTCGACCAGCTCGGCGTTCAAGCCGCCGGATGGCGTCGAGAAGCGGGCGGGCACGGTGCCAGCGATCATGGAGAACGGAACCGGCGAGCTGTCGACAACCTGCCCTCCGACGCGCAAAGAGGATCCGGTGGCTTCCCAGCTAAAGGTGGTCGCGGTGATGTAGTGGACGTTCTGCAGGCCCAGGGCCTCGAACTGACACTTCATGTACGCGGCGGCCTTGTAGCCACCCACATGCCCGGTGCGCCGGTTACCGAAGCTGACCAAATCCTCGATGAAACTAAAAATCCGATCCTCGCTCGGCGCACCAGTGGCGACTGGGCGAGTGTCGCGAGCGCAGGGCGCGGCGGACAGCAGCTCGTTCGCCGTCGCCGCGTCCGGAATACCGCCCGACGACGGGGTGCTGCCAGACTGGCAGCCAACAGCAGTCACAATCAGCGCGGCAGTCAGCGCGCACAAGAACGGCTTCAACACGGTACGTCTCCTCAGCATGTGGGCAACAGCCTTTCTATCGAGGCTGTGGCGTCATCCTGGACCCGACTGGGCTAAGCTGGCTTGTACTAGACGCCGATTCGGAGGAAAGGCGCGTTCATGGCCGCTCAACAACGAGCTAACGGTCGCGAGGATCCGGCCCGCCTGGTTCGCCAGGGCGCGACGATCTATTACTGGCGGCGCGGCATTCTGCTGCTTGCACCCTCGCTGGTGCTGGATCGCGCGACCAGCCCTTTGACCGCCACCCTGCGAATCGCCTGCGAGGCGCCGTATCTGATTGAAGTAGAAGGCCAGACCCTGACCACACGAGCCAGTCTGGTGGCACCTCGCGCCGAGCGCCGACGGGTGGTCGCGGTCAACAGTTACATCGCGCTGTTCTACTTTCCATTGGAAATGTCCGAATACGCGGGCATCAAGGAAGTGCTGGCCGGCCAGGCCATCATCGAGCTGCCGTTCGAGCCATTCGAGCCCCTGCTGCCCGACTTGCGACTGGCGATGACCGGCGATCTGCCGGTCAACCGCGCCCGAGCTCTCATCGATGCCGCTGTGGAGGCCATCACCGGCCGCCGGATGCCGACTTATCCGCAACGTGATCCTCGCATCGACACCGCCTGCGCGCTCATCGACCAATTGCCACTCGACGAAGTTCGCCTCGACACGCTGGCGCGCCGAGTAAACCTGTCAGAGTCCCGGCTGCGCGAGCTGTTCAAACTGCAAGTGGGCTGCACCATCGGCGAGTACGCCCGCTGGCGTTCGATCTGGCACATGACCAGCCACTGGCAGGAAGGGCGCACCTTTACCGAGCTGGCGGTCGACGCCGGCTTTCACGACCTGGCGCACGCCGACCGGGTGTTTCTGGAGACCTTCGGGATCAGCCCGTCCAGCGTCATCGACTCCCGCTACTTCAAGCTGGTGCCTTGCGAGTAGCACGATTGCTTCTGCGAGCGATCATGTCTGCAACAGCGCCCCAGCGTCGGCCATCCCCTGCCGATGAGCGGTCCCACCGGACCTCAACGGCCATCAGCGCAGCGCTGGCGCCTCGAAGCACCCGCCAAGGATTTAAGACCGCTGCGGTGGCAGCTGCACCGACTGCGAGCCGAGGCTCCGCCCGCGTCGGCTGGCCAAGGGAACGCGACTCGCGGGCAAGCATGGCGCGGTGGCGCCGCCAGAGACGGCTGCCCAAGACCGTGCCCGTGCCTGAGCGCCATCGCAACCGATAAACTGCGCGGGTGAATCCGCCTGCCCTGCCGCCCAAGCCCCAGCCGCCCCAGAACTACGACTGCTGCGGCGGCGGTTGCGCCGACTGCGAGCTGCGCCTCTACGGCCGCGCGCTGAGCGAGTGGAAGAAGCTGGCCGCCGCGCACGAGGCGGCAATTAGCGGCCGGTCTGAATCGGCTGCGCCAGAATCCACAGCCCCGCCGCGGTGAACAGCACCATCAGCAGCAGCATCGGCAACTGACTGAGCAGCGCCTGGCGCCGCCCCGGGAAGACCCGCAGCGCCTCCACATGAGCGATCACCACGCTGACGATATGGCCGAACACGATCAGGCCCACCTGCGTGTGCCAGACCTTGCCCATGTCGGGGATTACCGCCGAGCGTAACCACCCAGCGGTGCCGAACAGGTTCCAGCGCCAGCCGAAGGGATCGGACAGCATGGGCACGATCTTCACGCCCTGGGTCATCAGCAGCGTGTAGTAGTGCGTGAGGTGATAGACCAGCGCGATGGGTAGCAGCGAGTACGCGAAGCGCAGGGCCAGTTCGCTCAACGGCAGCCGGCTGCCGGCCAGCACTCGCGACAGCCATAGGCAGCCCAGGTACAGGGCCAGATACAGAAACGGCGAAAGCAGCAGCGCCAGGGTCTGCCAGACCCGGTAGATCTCGCTTAGGCGCGGGTAGGCCAGCGCCGGCTGCGCGCCCACCCAGGGTTTCACCAGCGCGTGGAAATCGGTCCAGAAGAGACGCACCCAGGGCACTGTTTCGCGCAGGCCGTCGAACGCCGTCGAGGACAGCATGAACAGGATGAAGACCACCAGGCTGCCGTGCTCGGCGCGCTCCTGCAGCAGCCCTGCGAACGGCCAGCGCAGGTAGATGCGGGTGCGGCCGTCCCGACGGCGGAGGTCGAGCGGCGCCATCAGCGCGATCAAGCGCAGGAAGACCGCGAACAGCTCGCCGTAGCGGAACCAGGCCCGCAGGCCCCAGAGCCAGACACCCAGAAGGTTGATCGCCGAGTAGGTGATCAGCGCCCAGGCCAGGGAGGGCGGCTTGCTGTGCCCAAACAACTCCAGCCAGATGAAGCCCATGTAGAGCGCCAACGCCGGCCAGTAGCCGTAACGCTCCGGATACCGCAGGCGGCCACGGCCGTAGTCCGGCCAGAGTCGCGTCAGCCCCTGGGCCAGGCTTTGCCAGGGATTGATCCACGAATAGACATCGCCGATCAGCGCGCTCAGATAAGCAAAGCCCAGTACGAACCAGACCCAGAACAGGGTCATGTTGATGTTGGTGTACGGATTGCGGCTGCCGACCAGCCCGGTCAGCACGCAAAGCCCAAGCGCCGCCAGAGCGCCAAGCCGGAGCAGCAACGGCAGTCGCAGCCGGCGCAGGCCGCGCAGGGCGGCGCCATTGCTCAGCTCCCGCGTGGACGTCGTACCCGGCCCGGCCCCGGCATGCAGGAAGTAGGCGGCGACCAGGAAGGACAGCAGCAAGGCCGCCGCCGCACCGTAGGCATACAGCCAGAACGGCACCGGCAGGTTGTAAAGGCGTCCGAAAGAGTGGGCGCCGGCGCTGCCGGACAACAGCAGCAGAGCCAGCGCGGCCGGCCACCTCACCGGGGCTGGACCTCCAGCGCGCCCAGCTCCACATGCCCCGCCTTGCTGTGCAGCTCCATCTCGAACCGGCCGGCATGATCTGCGCGGAAGCGCAGCAGCGCCGGCAGATCGGCCTGCACCTTCGCTTCCAGGTCGTAGCCGTGCAGATGCAGCTCGCCGGCACGATCACTGAGCAGTTGCACCTCAACCTCCTCGCCCTGGCTGAGGGAGTGGCTGCTCGCCTCCCCCGACAGCCTGCCTTCGGCGATTCGCAGCTCTACCCGCCGTGGCGTGGGCTCGACCGCCGCTTCGGGCTCGGGCGCCGACGTGGGCGTTGGCGCCGCAACCGCCGCAGGCATCGCTGCGGATGTGGCGTCCTCGGCCGGCGTGGACGCGCTGTCGGGCTTGAGCAGCCAGAACAGGCCCACCAGCAACAGCAGGCCAACAGCAACGGTCAGTACGGCATTGCGCATGGCTCTAGGAACTCTCTTGGGGGTTGAGCGAAGGCGCTTTTTACCATAGGTGCCGAAGCCAACATGTCACTAGCATGACGGCCACTAAAAAGCCGGCCCCCCACGCGGGCGGCCGGTCGAAAACGCCATTGATTCAGGAGAGTCGGAATGCGCCCTTGGTCCCTTGTGCTCGTCACCCTGCTGTCCAGCGCCCTGCTGCTGGGCTGCGGCAGTTCGGAACATCCAGAGGGAGGTGACGGCCCCAGCCCGGTGCCGGAGGTGCCGACCGCCAAGACCCGCTACGACCTCGCCAATGGTTGCTGGGCCCTGAAGTCGCGCGCCACCGATGGCTGGTGTGCTCGCAATGGCAGCGGCTACGCGATGAGCGCCGCCACCGCCAAGGCCGCCGAGCCGTTCTTCCTCAAGCCGACCGCGCTCGGCAAGTACATGGTCTACGGCAAGGACCGCTCCTTCCTGACTGGCAACGGCAGCGCGGTGACCACCAGCACCGCCCTGGCGGAGCCCATCGACTGGACCATCGACGGCGATCTTGCTCAGGGGTACACGCTGTACTCCGCCTCCGAAGCCGGCTACCTGAGCACCGGCACCGACGGCAGCCTGAGCCTGGCCACCAGCGCCGGTGATGCCGCCAAGTTCGACTTCGAGTGGGTGGAAGCTTGCAGCGAGTTCCCCGAGGTCACGACCAACACCCAAGGCGAGACCTTCAAGGGCAATGGCGAGGACCAGCCAGTGCTCGGCTTCGCCGACGTGCACGTGCACATCTCCGCCACTGATTTCCTCGGCGGCGCCCACTACGGCTACCCCTACTCGCGCTTCGGCGTCGAGGACGCGGTCGGCAGTTGCCAGGCCAAGCACGGCCCCAACGGCCGCCTGGACCTGGTCGGCAACCTCTACGCCGGCACCCCGGAGGCCACTCACGACAACATCGGCTGGCCCAGCTTCATCGACTGGCCGGCCGCGCATTCGCTGACCCACGAGGCGATGTACTACAAGTGGGTGGAACGCGCCTGGAAGGCCGGCCTGCGGCTGATGGTCAACAATCTGGTGGAGAACGAGGTGCTCTGCTTCCTCGCCAGCACCAGCCAGTTGCAGCCCCTGAAGAACTGCAACGAGATGGACAGCGCGGTCTCGCAGGCCGGCTTCATGTACCGCTTGCAGGACTACATCGACGCCCAGGAAGGCGGCCCCGGCAAGGGCTGGTATCGCATCGTCACCAGCCCGCAGGAAGCCCGCAAGGTGATCAACGAGGGCAAGATGGCGGTGGTGCTGGGCATCGAGATTTCGCACCTGTTCAACTGCAACGTCCGTTACCTGGCCAACCTCACCGAGGTCAGTGGCTGCACCGAGGCCGACATCGATGAGCAAATGGACCGGCTCTACGATCTGGGCGTGCGGCAGATGTTCCCGATCCACGAGTTCGACAACGCCTTCGGCGGCAACGGCATCTTCGACGGCGCCATCCTCAACGTCGGCAACTTCGTCGACACCGGCAAGTTCTGGGGCACCTACGACTGCCCTGAAGACGACTACCTCTACGGCGCCGGCGCGATCATGACTACGGTGCCAGGCCTGGGCAACGATCCGCTCACCGCCCTGCTGCTGCCCATCCTCAATGGCGCGGTGCCGCTCTACAACTCCAGCAAGCTGCAATGCAATTCGCGGAGCATGACCAATCTCGGCGAGTACGCGTTCAAGAAGATGATGGAAAAGAAGATGATCATCGAGGTCGATCATCTGGAACTGAAGATAAAGACCCAGTTGCTCGACCTCGCCGAGGCGCAGACACCGGTGTATCCGCTGGTCTCCACCCACGGCGGCCACGGCGGCATCAGCATGGCGCAGGCGCAGCGCATCCTCGCTGGCGGCGGCCTGATCTACCCCTACAAGGGCAATGGCAAGCAGCACGTCGACATGCTCAACCGCCTCAAGCCGATCAAGAGCGACAAGTACCTGTTCGCGCTCGGCTACGGCGCCGACACCAATGGCATGGGTTCACAGGCCAATCCGCGCGGCAGCGAGGCGGTGCCGGTGAGCTACCCCTTCACCCTGTTCCAGGGCAGCGACTGGGGCTCGCAGTTCGCCAAGGTTGCGCCGGTGACCTTCGATGAGCAGGTCAGCGGCGAGCGCGCCTTCGACATCAATGCCGAGGGCATGGCCCACTACGGCCTGGTGGCCGACTTCGTGGAAGAGGTGCGCCTGGAGGGCGGCAAGGAAGCGCTGGACGCGCTCTACAACTCCGCCGAAGGCTATCTGCAGATGTGGGAGCGCACGCTCAACCGTTAGGACGCCGCGGTCTCCTCCTGGCTGGGGGAGACCTTGGGTGCGGCGGGGCTGGTAGGCTTGCGGTCGAGGAGCCAACCACTAGAACCCCGCCATGACCGAACTCATCCAGCGTCGCGATCTCGACTTCCTGCTGCACGAATGGCTGCAGATCGAGACGCTCAACCGTCACCACCGCTATAGCGGCCAGGATCGCGCCACCTACGACGGCGTGATCGACGCCGCTACCGTGCTGGCCGAAGAGCAGTTCCTGCCCCACGCCGCCAAGCTCGACGCCAACGAGCCGCACTTCGACGGCGAGCGCGTGCACCTCATTCCCGAGGTGAAAGCGGCACTGGATGCCTACATTGAGGGCGGCTTCCTGGGCACCGCTTTCGACACCGAATACGGCGGACTGCAACTGCCCTACACCATCTTCCAGGCGGTGAGCGCGCTGTTCACCGCCGCCAACATCGGCACCAGCGGCTATCTCTTTCTCACCGGCGCCGCCGCCAACCTCTTGCGCGCGCACGGCACGTCGGCGCAGCGCAAGACCTACATGGAGCCGATGCTGGCCGGCCGCTGGTTCGGCACCATGTGCCTGTCGGAGCCGCAGGCCGGCTCCAGCCTGGGCGACATCAAGACCCGCGCCACGCCGCTGCCGGATGGTGGCTATGCGATCAGCGGCAACAAGATGTGGATCTCCGGCGGCGAGCACGATCTGAGCGAGAACATCGTCCACCACGTCTTGGCGCGCATCGACGGCGCGCCGGCGGGCGTTAAGGGCATCTCGCTGTTCATCGTGCCCAAGTACCGCGTCAACGCCGACGGCAGCCTGGGCGCGAAGAACGGCGTGCGGCTGATGGGCCTCAACCACAAGATGGGTTACCGCGGCACCACCAACACCGCGCTCAGCTTCGGCGAGCAGGGCGACTGCGTGGGCGAACTGGTGGGAGCGCCCGGCCAGGGCCTGGCCTGCATGTTCCACATGATTACCACTGACGGAAGTGTTACATTGCAGTAGTATAGGTGCATGCAGCTATTCCTGAGCACCGATGACTTCCGCCTCCACGGCCACACCTACCCCAACTTTCCGATCCTGGTCTCCCAAGCAGGGGAGATCGAGAACGAGGTCTTGCAGTTCTGCGTCAAGCACCTGATCAAGCGCGGCCGCGTCCAGTCCATCAGGAGCTGGGAGAAGTACGGCAAAGACCTCTTGGACTTCTTCGACTGGTGCGAGGTCAACCAGATCGATTGGCGGGACATTGGCAATGACCGGGAGTCGACGATCCTGGCTGAGTACCGGGACTGGGCGCTGGGTGAAGAGGTAGGCAACTCTCCCAGGACAGTGAATGGCCGGCTCAGGCTGTTGATGTCGTTCTACAGGTTCGCCTACAACCGAGGGTCCGTGTCCAGCGTGCCCTACGAGATGGAGACGATCTCGGTGAGGCAGCCGGTGGGCTTCCTGGCCCACGCAGATGCTACCGCCGGGCAGCGGCTGTCTCCGGATGTCCTGTTGCGCACGGCCAAGCCGGTGATCCGGGTGCTAAGCCGTGACCAGGCACGTTCGCTGGTCGCCGTGATCAGCAACCCCACCCACAAGTTGGCGGTAAGGCTTGCGCTGACGACGGGGATGCGCCGCGAAGAGATTGCCACCTTCCCCGCCAAGTACGTGATCGACCCGCGCACGTACACCAAGTTTCGCTCGTTTATACGGGTGGTGCTGGATCCGCGCGATATGAGCACGAAAGGCAATCGAGCCCGAGGGATCGATGTGCCCAGGACAGTGATGGAGGACATGTGGCAGTACCGGATCGACACGCGCCACCAGCTTGAGCAGCAGTCCGGCGTACAGTCGTCGGCCCTTTTCTTGAGTGAGGATGGGCTGCCGTTTCAGAACCATGGAGCAGCCTTACTCGGTGTGGTGAAGACCGCCGGCGCAGCAGCGGGCATCCCGTACATCAACGTCCATGTGTTGCGGCACACGTATGCCACGCACACGCTCTATTCCATGATGAAGCGGAAGTCCGAAACCAACGCCCTGCTGTATGTGCGAGATAGATTGGGGCACGCCTCGGTGACGACGACTGAGGCATACCTCCATTGCCTGTCGGAGGTGGAGGACGGGGTGATGAACGATTACCAGGCAGACATCGACGCCATCACTCGGGAGGCGTCTGATGCCTAAGAAGAACCGCCGTTCGACCAAGCCTCGCGGTGAGTTGTCGGCGAAGCTGCAACCGGCGCAACCAGCCGGCGAAGAGTCGTTCCCTCCGACAAAGACAATCGTGGAGCTTCCTGAGTCTTCCGATGGGCGACGACGTTGTGACTTCAAGCTCTACTATGGCAAGGGGTGCGATCGCATCGTGTATGCCTGCCAAACGGCGCTCGAACAGATGGCTGAACGGTCTCGGTCTTCGAGAGGGCAGTCCATCAGCGCGAGGTCCGTACATGCGTTCTACTCCAACGGGCTTCGCTCCTTTCTGCCCTACTGCGCAATCATGGCGACCGCCCTGGACCGCGAACTCACTTTAGAGGACGTGGACCGCGGATTGATCGAGCGCTTCATTGCCCACATCACTGCTGGAGGTGGGAAGGCAACCGCCAAGAGGGCCAAGTACGGCCATGCGAAGTCAGTGTTGGTGCATCTAGTCCGACAGGGCCTCATTGCCAGGGATATCTTCCCCCGAAATCCCTTTCCGCGCGCAAACCATTCTGCTGTCGGGGAGTCGGCGCTCAGCGCGGGCGAAATGAAGGCGGTAACCAAGGCCCTGAAGCGGGATATGCAGCTGATCATGTCCGGCCAGGGTGAGTTGACGTCCGACGAGTTGGCGGTCTGTCTCCTGTCTATAGCGGCGCGAACGGGCCTAAACCCAGGCCCGCTTGTGCAGTTACATGTGGACTGCATTCAACCGCACCCGATCAAGGCTGACCGTTACGTGCTCGTGAGCTTCAAAAAGCGCGGCAACGCCACCCACATCCAGAGCATGCGGTACTCGAAGGATGTGGAGTTGATCGTCACTGCACTGCCTGACGTAGCCAGGATCGTCCGCATGGTGATCGAACGAAACGCCAGCGCGCGGGCGGCCAGCGCGTATCCGACCTCGCTCTTCGTATATGCCCGGCGCGACTTCGCTGTGTCCGGCATAGCCCGAATGTCGGCCCACGCATTGCAGGTTCATGCTCGGAATTTCGTCGGTCAGCATGGGATCACGAACGCGGATGGCGCACCGCTGGCTTTGAACACCATGAGGTTGCGGAAGACCTTCGCAAACAGGGTGTTCGAGCTCTCCGGCCAGGATCCGTTCGTCACGGCCCGTCTCGGCGGACACACGCTGAAGGTGAGTAATGATGCGTACCTCGAAGCGCCGGTGGAGGCCGAAAAGAACTGGCGTCTCATGGGTGAGGTGCGGACCAACGACCGTATGAGCTTCGTGCCCGATGGGCACATTGAGATCACTCCGGTCGCGGGGTGTAAAGACACCAAGCGAGGTGAAATGGCCCCGAAGAATGGCACCGACCATTGCCAGAAGTTTCTAGCGTGCTTCCGGTGCAAGAGCTTCGTCGTCACCGCCGACGACCTGCACAGAGTCTTCAGCCTGTATTGGATGCTCATCCGTGAGCGCAAGCGGGTGGGCGTAAATGCGTGGTCCAAGCAGTACCGCCACATCATCCGGATCATCGACCGGGATGTGGCCCCCAAGTTTGCACCCGACCTGGTCAGCAGGGTCCGCAACCACGCGGAGACAGTTCCCCATCCCTTCTGGGCTGACCCTGGGACGCTGGAGGGCGCGTTGTGAGTGCAGTGCAGGTCGAATTTCGGGCAGGCCAGCTGAAGGCCCTCGAGGCCGCTCAGATGGGCTTGGAGGCGCCGGCGCTGCCTGTGACAGGGGTAATGCTTCCAGACGGCTCCTATCACGTCCTGAGCTGCCTGGGTGATGATGAATGGGTCCTCCCAGATGCATTGTTCCCGGCGAACGCGCAACCGAGCGCTAAGGTCCTGCGGTTCAGCTTGGCGCCGGCGTGCTTCAGGAGCGTGCTAAAGGCATGCACTCTTCGGTACTACCTCGTTGGCTTGGAGGGGAGCGTACGGCCGAGGGGCGCGACGATCTTCGGGACATTCAGTCGGTTCGTCTCGTACCTGCGCTACCTGGACTCGCACGGCGTGTCGAGCCTCCGCGATGCAACCCCGTTCCACGGGGCCCAGTACGTGCAGCACTGCAGGGCGCTCAAGAGCCAGAAGGGCGAGTCGATCGGTAGCAGCAGCATCAAGCAACGGCTACAGGCGCTGGAGTACCTGCATGCTCTGAGCCAACACACAGCCACTCCGATGGCTCATCCATGGCCGGAAAGCTCTTCCGCCTTCCTAGCGGGAGCTACCGGTGATGGCCACTACCTGAGGCTCGGAGCTCGGACCAAGATCATCCCGGACGAGGTGATGGCCCCGTTCTTTCAGCACTGCGTTGCCCAGCTCGATAAGGCCGCCGACCTCATCGCCCTGCAAAGCAGCGTGCTTGGCTGGAGGCGACAGGGCCTGACTTCCGACACGATCACGGCGCGGCTGCGGAAGCAGGGCTGGGATCAGCGGCGGCTGGCCGATGAACTCGATCGCACCGTCGATGCATGCGCTGTCATCATCTTCGACACCAGCGGGGTGCGCGTGAGTGAGCTCGCCTCCTTGAATGCCGATTGTGCCTACACCAAGGTGAAGGACGGCGAGCGGTATTACTGGATGAAAGGCGTCTCAGAAAAGCTCGGTCACGGTGCGGTTGAATGGCTGGTGGCGGAAATTACCCATCGTGCGATCGCTGTTGCTGTCGAGATCTCAGCCCCGTTGAGAGAGCAGCTTCGACTCAACATCAGCCGGTCTCGTTCTCCTCAGGAGATTGCCAGCATGAAAGCTCATGCTGATGCCGTCTTTCTGGTTCGGCATGGGGGCCGCGCCGCCAGGCTGTCCAATGCCACGATACAAGACCGGATCAACATCCTGGCCGAGCGGTGCGGGATTGATTGGCGCTTCGCCAACCACCAGTTCCGTCGGACCTTCGCGGTGTACGCCGCTCATAGCGCGCTGGGAGACCTTCGGTACTTGAGGGAGCACTTCAAGCACTGGTCGTTGGATATGACCGCGCTCTATGCCATGAACCGCCAGCAGGACGCAGAGTTGTACGACGACATCGGGCACGCCTTCCTAGAGACCAAGATCGGCCTTCTCGAGAACTGGCTCGAGGAGGACGCCATTTTGACCGGCGGTGGCGCCGAGCCCATCAAAACCTTCAGGGCCGGCAATCAGGCTCTCGTGACGAAAGCAGACCGACGCGAGATGGCGGAGACGATCAGTCCGCTCGTGCATATCCGCGCCACTGGCGTCGCTTGGTGCTTGGCAGACGCGGCAGGGTGCGCAGGGGGCACCGCTGCAGAGCGCACCAGGTGCGGAGACTGCTCTAACGCCGTTATCGACAAGGGACGGCAACCGATCTGGAGTGGCATTTACAGGCAGCAATTGGAGTTACGAGATCTGCGTGATATCGGTGAGGGAGGACGGCAACGCGTCGAGCGCGACCTCGAGCGGGCTAGGCGTGTCCTGGTGGAGCTTGGCGCAAATGAAGAGGAGCTAGTGGATGAAACCAGCGGCGAAGAGTGACGCCGAGAAGACGCGTGGCGAGACGACGCGCTCGGAGATCAATGCGGCCATCACTCGCATTAAAGCGGGGCGGCCGCGGCGTGTTCAGCCAGGTCGGAAGCTCTCCGTCGCGTCGGTTGCAGAGGAGGCGGGTATCAGTAGGGCGCTCATCCACAATAGCCATCCCGATCTAGCCGAGAAGATTCGCGCCGACGGAGGTACGAGTGTCCGGACGCAGCGCGATGCCAAGACCGAGGAGGCGAAGGAGGCTCGGGCGAAGAATCGAGTGCTGCGGCAAGAGCTTTCCGAGCAGCGCGAGTTGAATCGAGCTCTGGTGTCTCGAATGGCCACCTTGACCTTGGAGTTAGAGCGTTACAAACAGAATGCTAACAGTCCAAAAGTAACGGAAATATCACATAAAAGATGAGGTAACTGTTACAAACATGAAAAGCGTTCTTATTCAAATGGTTGTACAATAGTTACATGTTACATACGAACGTAATCACATGATGAACGAGGCGCGCATCGGCGTTGGCCTGAGCGCGGTCGCCCTCGCCTCCGCCGGCTACCGCTACAGCCTGGACTACGCCAAGACCCGGCTACAGGGCCGCCCGGCCAGCAACAAGAACCCGGAGGCCAAGCCGGTCGCGATCATCGAGCACAGCGATGTGCGCCGCATGCTGTTGCAGCAGAAAGCTTACGTTGAAGGTGGCCTGGCGCTGTGCCTGTACTGCGCGCGGCTGGTGGACGAGGAGCTGGCCAACTCCGACGCGCAGACGCGCGCCGACGCCCACCTGCTGCTGGACATCCTCACCCCCATCGCCAAGGCCTGGCCCAGCGAGTTCTGCCTGGAGGCCAACAAGCTCGCCATCCAGGTGCTGGGCGGCTACGGCTACACCCGCGACTACCCGGTCGAGCGCCTCTACCGCGACAACCGCCTCAACCCCATCCACGAGGGCACCAACGGCATCCAGGGCCTGGACCTCCTGGGCCGCAAGGTGATGATGCAGAACGGCGCCGCCCTCAAGCTGCTGCTCGGCCGCATCCAGGCCAGCATCGCCAGCGCCAAGGCCAGCGGCGACGCCGCACTGAACGAATACGCCGAGGCACTGGCCAAGGCCGTCGACGCCGCCACCCGCACCACCATGACCCTGGGCGCCACCGCCGCGCAGGGCAAGCTCGATCTCTTCCTCGCCAACGCCCATCTGTATCTGGAGATGATGGGCCACACCGTAATCGCCTGGCTGTGGCTGCAACAAGCGGAGCTGGCGACCCAGGCGCTACCCGGCGCCAGCGCCGCCGATCAGGACTACTACCAAGGCAAGCGCTGGGCCTGCCGCTACTTCATCCGCCACGAACTGCCGAAAGCGCTGCGGCAGTCTGAGTTGCTGATGAGCCTGGACGACACCGCGCTGAATCTGCCGATTGCGGCGCTGTAACGGCTGGCTAGCAGGACAAGGTAGAGCGGAGAGGAAGCGGTGCGGTGGACGCGGGAATCCACCGCCCGTAGGCTGACGATCAAGCTGCGGCCGCGGGACCGCGGCGAATCCAATAAACAGAATAGGGGCTGCGCGGATGACGCATTTGCCGCTGACGCATAACTCGGGGCCTTGGGCGGCCTTCTGGCCACATTCTTCATTACCTTCAGGCAGTTGCCAGCCTTCCTGCGTCGAGTTATGCGTCAGCTTTTATCGAATTAGCCGTCAAAGCCGTCGGATTAGGCGTCACGGCGTGCAACCTAATCAGCGTTATGTGATTGAGCAAAGAAGCTAATGCCCGCCTCTCATAAAGCTGCTCGGCTTATCGCCGGCGTCATGGCTCTAACATCGCTGGCCGCCTGCATGCTCGGTCCCATGCTGATTGTCAG